>NZ_JBSFDI010000031.1:0-113485 GCF_053593835.1 Streptomyces sp. NPDC002076
CAGACAACCTCGGCACCCAACGCCTCCAACTCCGCCGTCAATTCGGCGGCTCCGGGCGCCTCGGCACCCCGGCGACCGACCAGCAACAGATGACGCACACCCCGCTCAGCCACCAGATGCCGCGCGAACACCCCACCCAACTGACCACCAGCACCCGTCACCAACACCGTGCCCGTCGAAGACCATTCGACAACCGGCACCTCCGCCGGCGTCTCGGTCCGGACCAGCCGCGGCGCGCGCACACCCCGCGCATCGACCGACAGCTCGGGCTCCGGCACGGACAGCCACGCCGGATCGATCCCGGACACCGACTCATCCACATCCAGCAGCACGAACCGGCCCGGATTCTCCGACTGCGCCGACCGCACCAGACCACGCACCGCCGCACCCGCAAGACCACGCGTGACGACCACCAGACGCGACCCGGCGAACCGCTCCCCGGCCAGCCAGCCCTGCACCACAGCCAGCGCCCGCCGCACCGCCTCACGCACCACCCCGGCAGACACCACCCCACCACACGGCGTCAGCCCGTCCACCACCACCGTCCCCGGCACCACATCGAGCGCATCCAGGTCCTGGTGGTCGACCAGGGTCCATCCGCCGTCCGGCTCGGCACCCGACGGCACCGTGACCGGCGTCCACTCGACGCGGAAGAGGGACTCCGCCGCACCGTCCCCGGAGGCACGCAGCTGTTCCGGGGACACCGAGCGGAGGGCGAGGGAGTCGACCGAGGCCACCGGTGTCCCGGTCGTGTCGGCGAGTTGCAGGGTCACGGCATCCTGGCCGGCACGGCCGAGTCGTACCCGGACTGCGGTGGCGCCGACGGCGTGCAACGTCACACCCGACCACGAAAACGGCAACCGCCCCTGACCGGTGTCCGCCACCAGACCACCCAGCCCGATCGCATGCAACACCGCATCCAGAACAGCCGGATGCACACCAAAACCATCGGCCGCACCCCCACCGCCCTCCGGCAGGCTCACCTCCGCGAACACCTCGTCACCACGCCGCCACACCGCCCGCAGCCCCTGGAACACAGGACCGTAGACAAACCCCGAAGCCGCCAGCGACTCATACAGACCGGCCACCTCGACCGACTCCGCACCCCGAGGCGGCCACACCCCCAGATCAACCGGGAACACCTCACCCGCACCCTCCGCCAGCACACCCGTGGCATGCCGCACCCACGGCTCCTCCGCCGCGGTGCCTTCCGCTCGTGAATGGAGCGTCAGCGGGCGGCGGCCGTCGCCGTCATCGGCACCGACGGAGAGACGCAGCTGCACTCCGCCCTGTTCGGGCAGGACGAGCGGCGCCTGCAGAGTCAGCTCCTCGACGTGCCCACGGCCGACCTGTTCGCCGGCATGCAGTGCCATTTCGACGAACGCCGTGCCGGGCAGCAGCACCGCACCCATGACCGCGTGATCGGCCAGCCACGGCTGCGTCTCCACCGACAACCGGCCGGTGAACAGGAAGCCGTCCGTGTCGGGCAGTTCAACGGCGGCACCCAGCAGCGGATGATCGGCGGTCTCGAGACCCAGCCCGGCCGCGTCGGCGGGACCGCCCGCCGGGGCGGCCGAGTCCAGCCAGTACCACTGCCGCTGGAACGGGTAAGTGGGCAGTTCCACACGGCTGGCGTCGGTGGCGGCGAAGAAGGCCCGCCAGTCCAGTGGCACACCGCGGACGAACGCCATGGCCAGCGCGGACACCGGCGTCTCCGTCTCGGGACGTCCCTTGCGCAGCACGGGTGCGAACGCGCGGTCCTCGCCCGTGACGCACTCCTGGCCCATTGCCGACAGCACCCCGTCCGGGCCGAGTTCGAGGAATGTGGTGACACCCTCGGCCTCCAAGGCGCGTACGCCGTCGTGGAAGCGGACCGCCTCGCGCACGTGCCGCACCCAGAACTCCGGCTCGGTGATGTCCTCGGTGGTCACCACAGTGCCGGTCAGGTTCGACACGACCGCGATGCGCGCAGGGGCGTAGGACAGTCCCTCGGCGACCTTCCGGAAGTCGGCCAGCATCGGGTCCATGTGCGGGGAGTGGAAGGCGTGACTGACCGTCAGCCGCCTCGTCTTGCGCCCCTGCTCCTCGAAGGAAGCGGCGATGTCCAGTACGGCGTCCTCGTCACCGGCCACGACCACGGAGGCGGGGCCGTTGACCGCGGCGATGCTCACGGCGTCCGTCAGGAACGGCGCCACCTCGTCCTCGGTGGCCTGGACGGCCACCATCGCACCACCGGACGGCAGCTCCTGCATCAGCCGCCCGCGCGCCGCGACCAGCGTGCACGCGTCCTCCAGCGACAGCACACCCGCACAATGCGCGGCAGCGATCTCACCGATCGAATGACCGGAGACGAAGTCCGGCCTGATACCCCATGATTCGAGCAGCCGGAACAGCGCCACCTCGACCGCGAACAACGCGGGCTGCGTATACGCCGTCTGGTCGATCAGCTGAGCGTCATCGCCGAACACCGCTTCCTGCAGCGGCAGTTCGAACCGAGCGAAGACCTCGTCCAGCGCCTCGGCGAACACGGGGTAGGCGGCGTACAGCTCCCGGCCCATCCCCAGCCGCTGGCTGCCCTGACCGGTGAACAGGAAGGCCAGCTTGCCCGTGGTGGCCGTGGCGCGCACCAGGCCCGTGGCCGTCCCGTCCTCGGCGAGAGCCGTCAGGCCGGCGAGGAGGGTGTCCCGGTCGGTGCCGACGACCGCCGCGCGGTGGTCGAAGGCCGCCCGTCCGGTGGCCAGCGAGTAGCCGACGTCTACGGGCGAGAGGTCCGGGTCGGCCGCCATGCGGTCCCTCAGCCGCTGGGCCTGGGCGTGCAGCGCGTCGGCGGTCTTGGCGGTGAGTACCAGGGGTGTGGCCCGCGGTGCCGGCTCCGTCCGGACGGCAGGTGCCGGCTCGTCGGAGGGCGCCTGTTCGAGGATGGTGTGGGCGTTGGTGCCGCTGATACCGAAGGACGAGACCGCCGCCCGGCGGGGACGGCCGGTCTCCGGCCACTCCCGCGCCTCGGTCAGCAGCTCCACCGCACCCGCCGACCAGTCCACGTGCGGGGACGGCTCGTCCACGTGCAGGGTCCGCGGCAGCACACCGTGCCGCATCGCCATCACCATCTTGATGATCCCGGCGACACCGGCCGCGGCCTGCGTGTGACCGATGTTCGACTTCACCGACCCCAGCCACAACGGCGTGTCCTCGGCCCGGGCCTTGCCGTAGGTGGCCAGCAGCGCCTGCGCCTCGATCGGGTCGCCCAGCGTCGTACCCGTACCATGCGCCTCCACCACGTCGATCTGGTCGCCGGCCAGGCCCGCGCCCGCCAGTGCCTGCCGGATGACGCGCTGCTGGGACGGGCCGTTCGGCGCGGTGAGGCCGTTGCTCGCGCCGTCCTGATTGATGGCGCTGCCGCGTACGACGGCGAGGACCGGGTGGCCGTTCCTGCGGGCGTCGGAGAGCCGTTCCACGAGCAGCATGCCTGCGCCCTCCGACCAGCTGGTCCCGTCGGCGGCCGCCGCGAACGACTTGATGCGACCGTCGGCCGCGAGCCCGCGCTGGCGGCTGAACTCGGTGAAGGTGCCGGGAGTGGACATGACCGTCACACCGCCCGCGAGCGCCATCGAGCACTCGCCGCTGCGCAGCGCCTGGATCGCCCAGTGCAGGGCGACGAGCGACGACGAGCAGGCAGTGTCGACGGTTACCGCCGGGCCCTCGAGGCCGAAGGCGTAGGCGACGCGGCCGGAGGCGATGCTGCCGGAGTTGCCGGTGCCGAGGTAGCCCTCGACGCCGTCGGGCACAGAGGTGATCCGGGTGGCGTAGTCGTGGTACATGATGCCCGCGAAGACACCCGTCCGGCTGCCACGCATCGTGGCCGGATCGATCCCGGCGCGTTCGAACGCCTCCCAGGTGGTTTCCAGCAGCAGCCGCTGCTGCGGGTCCATCGCCACCGCCTCGCGCGGGCTGATGCCGAAGAACGCCGGGTCGAACTCGCCCGCGTCGTGCAGGAATCCGCCCTCGCGGGTATAGCTGGTTCCCTTGCCGTCCGGGTCCGGGTCGTACAGCGCCGCCAGGTCCCAGCCACGTCCCTGCGGGAACTCGCTGATGGCGTCGACGCCGCCCAGGACCAGGTTCCACAGGTCCTCCGGGGTCTGCACGCCGCCGGGGTAGCGGCAGCTCATGCCGACGATCGCTATCGGGTCGTCGTCGGTGATCGGGCCGGTGATGCCGCTCTCGGCCTGTTCGGCGTCGGTTGCGCCGCCCAGGAGCTCGGAGCGCAGGTACTCGGCCAGGGCGAGCGGAGTCGGGTGGTCGAAGACGAGGGTGGCGGGCAGCCGCTGCCCGATGGCCGTGCCGAGCCGGTTGCGCAGCTCGACGGAGGTCAGCGAGTCGAAGCCGAGTTCCTTGAAGGCCCGGCCGGCCTCGATCGTGTCCGGTGAGGGGTGTCCGAGGACCGCCGCCACTTGGCCGCGCACCAGTTCCAGCAAGGCCGCCTGCTGCTCCTCGGTGGGGCGTCCGGTGAGCTGCTGCGCCAGTTCGCCCGCGGCGGCCGTGTCCGCGGCCGCGGCCGTACGTCGGACCGGTACCCGCACCAGGCCGCGCAGCAGCGTCGGCAGCATCCCGGTGCTCGCCTGCGCCCGCAGCGCCGCCGGGTCCAGGGGGACGGGCACCAGCAGGGCGTCGGCGGCCTGTTGGGCGGACCGGCCGACCGCGCGGTCGAAGAGGGCAAGGCCCGTGTCGACGGTGAGTGCGGTGATGCCGCCCCGCTGGATGCGTTCGCGGTCGGTGCGGGCGAGTGCGCCGCCCATGCCGTCCGCGGTGTCCCACAGACCCCACGCCAGCGACACCGCCGGCAGACCCTCGGCCCTGCGATGCTCGGCCAGCGCGTCCAGGAACGCATTCGCCGCCGCGTAGCTGCCCTGACCCGCCGCACCGAACACACCGGCAGCCGAGGAGAACAACACGAACGCCGACAGATCCGCACCCCGGGTCAACTCATGCAGATTCCACGCCGCATCCACCTTCGGACGCAGCACCGCCTCCACACGCTCCGCACTCAGCGAACCGATCACACCATCGTCCAGCACACCCGCCGTATGCACCACACCGGCCAGCGGACGCTCCACCGGCACCGACGCCAGCACCGCCTCCAACGCCACCCGGTCGGCCACATCACACGCCGCCCAGACAACCTCGGCACCCAACCGCTCAAGCTCCGCCGTCAGTTCAGCAGCACCCGGACTCTCAGCACCCCGGCGACCGACCAGCAACAGATGACGCACACCCCGCTCAGCCACCAGATGCCGCGCGAACACCCCACCCAACTGACCACCAGCACCCGTCACCAACACCGTGCCCGTCGAAGACCATTCGACAACCGGCACCTCCGCCGGCGTCTCGGTCCGGGCCAGTCGCGGCACCCGTACCGCACCGTCGCGGATCAGGAGTTGGGGTTCCCCGGTGGCCAGTGCGGTGGTCAGCGCGTGCCAGGAGGTTTCGGTGCCGTCGAGGTCGGCGAGGACGAGCCGGCCGGGGTTCTCGGACTGGGCGGAGCGCACCAGGCCCCACAGCGGGGCGTGCGCCAGGTCCCGCGGGTCCGCATCCGCCACGGGTCCGATAGCTCCGTGGGTGATGAGGACCAGACGCGCGTCGGCGAAGCGGTCGTCGGCGAGCCAGGTCTGCAAGGTGTGCAGCGCGCGGGCGGTGGCGGCCCGTGCCGTCGCGGGGAGGTCCCCGGTGATGCCGGCGGGCAGGTCGAGCAGGACCGTGTGCGGTGTGGGTGCGCCCGCTTCCACAGCCCTGATCAGCGCGGACAGATCGATGTGGCGCTCGGCCCGCTCCGGACCGGCGGGACCGTCGCCGAGTACGGCCCACGGACCGTCGTCCGCCGTGCCGGCGGTGGCCGGTGTCAGCGGTGCCCAGTCGACGCGGAACAGCACGTCGTGGTGGGGGTCGCGAGCCGTGCCGAGCTGCTCCGGGGAGACCGTGCGCAGGGCGAGTCCCTCTACGACGGCGGCCGGGGTGCCGACCGTGTCGGCGATCTCCAGCGTCACCTCGCCGCTGCTCAGGGGCCGCAGCCGTACCCGGAGCGCGTCCGCGCCCGCGGCCGTGGCGGTGACGCCGCGGAAGGAGAACGGCAGCCGACCGGGCTCTCCGGTGCCGGCGGCGTCCAGCCCGAGGGGGTGCAGCGCGGCGTCGAGCAGGGCGGGGTGGAGGACGAACCGGGCGCCTTCGGTGGCGGCGTCCTCGGGGAGGCGCACCTCTGCGAAGACCTCCTCGCCCCGGCGCCATGCGGCTATCAGCCCCCGGAAGACGGGGCCGTAGCCGAATCCGGATGCGGCCAGGCCGTCGTACAGGCCCGTCACCCCGACCGGCTGGGCGCCCTCGGGGGGCCAGACGGAGAGGTCGAACGACGGGGCGGGGCCGCCCTGGGCCAGGACGCCGGTGGCGTGGCGGGACCAGGATTCGCCCGTCGCGTCCTCGGGGCGCGAGTGGAGGGTGAGCGTGCGGTGGCCCGAGCCGTCGGGGTCGCCGAGTGTCAGGCGCAGCTGCACTCCGCCGTGTTCCGGTACGACCAGCGGTGTTTCCAGGGTGAGTTCCTCGACGCGGTCGCATCCGACCTGGTCGCCGGCGCGCAGTGCCAGTTCGACGAAGGCGGTGCCGGGCAGCAGGACCGTGCCCAGGACGGCGTGGTCGGCGAGCCAGGGGTGGGTGCGCAGCGACAGCCGGCCGGTGAGCACCACCGCCCCCGATTCGGGCAGCTCCACCGCGGCGCCCAGCAGCGGGTGGTCGGCGGGGCCCAGGCCGGCCGCCGAGACGTCGCCCTGCGCGGAACCGGCGTCCAGCCAGAACGGCTGCCGCTGGAAGGGATAGGTCGGCAGGTCGGTGCGGTGTGCGCCGCTGCCGTCGAAGAGCGCCGTCCAGTCGGTGGCCGCCCCGCGGGCGAACGCCTGGGCCACGGCCGTGGTCAGCGTCGACGCCTCGGCGCGTCCCTCGCGCAGTGCGGGGACGAACACGGCGTCGTCGTGGGTGAGACAGTCCTGGGCCAGTGCGCACAGCACACCGTCCGGGCCGAGTTCGACGTAGGTGGTGACGCCCTGCGCGTCCAGGGTGCGGACGCTGTCGTGGAAGCGGACCGTCTCGCGAGCGTGCCGTACCCAGAAGTCGGGGCCGCTGATCTCCTCGGCGGAGGCGAGGGCGCCGGTGAGGCCCGGGACGAGCGGGATCCGCGGCGCGCGGTACGACAGCCCCTCGGCGACCTCGCGGAAGGCGTCCAGCATCGGGTCCATGTGCGGGGAGTGGAAGGCGTGGCTGACGGCGAGGCGCTTGGTGCGGCGGTCCTGCCGGTCGAAGGACGCGGCGATGTCCGTGACGGCGTCCTCGTCGCCGGCGATCACCACGGACCGCGGGCCGTTGACGGCGGCCACGCTCACACCCTCGGTGAGGAGGGGCGTGACCTCGTCCTCCGTGGCCTGCACGGCCACCATGGCACCGCCGCCGGGGAGTTCCTGCATCAGCCGGCCGCGCGCGGCGACCAGGGCACAGGCGTCCGCCAGCGACAGCACACCGGCACAGTGCGCCGCCGCCAGGTCGCCGATGGAGTGCCCGGCCAGCACGTCGGGTTCCAGGCCCCACGACCGGACCAGCCGGAACAGTGCCACCTCGACCGCGAACAGCGCGGGCTGGGTGCGGGCGGTCTCGTCCAGCAGGGCCTGGTCGCCGGCGAACAGGACGTCCTTCAGCGGCAGTTCGAAGTGGGCGCATACCTCGTCCAGGGCCTGCCGGAAGACCGGGTAGGCCGCGTAGAGGTCCCGGCCCATGCCGAGCCGCTGGCTGCCCTGGCCGGTGAACAGGAAGGCCACCTTGCCGTCGCCGGCCGCGCCGTGCACCACATGGGTGGTGGTGCCGTCCTCCGCCAGCGCCGTCAGGCCGCGCAGGGCCTCGTCCCGGTCCGCCGCGACGACCACCGCGCGGTGCTCGAAGAGGGCGCGGCCGGTGGCCAGGGAGTAGCCGACGTCGGCGGGTGAGAGGTCCGGACCGGCCGCCATACGGTCCCTGAGCCGCTCGGCCTGGGCGCGCAGTGCGGCAGGGGACTTCGCCGACAGCGGCAGCGGCACCGCCGGCAGCGGTCCGGCGTCGTGCGCCGCGCTGTCGTCCGCGGGCTGCGGGGGCTGCTCGACGATGGCGTGGGCGTTGGTGCCGCTCATGCCGAACGAGGAGACACCGGCGCGGCGCACCCGCCCGGTCTCCGGCCACGGCCTGGCCTCGGTGAGCAGTTCCACGGCGCCCGCCGACCAGTCGACGTGCGGGGTGGGGGCGTCCACGTGCAGCGTCTGCGGCAGGACACCGTGCCGCATCGCCATCACCATCTTGATGATCCCGGCCACGCCGGCGGCGGCCTGGGTGTGGCCGAAGTTGGACTTGACGGAGCCCAGCCACAGCGGGCGGTCGGCGGGGCGGTCCTGGCCGTAGGTGGCCAGCAGCGCCTGGGCCTCGATCGGGTCGCCCAGGGTGGTACCGGTGCCGTGGGCCTCGACCGCGTCGACGTCGGCGGCGGACAGCCCGGCGTTGGCCAGGGCCTGCCGGATGACGCGCTGCTGCGAGGGGCCGTTGGGCGCGGTCAGGCCGTTGCTGGCGCCGTCCTGGTTCACGGCCGTGCCGCGGACGACCGCCAGCACCCGGTGGCCGTTGCGCTCGGCGTCCGAGAGCCGTTCGACGAGGAGCATGCCGACACCCTCGCCCCACGCGGTGCCGTCGGCGGCGGCGGCGAAGGGCTTGCAGCGGCCGTCGGCGGCCAGGCCGCGCTGGCGGCTGAACTCGGTGAACACGTCCGGCGTGGTGATGATGGTGACACCGCCGGCCAGGGCCAGGGTGCATTCGCCGTTGCGCAGTGCCTGAACGGCCAGGTGCAGGGCGACCAGCGACGAGGAGCACGCCGTGTCGACGGTGACCGCCGGTCCCTCGAAACCGAAGGTGTAGGAGACACGGCCGGAGGCGATGCTGCTGGATCCGCCCGTGCCCAGGTAGCCCTCGACGCCTTCGGGCACCGTGTTCAGCCGGGACACGTAGTCGTTGTGCATCTGGCCGACGAACACTCCGACCTGGCCGCCACGCAGCGTCGCCGGGTCGATGCCCGCCCGCTCGAACGCCTCCCAGGAGGTTTCGAGCAGCAGCCGCTGCTGCGGGTCCATCGCCAGCGCCTCACGCGGATTGATCCCGAAGAAGGCGGGGTCGAAGTGGTGGGCGTCGTAGAAGAAGCCGCCTTCGCGGGCGTACGACGTTCCGGCGGTGTCCGGGTCGGGGTCGTAGAGGCCCTCCAGGTCCCAGCCGCGGTCCACGGGCAGGTGGGAGATGCCGTCCCGGCCCTCGGCGAGCAGGGTCCACAGGTCCTCGGGGCTGCGCACGTCGCCGGGGAACCGGCAGCTCATCGCGACGATGGCGATCGGGTCGTCCTGCGCGGCGGCGGTGGCGGCCCGGGTGGGCAGGGCGCTCGCGGCCTCGGCGCCGAGGAGTTCACCGCGCAGCCAGGCACCCAGCGCGGTGGGCGTCGGGTAGTCGAAGACCAGCGTGGCCGGCAGCCGCAGCCCGGCGGCCGCGCCGAGGCGGTTGCGGAATTCCACGCCGGTCAGCGAGTCGAACCCGAGGTCCTTGAACGCCCGGGTGGGCTCGATCGCTTCGGGCGAGGCGTGCCCGAGTACAGCGGCCACCTGGCTGCGCACCAGGTCGAGCAGGGCCTGGTCCCGCTCCGCCTCGGGCAGCCGCAGCAGCCGCTCCTTGAGCGAGGAACCGGCCGTGGTACCGCCGGCCTCGACCGCCCGGCGTGCCGGTGCGCGCACGAGGCCCCGCAGCAGCGCGGGCACGCTGCTCGCGTCGGCGTGTCGCAGCGGCGCGAGATCGAGCCGCATGGGGACCAGCAGGGCGTCACCGGCCCGGTGGGCGGCGTCGAGGAGGGCGAGGCCCTCGTCGTTCGCCAGGCCGAGCACGCCGGAGCGGGTCATGCGGGACTTGTCGGTCTCGTCCAGCTCGCCGGTCATGCCACTCGACTCGGCCCACAGGCCCCAGGCGAGGGAGGTGGCGGGCAGTCCCCGGGCCTGGCGGTGCTGGGCGAGGGCGTCCAGGAAGACGTTGGCGGCCGCGTAGTTGGCCTGCCCGGCCCCGCCGAAGGTGCCGGCGGCCGAGGAGAACAGCACGAACTCCGCAGGCTCCAGCTCACGGGTGAGCTCGTGCAGGTTGACCGCCGCGTCGACCTTGGGCCGCATGACGCGATCGAGCCTTTCCGGGCTCAGCGATCCGACGACACCGTCGTCGAGCACGCCCGCGGTGTGCACCACGGCGGTGAGCGGGTGTGCGGCCGGGATGCCGGCCAGCAGCGCGGACAGCGCGTCACGGTCGGCCGCGTCGCACGCGGCGACGGTGACCTCAGCGCCCAGTTCCGCCAGTTCGGCGGCCAGTTCCGCGGCGCCCGGCGCATCCATGCCGCGCCGGCTGGTCAGGAGCAGGTGACGGGCACCGCGTGCGGTGACCGCGTGCCGGGCGACGAGACCGCCCAGGGTCCCGGTGCCTCCGGTGATCAGCACGGTGCCGTCCGGGTCCCACTCGGCGGGAACGGTCAGAACGACCTTGCCGACGTGCCGCGCCTGACTCAGGTGGCGGAAGGCGTCGGGCGCCCGCCGCAGGTCCCAGGCGGTGATCGGCGGCGGGGTGAGCGCGCCGGCGGCGAACAGCTCCAGCAGCTCGGTGAGCATTTCCTGGATGCGGTCAAGGCCCGCCTCGACGAGGTCGAAGGCCTGGTAGGACACCCCGGGATGGGCGGCGGCCACCTCCTCGGGCGTCCGTACGTCGGTCTTGCCCATCTCGACGAAGCGGCCGCCGCGCGGCAGCAGCCGCAGTGACGCGTCGACGAACTCCCGGGCCAGCGAGTCCAGGACGACGTCGACGCCGCGGCCACCGGTGGCCTCGCGGAACGTCTCCTCGAAGTCCAGGGTGCGGGAAGAGGCGATCCGGTCCTCGGCCAGCCCGAGGCCGCGCAGCGTCTCCCACTTGCCCTCGCTCGCCGTGGCGTACACCTCGACGCCCCAGTGCCGGGCCAGCTGCACGGCGGCCATGCCCACACCGCCCGCGGCGGCGTGCACCAGCAGCGACTCCCCCGGCTGGAGGCCGGCGAGGTCACGCAGAGCGTAGTACGCCGTCATGAAGACGATCGGCACGGCCGCCGCCTCCGCGAACGTCCAGCCCTCGGGCATGGGCGCGATCATCCGCCGGTCGGCCACCACGAGCGGACCGAAGCCACCGGGCAGCATGCCCATGACCCGGTCGCCGGGGGCGAGATCGGTGACTCCGGGGCCGGTCTCCACGACGACACCGGCGCCCTCGCTGCCCATCAGGCCGGCGTCACCCGGGTACATGCCGAGGGCGTTGAGCACATCGCGGAAGTTCAGGCCGGCCGCCCGGACCGCGACCCGGACCTCGCCCGGACGCAGCGGCCCGGACGCCTCCGGACACGGGACGAACGTCAGGTTCTCCAGGGTGCCCTTGTCCCGGATGTCCATCCGCCAGGCGGGCACCCCGGCAGGGGGCACCAGGTTTCCGCCGGACGCCACCCTCGCCAGCCGTGGTGCGTGGACCGTGCCGCGCCGCACCGCGAACTGCGGCTCGCCGGACGCGAGGGCGCCGGGCAGCGCCTCGTACGATCCCGCCTCGGTGTCGAGGTCCGCCAGGACGAAGCGGTCGGGATTCTCCGACTGCGCCGAGCGGACCAGACCCCACACCGGGGCGTGCGCCACGTCCCGCACGCCGGCGTCGGACTGCGTCGCCACCGCCCCGTGGGTCACGAACACCAGGCGGGACGAGGCGAACCGCTCGTCCTCGAGCCACGCCTGGACCAGGCTCAGCGTCTCATGGGTGGTCCGGCGCGCGGCACCGGCCGTGTCATCGGCGGCGGATCCGCCCATGGGCACGAGGACGTACTCGGCAACGGCGGTGCCCGCGTCGGCCACCGCCCGCAGCGCGGTCAGGTCCGCGTAAGCGGCGTACGGCAGCGGCAGCGCGGAGTCGCCGAGTACGGCACAGTGCTCCGTGGCTTCGGGCGCCGCCTCGGGCAGCGGCACCGTGGCCCAGTCCAGGCGGAAGAGCGACTCGTGGTGCCCGGAGCGGGCACCGGCCAGCTGGTCGGCGGAGACCGGGCGCAGGGTCAGGCCGGCGACGGAGGCCACCGGCTCGCCGTTCATGTCCGCCAGTTCCAGCGTCACCGCGTCGGCGCCCGCCGGGGCGAGCCGGACCCGCAG
The DNA here is from genome assembly GCF_053593835.1 of Streptomyces sp. NPDC002076. Lineage (NCBI taxonomy): Bacteria > Bacillati > Actinomycetota > Actinomycetes > Kitasatosporales > Streptomycetaceae > Streptomyces > Streptomyces sp. NPDC002076. Next base: position 12,270 of record NZ_JBSFDI010000031.1, read on the forward strand.
CGCGCCCGCGCCGACGGCATGGAGGGACACGTCCCGCCAGGAGAACGGGAGACGGCCCTGTCCGTCGCCGCCGTCCTGCACGAAGGTGGCGTGCAGCGCGGCGTCGAGCAGTGCCGGGTGCAGGCCGAACAGTCCGGCGTCGGACTGCCGGTCCTCCGGCAGCCGGACCTCGGCGAAGACCTCGTCCCCGCGCCGCCAGGCCGCCCGCAGCCCCTGGAAGACCGGCCCGTAGCCGAATCCGCCTGCGGAGAGGTGTTCGTACAGGCCCGTGACGTCGACGGCTTCGGCGCCCGCCGGAGGCCATGCGGAAAGGTCGACGGAGGACCGCTGGGCGCCGGAGACGGCCAGCAGGCCGCCGGCGTGGCGCGTCCACGGCTGGTCCGCCGGCGCGTCCTGCGGCCGCGCGTACAGGTCCACCGGCCGTCGTCCGTCGTCGTCCGGCGCGCCGACCACCAGCTGCAGCTGTACGGCACCCCGCTCGGGCAGCACCAGCGGCGCCTCCAGCGTCAGCTCCTCCAGCCGGTCACAGCCGACCTGGTCCCCCGCCCGGACCGCCAGCTCCACGAACGCCGTACCCGGCAGCACCACCGCACCCATCACCGCGTGATCCGCCAGCCACGGCTGCGTGTCCAGGGACAACCGACCCGTGAACAACAACCCGTCGGAATCGGCCAGCGCCACCGCCGCACCCAGCAACGGATGCCCGGCCGCCTCCAACCCGGCCGACACCACATCACCCACCCAGCCCGCCGGCGCCTCCAACCAGAAACGCCGGTGCTGGAAGGCATACGTGGGCAGATCGACGCGTCGGGCGCCGGTGCCGGCGTAGTAGGCCTGCCAGTCCACCGCGATGCCCCGGGAGTGGGCCTGCCCGAGAACCGTGGTCAGGGTCTCCGGCTCCGGACGGCCCGCACGGAGCACCGCAACGAAGGCGTGGTCCTCGCCGGTGACGCAGTCCTGCGCCATCGCCGAGAGCACACCGTCGGGGCCGAGCTCGATGAACGTGGTGACGTTCTGGGCCTCGAGCGTGCCGATGCCGTCGTGGAAACGGACCGCCTCACGCACATGACGGACCCAGAAGCCGGGGTCGGTGATCTCCTCGGCGATCGCGAGAGCGCCGGTGAGGTTCGAGACGAGCGGAATACGGGGGGCCTCGTACGACAGACCCTCCGCGACCTCGCGGAAGGCCTCCAGCATCCCGTCCATGTGCGGGGAGTGAAAGGCGTGACTGACCGTCAGGCGCTTCGTCTTGCGGCCCTGCTCCTCGAAGCGGGCGGCGATCTCCAGTACGGCGTCCTCGTCACCCGCGACCACCACGGAGGCCGGACCGTTGACGGCCGCGATGCTCACGGCGTCGGTCAGGTACGGGGTGACCTCGTCCTCGGCGGCCTGGACGGCCACCATCGCACCACCGGCGGGCAGCTCCTGCATCAGCCGGCCACGCGCCGCGACCAGCGTGCACGCGTCCTCCAGCGACAGCACACCCGCACAATGCGCCGCCGCGATCTCACCGATGGAGTGACCGGATACGAAGTCCGGCCGGATGCCCCACGATTCGAGGAGGCGGAACAGCGCCACCTCGATCGCGAACAGGGCGGGCTGCGTGTAAGCCGTCCAGTCGATCAGCTGAGCGTCATCGCCGAACACCGCCTCACGCAGCGGCAGTTCGAACCGAGCAAAAACCTCGTCCAAGGCCTCGGCGAACACGGGATAGGCGTCGTACAGCTCCCGGCCCATCCCCAGCCGCTGGCTGCCCTGCCCGGTGAACAAGAACGCCGACTTGCCGCCGGCAGGGATGCCCTGCACGAGTCCGGTCGCGCCGCGCCCCTCGGCCAGCGCCTCAAGCCCCGCCAGCAGACCGTCACGGCCACCCGCCACGACCACCGCACGCCGCTCCAGAGCAGCCCGCGTCGTCGCCAACGAATACGCCACATCAACCGGTTCAAGACCACTGTCCTCGGCGACACGGTCAAGCAACCGCCGCGCCTGCGCCCGCAGCGCCTCCTCGGTCCGGCCCGACAGCACCCACGGCACCACCGGCAGCGGTACGAGGGCGTCCTGTGTCCGCTGGGCGGTGTCCGCCTCGGAAGGCTGCTCGATGATCGCGTGGGCGTTGGTACCGCTCACGCCGAAGGAGGAGACCGCGGCCCGGCGGGCCCGGTCGTTCTCCGGCCATTCCCGGCTCTCGGTCAGCAGCTCCACGGCGCCCGCCGACCACTCCACGTGAGTCGAAGGGGTGGCCACGTGCAGGGTCCGCGGCAGGACGCCGTGCCGCATCGCCATGACCATCTTGATGATGCCGGCGACACCCGCGGCGGCCTGGGTGTGGCCCAGGTTGGACTTGATGGAACCGAGCCACAGCGGCCGGTCCTCGGGACGCTCCTGCCCGTAGGTGGCGAGCAGTGCCTGCGCCTCGATCGGGTCGCCCAGGGTCGTACCGGTGCCGTGCGCCTCCACCGCGTCGACCTCCGCGGCCGACAGCCGGGCGTTGGCCAGCGCCTGCCGGATGACGCGCTGCTGGGACGGGCCGTTGGGCGCGGTCAGGCCGTTGCTCGCACCGTCCTGGTTCACCGCCGTACCGCGAACGATCGCGAGCACGGGGTGGCCGTTGCGGCGGGCGTCGGAGAGCCGCTCGACGAGGAGCATGCCGGCGCCCTCCGACCAGCCGGTGCCGTCGGCGTCGTCGGAGAAGGACTTGCAGCGGCCGTCGGACGCGAGGCCGCGCTGGCGGCTGAAGTCGACGAACGTGTCGGGCGCGGCCATGACGGTGACGCCGCCGGCCAGGGCGAGCGTGCACTCGCCGGTGCGCAGCGCCTGCGCGGCCAGGTGCAGGGCGACCAGCGACGAGGAGCAGGCCGTGTCGATGGTGACCGCGGGACCTTCCAGGCCGAGGGTGTAGGCGACTCGCCCGGAGGCGACGCTGCCCGCGGTGCCGGTGCCCAGATAGCCCTCCAGCCCCGCCGGTACGGCGGGCAGGCGGGTGAGGTAGTCGTGGTACATCACGCCGGCGAAGACACCGGTCCGGCTGCCGCGCACCGAGGCCGGGTCGATCCCGGCCCGCTCGAAGGCCTCCCAGGCGGTCTCCAGCAGCAGCCGCTGCTGCGGATCCATGGCGAGGGCTTCCCGCGGGTTGATACCGAAGAAGTCCGGATCGAAGTCGGCGGCGTTGTGCAGGAAGCCGCCCTCACGGGTGTAGCTGGTGCCCGCGCGTTCCGGGTCGTCGCTGTAGAGCGCGTCGAGGTCCCAGCCGCGGTCGGTGGGGAACGCGGAGACGGCGTCACCGCCGTCCAGGACCAGCCGCCACAGGTCTTCGGGCGTGCTGACGCCACCGGGGTAACGGCAGCTCATGCCGACGATCACGATCGGGTCGTCGTCCGCGGCGGTGGCCACCGCCGCACCGCGGGCCGCGCTGTCGGCGTCCGGGCCGAGGATCTCGGTGCGCAGGAAGGAGGCGAGGGCGACGGGCGTCGGGTAGTCGAAGACCAGGGTGGCCGGCAGGCGGACGCCGGTGGCCGTGCCGAGCCGGTTGCGCAGCTCCACCGCCGTCAGCGAGTCGAAGCCGAGCTCCTTGAACGCCCGGCTCGCATCGACCGCTTCCGGCCCCGGGTATCCCAGGACGGCGGCGACCTGGGCGCACACCAGGTCGGTCAGCAGGCGGTCGCGTTCTGTGGGGGCGAGGGCGAGCAGCCGCTCCGTGAGCCCGCCGACGGCGGTGGCGCCCGTGGCGCTCACGACGCGACGCGCCGGGGTGCGGACCAGGCCGCGCAGCATGGCGGGCACGGCCGCGGGGTCGGCGTCGCGCAGGGAGGCCAGGTCCAGATGCATCGGTACGAGCGACGCTTCGCCCACCGCGAGGGCGGTGTCGAGCAGTGCCAGGCCCTCGTCGGAGGAGAGTGCGGCGACACCGGCACGGGTGATGCGCTGCAGGTCGGTGTCGTCGAGGCCGCTGGTCATGCCGCTGCGTTCGGCCCACAGGCCCCAGGCGAGGGCGGTCGCCGGGCGGCCCTCGGCGCGGCGGCGCTGGGCAAGGGCGTCGAGGAAGGCGTTGGCGGCCGCGTAGTTGCTTTGGCCGGGGCCGCCGAGGGTGCCCGCGGCGGCGGAGAACAGCACGAACGCCGACAGGTCCAGGTCGCGGGTGAGGTCGTGCAGGTTGAGCGCCGCGTCGACCTTGGCGGGCAGGACCCGGTCGATGCGGTCCGGGGTGAGGGAGTCGACGACGCCGTCGTCGAGCACGCCGGCGGTGTGCACGACGGCCGTCAGCGGGTGGTCGGCGGGGACGCCGGCCAGCAGCTCCGCCAGGGCGGTGCGGTCGGCCGCGTCGCAGGCGGCCAGCGTGACCTCGGCGCCCAGTTCCCGCAGCCCGGCCACGAGGTCCGCGGCACCCTCGGCGTCGGGGCCGCGGCGGCTGGTCAGCAGCAGGTGCCGTACGCCGTGTCCGGTGACGAGGTGGCGGGCGACGAGGGCGCCGAGGGTGCCGGTGGCGCCGGTCACCAGTGCGGTGCCGTCCGGGTCCAGGGCGGGGGCGATGTGCGCGGGGTCGGCGGCGACCCGGGCGAGCCGTGGCACCGTCACGGACCCGTCCCTCAGGGCCAGTTGGGGTTCTCCCATGGCCAGGGCGGAGGGCAGGGCCAGTCGGGACGCTTCCGTGTCGTCGAGGTCGACGAGTACGAAGCGGTCCGGGTGCTCGGACTGGGCCGAGCGCAGCAGGCCCCACAGCGGTGCGTGCGCGAGGTCGGGCACGTCGCTGCCGGGCTGGGCGGCGATCGCGCCGCGGGTGACGAAGACCAGTCGGGAGTCGGTGAAGCGGTCGTCGGCGAGCCACGTCTGCACCAGGTCGAGGGCGCGGTGCAGCGCAGCGCGGACCGCGGCCGGCAGCGACTCGGGGGCGGCGGGCACCGGTTCGGTGGTGTCGGTCGTGAAGGGCACCACGACGGCCTCGGGCAGCGGCGCCCCGGCGTCCAGGGCCCGGCCGAGCGCGGTCAGGCCCGGGTGGGTGACGGCGGTCGGCAGCGCCTGGGCGAGCCCGGCGAGGAGTCCGTTGCCGGTGTCGGCGTCCGTGCCGGGCGCGGAGCCGCCGGTGTGGAGCAGCGCCCACTGGCCGGCTGCCACGGTTGTCGTGGTGGGCAGCCGCGCGTCGCTCCACTCTGCGCGGAACAGCGCGTCGTGGAAGGTGCCGCGCGCGGCGTGGGAGCGGACCTGGTCGGGCGAGACGGGGCGCAGCAGCAGCGAGTCGATGGAGGCCACCGGAGTGCCGCTGTCGTCGGCGAGGGTGACGGCGACGGTGTCGCGTCCGGCCGGCGACAGGCGGACGCGCAGGGACGCAGCCCCCACCGCATGAAGGCGGATGCCGCCCCAGGAGAAGGGCAGCCTGCCGTGTTCGGTCTCCGTCAGCAGGCTGCCGATGCCGACGGCGTGCAGGGCGGCGTCCAGCAGGGCCGGGTGGATACCGAACAGCGCGGCGTCCTGCCGGGCCTGCTCGGGAAGACCGACCTCGGCGAAGACCTCGTCGCCGCTCTGCCAGGCGGCCTTCAGGCCCTGGAAGACCGGCCCGTAGGCGAATCCGGAGTCGGTGAGGTGGTCGTAGAGTCCGTCGATCTGCACCTCGGTGGCGCCGCTCGGGGGCCACTGGGCGAGGTCGTCGGGGGCGGCCGGGGTGTCCTGGGTGAGCACACCGGTGGCGTGCCGGGTCCAGGTGGTCTCGGCCCAGGGGTCGTCGCCATCCTCCGGCCGCGAGTGCAGGGTCAGCCGGCGGCGGCCGGTCTCGTCCGGCGCCCCGACCGCGAGCTGCAGCTGGACGCCGCCGTGTGGCGGCAGCACCAGGGGGGCTTCGAGGGTGAGTTCCTCCAGCAGGTCGCAGCCCACGTGGTCGCCGGCGCGCAGCGCGAGCTCCACGAAGGCGGTTCCCGGGAGCAGCACGGTGTCCATGACGGCGTGGTCGGCCAGCCAGGGGTGGGTGCGCAGCGAGAGGCGGCCGGTGAACAGCAGCCCGTCGGCGTCGGCGAGGGCGACCGTCGCGCCGAGCAGCGGATGGTCGGCGGCGCCGAGTCCGGCGGAGGTGACGTCGCCCACCCAGGAGGCCGGCGGTTCCGGCCAGTACAGCTCGCGCTGGAAGGCGTACGTGGGCAGGTCGACGCGCCGGGCGCCGCGACCGGCGAAGACCGCGGCCCAGTCCACGCGCGTGCCCCGGACGTGTGCCTCGGCCACGGCGGTCGCCAGCGCCTGCGGCTCGGGGCGGTCCTTGCGCAGGGTGGGGGCGAAGGCGGCGCCCTCACGCGTCACGCAGTCCTGTGCCATGGCGGTCAGCACACCGCCCGGCCCGAGCTCCAGGTAGACGGTGACGTCCTGCTCCTCCAGGTACCGCACGCCGTCGAGGAAGCGGACCGCCTCGCGCACGTGCCGCACCCAGTAATCGGGCGCGCACATCTCCTCGGCGGACAGCGAGGCACCGATGAGGTTGGAGACGACCGGAATGACCGGGGGATGGAACGTGACACGCTCCGCGACCTCGCGGAACGCCTCCAGCATGCCGTCCATGTGCGGCGAGTGGAACGCGTGGCTGACCGTCAGGCGACGAGTCTTGCGCCCCTGCGCCTCGAAGCGGGCGGCGATCTCCAGTACGGCGTCCTCGTCACCGGCGACCACCACCGAGGCGGGGCCGTTGACGGCCGCGATGCTCACCCGGTCGGTCAGGTACGGGGTGACCTCATCCTCGGCCGCCTGCACCGCCACCATCGCACCACCGGACGGCAACTCCTGCATCAAACGGCCACGCGCCGCCACCAGCGTGCACGCGTCCTCCAGCGACAGCACACCCGCACAATGCGCCGCAGCGATCTCACCGATCGAATGACCGGAGACGAAGTCCGGCCTGACGCCCCACGATTCGAGGAGCCGGAACAGCGCCACCCCGATCGCGAACAGGGCGGGCTGCGTGTACGCCGTCTGGTCCAGGGTTCCGGGCTCATCGCCGAACATCGCATCGCGCAGCGGCAGTTCGAACCACGCGAGAACCTCGTCCAGGGCCTCGGCGAACGCCGGATACGTCTCGTACAGCTCACGGCCCATGCCCGCGCGCTGGCTGCCCTGACCCGAGAACAGGAACGCCACCTTGCCCTCGTCGGTGACGCCCTGGACGGCACCGGGCGGCGTGTCACCGGCGGCCAGGGTGCTCAGGTCACGCAGGAGGGCCTCGCGGTTCTCGCTGAAGAGGACCGTGCGATGGTCGAGGGCGGCGCGGGTGGTCGCGAGCGAGTGGCCGAGGTCCAGCAGGTCCAGCCCGGTGTCGTCCGCCGCGCGCCGGTGGAGCCGTTCGGCCTGGGCGGGCAGCGCCTCGGCACTGCGGGCGGACAGCAGCAGCGGCAGGGGCTGCCGGCGGGCGCCGGGCGCGGACGGCGCGCCGGCCGTGGCGGTGTCCTCGACGGCGTCTGTGGAGGCGTTCCCGACGGCGCCGGCCGCGGTGTCCTCGACGGGTGCCTGCTCGATGACGGTGTGCGCGTTGGTGCCGCTGACGCCGAAGGAGGAGACGCCAGCGCGGCGCGGCTGGCCGGTCTGCGGCCACGGCTGTGCCTCGGTCAGCAGCGCGACCTGTCCGGCCGTCCAGTCGACGTTGGCGGACGGCTGGTCGACGTGCAGGGTCGGCGGGAGCACTCCGTGCTCGATCGCCTTCACCATCTTGATGATTCCGGCGACGCCGGCGGCGGCCTGGGTGTGGCCGATGTTGGACTTGATCGAGCCCAGCCACAGCGGCCGGCCCTCGGGCCGGTTCTGTCCGTAGGTGGCGATCAGGGCCTGGGCCTCGATCGGGTCGCCCAGGGTGGTGCCCGTGCCGTGTGCCTCGACCGCGTCGACCTGGGCGGGGGTCAGCCCGGCGTTGGTCAGCGCCTGGCGGATGACGCGCTGCTGGGACGGACCGTTGGGTGCGGTCAGTCCGTTGCTCGCGCCGTCCTGGTTGATCGCCGATCCGCGGACCACCGCCAGCACGGGGTGGCCGTTCTTCCGGGCGTCCGAGAGCCGCTCCACCAGGAGTACGCCGACGCCCTCGCCCCAGCCGGTGCCGTCGGCGCCCTCGGCGAACGGCTTGCAGCGTCCGTCGGGGGCGAGGCCGCGCTGCCGGCTGAACTGGACGAACGAGCGGGGGCTGGCCATGACGGTCACGCCACCGGTCACGGCGAGGGTGCACTCGCCGTTGCGCAGCGCCTGGACGGCCAGGTGCAGGGCGACGAGCGAGGCGGAGCAGGCGGTGTCGACGGTGACCGCCGGGCCTTCCAGGCCGAAGGTGTAGGACAGCCGGCCGGAGACGACGCTGGCCGCGTTGCCCGTCATCAGGTAGCCCTCGACGCCCTTGGGCACCTGCTGCAGGATCTCCGGGTACGTCTGGCCGTTGGTGCCGATGAACACGCCGGCCCGGCTGCCGCGCAGGGTCCCCGGGTCGATCCCGGCCCGCTCGAACGCCTCCCAGGCGGTCTCCAGCAGCAATCGCTGCTGCGGGTCCATGCCCAGGGTCTCGCGCGGGCTGATGCCGAAGAACGCCGCGTCGAAACGTCCGGCGTCGGTGAGGAAACCGCCCTCACGGGTGTAGCTGGTGCCCTGCTGGTCGGGATCCTCGTCGTAGAGCGACTCGATGTCCCAGCCGCGGTCGGTCGGGAACCCGGATATCGCGTCGCCGCCGGAGGCCACGAGCTGCCACAGGTCCTCCGGAGACTCGACGCCTCCGGGGAACCTGCAGCTCATGGCAACGATCGCAATCGGCTCGGGTTCCCGCGACTCGACCTCGCGAAGGCGTTGCCGTGTCTGGTGCAGATCGGCCGTTACCCGCTTGAGGTAGTCGAGGATCTTGTCCTGATCCGCATCCGCCATTGGAAAAACCTCACCCATGCTTCTCGTCACGAACGACGCGCTGCCAGTGCGCGCACGCTGTAGTGCTAAATTCCGAGCTCGTTCTCGATGAAGGCGAAGACCTCGTCGGGCGTCGCCTCTTGGAGCCGGCCCGCCACCGCTTCGCCGTCCGGTGCGGACCCGGGCTCGGTCTCCTCCCACTTCGTGAGCAGGGCCCGCAGCCGCGCCGTGATGTCGGTCCGTGTCTCCGCGTCCGGGTCCAGCACCGACAGGGCGGACTCCAGCCGTTCCAGTTCAGTGATGCCGGGAGCCGCGGCCGCGCCGCCGTCCTGTGTGATCTCGGCGCGCAGGACGTCGGCGAGCGCCGCGGGGGTCGGGTGGTCGAAGACCAGGGTGGCCAGCAGGCGCAGTCCGGTCGCCGCGTTGAGCCGGTTGCGCAGTTCGAGCGCGATCAGGGAGTCGAAGCCGAGTTCCTTGAAGGCGCGTGACGCACCGACCTCGGCGGTCGAGGGGTGGCCGAGTGCCGCGGCGGCCTGCGTCCGGACCAGTTCGAGTACCACGAGGGACTGCTCCGCCCGGGACATTCCGGCGAGCCGCTGCCGGAGTGCCTCGGCCGCCGACGGCGCGCTTCCCGTGGCCTCGTCGGAGGCGCTGGTCCGCTCGAGCAGGCGTACCTCGGGCAGCTCACCGATGAACGGGCTGCGGCGTACGGCGGTGAAGCCGGGCGCGAAGCGGTCCCACTGGATGTCGGCCACGGCGACCGTGGTCTCGTCGTGGTCCAGCGCCTGCTGCAGCGCGCGGATCGCCAGCCGCGGGGTCATGGCCGGCACTCCGCCCCGGTCGAGCCGGTCGCCGATGGCGCCGTCGGCGGCCAGGCCGCCGTCGCCCCAGCGTCCCCAGGCGATCGAGGTGGCGGGCAGACCCGCGGCGCTGCGGTGCTCGGCGAGGGCGTCCAAGTAGGCGTTGGCCGCTGCGTAGTTGGCCTGTCCGGCGTCGCCGAGGGTGCCGGCCACACCGGAGAACAGCACGAACGCGGAGAGCTCGAGATCGCGGGTGAGCTCGTGCAGGTTGCGTGCAGCGTCCGCCTTCGGTCCGAGGACGGTGGCGAAGCGGTCCGGCGTGAGGGCCTCGAGGACACCGTCGTCGAGGACGCCGGCGGCGTGGACGACGGCGGTGAGCGGCCGGTCGGCGGGGACGGCGGCGAGGAGTCCGGTGAGGGCGGTGCGGTCGGCGACGTCGCAGGCCGCGACGGTCACTTCCGCGCCCAGAGCGGTGAGTTCCTCGCGCAGTTCGCCGGCGCCGGGGGCGTCGGGGCCACTGCGGCTGGTGAGCAGCAGATGCCCGGCACCGTTGCGGGCCAGCCACCGGGCCACGTGCGCGCCCAGCGCGCCGGTACCACCGGTGACCAGCACCGTACCCCCGGGCCGCCAGTTCCGGGCGGGTGCGGAGTCGGCCAAGGGGGCGCGGGCCAGGCGGCGGGCGAACACCCCGGTGGTGCGGACCGCGAGCTGATCCTCCCCGCCGTCGCCGGCCAGCACGGCGGTGAGCCGCGTCAGCGACCGCTCGTCGGGGGTCTCGGGCAGGTCGACCAGACCGCCCCAGCGTTCGGGGTGTTCCAGGGCCGCGGTGCGGCCGAATCCCCACAGCAGGGCCTGTTCGGGGTCCGTCACGGTGTCGCTGCCGCCCACGCCGACCGCGCCGTGCGTGGCGCACCACAGCGGGGCGTCGACGCCGGTGTCGCCCAGCGCCTGCAGCAGGGCGAGGGAGCCGTGCAGAGCCTGCGGGTGGGGAGCGGAGGCCAGCAGGGAGAGGACGCCCGAGACGCCGTCGACGGTCTCTTCGCCGAGCCGGTCGGCGAGCACCTTGCGTTCGGGGTGGGCCTCGGTCAGGACCAAGGTGCGTACCGTCGCTCCGCGTTCGGCGAGCGCGCGGCCCGCCGCCGCGGCCCACTGGCCGTCGGCCGCTGTCCCGGGCACCACCAGCAGCCAGGTGCCGGTCAGTCGTGCCGGACGCTCGTCGGCAAGCCGTGTCCAGGTGACCCGGTAGCGCCAGTTGTCGACCGTCGACCGGTCGCGGCTCTGCCGCCGCCAGGACGAGAGCGCGGGCAGTACGGGGCCGAGGGGCTCCGTGTCCGCGAGTTCCAGCGTGTCGGCCAGCGCCTGCAGGTCTTCGCGTTCGACCGCTTCCCAGAAGGCAGCGTCGGCCGGGTCGGCCGAGGCCACGGGAACCGTCTCCAGAGGGGAGGCCTCGGGCCAGTAGTTCTGGTGTTGGAAGGCGTAGGTGGGCAGGTCGACCCGGCGGGCACCGGTCCCGGCGAACACCGCCTTCCAGTCCACCGACACACCCTGCACGAACGCCTCACCCAACGACGCCAGGAAACGCTCCACGCCCCCGTCATCACGGCGCAGCGTCCCCACCACGGCAGCCTGTCGGCCCGCGTCCTCGACGCTCTCCTGCACCCCCATCGCCAGCACCGGATGCGCACTGCACTCCACGAACGCACCGAAACCCTGCTCCACCAGCACCCTTACAGCACCGTCGAGTTCCACCGTGCGACGCAGGTTGTCGAACCAATACCCCGCCGCGAGCTCCGGACCCTCCACCCACCGGCCGGTCACCGTGGACAGGAACGGCACCCGTGCGGGCCGCGGCACGATACCGTCCAGCAGCTGCAGCAACTCCTCACGCAGCAACTCCACCTGCGCGGAGTGGGAGGCGTAGTCCACCGGCACCCTGCGGGCCCGGATCCCTTCCGCCTCACACGCGGCCAGCAGCTCCTCCAGCGCCCGCGGCTCACCCGAGACCACCACCGACGACGGCCCGTTCACCGCCGCCACCGACACCCGCTCCTCACCCCAGACGGCGATCCTCTCCCGCACCGCCGCCACCGGCAGCGCCACCGACACCATCCCGCCACGCCCGGCCAAAACCCGGCCGATCGCCTGGCTGCGCAACGCCACCACCCGTGCGGCGTCCTCAAGACTCAAGATGCCCGCGACACAGGCGGCGGCGATCTCCCCCTGGGAATGGCCGAGCACGGCGGCGGGCTCCACACCCGCCGACCGCCACAACTCCGCCAGGGAGACCATCACCGCGAACAGGGCGGGCTGGACCACATCCACCCGCTCCAACGACGGCGCACCCGGCACCTGCCGCAGCACATCCACCAACGACCAGTCCGTGAGGGGGTCCAGCGCCGCCGCGCACTCATCGATCCGGGCAGCGAACACGGGTGAAGCGTCCAACAACGCGGAGGCCATGCCTACCCATTGCGACCCCTGTCCGGGGAACACGAACACCCCCTTGCTCCCCGTGCCCGACCCCTGCACGAGCCCGGGCAGTGCTCTCTCCTGGGTCAGTGCCTGCAGTCCGCTGACGAAGCCGGCTCGGTCGCGGCCGACCACCACGGCCCTGTGGTCGAGCACGGAACGGGTGAGCGCCAGGGAGGAACCGATGTCGGCGGGCTCCAGGTCGGTGTGCTCCTCCAGATGGTCCAGGAGCCGCTGCGCCTGGTCGCGCAGCGCCGTCTCGGTCCTGCCCGACAGCACCCACGGCAGCACCGTGCCGTCCGTGAGGGGCAGGGTGGTGTCGCCGTGCGGGTCGTCGGAGTGCTCCGCCTGGTCCTGCGGAGCTTCTTCGAGAACGGCGTGGGCGTTGGTGCCGCTGAAGCCGAAGGAGGAGACGGCGGCTCGGCGCGGCCGGCCGGTCTGCGGCCACTCGGTGCTCCGGGTGAGCAGCTCGACGGCTCCGGTGGACCAGTCGACGTGCGGGGTCGGCTCGCTGATGTGCAGGCTCGGCGGGAGCACACCGTGCCGCATCGCCAGCACCATCTTCATCACACCCGCCACACCCGCGGCCGCCTGGGCGTGTCCGATGTTGGACTTCACCGAGCCCAGCAGCAGCGGACGGTCCTCGGCACGGTCCTGCCCGTAGGTGGCGAGCAGCGCCTGGGCCTCGATCGGGTCGCCCAGGCTCGTACCGGTGCCGTGCGCCTCCACCGCGTCGACGTCCGCGGCCGACAGCCGGGCGTTGGCCAGCGCCTGCCGGATGACGCGCTGCTGGGAGGGGCCGTTGGGCGCGGTCAGGCCGTTGCTCGCACCGTCCTGGTTGATCGCCGATCCGCGGACCACCGCCAGCACGGGATGGCCGTTCTTACGGGCGTCCGACAGCCGCTCCACCACCAGCAGGCCGACGCCCTCGGCCGGGCTGAAGCCGTCGGCGTCGGCGGAGAACGCCTTGCAGCGGCCGTCCGCGGACAGTCCGCGCTGCCGGCTGAACTCGATGAAGGTGCCGGGTGTCGACATCACCGTGACGCCGCCGGCGAGCGCGAGGGAGCACTCGCCGTTGCGCAGCGCCTGCACCGCCAGGTGGAGGGCGACGAGCGAGGCCGAGCACGCGGTGTCCACCGTCACCGCCGGACCCTCCAGCCCGAACGTGTAGGCGACACGGCCGGAGACGACGCTGCCCGCCGTGCCCGTGGCCAGATGGCCCTCGTATCCGGTGTCGGAGGCCTGCATGACCATGGAGTAGTCGGAGCCGTTGGTTCCGACGAAGACACCGGCCTGGCTGCCGCGCAGCGTCACCGGGTCGATCCCCGCCCGCTCGAACGCCTCCCACGACGTCTCCAGCAGCAGCCGCTGCTGCGGATCCATCGCCAGCGCCTCACGCGGCGAAATCCCGAAGAACCCCGGATCGAAACGCGTCGCCTCCCGCAGGAAACCACCCTCACGCGTGTACGACGTCCCCTGCGCGTCCGGATCCGGATCGTACAACCCCTCCACGTCCCAACCCCGGTCCACCGGGAACCCCGACAACGCATCCCCACCCGAGACCAGCAACCGCCACAGATCCTCCGGCGACCGCACATCACCCGGGAAACGACAACTCATCGCCACAATGGCGACGGGCTCGTCGTCTGCGACGCCGGCCACGGCCGGCAGCGGGGCCGCGATCGCGCCGGTCGTACCGGACAGCTCGCGGCGCAGATGCCCGGCCAGAACGGTGGGGGTGGGGTAGTCGAAGATGAGGGTCGGCGGGAGCTTCAGCGCGGTGGCGGCCCCGAGGCGGTTGCGCAGTTCGACGGCGGTGAGCGAGTCGAAGCCGAGCTCCTTGAAGGCCCGGCCCGACTCGACCGCCTCCGGACCCGCGTAGCCGAGGACGGATGCCACGGCCGTGCGCACCAACTCCAGGATCGCGCGCTCCTGTTCGGCTTCCGGCCGGCCCGCGAGCTGCTGGAGCAGCGCGCTGCCGCCGGCCGCGTCGGCCTCGGTGTCCGCACGCATGCCGTCCATCACGGCGCGTGCCTCGGGCAGGTCGCCGAGCAGGGGGCGCGGCCGGCCGGAAGTGAAGGCGAGGACGAAGCGCTTCCACTCCATGTCGGCGACGGTCAGTGCCGTCTCGTCCCGGTCCAGGGCCTGGCCCAGGGCGGTGACCGCGAGTTCGGGCGCCATCTCGAGCACGCCGTGGCGGCGCATACGGTCGCCCACCGCGCCTTCGGCCATGCCGCCGTCGCCCCACGGTCCCCAGGCCACGGACGTCGCCGTGAGCCCGGCGTCGCGCCGGTACTGGGCGAAGGCGTCGAGGAAGGCGTTGCCGGGCGCGTAGTTGCCCTGGCCGGGGGCGCCGAAGGTGGCGGCGAAGGAGGAGAACAGCACGAACGCCGACAGGTCCAGGTCCCTGGTCAGTTCGTGCAGATGCCGGGTCGCCTCGACCTTGACCCGCAGGACCCGGTCCAGCTGGTCCGGCGTGAGTGCCTCGATGACACCGTCGTCGAGTACGGCCGCGGTGTGCACCACGGCCGTCAGCGGCCGGTCCTCCGGTATCGCGGCGAGCAGTTCACCGAGGGCGGTGCGGTCGGCGACGTCGCAGGCCGCGACGGTCACTTCCGTGCCCAGGGCGGTGAGTTCCGCACGCAGTTCGCCGGCGCCGGGGGCGTCGGGGCCACTGCGGCTGGTGAGCAGCAGATGCCCGGCACCGTTGCGGGCCAGCCACCGGGCCACATGCCCGCCCAGCGCGCCGGTACCACCGGTGACCAGCACCGTCCCCCCGGGCCGCCAGTCACGGACCGCCGGGGTGCGGTCCAGCGGGGCCCGCACCAGCCGTCGTACGAACACTCCCGCAGGCCGCAGCGCGAGCTGATCCTCGTCACCGGCCGCCGCGAGCACATCCGCCAGACGCTTCAGCGACCGTTCATCGGCCTCGCCCTCGCCACCGGCCGCGGACGGCAGGTCGAGCAGACCGCCCCACCGCTCACCGTGCTCCATCGATGCCACCCGGCCCAGGCCCCAGACCAGCGCCTGCTCCGGATCGTCGAGTGTGTCGCCCTTGTTGACGGAGACCGCGCCGCGGGTGGCGCACCACAGGGGTGCCGTGACCTCCGCGTCGCCGAGGGCCTGCACGAGGGCGAGGGAGTTGTGCAGGGGCTGCCCGGCGTCCAGGGCGAGCAGCGACAGCACACCGCTGACGGGCTCCCCCTCGCCGAGCTCCTCGCGCAGCAGGGCGGCCAGCGTTTCCCGGTCGGTCGTGACCGGCGTCAGCACCCGCACCGTGGCGCCGCGCGCGGTGAGGGTACGAGTGACGCCCGCCGGCCATGCACCGTCCGCGTCCGGCGCGACGACCAGCCAGGTTCCGGAGAGGCGTGGGGCCGTCGAGTTGTCCGGCAGCGGCTTCCAGGTGACCCGGTACCGCCACCCGTCGAGGGTCGACGTCTCACGGCTCTGCCGCCGCCAGGACGACAGCGCGGGCAGCACCTCGCTCAGCCGCTGATCCCCGTCGACCGCCAGCTCGGCAGCCAGCGTCTCCCAGTCCTCCCGCTCCACCGCCTCCCAGAAGCGGGTTTCGACGGAGTCGCTGGGGATGGTGTCCTGTGCGGCCGGGGCGGCTCCTGATTCAAGCCAGTAGTTCTGGTGTTGGAAGGCGTAGGTGGGCAGGTCGACCCGGCGGGCACCGGTCCCGGCGAACACCGCCTTCCAGTCCACCGACACACCCTGCACGAACGCCTCACCCAACGACGCCAGGAAACGCTCCACGCCCCCCTCGTCCCGGCGCAGCGTCCCCACCACAGCAGCCTGCCGGCCCGCGTCCTCGACGCTCTCCTGCACCCCCATCGCCAGCACCGGATGCGCACTGCACTCCACGAACGCACCGAAACCCTGCTCCACCAGCACCCTTACAGCACCGTCGAGTTCCACCGTGCGACGCAGGTTGTCGAACCAATACCCCGCCCCGAGCTCCGGACCCTCCACCCACCGGCCGGTCACCGTGGACAGGAACGGCACCCGCGCGGGCCGCGGCACGATACCGTCCAGCAGCCGCAGCAACTCCTCACGCAACAACTCCACCTGCGCGGAGTGGGAGGCGTAGTCCACCGGCACCCTGCGGGCCCGCACCCCATCCGCCTCACACGCGGCCAGCAGCTCCTCCAGCGCCCGCGGCTCGCCCGAGACCACCACCGACGACGGCCCGTTCACCGCCGCCACCGACACCCGCTCCTCACCCCAGACGGCGATCCTCTCCCGCACCGCCGCCACCGGCAGCGCCACCGACACCATCCCGCCACGCCCGGCCAAAACCCGGCCGATCGCCTGGCTGCGCAACGCCACCACCCGTGCGGCGTCCTCAAGACTCAAGATGCCCGCGACACAGGCGGCGGCGATCTCCCCCTGGGAATGGCCGAGCACGGCGGCGGGCTCCACACCCGCCGACCGCCACAACTCCGCCAGGGAGACCATCACCGCGAACAGGGCGGGCTGGACCACATCCACCCGCTCCAACGACGGCGCACCCGGCACCTGCCGCAGCACATCCACCAACGACCAGTCCGTGAGGGGGTCCAGCGCCGCCGCGCACTCATCGATCCGGGCAGCGAACACGGGTGAAGCGTCCAACAACGCGGAGGCCATGCCCGCCCACTGCGAACCCTGACCCGGGAAGACGAACACCGTCTTACCCCCCGCGCTCACCCCCTGCACCACACCCGGCGCCACCGAACCCGCCTGCACGGCAGCAAGCCCCGCACGCAACCGCGAAGCCTCACCACCCACCACCACCGCACGATGCTCCAGACCCGCACGGCCCACCGCCAGCGACACACCCACATCCACCGGACGCACACCCTCATGCGCGTCCACCCACGCCAGCAACCGCCCCGCCTGCTCCCGCAACGCCGCCGCACTCCTGCCCGACAACGCCCACACCACACACCCACCAGCCACCAGACCCGGCTCCCCCACCGACCCCGGCCCCGACCCCGACCCCGACCCCGACCCCGGCTCCAACCCCTCCTCCACCGGCGCCTGCTCCACCACCACATGCGCATTCGTCCCACTGAAACCGAAGGAGGAGACGGCGGCTCGGCGGGGTTCGCCGGTCTCCGGCCAGGGAACGGTGTCGGACAACAGTGAGACCGCGCCGGCCGACCAGTCGACATGGGGTGTCGGCTCGTCGATGTGGAGGGTCCTGGGGAGGACACCGTGGTGCATCGCCTGGATCATCTTGATGATTCCGGCGACACCCGCGGCGGCCTGCGTGTGGCCGATGTTCGACTTGATGGAGCCGAGCAGGAGCGGCCGGTCCGCGGGCCGGTCCTGGCCGTAGGTGGCCAGCAGCGCCTGGGCCTCGATCGGGTCGCCCAGCGTCGTACCCGTGCCGTGCGCCTCCACCGCGTCGACCTGGTCGGCCGACAGCCGGGCGTTGGTGAGTGCCTGGTGGATGACGCGCTGCTGCGAGGGACCGTTCGGCGCCGTCAGGCCGTTGCTCGCACCGTCCTGGTTGACGGCGCTGCCGCGCACCACCGCCAGCACCGGGTGGCCGTTGCGCCGGGCGTCCGACAGCCGCTCCACCAGCAGCATGCCCACGCCCTCGCCCCAGCCGGTGCCGTCGGCGGCGGCCGCGAACGGCTTGCAGCGACCGTCGGCGGCGAGGCCGCGCTGACGGCTGAACTCGGTGAAGGTGGCCGGGCTCGCCATGACCGTGACACCGCCGGCCAGCGCCAGATCGCACTCGCCGGCGCGCAGCGCCTGCACCGCCATGTGCAGGGTGACCAGCGACGACGAGCACGCGGTGTCCACCGTCACCGCCGGACCTTCGAGCCCGAAGGTGTAGGCGACGCGGCCGGAGGCGATGCTGCCGGAGCTTCCGGTGCCGAGGAAGCCCTCGACGCCTTCGGGGATCTCGTCCAGGCGGGCCGTGTAGTCGTGGTACATGACTCCGGCGAACACGGCCGTACGGCTGCCACGCAGCGATGTGGGGTCGACACCGGCCCGCTCGAACGCCTCCCACGACGTCTCCAGCAGCAGCCGCTGCTGCGGATCCATCGCCAGCGCCTCACGCGGCGAGATCCCGAAGAGGGCGGGGTCGAAGTGGCCGGCGTCGTAGAGGAATCCGCCTTCGCCGACGTAGCTGGAGCCCGCCTTGTCGGGGTCGGCGTCGTAGAGGGAGTCGACGTCCCAGCCCCGGTCGGTGGGGAACGGCCCGATGGCATCGGTGCCGTTCAGGACCAGCTGCCACAGGTCCTCCGGGGTGCGTACACCTCCCGGATAGCGGCAGCTCATCGCCACGACGGCGATGGGTTCCTGGTTGCGCTCCTCGACCTCGCGCAGCCGCCGGCGGGCCTGACGCAGGTCGGCAGTGGCCCGCTTGAGGTAGTCGCGGAGCTTGTCCTCGTTCGCCATCGCGTCGGGTCCTTTCTCAGGACGAGCCGAGCTCGTCGTCGAGCAGGTCGAAAAGCTCGTCATCTGTGGCTGTTTCAAGATCGTTGTCTGGGTCGGCGGCGTCGTCCGCCGGCCCCTGGGCGTCGTCCCACCTGGCCATCAGGGCCTGCAGGCGCATGGTGATCCGCGAACGGGTGACGCTGTCCGGTGCCGTCTCGCCGGAGCTCAGTCCGGCCAGTGCGGCTTCGAGACGGTCGAGGTCGCCGAACACGGACGGGGCACCATCCGGCTGCGGGAGCCGCGTGCGGAGGTGACCGGCCAGGGCGCCGGGCGTGGGGTAGTCGAAGACCAGGGTGGCGGCGAGCCGCAGTCCGGTGGCCCCGCTCAGGCGGTTGCGCAGTTCCACCGCGGTCAGCGAGTCGAAGCCGAGTTCCTTGAAGGCCGCGTCCGGCTCGACCGCGGCCGCCTGCTGGTGTCCGAGCACGGCGGCCACCTGGGTGCGTACCAGATCGAGCAGGATCCGGTCCCGTTCGGCCGCGGACAGTCCGGCGAGGCGTTCGGCGAAGGTCCGCGTGTCGGAGTCGCTCGTGCCCGCGGCCGTACGGCGCCGGGGGGCACGGACCAGTCCGCGCATCAGCGGCGGCACTGTCCCGGCGCCCCCGCCGGCCGCGGCCGGCGGACGGCCGAGGTCGAGGCGGGCGGCCACCAGCAGCCCCTCCTCCAGCGCACCGGCCAGGTCGAACAGCGCCAGGCCTTCGTCGGTGCCAAGGGCGGACATGCTGCCCCTGCTGATCCGCTGCCGGCCGACCTCGTCCAGCGTGGCCGCCATGCCGTCACCCTCGCCCCACAGCCCCCAGGCGACGGACACCGCCGGAAGACCCTGGGCACGGCGGTGCAGGGCGAGCGCGTCGAGGAAGGTGTTCGCCGCAGCGTAGTTGGCCTGCCCGGGGTTGCCGAAGACACCCGCTGCGGAGGAGAACAGCACGAACGCCGACAGGTCGTGACCGCGGGTCAGCTCGTGCAGGTTCCAGGCCGCGTCCACCTTGGGCCGCATGACGCGCTCGACGCGCTCGGAGGTGAGCGCTTCGACGACACCGTCGTCCAGCACGCCGGCGGAGTGCACGACGGCGGTGAGCGGATGCTCCTCCGGGATCGCGTCCAGGACGGCGGCCAGGGCCTCGCGGTCCGCCGTGTCACAGGCCGCCCAGGTCACCGTGGCTCCCGTCTCGCCCAGCTCGGCGGCCAGTTCACGGGCGCCGTCGGCCGCCGCGCCGCGCCGGCTGACCAGCAGCAGGTGCCGCACTCCGTGCGCGGTGACGAGGTGCCGGGCCAGCAGGCGGCCGAGCGTTCCGGTGGCGCCGGTGATCAGTACCGTCCCCTCGGGGTCGAGGTCCGGTCGCGGCCGGACCTCGGTGGACGGGACCCTGGCGAGCCGCGGCACGTGGACCGAACCGGCGCGCACGGCGAGCTGTGCCTCGTCGGACGCTCCGGTCAGGACGCCGGCCAGCGCCTGGAGCGGGCCGTCCTCGCCGTCGAGGTCGAGCAGCAGGAACCGGCCCGGATGTTCCGCCTGCGCCGACCTCACCAGTCCCCACAGGGCCGAGTGGACCAGGTCGTCGACGTCCTCGTCCGGGCCGGCGGCGACCGCGCCGCGCGTCACCAGGGCGAGCCGCGTGCCCGCCAACGGGCCCAAGGAGAAGCGGTCGTCGGCGAGCCACTCATGGACCAGCCCGAGCACCGCGCTGGTCGCCTCGCGGGCCGCGGCGGCGACACCGGCGGTGCGGGCCAGGTCGGGTACGCAGGAGGAGAACACGATCTCCGGTGCCGGATCCCCGTCGGCGACGGCGTCGGCGAGCGCCCGCAGGTCGTCGTACGCGGCGACCTGTCCGCCGGCTCGCTTCAGGGCGGCACCCAGCTTCAGGTCGTCGCCGCCCGCGACGGCCCACCTCGGCAGGCCGTCCGCGGCGGGCGCGTACGCCTCACCGGCTGCGGGCAGCGGCGTCCAGTCGAGGCGCCACAGGGCGTCATGGTGACCCCGACCGGCGTGGTCGGCGACGAGCGGGCGCAGCACGAGCGAGTCCACCGAGGCGACCGGTGCCCCGGTCTCGTCGGCCAACGTCAGGGAGACGGCGTCCGTACCGGCCGGCGACACCCTCACGCGCACCGCCGTCGCGCCCTCGGCGTGCAGCCGTACGCCTTCCCAGGCGAACGGCAGCCGGGCCGTGCGAGGTTCGGCCGTGTCCTCGTCCGCCGGGAAGAAGTCGCCCAGCCCGATGGCGTGCAGGGCCGCGTCGAACAGCGCCGGGTGGAGCCCGTAGGCACCGGCCTCGTCCCGCTGTTCCCCGGCGAGCGCCACCTCGGCGAACACTTCGCCGTCGGCCCGCCAGGCGGCGCGCAGACCCTGGAAGGCCGGGCCGTAGCCGAGTCCCAGGGCGGCGAGATCGTCGTACAGCCCGTCGACGTCGACGGTCTCGGCACCGGGTGGCGGCCACTCGGGTACCGCCTGCGCGATGGCAGGCTCCAGCGGGGCACCGGCCAGGACACCAGCGGCGTGCCGGGTCCACGGCTCGTCGGCGGACGCGTCCTGAGGGCGCGAATACAGCCCAAGGGAGCGGTGTTCGGACTGGTCCGGCTCCCCTACGGTCAACCGCAGCTGGAGCGCGCCCCGTTCGGGCAGCACCATGGGAGCTTCGAGGACGAGCTGTTCGACCAGGTCGCAGCCCACCTGATCCCCGGCGCACACTGCCAGCTCGACCATCGCGGCGCCCGGCAGCAGCACGGCACCCGACACCGTGTGCTCCGCGAGCCAGGGGGGCGTGTCGAGGGACAGCCGCCCGGTGAACACGAACCCTTCGCGGTCCGGCAGTTCCGCCGCGGCACCGAGCAACGGATGCCCGGCCGCCTCCAACCCGGCCGACACCACATCACCCACCCAGCCCGCCGGCGCCTCCAACCAGAAACGCCGGTGCTGGAAGGCATACGTGGGCAGGTCGACGCGTCGGGCGCCGGTGCCGGCGTAGTAGGCCTGCCAGTCGACCGCGATGCCCCGGGTGTGGGCGTGCGCGAGGGCCGTGGTCAGGGTTTCCGGCTCCGGACGGCCCGCGCGGAGCACCGGTACGAACGCGTGGTCCTCGCCGGTCACGCAGTCCTGCGCCATCGCCGACAGGACACCGTCGGGGCCGAGCTCGATGAACGTGGTGACGTTCTGGGCCTCCAGCTCCCGGACTCCGTCGTGGAAACGGACCGCCTCACGGACATGGCGGACCCAGAAGCCGGAGCTGGTGATCTCCTCCGCGGTCGCGAGAGCGCCGGTGAGGTTCGAGACGACCGGGATGCGCGGAGCCTCGTACGACAGGCCCTCGGCAACCCGGCGGAACGCCTCCAGCATGCCGTCCATGTGCGGCGAGTGGAAGGCGTGACTGACCGTCAGGCGCTTGGTCTTCCGGCCCTGCGCCTCGAAGGAAGCGGCGATGTCCAGTACGGCGTCCTCGTCACCGGCCACGACCACGGAGGTGGGGCCGTTGACGGCGGCGATGCTCACGGTGTCGGTCAGGTACGGCGTGACCTCGTCCTCGGTCGCCTGGACGGCCACCATCGCGCCACCGGCGGGCAGCTCCTGCATCAGCCGGCCGCGCGCAGCGACCAGGGTGCAGGCGTCCTCCAGCGAGAGCACACCCGCACAATGCGCCGCCGCGATCTCACCGATCGAATGACCGGAGACGAAGTCCGGCCTGATACGCCACGATTCCAGCAGCCGGAACAGCGCCACCTCCACCGCGAACAGGGCGGGCTGCGTATACGCCGTCTGGTCGATCAGCTGAGCGTCATCGCCGAACACCGCTTCCCGCAGCGGCAGTTCGAACCGCGCGAAGACCTCGTCCAGCGCATCGGCGAACACGGGGTAGGCGTCGTACAGCTCCCGGCCCATGCCGAGCCGCTGGCTGCCCTGCCCGGTGAACAGGAACGCCGTCTTGCCCGCCACCACGGACCCGGTCACCAGGCCGGCCGCCGCACCGCGTCCCTCGGCCAGAGCCCCAAGCCCCGCCAGCAGACCGTCACGGCCACCCGCCACGACCACCGCACGCCGGTCGAACGCGGCCCTGTGGGCCGCGAGCGAGTAGCCGACGTCCACGGGGGCATACTCCTCGCCGGCGTCGAGCAGGTGGGCGCGCAGTCGTTCCGCCTGGGCCCCGAGCGCGTCCTCGGTCCGGCCGGAGAGCACCCACGGCACCACCGGCGGTGCCGCCTCGGGAGCGGGCTTGTCCGTGGCCGCGGGCGGCTGCTCGATGATCGTGTGGGCGTTGGTGCCGCTGAAGCCGAACGAGGAGATGGCGGCCCGGCGCGGGCGGCCGGTCTCCGGCCAGTCCCGGGCCTCGGTCAGCAGCGACACCTCGCCCGCCGCCCAGTCCACGTGCGGCGTCGGCTCGTCCACGTGCAGGGTCCGCGGCAGCACACCGTGCCGCATCGCCATCACCATCTTGATGACGCCCGCCACGCCGGCCGCGGCCTGCGTGTGACCGATGTTCGACTTGATCGATCCCAGCCACAACGGCCGGTCCTCGCCACGCTCCTGCCCGTAGGTGGCCAGCAGCGCCTGCGCCTCGATCGGGTCACCCAGCGTCGTACCCGTACCGTGCGCCTCCACCGCGTCCACGTCCGACGCCGCCAGACCCGCCGACGCCAGCGCCTGCCGGATCACCCGCTGCTGCGACGGACCGTTCGGCGCCGTCAGACCATTGCTCGCACCATCCTGATTCACCGCCGAGCCGCGGACCACCGCCAGCACCGGGTGACCGTTACGGCGGGCATCCGACAGCCGCTCCACCAGCAACACACCCGCGCCTTCGGACCAGCCGGTGCCGTCCGCGTCCGCGCCGAACGCCTTGCAGCGGCCGTCCGCGGCGAGCCCGCGCTGCCGGCTGAACTCCACGAAGGGCGCCGGTGTCGCCATCACCGTGACACCGCCCGCCAGTGCGAGCGAGCATTCACCGTTGCGCAGCGCCTGGACCGCCAGGTGCAGGGCGACCAGCGACGAGGAGCAGGCCGTGTCGACCGTGACGGCCGGGCCCTCCAGGCCGAAGGTGTAGGCGAGCCGTCCGGAGACCACGCTAGCGGCGTTGCCCGTGCCCAGGAAGCCCTCGACTCCCTCGGGCAGGGCCGACAGCCGGGACGCGTAGTCGTGGTACATCACACCGGCGAACACACCGGTCCGGCTGCCGCGCAGCGAGGCCGGGTCGATCCCGGCCCGCTCGAAGGCCTCCCAGGAGGTTTCCAGGAGCAGCCGCTGCTGCGGGTCCATCGCCACGGCCTCGCGCGGGCTGATCCCGAAGAACGCGGCGTCGAAGTGCGCGGCGTCGTCGACGAAGCCACCGCGGAGGGTGTAGCTGGTGCCGGTGCGGTCGGGATCGGTGTGGTAGAGCGCGTCGAGGTCCCAGCCGCGGTCGTCCGGGAACTCCGCGATGGCGTCATGGCCCTCCGCCACCAGGCGCCACAGGTCCTCGGGGGTGCGTACTCCGCCCGGGTACCGGCAGGCGAGTCCGACGATGGCGATGGGGTCGCCGTCGCCGGAGGCGGTCGTCGCGGTGTCCGGCGTGGCCGTCGCGCGGGGGTCGGTGCCGAGCAGCTCTCCGTACAGGAACTCGGCGAGGACCACGGGCGTCGGGTGGTCGAACACCAGGGTGGCGGGCAGCCGCAGACCGGTGGCGCTGCCGATCCGGTTGCGCAGTTCGACCGCTGTCAGCGAGTCGAAGCCCAGCTCGCGGAAGGAGCGGTCCGTCTCGATCAGGTGTGCGGCGTCGTAGGCCAGCACGGCGGCGACCTGGGCTCGGACGAGGTCCAGCAGCACGCTGTGCCGTTCCTCGTCGGGCAGTCCGGCGAGCCGCTGGGCGAGCGAGCCTGCGCCGGGCTGTCCGGTGCTCTCCGTGCTGCGACGCGGGCGGGCCGGGACCAGGCCGCGCAGCAGCGGCGGTACGTCGTCCGCGTGTGCGCCAAGTGCGGCGGTGTCCAGCCGTATCGGAACGAGCAGCGGCTGCTCGCCCGGTGCGAGTGCGGCGTCGAGGAGGTCGAGTCCCTCCTCGGTGGTGAGGGCGGTGACGCCGCCGCGGCTCATCCGGTCCAGGTCGGCCCGGTCCAACTCGCCGGTCATCGCGCCGGGTTCGGCCCACAGCCCCCAGGCGAGGGAGACGGCCGGGAGACCCTGGGCGCGGCGGTGGTGGGCGAGGGCGTCGAGGAACGTGTTGGCGGCGGCGTAGTTCGCCTGGCCCGGGCTGCCGAACAGGCCGGCGGCCGAGGAGAACAGCACGAACGCCGACAGGTCGTGGTCGCAGGTGAGTTCGTGCAGGTTGAGGGCGGCGTCGGCCTTGGGGCGCAGGAGCCGTTCGACGCGTTCCGGGGTCAGCGATCCTATGGTCCCGTCGTCGAGCACCCCCGCGCAGTGGATCACCGCGGTGAGCGGATGCGCCGCGGGGACGGTGTGCAGCAGGGCGGCCAGCGCGTCCCGGTCGGCGGCGTCGCAGGCGACGAGCCGGACGGTGGCTGCGCCCGAGTCGTGCAGGTCGGCCAGGAGGTCTGTCGCCCCCTCGGCGTCGGTGCCGCGGCGGCTGGTCAGCAGCAGGTGCCGTACGCCGTGCTCGGCCACCAGGTGCCGGGCCACCAGGCGGCCCAGGGTGCCGGTGGCCCCGGTGAGCAGGACGGTGCCGTCCGGGTCGAGGCGGGAGGCGTCGGCCGTCGCGGTGGCGCGGGCCAGCCGGGGTGCCAGCAATCGGCCCTTGCGCAGGGCCAGTTGTGGTTCGTCCGTGGTGAGGGCGGCGGGCAGTGCGGGGTGGGCGAGGCCATCGGAGTCGATCAGCAGGAAACGGCCGGGGTGCTCCGACTGGGCCGATCGCACCAGGCCCCATACGGCGGCGTGCGTCAGGTCGGTGACGTCCTCGCCGGGCCCTGTGGCCACCGCGCCCCGGGTGACGAAGGCGAGGCGGGACGCGGCGAACCGCTCGTCGGCCAGCCAGAGGTGGACGGCGGCGAGGGCCGCGACGGCGGCGCCGCGCACGGCCTCGGCGCGGTCGGTACCGGCGGGGGCGGGAGGGGTCAGGGGGAGGATCACGGTCTCCGGCGCGGGTGCGCCGGAGGCGATGTCGGCCACCAGGGACGCGAGATCGGCGTGTACGGAGGCGTGGATGCCGAGGCTCCGCAGGTCGTCGTCGGTACCGACGACGGCCCGGTCCCCGGTGGACGAGGCCGCCGGCACGGCGACGGGTGTCCAGTCCAGGCGGAACAGCGACCGGCGGTGACCGGCGCGGATGCCCTCGGCCGGGAGCGTCCGGAGCACCAGGGAGCCGACGGACGCGACCGGCCGTCCGGTGCCGTCGGCCACGTCCAGGGCGACGCCGTCCGGGCCGGCCTTCGTCAGCCGCACCCGAAGCGTGGAGGCACCCCCCGCGTGCAGGGTCACACCGCTCCAGGAGAACGGCAGCCGTGCCGTGCCGTCCGCGTCGTCGGCGGTGAGGGAGCCGCCCAGTCCGACGGCGTGCAGCACCGCGTCCAGCAGCGCCGGGTGGACGCCGTAGTCGCCCGCCTGTGGCCGTTCGTCCTGCGGCAGTTCGACCTCGGCGAAGACGTCTTCGCCCCGCACCCACGCGGCCCGCAGCCCCTGGAACGCCGGGCCGTAGTGCAGACCGGCGGCGGCCAGGTCCGCGTACCGTCCCTCCAGCGCGACGGGGGTGGCGTGCGGCGGCGGCCACGCCGCCAGGTCGAAGGAGGCCGCGTCGGCGCCGGTGGCCAGGGTGCCGTCGGCGTGCCGGGTCCACGGCTCCTCGGCGGCCGCGCTCTCCGGGCGCGAGTGAACGGTGACCCGGCGCCGGCCGGTGTCGTCCGGGGCGCCCAGCACGAGCTGCACGTGCACCGCGCCGTGCTCCGGCAGGATCAGCGGTGCTTCGAGGACGAGTTCCTCCAGCCGGTCGCAGCCTACCTGGCCGCCGGCGTGGGTGACGAGTTCGACGAACGCCGTGCCCGGCAGCAGCACCGAGCCCGACACGACGTGGTCGGCGAGCCACGGGTGGGTGCGCGGCGACAGCCGGCCGGTGAACACCGTCCCGTCGTCGTCGGCGAGTTCCACCGCCGCGCCGAGCAGCGGGTGCCCGGCCGCCGCCAGTCCGAGCGCGGCCGGGTCGCCGCCGGCACGGCCGGCCGGCGACGGCCAGTACCTGCGGTGCTGGAAGGCGTAGGTGGGCAGATCGACGCGGTCGGCTCCGGTGCCCGCGAACACCGCCTCCCAGTCCGGCTGTGCGCCGTGCGTCTGGGCGAAGGCGAGTGCGGCCGTCAGGGTGCCGGTCTCCGGCCGGTCGCCGCGCAGGGTGGGGGCGCAGGCGGTGCCCTCGCCGGTGACGCACTCCTGCGCCAGCGCGGACAGTACACCGTCGGGCCCGAGTTCGACGAAGGTGGTGACGCCCTGGTCCTCGAGGGCCCGGACGGCGGCGCAGAAGCGGACCGTCTCGCGTACATGCCGCACCCAGTGGCCCGGGGTGCGGATCTCCTCCGCGGTGACGAGGGCGCCGTTGAGGGTGGACACGATGGGGATGCGCGGGGCATGGAACGTCAGGCCTTCGGCGACCTCGCGGAAGGCGTCCAGCATGCCGTCCATGTGCGGGGAGTGGAAGGCGTGACTGACCGTCAGCCGCTTGGTCTTGCGGTCCCGCTCCTCGAAGGCCGCGGCGATGCCGAGCACGGCGCCCTCGTCGCCGGAGACGACCACGGACGCGGGGCCGTTGACCGCGGCGATGCTCGCGGCGTCGGTCAGGTACGGGGTGATCTCGTCCTCGGTGGCCTGCACCGCCACCATCGCGCCGCCGGACGGCAGTTCCTGCATCAGCCGGCCACGGGCGGCGACCAGCGCGCAGGCGTCCTCCAGCGACAGCACCCCCGCACAGTGGGCGGCCGCCAGTTCGCCGATGGAGTGCCCGGCGAGGAAGTCGGGGGTGAGCCCCCACTCCTGGAGCCGGCGGAACAGTGCCACCTCCAGCGCGAAGAGTCCGGCCTGGCTGTACGCCGTCTGGTCCAGGGGTTCGCGTTCGGTGCCGAACAGGACGTCCTTCAGCGGGTGTTCCAGGTGCCGGTCCAGCTCCGCGCAGACCGCGTCCAGGGCTGCCGCGAAGGCGGGGTGGGCGGCATGCAGCTCGCGGCCCATACCGGGGCGCTGGCTTCCCTGGCCGGTGAACAGGAACGCGGTACGGCCGCCCGAGGCTGCGCGGCCGCGCAGCAGGCCCGCCGCCGGTGTGCCGTCGGCCAGCGCGGTCAGGCCCGCGAGCAGGGTGTCCCGGTCGTGGCCGACGACGGCGGCACGGTGTGCCAGTGCGGCGCGCCCGGCGGCCAGCGTGTATCCGACGTCGGCCGGCCGCAGCCCGGGATGGGCGGCCAGGTGGCCGCGCAGCCGGTCGGCCTGGGCGCGCAGGGCGTCCTCGGTCCCGGCCGACAGCGGCCAGATCAGGTCCGGTGCCCGGACGGGCTCCGGCTGGGGGTGTGCGCGCGCGACGGCCGCCGGGGCCTGCTCGATGATGGTGTGGGCGTTGGTACCGCTGATGCCGAAGGACGAGACCGCGGCGCGGCGGGGCCGGCCGGTCTCGGGCCACGGGCGGGCCTCGGTCAGCAGTTCCACCGCGCCCGCCCGCCAGTCCACGTGCGGCGAGGGTTCGTCGACGTGCAGGGTCCGCGGCAGGACGCCGTGCCGCATCGCCATGACCATCTTGATGATCCCGGCGACACCCGCGGCGGCCTGCGTGTGACCGAAGTTGGACTTGACGGAGCCCAGCCACAGCGGCCGGTCCTCGGCATGCTCCTGCCCGTAGGTGGCCAGGAGCGCCTGCGCCTCGATCGGGTCGCCAAGGCTCGTACCGGTGCCGTGCGCCTCCACCGCGTCGACGTCCGCGGCCGACAGCCGGGCATTGGCCAGCGCCTGCCGGATCACCCGCTGCTGCGACGGACCGTTCGGCGCGGTCAGGCCGTTGCTCGCACCGTCCTGATTCACCGCCGTACCGCGGACCACCGCCAGCACGGGATGGCCGTTCTTCCGGGCGTCCGACAGTCGCTCCACCAGTAGCAGGCCCACGCCCTCGGACCAGCCGGTGCCGTCCGCGCCCGCAGCGAAGGCCTTGCAGCGGCCGTCCGCGGCGAGGCCGCGCTGGCGGCTGAAGCCGACGAAGGTGCCGGGCGTCGCCATGACGGTGACGCCGCCGGCCAGGGCGAGCGTGCACTCGCCGGTGCGCAGCGCCTGGACGGCCAGGTGCAGGGCGACCAGCGACGACGAGCAGGCCGTGTCGATGGTGACCGCGGGGCCCTCCAGGCCGAAGGTGTAGGACACCCGGCCGGAGGCGATGCTGCCGGTGGCGCCCGAGCCGAGCGAGCCTTCGGCGACGCCGGGAGCCTGCTCCAGCAGCGAGGCGTAGTCGTGGTACATCACGCCGGCGAAGACGCCGGTCCGGCTGCCGCGCAGGGACGCCGGGTCGATGCCCGCGCGTTCGAACGCCTCCCAGGCGGTCTCCAGCAGCAGTCGCTGCTGCGGGTCGGTGGCGAGAGCCTCGCGCGGGCTGATGCCGAAGAGCGCGGGGTCGAAGTCGCCCGCGTCGTGCAGGAAGCCGCCCTCGCGGGTGTAACTGGTGCCGGGGTGGTCGGGGTCGGGGTGGTAGAGACCGTCGACGTCCCAGCCCCGGTCGGCCGGGAAGGGGGTGATCCCGTCGAGGCCGGCGGCGACCGCCTGCCACAGGTCCTCGGGGGTACGGACCCCGCCCGGGTAACGGCAGCTCATCGCGACGATCGCGATGGGCTCGTGGTCGTCGGCGACCACCGCGGCGGCCGTCTCGGCCGTGCGCGTGCCGATGATCTCGGCGTGCAGGTGCCGGGCGAGGACGGCGGAGGTGGGGTGGTCGAAGACCAGGGTGGCGGCGAGCCGCAGTCCGGTGGCCCCGCTCAGGCGGTTGCGCAGTTCCACCGCGGTCAGCGAGTCGAAGCCGAGTTCCTTGAAGGCCGCGTCGGGATCGACCGCGCGCGGGCCGTGGTGGCCGAGGGTCGCCGAGACATGCGTGCGCACCAGGTCCAGCAGAAGGCGTTCCTGCTCGGCCTCGCCGAGGCCGGCCAGGTCCTGCGCGAGCGAGGAGGCACCGGTGCCGGTGCCGTGGGGCTCGGCGGTCCGGCGGGCGGGGACCCGGACCAGGCCGCGCAGCAACGGCGGCACAGTGCCGGCGGCAGCGTCGGCGCGCAGCGCGGTCAGGTCGAGCCGGGCGGGAACCAGCAGGGCTTCGCAGGACGAGGCGGCCGCGTCCAGGAGCCGCAGGCCCTCGGCCGCGGGCAGGCCGCGCACCCCGCCGCGGTTCATCCGCTCGACGTCCGAGGCGTCCAGGCCGCCCGCCATGCCGCCGTCGGCGTCCCACAGCCCCCAGGCGAGCGACACCGCGGGCAGGCCCAGGGCGCGCCGGTGGTGGGCGAGGGCGTCCAGGAAGGTGTTGGCGGCGGCGTAGTTGGCCTGGCCGGGGCTGCCGAAGACGCCCGCGGCCGAGGAGAACAGCACGAACGACGACAGGTCCATCTCCTGTGTCAGCTCGTGCAGATGGAGTGCCGCGTGCACCTTGGGGCGCAACACGCGCCCAAGCCGCTCGGTGGTCAGCGAGCCGACGACACCGTCGTCCAGCACCCCGGCGGTGTGCAGGACGGCGGTCAGCGGATGTGCCTGGGGAACGCCGGCCAGTACGGCCGCAAGCGCGGCGCGGTCGGCGACGTCGCAGGCGGCCCAGGTGACCTGGGCGCCCGCCTGTTCCAGTGCGGCGGTCAGCCCGGTCGCGCCGGCGCCGCCGCGGCGGCTGACGAGCAGCAGGTGGCGTACCCCGTGCTCGGCCACCAGGTGGCGGGCGACGAGGCCGCCCAGTGTGCCGGTGGCGCCGGTGACGAGGACCGTGCCGTGGGGGTCGTAGGGCCGCGTGCTCGGGTCGGTGACGGCCGCGCGGGCCAGCCGCGGTGCCCGCAGCCCTCCCCCGCGCACGGCGATCTCCGGCTCGCCGCAGGCCAGGGCGGCCGGAAGCGCGGTGGAGGAACCGTCCAGGTCGACGAGGACGAAGCGCTCCGGGTGCTCCGACTGCGCCGAACGCACCAGCCCCCACAGGGCGGCGTGCGTCAGGTCGCCGGCCGTCTCGCCGCTGCCCGCGGCCACCGCGCCACGGGTGACGAAGACCAGCCGGGCGTCGGCGAACCGTTCGTCGGCCAGCCAGGACCGCAGCAGGCCCAGGGCGCGCCCGGTCGCCTCGGTCACCGCCTCGGCGCCGGTGTCCGCGTCCGGGGACGTGAACGTGGCCAGGACCGTGTCGGGCACGGTGGCCGAACCCGCGTCGAGGGCGGCTCGCAGGCCGTCCAGGTCCGCGTACCGATCCGCGTCGGCGACCGGTCCGGCCTCTCCGTCACCCAGTACGGCCCACCGGCCGGCGGGGATCACCGGGGGCACCGGGACGGCCGCCCACTCGATCCGGAAGAGCGACTCGTGGTGACCGGTGCGGACCTGATCCGGCGACACCGTGCGCAGCGTCAGCTCGTCGACGCGGGCGACGGGCCGGCCGACGGCGTCGGCGACGGTCACGGACACCGCGTCCGGCCGCCCGGTGCCCGCCAGCCGCACGCGTGCGGCCGACGCGCCGACGGCCTGCAGCGACACTCCGCTCCAGGAGAACGGCAGCCGGCCCGGGCCGTCGTCGGCCACCACTCCACCGAGCCCGAGGGCGTGCAGCGCCGAGTCCAGCAGGGCCGGGTGCAGCCCGTAGGAGCCGGCCTGCGGCCGCTGGCCGTCGCCCAGTTCGACCTCGGCGAAGATCTCCTCGCCGCGCCGCCAGGCGGCCCGCACGCCCTGGAAGTCGGGTCCGTACACGAGGCCCGCGTCGCTCAGCCCGTCGTACAGACCGTCGAGGGGCAGCGCGACCGCGCCTTCGGGGGGCCAGACCGTCAGGTCGGCGGTCCCGGCCGGCACGGTCCCCGTGGTCAGCACACCCGCGGCATGCCGGGTCCACGGCGCGTCGGCGGGCGCCTCCTCGGACCGCGAGTACACGGACAGCGAGCGCCGGCCCGACCCGTCCGGCGGGCCGACCCACAGCTGGATCTGGACCCCGGCCGTCGCGGGCAGGACCAGCGGCGCCTCGAGGGTGATCTCCTCCAGGTGGTCGCAGCCGACCTGGTCACCGGCGCGGAACGCCAGTTCCACGAAGGCAGAGCCGGGCAGCAGCACCGAGCCCATGACCGTGTGGTCGGCGAGCCACGGGTGGGTGTCGAGCGCCAGCCGGCCGGTGTAGAGGAAGCCGTCGGTGTCGGCGAGGGCGACGGCCGCCCCCAGCAGCGGGTGGTCGGCCGCGCCGAGCCCGGCCGAGGTCACGTCCCCGAGCGGGTAGCCGCTGTCCAGCCAGTACCTCTCGCGCTGGAAGGCGTAGGTCGGCAGCTCGACCTGGTGCCTCCCGGCCCCGGCGTACACCTCGCTCCACGCGATCGGCACACCTCGTACGTGGGCCTGGGCCAGAGCGGCGGCCGCACTCTCGGCCTCCGCCCGTCCCTGGCGCAGCACGGGGACGAAGGCGTGGCCGTCACCGCTGACGCAGTCCTGCGCCATCGCCGAGAGCACACCGTCCGGGCCGAGCTCGATGAAGGTGGTGACGTTCTGGGCTTCGAGCGTGCGGATGCCGTCGTGGAAACGGACCGCCTCACGGACGTGACGGACCCAGAAGTCGGGGCTGGTGAGCTCGTCCGGGGTCGCGAGGGCGCCGGTGAGGTTGGAGACGACCGGGATGCGCGGGGCCTCGTACGACAAGCCCTCGGCTACCCGGCGGAACGCCTCCAGCATCCCGTCCATGTGCGGCGAGTGGAACGCGTGACTGACCGTCAGGCGACGGGTCTTGCGCCCCTGCGCCTCGAAGCGGGCGGCGATCTCCAGTACGGCGTCCTCGTCACCGGCGACCACCACGGAGGCTGGACCGTTGACCGCCGCGATGCTCACGGCGTCCGTCAAGTACGGGGTGACCTCGTCCTCGGTCGCCTGCACCGCCACCATCGCACCACCGGACGGCAACTCCTGCATCAGCCGGCCCCGCGCGGCCACCAGCGTGCACGCGTCCTCCAGCGACAGCACACCCGCACAATGCGCCGCCGCGATCTCACCGATCGAGTGACCGGAGACGAAGTCCGGCTCGACACCCCACGATTCGAGGAGCCGGAACAGCGCCACCTCCACCGCGAACAGGGCGGGCTGCGTGTACGCCGTCCGGTCCAGAACTCCGGACTCATCGCCGAACACCGCTGCACGCAACGGCAGTTCGAACCGGGCGAAGACCTCGTCCAGCACCCGGGCGAACACGGGATGTGCGTCGTACAACTCCCGGCCCATCCCCAGCCGCTGACTGCCCTGCCCGGTGAACAGGAACGCCGTCTTCCCTGCCCTGGCCCGGCCGTGGGCCACGTTCGGGAGGGGTTGGCCGGCCACCAGTGCGTCGAGTCCGGCGAGAAGTGTGTCGAGGTCTCGGCCGACGACGACCGCGCGATGGTCGAAGGCCGCGCGGCCGGTCGCGAGGGTGCGGCCGATGTCGGCGGCGGTCGTGCCGTGGTGGGCGGTCAGGTGCGCGCGGAGCCGTTCGGCCTGGGCCCGCAGTGCCTCGGGCGTCCTGGCCGACAGCGGCCACAGGTGCGGTACGGAACCGCCGTCCGGCCGGTCCTGTACGGCGCTGTCGTCGGGCCGGTCCTCGGGAGCCTGTTCGAGCACCGTGTGGGCGTTGGTGCCGCTGATGCCGAACGAGGAGACCGCGGCCCTGCGCGGACGGCCGGTCTCCGGCCAGGTGCGCCGTTCGGTGAGCAGGGAGACCGCGCCCGCCGACCAGTCGACGTTGCGGGTCGGCTCGTCGACGTGGAGGGTCCGGGGCAGCACTCCGTGCCGCATCGCCATGACCATCTTGATGATCCCGGCGACGCCCGCGGCGGCCTGGGTGTGGCCGATGTTGGACTTGACGGAACCCAGCCACAGCGGGCGGCCGTCCTCCCGGCCCTGCCCGTAGGTGGCGAGCAGCGCCTGCGCCTCGATCGGGTCGCCGAGCGTCGTACCGGTGCCGTGCGCCTCCACGGCGTCGATGTGGGTGGGCGACAGCCGGGCGGCGGCCAGGGCCTGGCGGATGACGCGCTGCTGCGAGGGGCCGTTGGGCGCGGTAAGGCCGCTGCTCGCGCCGTCCTGGTTGACCGCGCTGCCCCGGACGAGGGCGAGCACCCGGTGGCCGTTGCGCTCGGCGTCGGACAGGCGCTCCAGGAGCAGCATGCCGGCGCCCTCGCCCCAGCCGGTGCCGTCGGCGGCGTCCGCGAAGGACTTGCAGCGGCCGTCGAGGGCGAGGCCGCGCTGACGGCTGAACTCGGTGAAGGTGCCGGGCGTCGACATGACGGTGACACCGCCGGCCAG
Organism: Streptomyces sp. NPDC002076; assembly: GCF_053593835.1. Lineage (NCBI taxonomy): Bacteria > Bacillati > Actinomycetota > Actinomycetes > Kitasatosporales > Streptomycetaceae > Streptomyces > Streptomyces sp. NPDC002076. Next base: position 46,200 of record NZ_JBSFDI010000031.1, read on the forward strand.
CGCGAGCGTGCACTCGCCGGAGCGCAGCGCCTGCGCGGCCAGATGGACGGCGACGAGCGAGGAGGAACAGGCCGTGTCGATGGTGACGGCGGGGCCCTCGAGGCCGAAGGTGTAGGCCACCCGGCCCGACGCGATGCTGCCGGAGCTGCCGTTGCCCAGGAAGCCCTCGACCTCCTCCGGCACGGCGAACAGGCGGGCTCCGTAGTCGTGGTACATCACGCCGGCGAACACGCCGGTGCGGCTGCCGCGCAGTGTCGTCGGGTCGATCCCGGCCCGTTCGAACGCCTCCCAGGAGGTCTCCAGCAGCAGCCGCTGCTGCGGGTCCATCGCCAGCGCCTCACGCGGCGAGATGCCGAAGAACGCCGGGTCGAACTCGGCCGCGTCGTGCAGGAAGCCGCCCTCGCGGACGTACTCCCTGGGCCGGCCGTCGGTGTCCGGGTCCGGGTCGAAGAGGACGTCGGTGTCCCAGCCGCGGTCGGCGGGGTAGGCGGAGACCGCGTCGCCGCCGTGGGCGACGAGCTCCCACAGGTCCTCGGGGGTGTGCACCCCTCCGGGGTATCGGCAGCTCATCGCCACGATGGCGATCGGCTCGGCGTCCCGCTCCTCCACCTCGCGAAGCCGTCGTCGGGCCTCGCGCAGATCGGTCGTCGCCCGCTTGAGGTAATCGAGGTACTTCTCCTCGTTCACCATGTACGCCGTCCCCGTGGTGAGAGTGGTGGGATGTGTGCGAGCCGGAAAGCGCGGGCTCGGTGCGCGTGGGTCAGGAAAGGCCGAGCTCGTCGTCGAGCAGGTCGAAGATCTCGTCCGCGGTGGCGGAGTCGATGTCGCCGCTTCGGGTGCCGTCGGTTGCACTGTGCGTGTCGTTCCACTTGGACAGGAGCTCTCGCAGGCGGGCGTCGATGCCGGGTCGTTCGACGTCGTCGGGGCCGACCGCGGAGAGGATCGCCTCGAGCCTGTCGAGTTCGGCGTGCACGCCGTGGGCGGCCGGGGCGGCGCCGTCGCCCAGCTCTGCGCTGAGGTGACCGGCGAGCGCCGTGGGGGTCGGATAGTCGAAGATCAGCGTGACGGGCAGGCGGATGCCGGCGGCCGCGCCGAGTCGGTTGCGCAGGTCGACGGCGGTGAGCGAGTCGAAGCCCAGGTCGAGGAAGCCGCGGCCCGGGTCGACCGCGTCCGGCCCGGCGTGGCCGAGCACGGCGGCGACCTGGGCGCGCACCACGTCGAGCAGCAGGCGTTCGCGTTCGGTGCCCGTCAGTCCGGCCAGGCGCTGCTCCAGGGAGGCCGCCGTGGGTGCGCCGACCGTGCCCGGGCCGGCGGCGGCGCGCGCCGCCGGGGTGCGGACGAGTCCGCGCAGCAGCGGAGACAGGGTGCCTGCGGCGGCCTGGGCGCGCAGTCCGGCGGCGTCGGTGCGCATCGGCACGAGCAGCGGGTCCGGACGCGTGCCGGCCGCGTCGAACAGGGCGAGGCCCTCGGCCACGGCCAGTGGCGCGACGCCGGCGCGAGCCATCCTGGTCAGATCGGCCTCCGTCAGGGCGCCCGCCATGCCGTCGTCGGTGGCCCACACGCCCCAGGCGAGCGAGGTGGCCGGCAGGCCCTGGGCCACGCGGTGCTGGGCGAGCGCGTCGAGGAAGGTGTTCGCCGCCGCGTAGTTGCCCTGCCCGGCGGCGCCGAACAGGCCGGCGACGGAGGAGAAGAGGACGAACGCGGTCAGGTCCAGGTCGCGGGTGAGTTCGTGCAGGTTCCATGCCGCGTCGGTCTTGGGACGCAGTACCCGGTCGATGCGGTCCTCGGTGAGGGAGTCGAGGACCCCGTCGTCGAGGACACCGGCAGTGTGGACCACCGCGGTCAGCGGGTGTTCGCCCGGTATCGCCGCGAGCAGCCCGGCCAGCGCCTCCCGGTCCGCGGCGTCGCACGCGGCCCACGTGACGCGGGCGCCCGACGCCGCCAGTTCGGAGGTGAGTTCCGCGGCGCCTTCGGTGGCCTCGCCGCGACGGCTGGCCAGCAGCAGGTGTCGTACGCCGCGTTCGGCCACCAGGTGCCGGGCGACCAGCCGGCCGAGGGTGCCGGCCCCGGTGATGAGGACGGTGCCGGACGGGTCGAGTTCAGCGGCGGCGGTCTCCGCGGTCACCGCGGCGCGGGCCAGGCGGCAGGCGTGCGCGGTGCCGGAGCGCAGGGCGAGTTGGGGTTCGCCCGAGGCCAGGGCGGCGGCCAGCACCCGGCGTGAGGCGTCGGTGCCGTCGGTGTCGAGCAGCGTGAACCGGCCGGGGTTCTCCGACTGCGCGGCGCGGACCAGACCCCACACCGGTGCATGGACGAGGTCGGTCACGTCCTCCGTCGGCCGGGTTCCGGTCGCACCGGTGGTGACGAACACCAGGTGTGCCCGGCCGAGGCGGGCGTCGGCCAGCCAGGTCTGAACCGTCCGCAGGGCCTCGCGGGTGGCGGCCCTTGCGGCCTCGGCGGTACCGCCGGTCCCGTTCCCGGTCCCGTCGCCGGCGGGCAGCGGGACGAGCACCACATCGGGTACGTCGTCGGCGGCGGCGAGCGCGGGCAGGTCGGGGTAGTGGACGAGTCGTTCGCCGCAGAGGGTGTCCGCGTCCTCGGGGCGGCCCAGCACGGCCCAGCGTTCGCCGGCCGGAATGCCCTCGGCCGGCACCGGTACCGGGGTCCACTCGACCCGGAACAGCGAGTCGTGGCCGGCGCCGCGGGACGCGGCGAGCTGTCCGGCGTTCACGGGGCGCAGGATCAGCTCGTCGACGGAGGCGACCGGGAGTCCGGTCGCGTCGGCGACCTGCAGCGCGACACCGCCGGAGGCGCCCGGGGCGAGACGCACCCGCAGCGAGTCGGCGCCGGCGGCGTGCAGCCGGACACCGGTCCAGGCGAACGGCAGGCGGGGGCCGCCCGCGGTGCCGTCCTGGTCCGGGAGGCGTCCGCCCAGTCCGATGCCGTGCAGGGCGGAGTCGAGCAGTGCCGGGTGCAGCCCGAAGGCGGTCGCGTCGATTCCGGGGCCGTCGGGCGGCCCGATCTCGGCGAACAGGTCGTCGCCGCGCCGCCATACGGCTCGCAGGCCCTGGAAGACGGGGCCGTAGCCGAGTCCGGACGCGGCGGCGGCCTCGTACAGGCCGTCGGTGCGGACCTCGACGGCGCCCTCGGGCGGCCAGACGGCCAGGTCGAACGGTTCGCCTGCGGGCGCGGTGGCCAGCAGGCCGGCCGCGTGCCGCAGCCACGGCTGTGCGTCGGCCGCGTCCTCGGGGCGGGAGTGCACGGCGAGGGTGCGCCGGCCCGAGTCGTCCGCCGGTCCGACGGTCAGACGCAGGTGGAGTCCGCCGTGGTCGGGCAGGACCAGAGGTGTTTCGAGGGTGAGTTCCTCGACGGTGTCGCAGCCGCTCTGTGCGGCGGCGCGCAGCGCGAGTTCGACGAAGGCGGTGCCGGGCAGCAGCACGGTGTCCATGACGGTGTGGTCGGCGAGCCACTGCTGGGTCTGCAGGGACAGTCGGCCGGTGAGGACGAGGCCGCCGGACTCGGGCAGTTCGACCGTCGCGCCCAGCAGGGGGTGGTCCGCCGCGTCGAGGCCGGCCGCCATCACGTCCTCGGCGGAGAAACCGACGTCGAGCCAGTAGCGCTGCCGCTGGAAGGGGTAGGTCGGCAGCTCGACGCCGCGCGCGCCGGTGGCCGCGAAGAACGCCGTCCAGTCCACCGCCGTGCCGCGCACGTGCAGCCCGGCGAGCGCCGTCGTCACCGACTCGGCTTCCGCCCGGCCGCCGCGCAGCAGGGGCAGGAACGCGCCGTCGGTGACGCTCTCCTGTGCCAGCGCGGAGAGCACCGCGTCGGGTCCGAGCTCCACGTAGGTGGTGACACCCTGCTCCTCGAGCGCGCGTACGCCGTCGGCGAAGCGGACGGTGTCGCGCACGTGCCGCACCCAGAAGTCGGGCAGCGTCACGTCCGTCCCGGTCAGGGGGGCACCGGTGAGGCAGGAGACGACCGGGATGCGCGGCGCGTGGCAGGTGAGGCCCTCGGCGACCTTCCTGAAGTCGGCCAGCATGCCGTCCATGTGCGGGGAGTGGAAGGCGTGGCTGACGGTCAGCCGGCGCGTCTTGCGTCCCCGCACCGCGAAGGCGGCCGCGATGTCCAGTACCGCGTCCTCGTCGCCGGAGATCACCACGGACTGCGGTCCGTTGACTGCCGCGACGGCGACACCGTCGGGAAGGGTGATCTCCTCCTGCGTGGCCTGGATCGCCACCATCGCGCCACGCTCCGGAAGGTCCCGCATCAGCCGGCCGCGGGCGGCCACCAGGGTGCAGGCGTCCGCGAGCGACAGCACACCGGCACAGTGCGCGGCGGCCAGCTCGCCGACGGAATGACCGCACAGCACGTCGGGACGTACGCCCCATGCCTCGACCAGCCGGAACAGCGCGACCTCGAGGGCGAACAGGGCGGGCTGGGTGTAGTCGGTACGGTCCAGCAGTTCGCCGTCCGCCGCGAAGAGCACGTCCTTGAGCGGTTCGTCCAGGTGGCGGTCGAACTCGGCGCAGACCGCGTCCAGGGCCTGCGCGAACGCCGGGTACGCGGCGTACAGTTCGCGGCCCATGCCGGCACGCTGGCTGCCCTGCCCGGTGAAGAGGAAGGCGGTCGTGCCGTCCGTGGCCGTGCCGCGCAGCGCCGTACCCTGCGCCTCGCCGCGCGCCAGCGCCTCCAGGCCGCGCAGCGCCTGGTCGCGGTCGGCGGCGAGCAGGGCCGCCCGGTCGTCGAGGGCGGCACGGGTCGTGGCCAGGGAGAAGCCGAGGTCGGTGAGGCTGCCGTCGGGGTGGGCGAGCAGGTGGGAGCGCAGCCGGTACGCCTGGGCCTGCAGGGCGTCCGTGCCCCGTGCGGACAGCAGCAGCGGGACGACCGGCAACCCGGTGTCCGGCGCGGTGCCCGTCGGCTCCGTGGTGGCGGGAGCCTGCTCGAGGATGACGTGTGCGTTGGTGCCGCTGATCCCGAAGGACGACACGCCCGCCCGGCGCGGTCCGGACCCGGCCGGCCAGGCGCGGCCCTCGGTGAGCAGTTCCACCGAGCCCGCCGCCCAGTCGACGTGCGGGGTCGGCTCGTCCACGTTCAGGGTCGGCGGCAGCATGCCGTGCCGCATCGCCAGCACCATCTTGATGATGCCCGCGACGCCTGCGGCGGCCTGCGTGTGGCCGATGTTCGACTTGATCGACCCCAGCCACAGCGGGCGGCCCGCGGGCCGTCCCTGGCCGTAGGTCGCGATGACCGCCTGCGCCTCGATCGGGTCGCCCAGCGTCGTTCCGGTGCCGTGGGCCTCGACCACGTCGACCTGCGAGGAGGAGACGCGCGCGTTGGCGAGGGCCTGGCGGATGACCCGCTGCTGCGAGGGGCCGTTGGGGGCGGTCAGGCCGTTGCTCGCACCGTCCTGGTTGACGGCGCTGCCGGCGACGAGCGCCAGCACCCGATGGCCGTTGCGGCGGGCGTCGGAGAGCCGCTCCAGGAGCAGCATGCCGGCGCCCTCGCCCCAGCCCGTGCCGTCGGCGGCGGCCGCGAAGGACTTGCAGCGGCCGTCGGCGGCGAGCCCCCGCTGCCGGCTGAACTCGATGAACGTGCCCGGTGTGAACATCACGGTGACACCGCCGGCCAGGGCCAGCGAACACTCCCCGTTGCGCAGCGCCTGCGCGGCCAGGTGCAGGGCCACCAGGGACGAGGAACAGGCCGTGTCGACGGTGACCGCCGGCCCTTCCAGGCCGAAGGTGTAGGCCACACGGCCCGACACCACGCTGCTGGAGCTGCCGGTGCCCAGATAGCCCTCCACCTCGTCGGGGACGGCGTGCAGCCGGGCTCCGTAGTCGTGGTACATCACGCCGGCGAACACCCCGGTCCTGCTGCCGCGCAGGGACAGCGGGTCGATCCCGGCCCGCTCGAAGGCCTCCCAGGAGGTCTCCAGCAGCAGCCGCTGCTGCGGGTCCATGGCCAGCGCCTCGCGCGGGTTGATCCCGAAGAACGCCGGGTCGAACTCCGCGGCGTCGTGGAGGAACCCGCCTTCCCGGGCGTACGAGGTGCCCTGGTGGTCCGGGTCCGGGTGGTAGAGGGCGTCGAGGTCCCAGCCGCGGTCGGCTGGGAAGGCCGAGACGCCGTCAGCGCCCGCGGCGAGCAGCCCCCACAGGTCCTCGGGGGTGCGCACACCGCCCGGATAGCGGCAGCTCATCGCAACGATGGCGACGGGCTCGTCGTGGCCCGCCGCGGCAACGGGCGCCGGGACGACGGCGGAGTTCGCGGTGCCGGTCAGCTCGGAGCGCAGATGGCGGGCGAGCACGGTCGGATCGGGGTAGTCGAAGATCAGCGTGGCGGGCAGGCGCAGCCCGGTCGCCGCGTTCAGCCGGTTGCGCAGCTCGACCGCGGTGAGCGAGTCGAAGCCGAGCTCCTTGAAGGCCCGGCCCGACTCGACGGCCTCCGGGCCCGCGTGGCCGAGTACGGCGGCCACCTGGGCGCAGACCAGGGCGAGCAGCGTCCGGTCCTGCTCTTCGGCTGGGCGCCCGGAAAGCCGCTCGGCCAGGGCCTCTTCGGCACCGGCGGCGGCCGCCTCGGCCACCCGGCGCACGGGGGTGCGGACCAGGCCGCGCAGCAGCGGCGCCAGGGTGCCGGTGGCCGCCTGGGCGCGCAGGGCAGCGGGGTCCACCCGCATCGGCACCAGGGCCGGCTCGCCGAGCGTCCGGGCGGTGTCGAACAGCGCCAGCCCGTCCTCGACGGTCAGCGGCGGCAGGCCCGCGCGCCGCATCCGGGCGACGTCGGTCTCGTCCAGGCCGCCGGCCATGCCGTCCGCGACCGCCCACAGGCCCCAGGCCAGCGAGGTGGCGGGCAGTCCCTGGTCCGCGCGGTGCCGGGCGAGTGCGTCGAGGAAGGCGTTGGCCGCCGCGTAGTTGCCCTGACCCGGGCCGCCGAAGACGCCGGACGACGACGAGAACAGGACGAAGGCGGACAGGTCGAGGTCGCGGGTCAACTCGTGCAGATGCAGCGCCGCATACGCCTTCGGACGCAGCACCTCCTCCAACCGCTGCCCGGTCAGGGACCCGATGACGCCGTCGTCGAGCACACCGGCGGCGTGCACGACGGCGGTCAGCGGATGCTCGGCGGGCACGGCGGCGAGCACCGCCTCGAGTGCCTCGCGGTCCGCGACGTCGCAGGCGGCCCAGGTGACCTGGGCACCGAGCGCGCCGAGTTCGGCGGCGAGTTCCGCCGCCCCCTCGGCCGCGTCGCCGCGCCGGCCGACCAGCAGCAGCCTCCGTACGCTCGCCTCGGCCACCAGGTGACGGGCCATCAGTCGTCCCAGGGCTCCGGTGGCGCCGGTGATCAGCACGGTGCCCGCGGGGTCGTACGGCCGCGTCTGCGGCTCGGCCCCGACGGCGGCCCGGGCCAGCCGCAGCGCCCGTACGGTGCCCCGGCGGACCGCCAGTTGCGGCTCACCGCACTCCAGCGCCGCCGGCAGGGTCTGCCACGAGCCGTCTTCGTCGTCCGTGTCGAGCAGGACGAACCGGTCCGGGTTCTCGGTCTGCGCGGAGCGGATCAGACCCCACAGCGCGGCGTGCGCCGGGTCGTCCACCGTCTCGCCGGGCTCGGCGGCCACCGTCCCACGTGTGACGAAGACGAGCCGGGACGCGGCAAACCGCTCGTCCGCGAGCCAGGCCTGGGCGGCGTCGAGGGCCGCGACCGCGGCCCGGCGCACCCCGTCCTCGGTCGGGTCGCCGGCCGGCGAGCAGGGCAGCAGGACCACGTCCGGGACCTGGGCGCCGGCGTCCACGGCGGCCGTCAGCGCGGCCAGGTCCGGGTACGCGTCGGCGCGGAGACCGCCCGGTACTCGTCCGGCCGCCTCGCCGTCCGTGCCGAGCACCGCCCACCGTCCGGCGGTGTCGCCCGCGGTCGTCGGCGCGGCGGGCAGCGGGGTCCACTCCTGCCGGAACAGCGCCTCGTGGTAGGTGCCGCGGGCCTGGCGGAGCGCATCGTCCGAGACCGGACGGAGCCCGAGTGCCTCGACGGCGGCGACGGGCGCGCCGGTCACGTCGGCGATCTCCAGCCGGACCGCCTCGGCGCCCGCCGCGACGAGCCGGACGCGGACCGCGGCGGCGCCGCCGGCGTGCAGCGACACTCCCGTCCATGCGAACGGCAGCCTGCCCCGTCCGTCGGAGGCGCCCAGTCCGTCGAGTCCGATGGCGTGCAGGGCGGAGTCGAGCAGCGCGGGGTGCAGGCCGAACCGGCCCGCCTCCGCCTCGGCGTCGCCCGCCAGACTCACCTCGGCGAAGAGCTCGCCGTCCCGCCGCCAGACCCTGCGCAGCCCCTGGAAGGCGGGCCCGTAGGCGAAGCCGATGGCGCCGAGCTGCTCGTAGCGGCCCTCGACGTCCACCTCGGTGGCACCGGCGGGCGGCCACACAGCCAGGTCGAAGGAGGCCGCCGGCCGGCCGCCCGAAGCCAGCACACCGCCGGCGTGCCGGGTCCACGGCTCCTCGGCGGGCGCGTCCTCGGTCCGTGAGTGCAGGGCGAGCGGCCGGCGCCCCGCGCTGTCGGCCGCGCCGACAACCAGCCGCAGCTGAAGCCCGCCGTGTTCCGGCAGGATCAGCGGCGCCTCCAGCGTCAGCTCCTCCAGGTAGTCGCAGCCGGCCTGGTCGCCCGCGTGCAGCGCCAGCTCCAGGAAGGCGGTGCCGGGCAGCAGGACCGAACCGCCGACCGCGTGGTCCGCGAGCCACGGGTGGCTGTGCAGCGACAGCCGCCCGGTGAGCAGCAGCCCGTCCGAGTCGGGCAGCTCCGCGCAGGCACCCAGCAGGGGATGTCCCGTCTCCTCCAGTCCGATGGCGGCGACGTCACCCGCCAGGTAGGGGGGCAACTGGGGCCAGTAGCGCCGGTGCTGGAAGGCGTAGGTGGGCAGGTCGACGCGTCGGGCGCCGGCGCCGGCGTAGTACGCCTGCCAGTCCACCGCGATGCCCCGGGTGTGGGCGTGCGCGAGGGCCGTGGTCAGGGTTTCCGGCTCCGGACGGCCAGCGCGGAGCACCGGTACGAACGCATGGTCCTCGCCGGTGACGCAGTCCTGGCCCATCGCCGAGAGCACACCGTCCGGGCCCAGCTCGATGAACGTGCTGACGTTCTGGGCTTCCAGGGCGCGGATGCCGTCGTGGAAGCGGACCGCCTCACGGACGTGACGGACCCAGAAGTCAGGGTTGGTGATCTCGTCCGGGGTCGCGAGGGCGCCGCTGAGATTGGAGACGAGCGGGATGCGCGGGGCCTCGTACGACAGACCGTCGGCGACCTCCCGGAAGGCCTCCAGCATGCCGTCCATGTGCGGCGAGTGGAACGCATGGCTGACCGCCAGGCGCTTGATCTTCCGCCCCTGCGCCTCGAAGGAAGCGGCAATGTCCAGTACGGCGTCCTCGTCACCGGCCACGACCACGGAGGCCGGACCGTTGACCGCGGCGATGCTCACCGCGTCCGACAGGTACGGGGTGACCTCGTCCTCGGTCGCCTGCACCGCCACCATCGCACCACCGGACGGCAGCTCCTGCATCAGCCGGCCCCGCGCGGCGACCAGCGTGCACGCGTCCTCCAGCGACAGCACACCCGCACAATGCGCCGCCGCGATCTCACCGATCGAATGACCGGAGACGAAGTCCGGCCTGACGCCCCACGATTCGAGGAGCCGGAACAGCGCCACCTCCACCGCGAACAACGCGGGCTGGGTGTACGCCGTCCGGTCGAGCAGCTCGGTGCCGTCGCCGAACATGACGTCCAGGAGCGGCCGTTGCAGGTCTCGGTCGAGGTAGGCGCAGGCGCCGTCCAGTGCCTCCGCGAAGACCGGGTACGCCTCGTACAGCTCCCGGCCCATCCCCGGCCGCTGGCTGCCCTGCCCGGTGAACAGGAACGCCGGCTTCCCGGCGACGGGGGTGCCCTCGACCAGTGCGGCAGTGGCCTGTCCCTGAGCCAGGGTCTCCAGCTCCGCCAGGAGCCTGTCGCGGTCAGCGGTGATCAGTGCGGCGCGGCGCTCGAAGTGGGAGCGTCCGGTGGCGAGCGAGAACGCCACGTCCGCGAGGTCGAGCGAGGGGTGGCGGGACAGGTGGGAGCGCAGGCGTCCGGCCTGGTCGCGCAGGCCGTCCGCGGTCTTCGCGGAGAGCAGCAGCGGGGCCGCCGCGGCCGGTCGTGCCGGGCGGACCGCGTTCTCGTCCGCGGCGGCCTCGGGGGCCTGCTCGAGGATGGTGTGCGCGTTGGTGCCGCTGATGCCGAACGAGGAGATACCGGCCCGCCGGGGACGGCCCTCGACCGGCGTCCACTCCTGGGAGTCCGTGAGGAGGGCGACCGCGCCGCTCGCCCAGTCGACGTGCGGGGTCGGCTCGTCCACGTGCAGGGTCGGCGGCAGGATGCCGTGCCGCATCGCCATGACCATCTTGATGATCCCGGCCACGCCGGCCGCGGCCTGGGTGTGGCCCAGATTGGACTTGACGGAGCCCAGCCACAACGGCCGTCCCTCCGGGCGCTCCTGCCCATAGGTGGCGAGCAGCGCCTGCGCCTCGATCGGGTCGCCGAGCGTCGTACCCGTACCGTGCGCCTCCACCGCGTCGACGTCGGCGGCGGACAGCCCGGCACTCGCCAGCGCCTGCCGGATGACGCGCTGCTGGGAGGGGCCGTTGGGCGCGGTCAGGCCGTTGCTGGCGCCGTCCTGGTTGATGGCGCTGCCGCGGACCAGGGCGAGGACGGGGTGGCCGTTGCGGCGGGCGTCGGACAGCCGCTCGACGAGCAGCACGCCCACCCCCTCGCCCCAGCCGGTGCCGTCCGCGGCCGCGGCGAACGCCTTGATGCGTCCGTCGGCGGCCAGGCCGCGCTGCCGGCTGAAGTCGACGAATGACGCGGGAGTGGACATCACCGTGACACCGCCGGCCAGCGCCATGGTGCACTCCCCGGCGCGCAGCGCCTGGATCGCCCAGTGCAGCGCGACGAGCGAGGAGGAGCATGCCGTGTCGACGGTGACCGCGGGGCCTTCGAGGCCGAGGACGTAGGAGACACGGCCGGACAGGACGCTGGCGGCGTTGCCGGTGCCGAGGAAGCCCTCGACGCCCTCCGGGGCGGCCAGCATCAGGGACAGGTAGTCCTGCCCGTTGGTGCCGGCGAAGACGCCGACGCGCTCTCGGCGCAGCGTCGTCGGGTCGATCCCGGCCCGCTCGAACGCCTCCCAGGAGGTCTCCAGCAGCAGCCGCTGCTGCGGGTCCATCGCCAGCGCCTCACGCGGCGAGATGCCGAAGAACGCCGGGTCGAACTCGGCGGCGCCGGCGAGGAATCCGCCGTCGCGTACGTAGGTGGTGTTCTCGCCCCGGCCCTCCGGGTCGTGGAGGGCGTCGACGTCCCAGCCGCGGTCGGCCGGGAAGCCGGTGATCGCGTCCTGCCCGGCCGCCAGCAGTTCCCACAGGTCTTCGGGGGCGCGCACTCCGCCGGGGAAGCGGCAGCTCATCGCCACGATGGCGATGGGGTCGTCGGCGTCGTCGGCGGAGGTGCGGCGGGCCGGTCCCGTGGTGTCCGGGGCAGGCGCGCCGAGCAGGGCGCCGCGCAGGAAGTCGGCCAGGGCGAGCGCGTTGGGGTGGTCGAACACGAGGGTCGCGGGCAGCCGCAGCCCGGTGAGCGACCCAAGCAGGTTGCGGATCTCGACGGCGGTCAGCGAGTCGAAGCCGAGGTCGCGGAAGGCGCGTCCGGGCTCGACGGCTTCCGGCCCGGGGTGGTTGAGGACGGCCGCGACCTGGGTGCGGACGAAGTCCAGGACGAGCCGCTCCCGTTCGCCTTCCGGTGCGTCCGTGAGGCGGCGCCGGAAGGACGACGGGTCACCCGAGGCGCCGTCGGTGCCGACGACACCTTCCAGGGCGCGCCGTGCCTCGGGCAGGCCGGTGATGAACGGGTTGGGGCGCACGGCGGTGAGTCCGGGTGCGAGCCGCGCCCAGTCGATGTCGGCGACGAGCGAGAACGTCTCGTCGAGCGCGAGCGCCTTGTCCAGTGCGGTGAGTGCCAGCTCGGGGTCCATCGGTGCCAGCCCGGCCTGGCGGAGCCGCTGGGACACCACCTGGTCGGTGGCCATGCCGGCCTCGGCCCAGGCGCCCCAGGCGAGCACGGTGGCGGGCAGGCCCTGGGCCCTGCGGTGTTCCGCCAGCGCGTCGAGGCAGGCGTTGGCCGCGGCGTAGTTGCCCTGGCCGGCACCGCCGAAGGTGCCCGCGAACGAGGAGAAGAGCACGAACGCGGACAGGTCGAGGTCGCGGGTCAACTCGTGCAGCACCGTCGCGGCGGCCGACTTGGGCCGCAGGACGGTGGCGAGCCGCTGCGGGCTCTGGGCGTCCAGCACTCCGTCGTCGAGCACACCTGCGGCGTGTACGACGGCGGTCAGCGGGTGCCGCTCGGGAACCGTGGCCAGCAGCCGTGCCAGGGCGGCGCGGTCGGCGACGTCGCAGGCCGCGACGGTCACCTCGGCACCCAGTGCGGTGAGTTCGGCACGCAGTTCGGCGGCACCGGGAGCGTCCGCGCCGCGGCGGCCGACCAGCAACAGGTGTGCGGCGCCGTCGCGGGCCAGCCGGCGGGCGACCCGGGCGCCGAGCGCGCCGGTCCCGCCGGTGATCAGGGTGGTTCCGGTGCGGGGCCAGGGGTGCGCCGTCGTGTCGGTCGGGTCCGTCTGCCCGGCGCGGGCGAGGCGTCGTACGAAGATGCCCTGAGAGCGTACGGCGAGCTGGTCCTCGTCGCCGAAGCCGCCCGGGTTCGCCGGGGTGCCCATGCCACCGAGGATGTCGGCGAGCCGGGCGAGCGCGCGCTCGTCGGGCGTCTCCGGCAGGTCGATCAGTCCGCCCCACCGCTCCGGGTACTCCTGGGCGGCCGACCGGCCCAGCCCCCACACGTGTGCCTGGCCCGGGCTGCGCAGCAGGTCGGAGCGGCCCACGCTGACCGCTGTCCGGGTGACACACCACAGCGGCCCCTCGACGCCCGCGTCGCCGAGGGCCTGTACGAGCGCGGTGGTCGCCGCCAGGCCCGCCGGCACCGCCTCGTGGGCGGCGTGCGGCCGCTCGTCGAAAGCGAGCAGGGACAGCACGCCGCTGACGTCCGCGGTGGGGCCGTCGAGTGCGGCGCGGATCCGCTCGGCGATCGCCGAACGGTCGTCGGCCGCGGTGTCGAGCGCGCAGTGCCGTACGGTCACACCGCTGTCGGCGAGCATGCGTCCGGCCGCGCTCACCCAGGCGTCGTCGGCGAGCCCGGCGGGCGTGACCAGCAGCCAGGTGCCGGTCAGCGGCCGGTGCACGGTCTGTGTCAAGGGCTGCCAGGTCACGCGGTAGCGCCAGCTGTCGACCGTGTTGCGGTCGCGGTTGCGCCGGTGCCAGGCGGACAGCACGGGCAGGACGTCGCTGAGCGGCTGGCCGGCGTCGACCCCGAGGGTTTGCGTGAGCGCCGCGAGGTCCTCGCTGTCCACGACCTCCCAGAACCGCGCGCTCACCGCGTCGAGGGCCTCGGCGGAGAGGGCCTCCGGCTGGGAGAACGGGTCACGTGGCCAGTACACCTGACGCCGGAAGGCATACGTGGGCAGGTCGACGCGCCGGGCACCGGTGCCGGAGAAGAAGGCCTCCCAGTCGACCGCGACACCGCGGGCGTGCAGCCGTGCGGCGGCGGTCGCCACCGCCTGCGGCTCGGGGCGGTCCTTGCGCAGGGTGGGGGCGAAGGCGGCGCCCTCGCGCGTCACGCAGTCCTGTGCCATGGCGGTCAGCACACCGCCCGGCCCGAGCTCCAGGTAGACGGTGACGTCCTGCCCTTCCAGGTACCGCATGCCGTCGAGGAAGCGGACCGCCTCGCGCACGTGCCGCACCCAGAACTCCGGCGAGCACACCTCGTCGCGGGCCACGATCGTGCCCGTGAGGTTGGAGACGAGCGGGATGTGCGGGGCCTCGTACGACAGGCCCTCGGCAACCCGGCGGAACGCCTCCAGCATCCCGTCCATGTGCGGCGAGTGGAACGCATGGCTGACCGTCAGGCGCCTCGTCTTGCGGCCCTGCTCCTCGAAGCGGGCGGCGATCTCCAGTACGACGTCCTCGTCACCGGCGACCACCACGGAGGCCGGGCCGTTGACGGCCGCGATGCTCACCCGGTCGGTCAGGTACGGGGTGACCTCGTCCTCGCTCGCCTGCACCGCCACCATCGCACCACCGGACGGCAGCTCCTGCATCAAACGGCCACGCGCGGCGACCAGCGTGCACGCGTCCTCCAGCGACAGCACACCCGCACAATGCGCCGCCGCGATCTCACCGATCGAATGACCGGAGACGAAGTCCGGCCTGATGCCCCACGATTCGAGCAGCCGGAACAGCGCCACCTCCACCGCGAACAGGGCGGGCTGCGTGTAAGCCGTCTGGTCCAGGGTTCCGGACTCGTCGCCGAACATCGCCTCGCGCAGCGGCAGTTCGAACCGCGCGAGAACCTCGTCCAGAGCCTCGGCGAACGCCGGATACGTCTCGTACAGCTCACGGCCCATGCCCGCGCGCTGGCTGCCCTGACCCGAGAACAGGAACGCCACCTTGCCCTCGGTGGCCGCTTCCGATGCGCTCGTCATCTCTCCGGCGGCCAGCGCGGCGAGACCGGTCAGCAGTTCCTCGCGGTCGCTCGCGACGAGCACGGCCCGGCGGTCGAGCGCGGGGCGGCTGACGGCCTGGGAGTAGGCGATGTCGGTGAGAGGCACTTCCGGCCGGGTTGCCAGGTGAGCGCGGAGCCGGCCGGCCTGAGCGCGCAGCGCCGCCTCGTCCTTGCCGGACAGCACCACCGGTACGTGCGGCAGGCGCCCCGCCCCATCGGCGGCCGGCGCCGCGGTCCCGGTGGTCTCCTCGGCCTCTTCCAGAATGGTGTGGGCGTTGGTGCCGCTCATGCCGAACGACGAGACGCCGATGCGCCGCGGGCGGTCGGTGCGCGGCCACTCCCGCGCCTCGGACAGCAGCGACACCTCGCCCGCGGACCAGTCGACGTGCGGCGTCGGCTCGTTCAGGTGGAGCGTCCTGGGCAGCACGCCGTTGCGCAGTGCCATGACCGACTTGATGACACCGGCGACGCCGGCGGCGGCCTGCGCGTGCCCGATGTTGGTCTTCAGTGAGCCGAGCCAGAGCGGCTGGTCCTGCGGCCGGTCCTGGCCGTAGGTGGCAATCAGGGCCTGGGCCTCGATCGGGTCGCCGAGTGCGGTGCCGGTGCCGTGCGCCTCGACGGCGTCGACCTCCTGCGGGGTGAGCCGTGCGTTGGCCAGGGCCTGCAGGATGACCCGCTGCTGGGACGGACCGTTGGGTGCCGTAAGCCCGTTGCTGGCACCGTCCTGGTTGACAGCGGTGCCGCGAACCACGGCCAGCACCGGATGCCCCTTGCGGCGGGCGTCGGAGAGCCGTTCGACCAGCAGGATGCCCACGCCCTCGGCGAGGCAGAAGCCGTCGGCTGCGGAGGAGAAGGCCTTGCAGCGGCCGTCCATGGCCAGGCCACGCTGCTTGCTGTAGTCGATGAAGGTGCCCGGCGCCGACATCAGGGTCGCGCCGCCGGCCAGCGCCATCGAGCACTCGCCGTTGCGCAGCGCCTGGACGGCCAGGTGCAGGGCGACCAGCGACGAGGAGCAGGCGGTGTCGACGGTGAGGGCCGGCCCCTCGAGCCCGAAGGCGTACGACAGCCGGCCGGAGGCGACGCTGGCGGCGTTGCCGGTACCCAGGTAGCCCTCGAGATCCTCGGACGAGCTCAGCAGCGCGGTCAGGTAGTCGTGGCTGCTGGTGCCGACGAACACGCCGACCTGCTTGCCGCGCAGGGTCGTCGGGTCGATGCCGGCGCGTTCGAACGCCTCCCACGACGTCTCCAGCAGCAGCCGCTGCTGGGGGTCCATGGACAGCGCCTCACGCGGACTGATGCCGAAGGGACTGGGGTCGAACCCGGCGATGTCGCGGACGAACCCGCCCTGCTTGACGTAGCTGGTGCCCGGGTGCTCGGGATCGGGGTGGTAGACGGTGTCGAGGTCCCAGCCGCGGTCGGCGGGAAACTCCGTGACGACGTCCACTTCTTCGGTCACCAGCTGCCACAGGTCCTCGGGAGAGGTGACCCCGCCGGGGTAGCGGCAGCTCATCGCCACGACGGCGATGGGGTCCTGGTTCTTCGCCTCGGCCTCACGCA
This sequence comes from Streptomyces sp. NPDC002076, assembly GCF_053593835.1. Classification (NCBI taxonomy): domain Bacteria; kingdom Bacillati; phylum Actinomycetota; class Actinomycetes; order Kitasatosporales; family Streptomycetaceae; genus Streptomyces; species Streptomyces sp. NPDC002076. The sequence continues at coordinate 62,358 of NZ_JBSFDI010000031.1, forward strand.
GGCGCTGACGGGTCTGATGCAGATCCGCCGTCACCAGCTTGAGGTAGTCCCGCAGCGTCTCTTCATTCGCCATTTAAACGCAACCCATTTACGGCAGACGGCATCGGAAAAAGGAACCAGAAATAAATCGGACCGAGAAGTGATTCAACCCGCTTCTCGTGGGCAGGCTATGGTCGCCCAAATGCCCTCGACAACCCCTGACCGCCCCCTACCCACCCCTGAGCGACCGGAGGTGAACAGGGGGGAGGGCATGAGGTACCGGCCCGCGGGAGGGTCGGGAAAAGAACCGCGGGATCAATTTCACCGCGGTTCTCGACCGAGAAGTCTGACGGACACCGAGGAAATCCGTCAATGCTCACGGGCCATACTTGGTGAAAGGCGAGTCACGCCCTGCCGAGGCCCTCGTTGATGAACGCGATGAGTTCTTCGTCGCTCGCCGCCTCAAGCTGTGACACGTCATTGATGCCACCGCCCTGCGCGGACGGGGCCTCGGCGGCCGGCGCGTCGGTGCCGTTCCACTTCCCCAGCAGCGACTGCAGACGCATGGTGATACGGGCCCTGGTCACGCTGTCCGGGCTGGCGCCGGCGAGCAGCGACTCAAGCCGGTCGAGCTCTTCCAGCACCGGTGTGCCGCCGTCCGCCTCCGGCACCACCTCGCCGCGCAGGTATCCGGCCACCGCGGACGGCGTCGGGTGGTCGAAGATCAGGGTGGGCGGCAGTTTCAGCCCGGTCGCGGCGCCGAGCCGGTTGCGCAGTTCGACTGCGGTGAGCGAGTCGAAGCCGAGTTCCTTGAAGGCCCGGTTGGCCTCCACCGCGTCGATGCCGGCATGTCCCAGTACGGCGGCGACGGCGCCGCGCACCAGGTCCAGCAGCAGGCGTTCCTGCTCGGTGGCCGACAGCCCCGCGAGCTGCTTGGTGAGCGGAACCGTACCCGTGGGGTCGTCCGCGTGGTCGGGTTGGGCGTTCTCGATGACTTCCCGAGCCTCCGGCAGGTCGTCCAGCAGGGGACGCGACCGGTCCGCGGTGAAGGCCAGCGCGAAGCGCTTCCACTCCATGTCGATGACGGTCAGTGCCGTCTCGTCCCGATCGAGGGCGTGGCCCAGGGCGGTGACCGCGAGGTCGGGCGCCATCTCCAGGATGCCGTGCCGGCGCATACGGTCGCCCACCGGGCCGGCGACCGCACTGCCGTCGCCCCACGGTCCCCAGGCAAGCGTGGTGGCCGTCAGTCCGTCCGCCCGCCGCTGCTCGGCCACTGCCTCCAGGAAGGCGTTGCCCGGTGCCTGGTTGCCCTGGCCGGGGGCGCCGAAGGTGGCGGCGAAGGAGGAGAACAGCACGAACGCCGACAGGTCCAGGTCCCTGGTCAGTTCGTGCAGATGCCGGGTCGCCTCGACCTTGACCCGCAGGACCCGGTCCAGCTGGTCCGGCGTGAGTGCCTCGATGACACCGTCGTCGAGTACGGCCGCGGTGTGCACCACGGCCGTCAGCGGCCGGTCCTCCGGTATCGCGGCGAGCAGTTCACCGAGGGCGGTGCGGTCGGCGACGTCACAGGCCGCGACGGTCACTTCCGTGCCCAGGGCGGTGAGTTCCGCACGCAGTTCGCCGGCGCCGGGGGCGTCGGGGCCACTGCGGCTGGTGAGCAGCAGATGCCCGGCACCGTTGCGGGCCAGCCACCGGGCCACATGCCCGCCCAGCGCGCCGGTACCGCCGGTGACCAGCACCGTCCCCCCGGGCCGCCAGTCACGGACCGCCGGGGTGCGGTCCAGCGGGGCCCGCACCAGCCGTCGTACGAACACTCCCGCGGGCCGCAGCGCGAGCTGATCCTCGTCACCGGCCGCCGCGAGCACATCCGCCAGACGCTTCAGCGACCGTTCATCGGCCTCGCCCTCGTCACCGGCCGCGGACGGCAGGTCGAGCAGACCGCCCCACCGCTCACCGTGCTCCATCGATGCCACCCGGCCCAGGCCCCAGACCAGCGCCTGCTCCGGGTTCTGCAGCCGCTCGGAGGGGCTGACGGAGACCGCGCCGCGGGTGGCGCACCACAGGGGTGCCGTGACCTCCGCGTCGCCGAGGGCCTGCACGAGGGCGAGGGAGTTGTGCAGGGGCTGCCCGGCGTCCAGGGCGAGCAGCGACAGCACACCGCTGACGGGCTCCCCCTCGCCGAGCTCCTCGCGCAGCAGGGCGGCCAGTGCTTCCCGGTCGGCGGACTTGACCACCAAGTGGTGTACGTCAGCGCCTCGTTCGGTGAGGGCCTGGGCCGTGCCGGTCGCCAGTGATCCCTGGCTGTCCGGGGACGTCAGCAGCAGCCAGGTTCCGGAGAGAGTCGGTACCGCCGAGCTGTCGGGCAGTGGTTTCCAGGTGACCCGGTACCGCCACCCGTCGAGGGTCGACGTCTCACGGCTCTGCCGCCGCCAGGACGACAGTGCGGGCAGCACCTCGCTCAGCCGCTGATCCCCGTCGACCGCCAGCTCGGCAGCCAGCGTCTCCCAGTCCTCCCGCTCCACCGCCTCCCAGAACACGGCGTCCGTACGGTCCGTCGGCGATGCGGGCAGTGCCGCACGGGCAGCGGGCTCGGGCCAGTAGTTCTGGTGTTGGAAGGCGTAGGTGGGCAGGTCGACCCGGCGGGCACCGGTCCCGGCGAACACCGCCTTCCAGTCCACCGACACACCCTGCACGAACGCCTCACCCAACGACGCCAGGAAACGCTCCACTCCCCCCTCGTCCCGGCGCAGCGTCCCCACCACAGCAGCCTGTCGGCCCGCGTCCTCGACGCTCTCCTGCACCCCCATCGCCAGCACCGGATGCGCACTGCACTCCACGAACGCACCGAAACCCTGCTCCACCAGCACCCTTACAGCACCGTCGAGTTCCACCGTGCGACGCAGGTTGTCGAACCAATACCCCGCCGCGAGCTCCGGACCCTCCACCCACCGGCCGGTCACCGTGGACAGGAACGGCACCCGTGCGGGCCGCGGCACGATACCGTCCAGCAGCCGCAGCAACTCCTCACGCAGCAACTCCACCTGCGCGGAATGCGACGCGTAGTCCACCGGCACCCTGCGGGCCCGCACCCCATCCGCCTCACACGCGGCCAGCAGCTCCTCCAGCGCCCGCGGCTCACCCGAGACCACCACCGACGACGGCCCGTTCACCGCCGCCACCGACACCCGCTCCTCACCCCAGACGGCGATCCTCTCCCGCACCGCCGCCACCGGCAGCGCCACCGACACCATCCCACCGAGCCCGGCCAAAACCCGGCCGATCGCCTGGCTGCGCAACGCCACCACCCGCGCCGCATCCCCAAGACTCAAGACGCCCGCAACACAGGCGGCGGCGATCTCCCCCTGGGAATGGCCGAGCACGGCAGCGGGCTCCACACCCGCCGACCGCCACAACTCCGCCAGGGAGACCATCACCGCGAACAGGGCGGGCTGGACCACATCCACCCGCTCCAGCGACGGCGCACCCGGCACCTGCCGCAGCACATCCACCAACGACCAGTCCGTGAACGACTCCAGCGCCGCCGCGCACTCACCGATCCGGGCAGCGAACACCGGCGACACATCCAGAAGCTGCGCGGCCATGCCCGCCCACTGCGAACCCTGACCCGGGAAGACGAACACCGTCTTACCCCCCGCGCTCACCCCCTGCACCACACCCGGCGCCACCGAACCCGCCTGCACGGCAGCAAGCCCCGCACGCAACCGCGAAGCCTCACCACCCACCACCACCGCACGATGCTCCAGACCCGCACGACCCACCGCCAGCGACACACCCACATCCACCGGACGCACACCCTCATGCGCGTCCACCCACGCCAGCAACCGCCCCGCCTGCTCCCGCAACGCCGCCGCACTCCTGCCCGACAACGCCCACACCACACACCCACCAGCCACCAGACCCGGCTCCCCCACCGACCCCGGCCCCGACCCCGACCCCGGCTCCAACCCCTCCTCCACCGGCGCCTGCTCCACCACCACATGCGCATTCGTCCCACTGAAACCGAACGCGGACACACCGGCCCGCCGAGCGTGACCGGTCTGCGGCCAGTCGGTGGGCCGGGTGAGCAGCTCGACGGCTCCGGTGGACCAGTCGACGTGCGGGGTCGGCTCGCTGATGTGCAGGCTCGGCGGGAGCACACCGTGCCGCATCGCCAGCACCATCTTCATCACACCCGCCACACCCGCGGCCGCCTGCGTATGCCCGATGTTGGACTTCACCGAGCCCAGCAGCAGCGGACGGTCCTCCGCCCGCCCCTGGCCGTAGGTGGCCAGGAGCGCCTGCGCCTCGATCGGGTCGCCCAGGCTCGTACCGGTGCCGTGCGCCTCCACCGCGTCGACGTCCGCGGCCGACAGCCGGGCATTGGCCAGCGCCTGCCGGATGACGCGCTGCTGGGAGGGGCCGTTGGGCGCGGTCAGACCGTTGCTCGCACCGTCCTGGTTGACGGCGCTGCCGCGCACCACCGCCAGCACCGGGTGGCCGTTGCGCCGGGCGTCCGACAGCCGCTCCACCAGCAGCATGCCCACGCCCTCAGCCGGGCCAAAGCCGTCGGCGTCGGCGGAGAACGCCTTGCAGCGGCCGTCCGCGGACAGTCCGCGCTGCCGGCTGAACTCCACGAACAGGCCGGGCGTGGCCATCACATGGGCGCCGCCGACGAGCGCGAGGGAGCACTCGCCGTTGCGCAGCGCCTGCACCGCCAGGTGGAGGGCGACGAGCGAGGCCGAGCACGCGGTGTCCACCGTCACCGCCGGACCCTCCAGCCCGAACGTGTAGGAGATACGTCCGGACATCACACTGGCGGCGTTGCCGGTCCCCAGGTGGCCGGCGAAGTCGTCGTCGGCTTCCAGCAGGGCGGAGAGGTAGTCGGAGCCGTTGACGCCGACGAAGACACCGGCCTGGCTGCCGCGCAGCGTCACCGGGTCGATCCCCGCCCGCTCGAACGCCTCCCACGACGTCTCCAGCAGCAGCCGCTGCTGCGGATCCATCGCCAGCGCCTCACGCGGCGAAATCCCGAAGAACCCCGGATCGAAACGCGTCGCCTCCCGCAGGAAACCACCCTCACGCGTGTACGACGTCCCCTGCGCGTCCGGATCCGGATCGTACAGCCCCTCCACGTCCCAACCCCGGTCCACCGGGAACCCCGACAACGCATCCCCACCCGAGACCAGCAACCGCCACAGATCCTCCGGCGACCGCACATCACCCGGGAAACGACAACTCATCGCCACAATGGCGATGGGCTCCCGGGCCCGGTCCTCGATGTCCCGCAGCCGCCCGTACGCCTCGTCGAGATCCGTCGTGACTTTCTTGAGGTATTCGCGGAGCTTTGCTTCGTTCGCCATGGGCGCTTCACCTATTCGGATGGTCGTCGAGATCGTGGCGGTGGTGGGTGCGATGCGATGGCCGGCTCATGGCTTCAGCTCGCGCCGAACCGCTTGTCGATGAAGTCGAACAGCTCGTCGTCGCTGGCGTCTTCGAGGACCGCCGTGGTCTCACCGCCGCCCTGGCCACGGCGTGCGTCGTTCCACTGCGCCAGAAGCGACTGCAGGCGTACCGCGACCCGGGCGTGTGCCGCGTCGTCGGCCATCAGCGCCGCCAGGCCGTCGGTCGCCGGCGAAGAGAACGCGTTCTCCAGCCGGTTCAGCTCGTCCAGCACGGATACCTCCGGCTCGGCCGCCTCGGGCGCGACCTGCCCGAGCAGGTGCTGCGCGAGTGCGGCCGGTGTCGGATAGTCGTAGACGAGCGTGGCCTGCAGGCGCAGCCCCGTCGCCGTGTTGAGCCGGTTGCGCAGTTCGACCGCGGTCAGGGAGTCGAAGCCCAGTTCGCGGAACGCCCGTCCGGAGCCCACCTCGTCGTGCGAGGTGTGCCCCAGGACGGCGGCCACTTGCCCGCGTACCAGATCGAGCACCGTCTGTTCCCGCTCGGCCGCCGACAGCCGCGCCAGCCGCTGCGCCAGTCCCTCGGCGCCGTCTCCGCCGCCGGTGTGGCCGTCGCCGGAGCGGCGGCGGACCGTCGTGCGCACCAGGCCGCGGAACATCGGCAGGAGGTCGCCGCTCACCGCGGCGGCGCGCAAGGTACCGAAGTCGAGCCCGAGCGGCACCAGGACGGCCTCGCCGGACGCGGTGCTCGCCTGGCAGGCGGCGTCGAACAGGGCGAGTCCCTGGTCCGCCGACAGCGGCAGAACGCCTCCGAGTGCCGCACGGGAGCGGTCGGCGGCGGCCAGCCTGCCCGCCATGCCGCGTTCCTCGGCCCACATGCCCCACACCAGGGACAGAGCGGTCAGTCCGCGGGCGCGGCGGTGGCGGGCCAGCGCGTCGAGGAAGACGTTGGCCGCCGCGTAGTTGGCCTGCCCGGCGGCGCCGAGCGTGCCGGCCGCCGCCGAGAACAGCACGAACGCCGACAGATCCAGGTCCTGGGTCAGGTCGTGCAGATTGAGCGCCGCGTCGACCTTCGCCCGCAGCACCCGGGCGACACGCTCGGGCGTGAGCTTGTCGACGACACCGTCGTCCAGTACGGCCGCGGTGTGCACGACGGCCGTCAGCGGATGCTCCGCCGGCACCGTCGCGAGGAGTTCGGCGAACGCCGCGCGGTCGGCCACGTCGCAGGCCGCCACCGTGACCTGCGTCCCCCACCGGCCGAGTTCCTCCCGGAGTTCGGCCATGCCCTCCGCGGCGGGTCCGCTCCGGCTGACCAGCAGCAGACGGCGGGCACCGTGCTCCACCGCCAGATGCCGTGCGAGCAGCCGCCCCAGCCCACCGGTGGCCCCGGTGATCAGGACGGTCCCCTCAGGATCGAACGCCGGAGCCGTCCGCTCGACGACCCGCGCCGTACGGGCAAGGCGCGGCACGTACGCGGAACCGGACCGCAGGACGAGTTCCGGCTCCCCGGACATGACGGCCCCCGCAAGAGCACCGTAGGAGGCATCGGTCCCGTCGGTGTCGAGCAGGACGATCCGGTCGGGGTTCTCCGACTGCGCGGACCGCACCAGGCCCCACACCGCCGCGTGCGCCAGGTCCGCGACGTCCTCTCCCGGGCCGGTGGCGACCGCGCCGGCGGTGAGGACCACCAGCCGGGTGCCGGCGAAGCGGTCACCGGCCAGCCAGGACTGCAGGGCGCCGAGTACCCGGGTGACGGAAGCACCGACCTGCGCGGCCAAGCGGGGCCTGTCGCCGTGGTGGCCGTCACCGCCGTCAGCGCCGTCACCGCCGTCGCCGTGCCCGCCGTGCTCGCCGTGCCCGCCGTGCCCGCCGTGAGCGGCGCGCGGTCCGGATACGCACGGCAGCAGGATCACGTCCGGAACAGCACGGCCCGCGTCGACGGCCGTCTCCAGCGACGACACGTCGTCGAAGACCTCGGCCCGGATGCCCGCCGACATGAGCGACGCCGTCACTCCTGCGTCGTCCAGTGCGCCGATGACGGCGTAGCCACCGCTCTCGGATCCGGCGACGGATGCGACGGGCGTGCGCAGCCACTCGAGGCGGAACAGCGAGTCGTGGTGGGCACTGCGGTCGCCCATCGCCGCTACGGTGGCGGCCACCTGCTCGGCGGTGAAGGGGCGCAGGACCACGGACTGTGCCGTCACCACCGGGGCACCGGCGGAATCCGTCGCGGTCAACGCCACGGAACCGTCGCCCGCGGAACCGATCCGCACCCGCAGCACGGAGGGAGCCGGGGCGTGCAGCACCACCTCCCGCCAGGCGAGGGCCAGATCACCCGCCCTGACACCGCTCGGAGCACACCGGTGAGCCGCCAGGAGCGCCGCGTCGAGCAGCGCGGGAGGCAGGGTGAACCGCTCAGCGATTCCTCGCTGGCCGCCTTCCCCCCGGTCGCCCTCCTCGTGGTCCGGAGCGAGTCGCACCTCGGCGAAGACCACTCCGTCGCGCACCCACACCTGCTGCAGCGTCCGGAAGGATGCGCCGTGCACGACCCCCGCGGCAGCCGACGCCTCGTACAGCGTGTCGACCGGCACCGCTTCGGCACCGGCAGGCGGCCAGACCGCCAACTCGGCCGCGCCGGGGAGGGTGTCTCCGGCACCCGGGGCAGCGGTGAGCGTGGCGCTCGCGTTGCGGGTCCACGGGAGGTCCGGCCGGATGCCGTCACCGGCACCGGAAGTCGCCCGCTCGGGCCGCGAGTACACCGTCAAGGTGCGGCGGTCCGACCGGTCCCGCGTGCCGTCCTCAGGTCCGGACTCGCCCAACTGCACCCGCAGTTGGACGCCACCGTGCTCCGGCAACACCAGCGGCGTGTGCACGTCCAGTTCGACCGGCACCGGACAGCCGACCTGGTCGCCGGCGTGGATCGCCAGCTCCACGAACGCCGACGCGGGCAACACCACCTGCCCCATGACCGTGTGATCGGCCAGCCATGGATGTGTCTGCAACGACAGCCGCCCCGTGAACAGGCAACCGTCCGAGTCGGGCAGCTCCACGGCGGCACCCAGCAACGGATGGTCCGCCGAGCCGATGCCGATGGACGTCACGTCGTCGGAGCCGGTGAAGACGTCGACCCAGTAGTGCCGGTGCTGGAAGGCGTAGGTGGGCAGGTCGACGCGTCGGGCGCCGGTGCCGGCGTAGTACGCCTGCCAGTCCACCGCGATGCCCCGGGTGTGGGCGTGCGCGAGGGCCGTGGTCAGGGTTTCCGGCTCCGGACGGCCCGCGCGGAGCACCGGTACGAACGCGTGGTCCTCGCCGGTGACGCAGTCCTGGCCCATCGCCGAGAGCACACCGTCCGGGCCCAGCTCGATGAACGTGCTGACGTTCTGGGCTTCCAGGGCGCGGATGCCGTCGTGGAAACGGACCGCCTCACGGACGTGACGGACCCAGAAGTCAGGGTTGGTGAGCTCGTCCGGGGTCGCGAGGGCGCCGGTGAGATTGGAGACGAGCGGGATGCGCGGGGTCTCGTAGGTCAGGCCCTCGGCGACCTTGCGGAAGGCGTCCAGCATGCCGTCCATGTGCGGCGAGTGGAACGCATGGCTGACCGTCAGGCGCTTGATCTTCCGCCCCTGCGCCTCGAAGGAAGCGGCAATGTCCAGTACGGCGTCCTCGTCACCGGCCACGACCACGGAGGCCGGACCGTTGACCGCGGCGATGCTCACCGCGTCCGACAGGTACGGGGTGACCTCGTCCTCGCTCGCCTGCACCGCCACCATCGCACCACCGGACGGCAACTCCTGCATCAAACGGCCACGCGCCGCGACCAGCGTGCACGCGTCCTCCAGCGACATCACACCCGCACAATGCGCCGCCGCGATCTCACCGATGGAGTGACCGGAGACGAAGTCCGGCCTGACGCCCCACGATTCGAGCAGCCGGAACAGCGCCACCTCCACGGCGAACAACGCGGGCTGCGTATAAGCCGTCCGGTCCAGAACTCCGGACTCATCGCCGAACACCGCCTCACGCAACGGCAGTTCGAACCGCTCGAAGATCTCGTCCAGGGCCTGGGCGAACACGGGGTAGGTGTCGTACAGCTCCCGGCCCATCCCCAGCCGCTGGCTGCCCTGCCCGGTGAACAGGAACGCCGTGCGGCCCTCACCGACCGTTCCCCGGACCACCTGCGACCCCGGCTCCCCCGCCGCCAGTGCGGCGAGCCCGGCCAGCAGGACGTCGCGGTCCCCACCGACCACCGCCGCCCGTCGCTCCAGCGCGGCCCGCGAGGTGGCCAGCGAATAGGCGACATCTGCCGGCCTCGCATCGCCGTCTGAGGCGATCCGCGCCCACAGGCGCTCGGCCTGAGCCCGCAGCGCCCCGTCGGACTTGGCGGAGAGAACCCACATGGTGCTCAACGGTGCGGCCTGGTACGGAAGGGTCTCCGTCCGGTCCGCATCTTCTGCCGGTGGCTGCTCGAGCACGGTGTGGGCGTTGGTGCCGCTCACACCGAAGGACGAGACGCCCGCCCGGCGAGGGCGGCCGGTCTCCGGCCACTCCCGGGCCTCGGTCAGCAACTCCACCGCGCCCGCCGACCAGTCCACGTGCGGCGTCGGCTCGTCCACGTGCAGGGTCCGCGGCAGCACGCCGTGCCGCATCGCCATCACCATCTTGATCACACCGGCCACGCCGGCAGCCGCCTGCGTGTGACCGATGTTCGACTTGATCGAGCCCAGCCACAGCGGCCGGTCCTCGGCACGCTCCTTGCCGTAGGTGGCCAGCAGCGCCTGCGCCTCGATCGGGTCACCCAGCGTCGTACCCGTACCGTGCGCCTCCACCGCGTCCACGTCGGCGGCGGACAGCCCGGCACTCGCCAGCGCCTGCCGGATCACCCGCTGCTGCGACGGACCGTTCGGCGCCGTCAAACCATTGCTCGCACCATCCTGGTTCACCGCCGAGCCGCGGACCACCGCCAGCACCGGGTGACCGTTACGGCGGGCATCGGACAGCCGCTCCACCAGCAGCATGCCCACACCCTCACCCCAGCCGGTGCCGTCCGCACCCGCCGCGAACGCCTTCACCCGGCCATCGGCAGCAAGACCACGCTGCCGGCTGAACTCGATGAACGCGCCGGGTGTCGACATCACGGTCACACCGCCGGCCAGCGCCAGCTCGCACTCACCACTGCGCAGCGCCTGGGCGGCCAGATGCAGGGCGACCAGCGACGAGGAGCAGGCCGTGTCCACCGTCACGGCAGGCCCTTCGACACCGAAGGTGTAGGCGAGACGCCCGGAGACGACGCTGGCCGAGTTGCCGGTGCTCATGAAGCCGTCCGTGGCCTCGGGCGAGTTGAGGACCAGGGACAGGTAGTCCTGACCGTTGGTCCCGATGAACACGCCCGCCTGGCTGCCGCGTACGGACGACGGATCGATTCCGGCGCGTTCGAACGCCTCCCACGACGTCTCCAGCAGCAGCCGCTGCTGCGGGTCCATGGCGAGCGCCTCGCGCGGGCTGATCCCGAAGAACGCCGGGTCGAACTCGGCCGCGTCGTAGAGGAAGCCGCCCTCATGCGCGTACGACGTGTTCGTCGTACCGGAAGCGGGAGAGCCCGTGGTGGGAAACGCGTCCGACCGGGAGCCGTACAGCGAGTCGAGGTCCCAGCCGCGGTCGGTGGGGAAGACGGAGATCGCGTCCCGCCCGGAGGCGAGGAGCTGCCAGAGGTCTTCCGGCGACCGTACGCCACCGGGGAAGCGGCAGCTCATGCCGACGATCGCAATCGGGTCGTCCGTCGCCTCCGCCGACCGCGCCACCGGGCCGCCGGACACCGCCTGCGTGCCGAGCAGTTCCGTCCACAGGTGATCGGCCAGCGCGGACGGAGTCGGGTAGTCGTAGATCAGCGTGGCGGGCAGCCGCAGCTCTCCTGCGGCCCCCAGGCGGTTGCGGAGCTCGACCGCCGTCAGCGAATCGAAGCCGAGCTCCTTGAACGCGCGGTTGGCGCCGACGGTCTCGGGACCGGCGTGGCCGAGCACGGCCGCGACGGTCTCACGTACCAGATCCAGCAGCAGGCGCCGCTGCTCCGTCTCGGGGAGACGGGACATGCGCTGTGCGAAGGAGGACGCGGGGACCTTGTCCGTGCCGGAATCGGCGGCGGATTCGGCGGGTGCCAGGGCGTCGCGTGCTTCGGGGAGTTCCGCCAGCAGGGGGCTTCGGCGCACGGCGGTGAAGCCGGGTGCGAACCGCTGCCAGTCGACGTCCGCGACGGCCACCACCGTGTCGTGCGAGTCCAGTGCGTGCTGCAGCGCGTCGATCGCGGCCGAGGTGGTCATGGGCGGTACGCCGCCGGCCCGCATCCGCTGCGCGAGGGTCTCGTCGGCGGCCATGCCGCCCTCGGCCCAGGGGCCCCAGGCGATCGAGGTGGCGGGCAGTCCGTCGGCGCGCCGCTGCTCGGCGAGCGCGTCGAGGTGGGCGTTGGCCGCTGCGTAGTTGGCCTGACCCGCGGTTCCCCATACGCCACTCACCGAGGAGAAGAGCACGAAGGCCGACAGGTCCATGTACCGGGTGAGTTCATCCAGATGCACCGCGGAGACCGCCTTCGCCCGCAGCACCGCCTCGAACCGCTCCGGAGTCAGCGAGTCCAGCACCCCGTCGTCCAGCACACCGGCCGTGTGCACGACCGCCGACAACGGAAACTCCTCCGGCACCGACTCCAGAAGCCGGCCCAACGCCTCCCGGTCCCCCACATCACACGCCGCCACCGTCACCCGGGCACCCAACGACCCGAGCTCCGCCTCCAGCTCCACCGCCCCCGGCGCCCCCGAACCACGACGACTGACCAACAGCACATGATCAGCACCCCGACGCGCAAGCCACCGCGCCACCTCGGCACCCAACGCACCCGTACCACCCGTCACCAGCACCGTGCCGCGCGGGGTCCAGGCGTCCTCGTGCTCGGGGCCCTGCGGTGCCCGCAGCAGCCGGCGTCCGAAGAGGGCCGAGGAGCGTACCGCGACCTGGTCCTCGTGGCCGCTGCCGGCCAGCACGCCGGCCAGCCGGGACAGTGCCCGCTCGTCCGGCGTCCGCGGCAGGTCGACCAGTCCGCCCCAGCGTCCCGGGTGCTCCAGGGCGGCCACCCGTCCCAGACCCCAGATCTGTGCCTGCACGGCATCGTGCACCGGCTCGGAGGCTGCCGTGGCGACCGCGCCACGGGTGACACACCACAGGGGTGCCGTGACACCGGCGTCGCCCAGTGCCTGGACCAGCAAGGCGGTCAGAGCGGCGCCCGTGCCGGCGTTCGGCAGCCACAGCACGCCTTCGAGCTCCGGCGCGTCGCCGACGACGTCCCGGATCAGCGCGGCCAGCGAGTGCCGGTCGGCGCCTTCGACGGGGAAGGTCAGTTGCCGGAGGCCGGCCCCGTGCCGGGCCAGTCCCTCGATGACGTCTGCCGCGGCTCCGGCGCGTGGCACCACCGTCAGCCACTCCCCGGGCAGCCGGGTCGCACCGCTCTCACGCAGCGGCTGCCAGACCACCCGGTAGCGCCACCCCGCGTCCGCCGACGGCAGGGAAGTCCGCGGCCAGTAGCGCCGGTGCTGGAACGCATAGGTGGGCAGGTCGACGCGGCGGGCTCCCCCATCGCCGAAGAACGCCCGCCAGTCCACCGCGACACCGCGCACATGGGCCTGTCCGAGCCCCGTCACCAGCGTCTCCGGCTCGGCGCGTCCCCTGCGCAGCACGGGCACGAACATCCGGTCCTCGCCGGTCACGCACTCCTGCCCCATCGCCGACAACACACCGTCGGGTCCGAGTTCGACGAAAGTCGTCACGTTGTGTGCTTCGAGGGCACGGATGCCGTCGTGGAAGCGCACGGCCTCGCGGACGTGACGGACCCAGAAGTCAGGGTTGGTGAGCTCGTCCGGGGTTGTGATCGTGCCGGTGAGGTTGGAGACGAGCGGGATGCGCGGGGCCTCGTACGACAACCCCTCGGCGACCTTGCGGAAGTCGGCCAGCATGCCGTCCATGTGCGGGGAATGGAAGGCGTGACTGACCGTCAGGCGACGGGTCTTGCGGCCCAGTTCCCCGAAGCGGGCCGCGATCTCCAGTACGACGTCCTCGTCACCGGCCACGACCACGGAGGTGGGGCCGTTGACGGCCGCGATGCTCGCGGCGTCGGTCAGGTACGGGGTGATCTCGTCCTCGGTGGCCTGGACGGCCACCATCGCACCACCGGCGGGCAGCTCCTGCATCAGCCGGCCACGCGCCGCCACCAGGGTGCAGGCGTCCTCCAGCGACAGCACACCCGCACAATGCGCCGCAGCGATCTCACCGATCGAATGACCGGAGACGAAGTCCGGCCTCATACCCCACGACTCCAGAAGCCGGAACAGCGCCACCTCCACCGCGAACAACGCGGGCTGGGTATACGCCGTCTGGTCGATCAGCCCGGCATCGTCCCCGAACATCACCTCGCGCAGCGGGATTTCGAAGTGGGCGAAGATCTCGTCCAGTGCCCGGGTGAAGGCGGGGTGGGCGTCGTACAGCTCCCGGCCCATCCCCAGCCGCTGGCTGCCCTGACCGGTGAACAGGAACGCCGACTTGCCCCGGCTGGCTGTGCTGCCGCGGATGACTCGGGGCGACGGGCTGCCCAGGGCCAGGGCCTGAAGGCCGGCCACCGCAGAGTCGTGCTCCGATGCCACGACCACCGCGCGCTCTTCGAAGGACGAGCGGCCCACGGCCAGTGAGTACCCGATGTCCGCCAGGTCCAGTTCGGGGCGCGCCGTCAGATGCGACCACAACCTGTCGGCCTGCGCCGGCAGAGCGTCGGCGTCCATCGCCGACACGAGCAGCGGCACGACCGTGGCGGCGGGGTACGACCGCGTCCGGGGAGCGTCGGTCACGTCGCCTTCGGGTGCCTCTTCGAGGATGGTGTGGGCGTTGGTGCCGCTGAAACCGAAGGACGACACACCCGCCCGGCGAGGGCGGCCGGTCTCCGGCCACTCCCGGGCCTCGGTCAGCAACTCCACCGCGCCCGCCGACCAGTCCACGTGCGGCGTCGGCTCGTCCACGTGCAGGGTCCGCGGCAGCACACCGTGCCGCATCGCCATCACCATCTTGATGACGCCCGCGACACCGGCGGCCGCCTGCGTGTGACCGATGTTCGACTTGATCGATCCCAGCCACAGCGGCCGGTCCTCGCCACGCTCCTGCCCGTAGGTGGCCAGCAGCGCCTGCGCCTCGATCGGGTCGCCCAGCGTCGTACCCGTACCGTGCGCCTCCACCGCGTCGACATCGGCGGCGGACAGCCCGGCACTCGCCAGCGCCTGCCGGATCACCCGCTGTTGCGACGGACCGTTCGGCGCCGTCAGACCATTGCTCGCACCATCCTGGTTCACCGCCGAGCCGCGGACCACCGCCAGCACGGGGTGGCCGTTGCGGCGGGCATCGGACAGCCGCTCGACCAGCAGCATGCCCACACCCTCACCCCAGCCGGTGCCGTCCGCACCCGCCGCGAACGCCTTCACCCGGCCGTCGGCAGCAAGACCACGCTGCCGGCTGAAGTCGATGAAGGTGCCCGGTGTCGACATCACGGTCACGCCGCCGGCCAGGGCCAGCTCGCACTCACCGCTGCGCAGCGCCTGGATCGCCCAGTGCAGGGCGACCAGGGAGGACGAGCAGGCCGTGTCCACCGTCACGGCGGGGCCTTCGAGCCCGAAGACGTAGGCGAGCCGTCCGGAGACCACGCTCGCCGCGTTGCCCGTGCCCAGGTGTCCCTCGAGCCCCTCGGGGTCCTCCAGGAGGAGCGAGAGGTAGTCCTGGCCGTTGGTGCCCACGAACACGCCGGCCTGGCTGCCGCGCACGGTCGCCGGGTCGATCCCGGCCCGTTCGAACGCCTCCCAGGTGGTCTCCAGCAGCAGCCGCTGCTGCGGGTCCATGGCGAGCGCCTCGCGCGGGCTGATCCCGAAGAACCCCGGGTCGAAGTCGCCCGCGTCGTAGAGGAATCCGCCCTCACGTGCGTACGAGGTGCCGGGTGCGTCGGGGTCCGGGTCGTAGAGGCGTTCGACGTTCCAGCCGCGGTCGAGGGGAAGACCGGAGACGGCGTCCGCGCCTGAGACGAGGAGCTGCCACAAGTCCTCCGGCGACCGTACGCCGCCCGGGAAGCGACAGCTCATCGCCACGATCGCGATGGGGTCGTCCGCCGGCTGCCCCGCTCGCGGCACCGGGCCGTGGGCCACGGCCCGGGTGCCGACCAGTTCGGTCCACAGGTGATCGGCCAGCGCGGACGGAGTCGGATGGTCGAACACCAGCGTCGTCGGGAGCCGCAGGTCGCTCGCGGCGCCCAGTCGGTTGCGCAGCTCGACCGCCGTCAGCGAGTCGAAGCCAAGCTCCTTGAACGCCCGCCCGGCGTCGACGTCGGCGGCGTCCGCGTGGCCGAGTACCTGGGCGACATGCGTGAGGACCAGGTCGAGGAGGAGCTGTTTCTGTTCCGCCTCGGCGAGCCCGGCGAGCCGCTGGGCCGCCGAGGACCGGGGGGCCGCGCCAGGTGCGGGGGCCGCGGCCTGTTCGGTCCGCGCCTCGGGCAGGTCGGCCAGCAGGGGGCTGGGCCGCACGGCGGTGAACCCGGTGGCGTAGCGCTGCCAGTCGACGTCCGCGACGGTCATCACGGTCTCGTCCTGGTCCAGCATCCGCTGCAGCGCGGAGATCGCCGCGTCGCCGGCCATGGGCGGGACTCCGCCGAGCGCCATGCGCTTCGCCAGCGCCTCGTCGGACGCCATGCCGGCCGCCCAGGCTCCCCAGGCGATCGAGGTGGCGGGCAGTCCGTCGGCGCGCCGCTGCTCGGCGAGCGCGTCGAGGTGGGCGTTGGCCGCTGCGTAGTTGGCCTGACCTGGAGCGCCGAGCGTGCCGCTCATGGAGGAGAAGAGCACGAAGGCCGACAGGTCCATGTGCCGGGTGAGTTCATGCAGATGCACCGCGGAGACCGCCTTCGCCCGCAGCACCGCCTCGAACCGCTCCGGAGTCAGCGAGTCCAGCACCCCGTCGTCCAGCACACCGGCCGTGTGCACGACCGCCGACAACGGAAACTCCTCCGGCACCGACTCCAGAAGCCGGCCCAACGCCTCCCGGTCCCCCACATCACACGCCGCCACCGTCACCCGGGCACCCAACGACCCGAGCTCCGCCTCCAGCTCCACCGCCCCCGGCGCCCCCGAACCACGACGACTGACCAACAGCACATGATCAGCACCCCGACGCGCAAGCCACCGCGCCACCTCGGCACCCAACGCACCCGTACCACCCGTCACCAGCACCGTGCCCTCGGGCTTCCACGTCCGTGCCGGCGGGGCACCGGCCGCGGAGGCGCGGACCAGCCTGCGGGCGAGCAGGCCGGAGGGGCGGATGGCGATCTGGTCCTCGTCGGCCGCGCCGGAACCGGCCGTCCGGGACAGGGTGCCGGCCGCACGGGACAAGGTGCCGGCCAGTCGGGACAGCGCCTGGGCGTCCACGGTCTCTGGCAGGTCGATCAACCCGCCCCAGCGTTCCGGATGCTCCAGGGCGGCCACCCGGCCAAGGCCCCAGACCGCCGCCTGTGCCGGGTCCCGGGGCCGGTCTCCGACGGCGGTCGACATCGCGCCACGGGTGACACACCACAGGGGGGCCGTGACCTGGGCGTCGCCCAGCGCCTGCACCAGTACGGCGGTCGACGTCACCGCCAGGGGGCCGTCCAGCAGCGAGATGACGCCCGTGACCGCGGACGCCTCGGTGGTGAGCCGTTCGGCCAGTGCGGCACGGTTGTCCGCGTCGGCCTGCGTCAGCAGGAACTCATGGACGTCCGCACCGCGTTCGGCCAGCCCGCCGCAGATGTCCGCGGCGGCTCCCGTCTCCGGCACGACCACCAGCCATCGGCCGGACAGCCGTGTGCCGGAGGCATCGGCCAGCGGCTTCCACACGGTGCGGTAGCACCAGCCATCCACTGTCGACCGCTCATCGCGCCGACGCCGCCAGGAGGACAGGGCGGGCAGCATGCCGTCGAGCCACGTGTCCTGCTCGACCTCGAGTTCGGCGGCGACGGCCGCCAGGTCCTGGCGCTCCACGGCCTGCCAGAACCGCGCTTCCACGGAGGCGTCGCCCACCGCGGCGGGCCGGGAAGCGGTGCCCGCGTGCTCGGGCCAGAAGCGGTGACGCTGGAACGCGTAGGTGGGCAGGTCGACGCTGCGTGCACCGGTGCCGGCGAAGAATGCCCGCCAGTCCACCGCGACACCCCGGACGTGGACCTGCGCCAGCGCCCTGACCAGCGCCTCCGTTTCGGAGCGCCCCTTGCGCAGCACGGGTTCGAACGCTTGGTCGTCGCCGGTGATGCACTCCTGACCCATCGCCGACAGCACACCGTCGGGCCCGAGTTCGACATACGTCGTCACCCCTTCGGCTTCGAGCGTGCGGATGCCGTCGTGGAAGCGCACGGCCTCGCGGACGTGGCGCACCCAGAAGTCGGGGCCGGTGATCTCCTCGGCGGTCGCGAGAGCACCGGTGAGGTTCGAGACGACCGGGATACGCGGGGCCTCGTACGACAACCCCTCCGCTACCTTGCGGAAGTCGGCCAGCATGCCGTCCATGTGCGGGGAATGGAAGGCGTGACTGACCGTCAGGCGACGGGTCTTGCGGCCCAGCTCCCCGAAGCGGGCCGCGATCCCCAGTACGACGTCCTCGTCACCGGCCACGACCACGGAGGTGGGGCCGTTGACGGCCGCGATGCTCACGGCGTCGGTCAGGTACGGGGTGACCTCGTCCTCGGTCGCCTGCACCGCCACCATCGCACCACCGGACGGCAACTCCTGCATCAGCCGGCCCCGCGCCGCGACCAGCGTGCACGCGTCCTCCAGCGACAGCACACCCGCACAATGCGCCGCCGCGATCTCACCGATCGAATGACCGGAGACGAAGTCCGGCCGGATGCCCCACGATTCGAGGAGCCGGAACAGCGCCACCTCCACCGCGAACAGGGCAGGCTGCGTGTAAGCCGTCTGGTCGATCAGCCCGGCATCGTCCCCGAACAGCGCCTCACGCAGCGGCAGTTCGAACCGCGCGAAGACCTCGTCCAGCGCCCGGGCGAACACGGGATAGGCGTCGTACAGCTCCCGGCCCATCCCCAGCCGCTGACTGCCCTGACCGGTGAACAAGAACGCCGACTTGCCACCGGCAGGAGTGCCCTGCACGAGTCCGGTGGTACTGCTTCCTTCGGACAGCGCGGTCAGCCCGGACACGAGACCGTCGCGGTCGTCCGCGACGACGACGGCGCGTACGTCGAACGCCGAGCGTCCGGTGGCGAGCGAACAGGCGACGTCGAGCGGCTCCGGCCCGGTGTGCGTGCCGAGGTGGGACAGCAGTCGGTCGGCCTGGGCACGGAGAGCGTCACTGGAGCGGCCCGACAGCAGGTAGGGCAGCACGGGCGGCGCCGGAGGGACGGTCGGCCGCTCCGGCTCTTCCGTGGGCGCCTGTTCGAGGACAACGTGTGCGTTGGTTCCGCTGTATCCGAACGAGGAGACACCCGCACGGCGCGGCCGGCCCGTCCGGGGCCATTCCCTGGACTCGGTGAGCAGTTCTATCGCCCCCGACGACCAGTCCACGTGCGGGGTCGGCTCGTCCACGTGCAGGGTCCGCGGAAGCAGGTCGTGCCGCATCGCCAGGATCATCTTGATCACACCGGCGGCGCCCGCGACGGCCTGGGTATGGCCGATGTTCGACTTCACCGAGCCCAGCCACAGCGGGCGGTCGGCGGGGCGGTCCTGGCCGTAGGTGGCCAGCAGCGCCTGGGCCTCGATCGGGTCGCCCAGGGTGGTACCGGTGCCGTGGGCCTCGACCGCGTCGACGTCGGCGGCGGACAGCCCGGCGTTGGCCAGGGCCTGCCGGATGACACGCTGCTGCGAGGGACCGTTGGGCGCCGTCAGGCCGTTGCTCGCACCGTCCTGGTTGACGGCGCTGCCGCGCAGTACGGCCAGCACGGGGTGGCCGTTGCGGCGGGCGTCCGACAGGCGTTCCACGAGCAGCATGGCGACGCCCTCGGACCAGCTGGTGCCGTCGGCGGCAGCCGCGAACGCCTTGATCCGGCCGTCGGCGGCCAGGCCGCGCTGCCGGCTGAACTCGGTGAACGCACCCGGCGTGGACATGAGCGTCACGGCTCCGGCGAGGGCCAGTGAGCACTCGCCGCTGCGCAGTGCCTGCGCGGCCAGATGCAGTGTGACCAGCGAGGAGGAGCAGGCGGTGTCGACGGTGATCGCGGGGCCCTCGAGGCCGAACGTGTAGGAGAGGCGGCCGGAGGCGACGCTGGCCGCGTTGCCGGTGCCCAGGTGTCCTTCGAGGCCGTCGGCGTCCCGCAGCCACAGGGTCAGGTAGTCCTGTTCGTTGGAGCCGACGAAGACACCGGTCCTGCTGCCACGTAGCGTGGCCGGGTCGATCCCGGCCCGTTCGAAGGCCTCCCAGGAGGTTTCCAGCAGCAGCCGCTGCTGCGGGTCCATCGCCAGCGCCTCGCGCGGCGAGATCCCGAAGAAGTCCGCGTCGAAGTACGCGGCGTCGTGCAGGAAGCCACCCTCGCGCGTGTAGCTGGTGCCCTCACGGTCGGGGTCGTCGCTGTACAGGGCATCCAGGTCCCAGCCCCGGTCGGTCGGGAAGCCCGTGATGCCGTCCCGGCCGGACACCAGCAGCTGCCACAGCTCCTCGGGGGTGCGGACCCCGCCGGGGAAACGGCAGCTCATCGCCACGATCGCGATGGGGTCGTCGGCCGCGGCACCTGTCACCGGCACCACGGCGGTCTCGGCCTGCCGGCCGAGGAGCTCACCGCGCAGGTGCGTCGCGAGCGCGGCCGAGGTCGGATAGTCGAAGACGAGCGTGGGTGGCAGCCGCAGGCCGGTCGCGTCGCCGAGGAGGTTGCGCAGTTCGACGGCGGTGAGCGAGTCGAACCCGAGCTCCTTGAACGCGCGTGCGGGTTCCACCGCCGCGGGTCCGGCGTGCCCGAGCGCGTTCGCGACCTGGGTCCGTACCAGATCCAGCATGATCCGGTCCTGCTCGGGTGCCGTCCGGCCGGTCAGCCGTTCGAGCAGGTGCGAGGCGCCGCCCGCCGCGGAGCCGACGGTGCCGGCCGCCCGGCGCCGCGGAGCACGCACCAGCCCTCGCAGCAACGGTGACATGGCGCCCGCCGCCTGGCCGCGCAGGGTAGGCACGTCGACACGCATCAGGACGAGAGCCGCCTCGTCGGTGTCCTGGGCGAGGTCGAACAGCGTACGTCCCTCGGCGGCCGACAGCGGAGGCAGACCGGCGCGGCGCAGACGGCGGATGTCCGTCTCGTCCAGTGTGCTCGCCATGCCGCCGGACTCGCCCCACAGGCCCCAGGCCAGCGAACTGGCCGGCAGCCCCTGGGCTCGCCGGTGCGCGGCCAGCGCGTCGAGAAACGCGTTGGCCGCCGCGTAGTTGGCCTGTCCGGGGCCGCCGAAGACACCGGAGGACGACGAGAACAGCACGAACGCCGACAGGTCCGCGTCGCGCGTCAGCTCGTGCAGGTGCAGGGCGCCGTCGACCTTGGGCCCGAAGACACGGTCGACACGGTTCGGCGACTGGGAAGCGACCACGCCGTCGTCCAGCACTCCGGCGGTGTGCACGACGGCGGCCAGCGGATGGTCGGCCGGGACGGATGCGATGACCTCGGCGAGCGCCTCTCGGTCGGCCACGTCACAGGCCGCCCAGGTGACGTGCGCACCGAGCGCGCCGAGTTCTGCCGTGAGTTCGTCCGCACCCGCTGCCTCGGCGCCGCGTCGGCTGACCAGCAGCAGACGCCGGACCCCGTGCTCCGTCGCCAGATGCCGGGCGAACAACCCGCCCAGCATCCCCGAAGCACCCGTCAGCAGCACCGTTCCCTCGGGGTCGTACGCCCTGGGACTCTCGATGGCGGCCCCTGCCGCGACCCGGGCCAGGCGCGGCACCAGAAGTTCCCCCGCGCGTACCGCCAGCTGCGGTTCGTCCGCGGCCAGTGCGGTGGGCAGGACACGCCAGGACGCCTCCTCCCCGTCGCAGTCGACGAGGACGAAACGGTCCGGATTCTCCGACACGGCCGAGCGCAGCAACCCCCATACGGCCGCCAGGGCCGGATCGACGTCCGCGTCCCGTTCGGCCGCCGCGACCGCACCACGCGTCACCACGACCAGCCGCGCCCCCGCGAACCGGGTGTCGGCCAGCCACGCCTGCGCCAGCTCCAGCGCCTCCACCACCGCGGCACGCACAGCGGCACCGGAGAGGGCACCCGTCGCACCGATGTGGACGAACACCTCGTCCGGCACCGGAGCGCCCAGGTCCACGGCGGCCGACAGCGCCGTCAGGTCCGCGTGAAGTCCGCTCGTCCCTTCCAGGAGGCTCGCCGGGACGCCCGCCGGGAACGAGGCCCAGCTGCCGAGCACGGCTCGACGGACACCGGCCACGGCCGCGGATTCGGTCGCCGCGGCGGCCTGGTCCCGGCCGGCCGGGAGGTTCACCCACTCCACTCGCAGGACCGACTCGTGGTACGCGACGCGTGCGGCCTGCACCTGGTCCTTGGAGACAGCGCGCAGAACGAGCGACTCCACGGTCGCCACGGGCGCCCCCGCGGCGTCCGCGACCGCCAGCCGCACAGCGTCCCCACCCGTCGGTGCGAGGTGCACGCGCAATGCCGACGCACCGCCGGCGTGCAGCGACACCCCGCTCCAGGCGAAGGGCAGCCGCCCGCCACCGGAGTCGTCCAGCACGCCCAGCCCCAGCGCGTGCAGCGCGGCATCGAGCAGGGCGGGGTGCAGCCCGAACCGTCCCGCCCCGTCCACGGCCGTCTCGGGCAGGGCGACCTCGGCGAAGACCTCCTCGCCACGCCGCCAGGCCGCCCGCAGCCCCTGGAAGACCGGCCCGTAGCGCAGGCCGGTCTCGGCCAGCTCCTCGTACAGGTTGGCCACCTCGACCGGTTCCGCACCCGCCGGAGGCCATGCGGAAAGGTCGACGGAGGACCGCTGGGCGCCGGAGACGGCCAGCAGGCCGGTGGCATGCCGGGTCCACTCCTGCTCGGTTCGGGCGTCCTGCGGTCGCGAGGCGACAGTGAGCGGCCGTCGTCCGTCGTCGTCCGGCGCGCCGACCACCAGCTGCAGCTGTACGGCACCCCGCTCGGGCAGCACCAGCGGCGCCTCCAGCGTCAGCTCCTCCAGCCGGTCACAGCCGACCTGGTCCCCCGCCCGGACCGCCAGCTCCACGAACGCCGTACCCGGCAGCACCACCGCACCCATCACCGCGTGATCCGCCAGCCACGGCTGCGTGTCCAGGGACAACCGACCCGTGAACAACAACCCGTCGGAATCGGCCAGCGCCACCGCCGCACCCAGCAACGGATGCCCGGCCGCCTCCAACCCGGCCGACACCACATCACCCACCCAGCCCGCCGGCGCCTCCAACCAGAAACGCCGGTGCTGGAAGGCATACGTGGGCAGATCGACGCGTCGGGCGCCGGTGCCGGCGTAGTAGGCCTGCCAGTCCACCGCGATGCCCCGGATATGGGCCTGCCCGAGAACCGTGGTCAGGGTCTCCGGTTCCGGACGGCCCGCACGGAGCACCGCAACGAAGGCGTGGTCCTCGCCGGTGACGCAGTCCTGCGCCATCGCCGAGAGCACACCGTCGGGGCCGAGCTCGATGAACGTGGTGACGTTCTGGGCCTCGAGGGTGCGGATGCCGTCGTGGAAGCGGACCGCCTCACGCACATGACGGACCCAGAAGCCGGGGTCGGTGATCTCCTCGGCGATCGCGAGAGCGCCGGTGAGGTTCGAGACGAGCGGAATACGCGGGGCCTCGTACGACAAGCCCTCGGCGACCTGACGGAAGGCCTCCATCATCCCGTCCATGTGCGGGGAATGGAACGCGTGACTGACCGTCAGGCGCTTCGTCTTGCGGCCCTGCTCCTCGAAGCGGGCGGCGATCTCCAGTACGGCGTCCTCGTCACCCGCGACAACCGCCGAAGCGGGGCCGTTGACGGCGGCGATGCTCACCGCGTCGGTCAGGTACGGGGTGACCTCGTCCTCGGTCGCCTGCACCGCCACCATCGCACCACCGGACGGCAACTCCTGCATCAGCCGACCACGGGCCGCGACCAGCGTGCACGCGTCCTCCAGCGACAGCACACCCGCACAATGCGCCGCCGCGATCTCACCGATCGAATGACCGGAGACGAAGTCCGGCCTGACGCCCCACGATTCCAGCAGCCGGAACAGCGCCACCTCCACCGCGAACAACGCGGGCTGCGTATACGCCGTCCGGTCCAGAACTCCGGACTCATCGCCGAACACCGCCTCACGCAACGGCAGTTCGAACCGAGCCAAAACCTCGTCCAAGGCCTGGGCGAACACGGGGTAGGCGTCGTACAGCTCCCGGCCCATCCCCAGCCGCTGGCTGCCCTGCCCGGTGAACAAGAACGCCGACTTGCCCGCCACCACCGACCCGGTCACCAGGCCGGCCGCCGCACCGCGCCCCTCGGCCAGAGCCTCAAGCCCCGCCAGCAGACCGTCACGGCCACCCGCCACGACCACCGCACGCCGCTCCAGAGCAGCCCGCGTCGTCGCCAACGAATACGCCACATCAACCGGTTCAAGACCACTGTCCTCGGCGACACGGTCAAGCAACCGCCGCGCCTGCGCCCGCAGGGCATCCTCGGTCCGGCCCGACAGCACCCACGGCACCACCGGCAGTGCCGTCGCAGTCACCGGCGTGTCATCGACCGTGGGCGCCTGCTCGATGATCGTGTGCGCGTTGGTGCCGCTCACGCCGAAGGCCGAGACCGCGGCCCGGCGCGGCCGACCGGTCTCCGGCCACTCACGGGGCCCGGTCAGCAGTCGCACCGTACCCGCCGACCAGTCGACGTCCGGCGTCGGCTCGTCCACATGCAACGTCCTCGGCAGCACACCGTGGCGGATCGCCATCACCATCTTGATGATTCCGGCGACGCCCGCGGCGTTCTGGGTGTGTCCGATGTTGGACTTCAGCGAGCCCAGCCAGAGCGGCCGGTCCTCGGGACGCTCCTGCCCGTAGGTGGCCAGCAGCGCCTGCGCCTCGATCGGGTCGCCCAACCGGGTTCCGGTGCCGTGCGCCTCGACCGCGTCGATCTGGTCGGCCGTCAGGCGGGCGTTCTCCAGTGCCTGGCGGATGACTCGCTGCTGTGCGGGTCCGTTGGGGGCCGTCAGGCCGTTGCTGGCGCCGTCCTGGTTGACGGCGCTGCCGGCGACGAGCGCCAGCACCCGGTGGCCGTTGCGGCGGGCGTCGGACAGTCGCTCGACGAGCAGCACGCCCACGCCCTCGGACCAGCCGGTCCCGTCCGCCGCCGCGGCGAACGACTTGCAGCGGCCGTCGGCGGACAGCCCCCGCTGCCGGCTGAACTCCACGAACACATCGGGGGTTGCCAGTACGGTCACGCCGCCGGCGAGCGCCAGGGAGCACTCGTTCTGGCGCAGTGCCTGCACGGCGAGGTGGAGGGCGACGGAGGACGACGAGCAGGCGGTGTCGATGGTGGCCGCCGGTCCCTCCAGGCCGAAGGCGTAGGCGATGCGGCCGGAGACAACGCTGGACGCGGTGCCGGTGAGGAGGTGGCCCTCGACGCCGTCCGGCAGCTCGTACTGGCCGGCGCCGTAGGCCTGGGAGGACGCGCCGATGAACACGCCGGTCCTGCTGCCCCGCGCGGCGGAGGGGTCGATGCCGGCGCTTTCGAACACCTCCCAGGACGCCTCCAGCAGGATCCGCTGCTGCGGGTCCATGGCCAGCGCCTCGCGCGGCGAGATCCCGAAGAAGTCCGGATCGAACTGGGCGGCGTCGTGCAGGAAGCCGCCCTCGCGCGCGTAGGAGGTGCCTTCGTGCTCGGGGTCGGGGTCGTACAGCGACTCGACGTCCCAGCCGCGATCCGAGGGGAAGCCGGAGACGGCGTCCTGGCCGTCGGCCACCAGCCGCCACAGCTCCTCCGGCGACCGTACCCCTCCGGGGAACCGGCAGCTCATGCCGACGATCGCGATCGGTTCCCGGGATGCCGCGGTGAGCTGCTGGTTCTGTCGACGCAACCGCTCGGTTTCCTTGAGCGAGGCCCGTAGCGCTTCAACGATCTTTTCGTTGGGGGTTGTCATCTTGTACTCCGCACTTCGGGCGCGTCAGGGCTGGTTGCTGTCGAGCGCCATATCGATCAGATGCTGCACGTCCAGCCCGTCGATGTCGTCGGGGGACAACCCCTGATCGCCGTCGTCGGTGGCTGGGGTCGGCTGGGGGTCGGCGAGTTCCAGCAGTGCCTCCAGCAGGCCCGCCTCTCGGATGCGGCTGAGCGGGAGGGCCGCGAGCCTCCTGCGCAGCTCGGCCTCCTGCGGGTCGCCGTCCGGCGCGGGGCCGGTGTCGCCGTCGGGCAGCAGCGCGGCCAGCAGGTGCCGGGCGAGCGCGGCGGGGTTCGGGTAGTCGAACACCAGGGTGGCGGGCAGGGAGAGTCCGGTGGCGGTCCTGAGCCGGTCGCGGAGCTCGACGGCGGTCAGGGAGTCGAAACCCAGTTCCTTGAAGGCGCGGCCGGCCTCGACGGCATCGGGCGAATCGTGCCCCAGGGCGAACGCCGCATGTGTGCGTACCAGGTCGAGCAGCAGCGTCGTACGGTCGTTCGTGTCGAGCCCGGCCAACTGCTCGCGCAGAGCTGGGGCTTCGCCCGCCGGGTCGCGGGGTGTGCCGTCGCCGTCGCCGCGCAGGGCCGCGCGTACCTCCGGCAGGTCCGCGATGAGGGGGCGGGGACGTGCGGCGGTGAAGGCTGGTGCGAAGCGTGTCCAGTCCACGTCGGCGACGGTCACGGTGGCCTCGGGGGCGCCGACGGCCTCCCGCAGTGCCGCCAGGTTGGTCTCCGGTGCCATGGGCGGCAGTCCTCGGCGGCGCAGCTGTTCCTCCGCGTCCCCTTCGGCGGCCATGCCGCCGTCCGCCCAGGGGCCCCAGGCGATGGCGGTCGCCGCCAGTCCGCGCGCCCGGCGCTGCTCGGCGAGCGCGTCGAGGAAGGCGTTGGCCGCGGCGTAGGCGCCCTGTCCACCGCTGCCCCACACGCCGGCGATCGACGAGAACAGCACGAAGGCGTCCAGCGTGTCGTCCTGGAAGAGGGCGTCCAGGTGTACGGCGCCGGTGGTCTTGGCGGCGACCACCTCCGCGAACTCCGGCAGGGCCGTCGCGGTGCCCGGGGGCTGCGACACGCCCGCGGCGTGCACGACCGCCCGCACCGGCGTGCCGTCCGCGGCGAGCTTGCCGACGAGGTCCTGGAGCGCGGACCGGTCGGCCACGTCGCAGGCCGCGATCGTCACCTCGGCACCCAGGCCGGACAGTTCGGCGGTCAGCCGGGTCGCGCCCGGGGCGTCGGCTCCGCGGCGGCTGAGCAGCACCAGCCGGTCGGCGCCGTTGCGGGCCAGC
This sequence comes from Streptomyces sp. NPDC002076, assembly GCF_053593835.1. Classification (NCBI taxonomy): domain Bacteria; kingdom Bacillati; phylum Actinomycetota; class Actinomycetes; order Kitasatosporales; family Streptomycetaceae; genus Streptomyces; species Streptomyces sp. NPDC002076. Next base: position 89,162 of record NZ_JBSFDI010000031.1, read on the forward strand.
CAGCGGGCGACGTGGGCACCGAGTGCGCCCGTGCCGCCCGTGACCAGCACCGTGCCGCGCGGTGTCCAGGAGCCGGCGGGACCGGTGGTGTCCTGGGGTGCGCGTTCGAGTCGGCGCAGGTAGGTGCCGGAGGGCCGGACCGCCACCTGGTCCTCACCGCCGCCGGCGGTGAGGACGCCGACCAGCCGGTCGGCGGTCCGCTCGTCGACGGTCTCCGGGAGGTCGACCAGTCCGCCCCAGTGCTCGGGCTCCTCCAGCGCCGTCACCCGGCCCAGACCGGCGACCTGGGCCTGGAGGGCGCTGAGCAGCGGGTCGTCGGCGTCCACCGAGACCGCGCCGCGGGTGACGCACCACAGCGGCGCGCCGATGCCGGCCGACGGGAGGGCCTGTGTCACGGCGGCGGTCAGCGCCAGTCCGGCAGGGACTGCGGGGTGCCGGGGATGCGGCTGCTCGTCCAGCGCGAGCAGGGACAGCACACCGGTGACGGGTGCGGCGTCGGGCACCTCGGCGGCCGCCCGCCGCAGCCGCTCGGCCAGCGCCCCGGCGTCCTCGTCCGGCACGCCGACGGGGACACGCACGATGCCGGCCCCGGCGCGCTCCAGTGCGCTGGTGAGGCTGCCGATCCAGGGGGCGTCGGACGGTGCGGTCGGCACGATGGTCAGCCAGGTCCCGGCCATGCGCGGGGCCGCTGACTCAGGATGCTCCTGCGTCTCCGACCGCCGCTTCCACACGACGCGGTAGCGACGCTCGGCCACGGTCGAGCGTTCGCGCTGCTGGCGGTGCCACGACGCCAGCGCCGGGAGTACGGCGCGGAGCGGCTGGTCCGCGTCCACGGCCAGTTCGGCGCCGAGTTCGCTCAGGTCTTCGCGTTCGACCGCCGCCCAGAAACGCTCGTCCACGGCGTCCGGCGCGCCCCCGTCCGGCGTTCCCACGGCCGCTTCGGGCCCTTCGGACGCTTCGGGCGCCTCGGGCCAGAACCGCCGGCGCTGGAAGGCGTAGGTGGGCAGGTCGACGCGGCGGGCGCCGGTCCCCGCGAAGTACGCCTGCCAGTCGAGGTGTGCGCCGCGCGCGTGGGCGCGGCCCAGTGCGGTGGTCAGCGTCCGGGCCTCCGGCCGTCCCCTGCGCAGGACAGGCAGGCACACGGCGTCGGAGCCGTCGAGGCAGTCCTGGACCAGCGCCGAGAGCACCCCGTCCGGGCCGAGTTCGACGAACGTGGTGACCTGCTGCGCCCGGAGCGCCCGCACGCCGTCCAGGAACCGCACCGCCTCGCGGACATGCCGAACCCAGAACTCCGGTGTGTCCATTTCGCCGGGGCCCACCACGGCTCCGGTGAGACACGAGACGACCGGCGTGGCCGGCGGGCGGTAGCCGAGTCCCTCGGCGACCTTCCGGAAGTCGGCCAGCATGCCCTCCATGAGCGGCGAGTGGAACGCGTGGCTGACCGCGAGGCGCTTGGTCTTCACGCCATGTCCGGCGAGAGCGGACGCGATCCGCGACACCTCACTCTCCTCGCCCGCGACGACCACCGAAGTGGGGCCGTTGACGGCCGCGATGCCGACCTGGTCGGTCAGATACGGCGTGACCTGGTCCTCGGTGGCCTGGACGGCCACCATGGCACCACGGTCGGGCAGTTGCTGCATCAGGCGCGCCCGCGCGGACACCAGAGTGCAGGCGTCCTCCAGGGACAGCACACCGGCGCAGTGCGCCGCGGCCAGCTCGCCGATGGAATGGCCCGCCAGAAAGTCCGGCTGCAGACCCCAGGCCTGCAGCAACCGGAAGAGTGCGACCTCGATCGCGAACAGGGCCGGCTGTGCGTATGCCGTCTGGTCGAGCAGGTCGCCCTGCTCACCGAAGAGTACGTCCTTCAGGGCGGGGTCAAGCCACTGGCACACCTCGTCGAACGCCTGGGCGAAGACCGGGTAGGTGTCGTGGAGTTCCCGGCCCATGCCCAGGCGCTGGCTGCCCTGGCCGGTGAACAGGAACGCCAGTTTGCCCTCCGTCGGCACATCCTGCGCGGTGCCGGCCGGCGGCTCGCCGTCGGCCAGGGCGCGCAGTTGCCGCGCGAGCACGTCCTCGTGATCGGCATCGACGACCAGTACGGCCCGCTGCTCCAGCGCGGCACGACCCGTCGCCAGGGAATAGGCGACGTCCAGGGGGCGCAGCCCCGGCTGTGCGGCAAGCTGCCCGTGCAGCCGCTCGGCCTGCTCACGCAGTGCCCGCCCGCTGCCGGCCGACAGCGCGAAGGGCAGGACCGGCAACACCGCACCCGGAACCGCCCCGTCCTCCCCCTCCACCTCGGGCGCCTGCTCAATGATCGTGTGGGCGTTGGTGCCGCTGATACCGAAGGACGACACACCCGCCCGGCGGGGACGACCGGTCTCCGGCCACTCCCGCGCCTCCGTCAGCAGCTCCACCTCGCCCGCCGCCCAGTCCACGTGCGGCGTCGGCTCGTCGACGTGCAGGGTCCGCGGCAGCACACCGTGCCGCATCGCCATCACCATCTTGATGATGCCCGCGACACCCGCCGCGGCCTGCGTGTGACCGATGTTCGACTTGATCGAGCCCAGCCACAACGGCCGGTCCTCGCCACGCTCCTGCCCGTACGTCGCGAGCAGCGCCTGCGCCTCGATCGGGTCACCCAGCGTCGTACCCGTACCGTGCGCCTCCACCGCGTCCACGTCCGACGCCGCCAGACCCGCCGACGCCAGCGCCTGCCGGATCACCCGCTGCTGCGACGGACCGTTCGGCGCCGTCAGACCATTGCTCGCACCATCCTGGTTCACCGCCGAGCCGCGGACCACCGCCAGCACCGGGTGACCGTTACGGCGGGCATCCGACAGCCGCTCCACCAGCAGCATCCCCACACCCTCACCCCAGCCCGTACCATCCGCACCCGCCGCGAACGCCTTGCAGCGGCCGTCGGCCGACAGGCCACCCTGACGGCTGAACTCGGTGAAGGTGCCGGGCGTCGACATCACGGTGACGCCGCCGGCCAGGGCGAGCGCGCACTCGCCGTTGCGCAGGGCCTGGATCGCCCAGTGCAGGGCGACCAGCGAGGAGGAGCACGCCGTGTCCACCGTCACCGCGGGGCCTTCGAGGCCGAGGACGTAGGCGACCCGGCCGGATATGACGCTGCTCGCATTGCCGGTCATCACGTGACCGGCGACGGTGTCCGCCATGTCGTCGAGTCCGGTGTCGTAACCGCTGTACGCGGCGCCGACGAACACTCCGGTGCGGGAGCCCCGCAGCGCGCCCGGGTCGATCCCGGCGCGTTCGAAGGCCTCCCAGGAGGTCTCGAGGAGCAGCCGCTGCTGCGGGTCCATCGCCAGTGCCTCGCGAGGGCTGATGCCGAAGAACGCCGCGTCGAACCGGTCCGCGTCGTGGAGGAAGCCTCCCGCCCGGGCGGGGCCGCCGTCCGGCGCGTACGAAGCCGCGCCCGCGTCCCAGCCGCGGTCGACGGGGAAGCCGGAGATGGCGTCGCTCCCCGACTCCAGCAGCTGCCAGAGCTCTTCGGGCGAGGCCACGCCACCGGGGTAGCGACAGCTCATGGCCACGACAGCGATGGGATCGTCGCCACCGGCACGGCCCCCGAGCGGTACGGCCTCGACAGCGGCGCCGGTCGCGTTCCCGGTGCCGAGGAGCGTGTCGCGCAGATGGCGGGCGAGCGCCGAGGCGTTGGGGTAGTCGAAGACGAGCGTGGTCGGCAGACGCAGTCCGGTCGCCGTGTTCAGCCGGTTGCGCAGGTCCACGCCGGTGAGGGAGTCGAAGCCCACATCCTTGAACGCCCGTGCCGGCTCCACCGACTCCGGTCCGGAGTGGCCCAGCACGGCCGCCACATGGGTGCGCACGAGCTCCAGCAGAGTCCGCTCCTGGTCGGCGGGGAGCAGTCCACGCAGCCGGCCGGCCAGCGCCGAGCCGCCGTCGGCCGCCGTCCCGGCACCACGCCGCCGAGGGGCGCGGATCAGCGTACGGAACACCGGGGGGACCGATCCGGTGCCGGCCGCTGCGTCGCGTATCGCCGCGAGGTCCAGGCGGGCGGGGAGGAGAACGGATCGCTCACTGCGCAGGGCCCTGTCGAACAGGGCCATGCCCTCCGCCGAGGAGAGCGCGCCCATGCCGGCCCGTGCCATGCGCCGCAGGTCGGCCTCGTCCAGACCGCCGGTGATTCCGCTGGCCTCGGCCCACAGGCCCCAGGCCAGCGAGATCGCCGTCCGGCCCTGGGCGCTCCGGTGCCGGGCCAGCGCGTCGAGGTACGCGTTGGCCGCGGCGTAGTTGGCCTGTCCAGGGCTGCCGAGGACTCCGGCGGCCGCCGAGAACAGCACGAACGCCGACAGGTCCAGGTCGCGGGTGAGGTCGTGCAGGTGCCAGGCGGCGTCCACCTTGGGCCGCAGCACTCGCTCGAGGCGATCGGGCGTCAGCGACGGGAGCACGCCGTCGTCGAGCACGCCCGCGGTGTGCACCACGGCGGTCAACGGGTGCTCGACGGGTACGGACGCCAGCAGGGCAGCCAGCGCCTCACGGTCGGCCGCGTCGCAGGCGGCCACGTTCACCTCGGCACCCAACTCGGCGAGCTCGGCGGCCAGTTCCTCGACGCCGTCGGCAGCGAGCCCCCGTCGGCCGGCCAGCAGCAGATGCCGTACGCCGTGTTCCGTCAGCAGGTGCCGGGCGCACAGCGCACCGAGCGTGCCGGTTCCGCCCGTCACCAGCACCGTGCCCTGCGGGTCGATCGGGCGGGGCTGCCGCTCCGCTCCGGCCGCCACACGGATCAGCCGCGGGGCGAGCAGTCTGCCGCCGCGCACGGCCAGTTCCGGCTCCGTGCACATCAGCGCCTCGGCGGGCACGGTGCCCGCGGGGTCCTCGGCGTCCAGGTCGACCAGGAGGAACCGTCCGGGGTTCTCGGTCTCCGCGGAGCGCACCAGGCCCCAGACACAGGCACCGGCCAGGTCGGTGACGTCCTCGTCGGCCGTGGCCACGGCGCCGCGCGTGACGAAGGCCAGGCGCGAGCCGGCGAAGCGTTCGTCCGCCAGCCACGCCTGGGCCAGGGCGAGCGCCCACTGGGCCGCGGCGTGCGCGGCATGCGGGGCTTGTGCCGCCTGCGTGGTGTGCGCCGCCTGCGGCTGCGGACCGCCGGATGCCGGGGCCGGGCAGGACACGAGGATCACGTCCGGGACGGTCATGCCCGCGTCGGCGGCCGCGGTGAGCGCGGCCAGATCGTCGTACCGCTCCATGGCCGGGTCGGCCGTTTCGAGCGGGTGTGCCGCAACCAGCGCGGTGGTGACCGGCTCGGCGTCGGGGGCGACGGCCTCGGACCAGACCGGCTCGAACAGGGGCGCCAGGCCGGTGGCACGCGCGCCGTCGGCCGGGACGATTTCCGCCGCCGGACGCAGGGTGAGGCGGTCGACGCGGGCCACCGGCGCCCCGGTGGCATCGGCCGCCTCCAGCAGGAAGGTGCCGCTCGCTGCGGGTGTGAGCCGCATCCGCACCTCCGTGGCGCCCACCGCGTACAGCGCGACGCCGTGCCAGACCGCCGGTACGAGCGGGGCGCCGGAGCCGCACGCCGCGGCGAGGTGCGCGGCTGCCTCCAGCAGCGCGGGGTGCAGGGCGAAGCCGGTCGTGTCCGCGCCCTCGGGAAGCCGCACGTCGGCGCAGAGCTCGTCCCCGCGCCGCCAGACGGCACGCACCGCTTGGTACAGCGGTCCGCACTCGAGGCCGGCCGCCTCGTAATCCTCGTACAGAGCGCCGACCTCGACGCCCTGTGCATCGGCCGGCGGCCATTCCGTCAGCGTGAACGCCGGCCCCGGCGCCGCCGTGTCGAGTACGCCGGTGGCATGGCGCCGCCACGGTGCGTCCCCGTCCTCGTCGAGCCCTCCGGCGTGCGAGGAAACGGCGAAAGTCCGCCGTCCGCCCTCACCGGCGGAGTCCACCACGACCTGGACCCGCACCGCACCCTGCGCCGGCACGATCAGCGGTTCGTGGAGCGTCAGCGCCACCAGGTGGTCGCAACCGGCCTGGTCGCCTGCGTGGAGGGCCAGTTCGGCGTACGCCGCACCGGGCAGCACGGCGTTCCCGGCGAGCCTGTACTGGTTCAGCGAAGGATGGGTCTGCGGGGACAACCGGCCGGTGAACACATACGCGTCGGCACCGGCCACGGGTACCGCGGCACTCAGCAGCGCGTGACCGGCCTTCTCCAGACCGGCGGCGGTCACGTCACCGGCTCGGGAACCGGGTGCCAGCCAGTAGTGCCGGTGCTGGAAAGCGTACGTCGGCAGCTCCACCCGCCCTGCGCCAGTACCCGAGAAATAGGCCTCCCAGTCGATGCCGACACCACGCACCTGCGCCTGGGCCAGGGCCCGCGTCAGCGCCTCGGCCTCGGGACGGTTCGCCCGGAGGGTCGGCACGAAGGCGTGGTCACCGTCGCCGGTGACGCAGTCCTGCGCCATCGCCGACAGGACACCGTCGGGGCCGAGCTCGATGAACGTGGTGACGTTCTGGGCCTCGAGCGTGTGGATGCCGTCGTGGAAACGGACCGCCTCACGCACATGGCGGACCCAGAAGCCGGGGCTGGTGAGCTCGTCCGGGGTCGCGAGAGCGCCGGTGAGGTTCGAGACGACCGGGATGCGCGGGGCCTCGTACGACAAGCCCTCGGCGACCTGACGGAAGGCCTCCAGCATCCCGTCCATGTGCGGGGAATGGAAGGCGTGACTGACCGTCAGGCGCTTCGTCTTGCGGCCCTCTTCCTCGAAGCGGGCGGCGATCTCCAGTACGGCGTCCTCGTCACCCGCGACCACCACGGAGGCCGGACCGTTGACCGCGGCGATGCTCACCGCGTCGGTCAGGTACGCGGTGACCTCGTGCTCGGTCGCCTGCACCGCCACCATCGCACCACCGGCGGGCAGCTCCTGCATCAGCCGGCCACGCGCGGCCACCAGCGTGCACGCGTCCTCCAGCGACAGCACACCCGCACAATGCGCCGCCGCGATCTCACCGATGGAGTGACCGGATACGAAGTCCGGCCTCACGCCCCACGATTCCAGCAGCCGGAACAGCGCCACCTCCACGGCGAACAACGCGGACTGCGTATACGCCGTCTGGTCGATCAGCCCGGCATCGTCACCGAACACCGCCTCACGCAGCGGCAGTTCGAACCGCTCAAGGACCTCGTCCAGCGCCCGGGCGAACACGGGGTAGGCGTCGTACAGCTCCCGGCCCATCCCCAGCCGCTGACTGCCTTGCCCGGTGAACAGGAACGCCGTCTTGCCCGCCACCACCGACCCGGTCACCAGGCCGGCCGCCGCACCGCGCCCCTCGGCCAGAGCCCCAAGCCCCGCCAGCAACCCCTCACGGCCACCCGCCACGACCACCGTACGCCGCTCCAGAGCAGCCCGCGTCGTCGCCAACGAGTACGCCACATCAACCGGTTCAAGACCACTGTCCTCGGCGACACGGTCAAGCAACCGCCGCGCCTGCGCCCGCAGCGCCTCCTCGGTCCGGCCCGACAGCACCCACGGCACCACCGGCAGTGCCGTCGCAGTCACCGGCGTGTCATCGACCGTGGGCGCCTGCTCGATGATCGTGTGCGCGTTGGTGCCGCTCACGCCGAAGGCCGAGACCGCGGCCCGGCGCGGCCGACCGGTCTCCGGCCACTCACGGGCCCCGGTCAGCAGTCGCACCGTACCCGCCGACCAGTCGACGTCCGGCGTCGGCTCGTCCACATGCAACGTCCTCGGCAGCACACCGTGACGGATCGCCATCACCATCTTGATGACGCCGCCCACGCCGGCCGCCGCCTGGGTGTGTCCGATGTTGGACTTCAGCGAGCCCAGCCAGAGCGGCCGGTCCTCGGGACGCTCCTGCCCGTAGGTGGCCAGCAGCGCCTGCGCCTCGATCGGGTCGCCCAGCCGGGTTCCGGTGCCGTGCGCCTCGACCGCGTCGACTTCGCCGGCCGACAGTTGCGCGCCGGCCAGCGCCTGCCGGATGACACGCTGCTGCGAGGGACCGTTGGGGGCGGTCAGGCCGTTGCTGGCGCCGTCCTGGTTGACGGCGCTGCCCCGCACCACGGCCAGTACCTCGTGCCCGTTCTTCCGGGCGTCGGACAGCCGCTCGACGAGCAGCACGCCCACGCCCTCGGACCAGCCGGTCCCGTCCGCCGCCGCGGCGAACGACTTGCAGCGGCCGTCGGCGGACAGCCCCCGCTGCCGGCTGAACTCCACGAACACATCGGGCGACGGCATCACCGTCACGCCGCCGACCAGCGCGAGCGAGCACTCGCGTTGCCGCAGCGCCTGAGTGGCCCAGTGCAGGGCGACCAGCGAGGAGGAACAGGCGGTGTCGATGGTGGCCGCCGGTCCCTCCAGGCCGAAGACGTAGGCGACGCGGCCGGAGAGCACGCTGGTGGCGCCGCCGGTCAGCATGAGTCCTTCGAGGTCTTCGGGCGTCTCCTTCAGGTCGGCGCCGTAGCCCATCGATCCGGCGCCGACGAAGACGCCCGTACGGCTGCCGCGCAGTGACACGGGATCGATTCCGGCGCTCTCGAACACCTCCCAGGACGCCTCCAGCAGGATCCGCTGCTGCGGGTCCATCGCCAGCGCCTCACGCGGCGAGATCCCGAAGAACTCGGCATCGAATTCGGCTGCGCCGTCCAGGAAACCGCCGCCGGTGTTGTAGAAGGTGCCTTTGCGGTCCGGATCCGGATCGGCCATCGCGTCGATGTCCCAGCCCCGGTCGACAGGGAATCCGGAAACGGCGTCCCCGCCGTCGGCCACCAGGCGCCACAGGTCCTCGGGCGACCCCACGCCGCCAGGGAAACGGCAGCTCATACCGACGATGGCGATGGGTTCCCGGGCGTCCGCCTCCACCTCGTCGAGGCGGCGACGGGCCCGGCGCAGTTCAGCGGTCACCCATTTCAGATTGTCGAGAAGCTTTTCTTCATTTGCGGTAGCCACCGAAACGTCACCCCCTGGGAAGAGCCGGAAACGGCACGGAATTGTGTGCGCTCATCACGTCAGGAGCGTCCGAATTCGTTGTTGATGATGTCGAAGATGTCGTCGACCGACGCCGATTCCAGGTCGTTGCCGTCGTCCTCACCGGCGGTCGCGCTGTCGGTCTCGTTCCACTTGCGCAGCAGTTTCTCCAGGCGAGAGGTGACGCTCGCGCGTTCCGCACCGTCCGCCGCGACGGACGACAGGATGAACTCCAGTCGGTCGATCTCGGCGAGTGCGGGGAGCGCCGGTGCGCTCTGCTCGCCGAGGAGTTCGGCTCGCAGGTGTCCGGCTAGAGCGGCCGGCGTCGGGTAGTCGAAGACCAGGCTCGCGGGCAGCCTCAGGCCGCTCGCGGTCCCGAGCCGGTTGCGCAGCTCGACGGCGGTGAGCGAGTCGAAGCCGAGCTCCTTGAAGGCGCGCCCGGCCTCCACGGCGGTGGTGCCGTTGTGCCCCAGCACCGCTGCGACGTGCGTGCGTACCAGGTCCAGCAGCATGTCCTCCGCCTCGGCGCCGGACAGCGCGGACAGCCGCTGCCGCAGCGCCTCGGCGTCCTGCGCCGCGCCGTCGCCCCCTCGTTCGGCCCCGGTGCCGGTGTCCGCCTCGGCGAGCACGCGCCGTACCTCGGGCAGGTCGGCAATGAGGGGACGCGGCCGTGCGGCGGTGAACGCGGGCACGAAACGCTCCCAGTCGACGTCGGCGACCGTCACCGTCGTCTCGGCACGGTCCAACGCTCCCTGCAGAGCGCTGATCGACCGATGTACCGGCAGCACCGGCAGCCCACGGCGGCGCAGTTGCTCGGCGGCCTCGTCGTCGGCCACCAGGCCGCCGTCGGCCCAGGGTCCCCAGGCGATGGCGGTGGCCGCCAGCCCGCGGGCCCTGCGCTGCTCGGCGAGCGCGTCGAGGAAGGCGTTGGCCGCCGCGTAGGCGCTCTGGCCTCCGCTGCCCCACACTCCGGCGATCGACGAGAACAGCACGAAAGCGTCCAGTGGCCCGTCGGCGAACAGCGCGTCGAGGTGCGCCGCACCCGTCACCTTGGCGGCCATCACCTCGGCGATGTCGCCGGGACCGGTCCGGGCGAGCGGCGCGTACTGGCCGGCACCTGCGGTGTGCACAACCGCGGTCACGCGGGGCACACCGGCCAGCAGCCCTTCGAGCGCGTCCCGGTCGGTGACGTCGCACGCGGCGACCGTCACCTGGACGCCCATCCCGGTCAACTCGGCGGTCAGCGCCTCGGCTCCGGGTGCCTCGGGGCCGCGTCGGCTGGTGAGCACCAGGTGCTCGGCGCCGTTGCCGGCGAGCCACCGGGCCACGTGGGCACCAAGCGCCCCCGTGCCTCCGGTCACCAGGACCGTGCCCCGAGGCTTCCACGCGCCGGCGGCGGGTGCGGCGGGGACCTGTGTGTCCTTCTCCGACGCGTGGACCAGGCGTCGGACCAGAACTCCCGGTGTCCGCACCGCGAGCTGGTCCTCGTCGCCGGCTCCGGCCAGGACGGCGACCAGGCGCGCGGCGGCACGCCCGTCGAGGGTCTCGGGCAGGTCGACCAGACCGCCCCACCGCTCGGGGTGTTCCAGCGCCACCACCCGGCCCAGCCCCCACACCTGCGCCTGTGCGGCGCTGCGCGGCCGGTCCGACGGCGCGGTGCCCACCGCTCCCTCGGTGACACACCACAGCGGGGCGTCGACGCCGGCATCCCCGAGCGCGCGGACCAGGTCTCCGGTGCGCAGCACTCCCCGGGAGACCGCCGTGTACCGCGGATGCGACCGCTCGTCCAGCGCCAGCAGCGAGAGGACACCCTGTGGCGTCTCGCCGCCCAGTTCGGCGTGCAGGCGCTCGGCGAGGAGGGCGGGCTCCGTGCGGGTGTCGACGCCGGTGCCGGTGTCCGTGTCCGTACCCGTGTCCGTGTCCGTGAGCGTGATCTGGCGTACGGTGGCGCCCGCTGAACGCAGCGCGTCGACGACCTCGCGCACGCGGGCGTCGTCCGCCTCGGTGGCGGGTACCACGGTCAGCCAGGTGCCCGTCATCCGCGCCGCGTCCGGCTCGGCCAGCGGCTTCCAGACCACCCGGTAGCGCCAGCCGTCCACCGTGGACTGCTCCTGCCGCTGTCGGCGCCACGCCGACAGTGCGGGCAGTACATCGCTCAGCGGCTGGTCCGCGTTGATCGCCAACTCGGTGGTGAGCGCGGTCAGGTCCGCATTGTCGACGGCCTCCCAGAAGCGGGACTCGGCCGAGTGGTCCGGAGCATCGCCGCCCGGCTCCGCCACGGCGTCCACGGCGTCGTCGAGCCAGTACCGCCGGCGCTGGAAGGGGTAGGTGGGCAGGTCGACGCGGCGGGCACCGGTGCCGGTGTAGTAGGCCTGCCAGTCGACGGCGATGCCTCGGGTGTGCGCCGCGGCGAGCGCCGTGGCGAGGGTGTCGGCCTCCTGGCGGCCCGCCCGGAGCGCGGGGAGGAAGGCATGGTCGTCGCCGGTGACGCACTCCTGCGCCATCGCGGACAGGATCCCGTCCGGTCCGAGCTCGATGAACGTGGTCACGTCCTGTGCTTCGAGGGCACGGATGCCGTCGTGGAAGCGCACGGCCTCGCGGACGTGGCGCACCCAGAAGTCGGGGCTGGTGATCTCCTCGGGGGTCGCGAGAGCACCGGTGAGGTTGGAGACGACCGGGATGCGCGGGGCCTCGTACGACAACCCCTCCAAGACCTTGCGGAAGTCGGCCAGCATGCCGTCCATGTGCGGGGAATGGAACGCGTGGCTGACCGTCAAGCGTTTCGTCTTGCGGCCCTGCTCCTCGAAGCGGGCGGCGATCTCCAGTACGACGTCCTCGTCACCGGCCACGACCACGGAGGCCGGACCGTTGACGGCCGCGATGCTCACGGCGTCGGTCAGGTACGGGGTGACCTCGTCCTCGGCGGCCTGGACGGCCACCATCGCACCACCGGCGGGCAGCTCCTGCATCAGTCGGCCGCGCGCCGCGACCAGGGTGCACGCGTCGGCCAGCGACAGCACACCCGCACAATGCGCCGCAGCGATCTCACCGATCGAGTGACCGGAGACGAAGTCCGGGCGCACACCCCACGACTCCAGCAGCCGGAACAGCGCCACCTCCACCGCGAACAACGCGGGCTGCGTGTACGCCGTCCGGCCGAGCAGTTCCTCCTCCCCGCCGAACATCACCTCACGCAGCGGACGCTCGAGGTGGGCATCCAGGTGGGCGCACACCGCGTCCAGGGCGTCCGCGAACGTGGGGTGGGCGTCGTAGAGCTCGCGGCCCATCCCCGGCCGCTGACTGCCCTGACCGGTGAACAGCAACGCCGTGCGGCCGTCGCCTGCCGCGCCCCGGACCACCTGCGGGTCCGGCTCCCCCGCCGCCAGTGCGGCGAGCCCTTCCAGCAGGACCCCCCGGTCGCCGCCGACGACGGCGGCGCGCAGTTCCAGAGCCGCCCGTGACGTCGCCAGCGAATAGGCGACATCGACCGGCCGTGTCTCCGCGCCCGAAGCGAGCCGTACCCGCACACGCTCGGCCTGCGCCCGCAGCGCGTCCTCGGACTTGGCGGACAGCACCCAGGTCTGGACGGCAGGAGGTGTCGCCGGTGCCGTCGCCTCGGTGGTGTGGTCGGCGGGTGCCTCTTCGAGGATGGTGTGGGCGTTGGTGCCGCTGAAACCGAAGGACGACACACCCGCCCGGCGAGGGCGGCCGGTCTCCGGCCACTCCCGCGCCTCGGTCAGCAACTCCACCGCGCCCGCCGACCAGTCCACGTGCGGCGTCGGCTCGTCCACGTGCAGGGTCCGCGGCAGCACACCGTGCCGCATCGCCATCACCATCTTGATGATGCCCGCGACACCGGCGGCCGCCTGCGTGTGACCGATGTTCGACTTGATGGAGCCCAGCCACAGCGGCCGGTCCTCGCCACGCTCCTGCCCGTAGGTGGCCAGCAGCGCCTGCGCCTCGATCGGGTCACCCAGCGTCGTACCCGTACCGTGCGCCTCCACCGCGTCCACGTCCGACGCCGACAACTGGGCGTGGGCGAGCGCCTGCCGGATCACCCGCTGCTGCGACGGACCGTTCGGCGCCGTCAGACCATTGCTCGCACCATCCTGGTTCACCGCCGAGCCGCGGACCACCGCCAGCACCGGATGACCGTTACGACGGGCATCGGACAGCCGCTCCACCAGCAGCATGCCCACACCCTCACCCCAGCCGGTGCCGTCCGCACCCGCCGCGAACGCCTTCACCCGGCCGTCGGCAGCAAGACCACGCTGCCGGCTGAACTCGATGAACGCGCCCGGCGAGGACATCACCGTCACACCACCGGCCAACGCCAGATCGCACTCACCACTGCGCAGCGCCTGGGCGGCCAGATGCAGGGCGACCAGGGAGGACGAGCAGGCCGTGTCCACCGTCATCGCGGGGCCTTCGAGCCCGAAGACGTAGGCGAGCCGTCCGGAGACCACGCTCGCCGCGTTGCCCGTGCCCAGGTATCCCTCGATGCCGTCCGGCAGGGTCTGCGCGAACGAGTCGTAGTCCTGGCCGTTGGTGCCCACGAACACGCCGGCCTGGCTGCCACGGGCGGTCGCCGGGTCGATCCCGGCCCGTTCGAACACCTCCCAGGTGGTCTCCAGCAGCAGCCGCTGCTGCGGGTCCATCGCCAGCGCCTCACGCGGCGAGATCCCGAAGAACGCCGGGTCGAACTCGGCGACGTCGTAGAGGAATCCGCCCTCACGTGTGTAGCACGTGCCCTGCTGGTCCGGGTCGGGGCTGTAGAGGCGCTCGAGGTCCCAGCCGCGGTCGTGCGGGAACTCGGCGATCGCGTCCCCGCCGGTGGCCAGCAACTGCCACAGGTCCTCCGGGGACCGCACGCCGCCGGGGAATCGGCAGGTCATCGCGACGATGGCGATCGGATCGTCCGCCACCTCGGCTGCCCGGGACACCGGGCCTTCGACCGCCGCCCCGGTTCCCAGCAGTTCGGTCCGGAGGTGGTCGGCCAGCGCGGACGCCGTCGGATGGTCGAAGACGAGCGTGGCGGGCAGGTCGACACCGGTCGCGGCACCGAGCCGATTGCGCAGCTCCACCGCGGTCAGCGAGTCGAATCCGAGCTCCTTGAAGGCCCGTTCCGCCCCGATCGCCGCGGAGCCGTTGTGCCCGAGCACTCCGGCCACATGGGTGCGGACCAGGTCGAGGACCGTGCGTTCCTGCTCGGCGTGGGACATTGCGGCGAGCCGTTCCGCGAGCGAAGCTCCCGCACGGCTTCCGGCACTGCCTGCGGCGAGGCCGTCCGCACGGTCGAGGACCCTGCGCACTTCGGGCAGATCGCCGATGAACGGACTGGGCCGCACCGCCACCAGGCCGGGCGTCAGCCGCTCCCAGTCGAAGTCGGCCACGGTCAGCACGGCCTCGCCGGAGTCGACGGCCTGGCGCAGCGCGCGGATGGCCGGGTCGACGGCCATCGGCGGTACGCCACCGCGGCGCATCCGCTCTGCGATGTCGTCATCGGCGGCCATGCCCGCGGCCCAGGCGCCCCAGGCGATGGAGGTGGCGGGAAGGCCGTCCGTCCGGCGCTGCTGAGCGAGCGCATCCAAGTAGGCGTTCGCGGCGGCGTAGTTGGCCTGTCCGCTGCTGCCCAGAGTGCCGCTGATCGACGAGAAGAGTACGAACGCGGACAGGTCCAGATCACGGGTGAGCTCGTGCAGATGGCGTGCCGAGTCAGCCTTGGCCTGCCACACGCGCTCGAACCGCTCCGGGGTCAGCGCGTCCAGGACACCGTCGTCGAGCACACCCGCGGTGTGGATCACAGCCGTCAGTTCGGACCGCAGCGGCTCCAGCAGCCGTGCCAGCGCCTCACGATCGGCCACGTCACAGGCGGCGATCGTCACCCGGGCACCCGACGCAACGAGCTCCGCCTCCAGCTCGGCCGCACCCGGCGCCTCCGCACCCCGCCGGCTGGTCAGGACGAGGTGGCCGGCTCCGTTGCGTGCCAGCCAGCGGGCGACCTCGGCGCCGAGCGCGCCCGTGCCGCCGGTGACCAGCACGGCGCCCTCCGGGGTCCATGCGCCGTCCTCCGGAACGACCTCACTCTGCACCGGACGCTCCAGCCGACGCGCGAAGATCCCGGACGCACGCACCGCGACCTGGTCCTCGCCCCCCAGACCGGCCAGCACATCCGCCAACCGCCCCAGAGCACGCTCGTCCACCACACCCGGCGGCAGATCCACCAGACCGCCCCAGCGCGCCGGAACCTCCAGCGCCGCAACCCGGCCCAGACCCCACACACCGGCCTGCACCGCACTGCCCAACCGATCCGAACGACCCGTCGACACAGCACCCTGCGTCACACACCACAACGGCGCATCAACACCCGCATCACCCAGCGCCTGCACCAACACCGCAGACACCGACACACCAGCAGCCTCGTCCAACGCCAGCAAAGACAGCACACCGGAAACACCAGCCTCCGCGGGCACCGCCGACCGCAACACCTCGGCAACCTCATCCCGCTCCAACCCCGCCGACAGCGCCACGGTGCACACATCCACACCCCGCGCCGACAGCACCCCGGCAACCGCCCCCGCCAGACCGGCGTCCACACCCTCATCCGGCACGACCACCAGCCACGTACCGGAGACGACACCAGCCGCACGCCCGGCCACCGGCTTCCACACCACCCGGTAACGCCAGCCGTCCACCACCGACCGCTCACGCACCTGCCGACGCCACGCCGACAACGCCGGCAGGACGGCTTCCAGGGCTTCGCCGTCGGCCGCAGGCATGTCGAGAGCCTCGGCAAGTGATGCGAGATCCTCGCGTTCCACCGCTTCCCAGAAGCGCGCGTCCACCGAGTCGGCTTCGGCCGCATTCCGGCCGCCGGCGGGAACAGCCGGGATCTCCAGCCAGTAACGCTCCCGCTGGAAGGCGTAGGTGGGCAGGTCGGCCCTACGTGCACCGGTACCCGTGAAGTGCTTCCGCCAGTCGATCTCGACGCCTCGGACGTGGGCTTGGGCCAGGGCCGTGGTGAGGCTCGTCGCCTCGGGACGGTTCCTGCGCAGCACGGGGATGAACGCGTGGCCGTCCCCGGTGACGCAGTCCTGCGCCATCGCCGAGAGCACACCGTCCGGGCCGAGCTCGATGAACGTGGTGACGTTCTGGGCTTCGAGGGTGCGGATGCCGTCGTGGAAGCGGACCGCTGCACGGAGGTGACGGACCCAGAAGTCAGGGTTGGTGAGCTCGTCCGGGGTTGCGATCGTGCCGGTGAGATTGGAGACGAGCGGGATGCGCGGGGCGTTGTACGACAAGCCCTCGGCGACCTTGCGGAAGGCGTCCAGCATGCCGTCCATGTGCGGCGAGTGGAACGCGTGACTGACCGTCAGGCGACGGGTCTTGCGCCCCTGCGCCTCGAAGCGGGCGGCGATCTCCAGTACGGCGTCCTCGTCACCGGCCACGACCACGGAGGTGGGGCCGTTGACGGCGGCGATGCTCACCGCGTCCGTCAGGTACGGCGTGACCTCGTCCTCGCTCGCCTGCACCGCCACCATCGCACCACCGGACGGCAGCTCCTGCATCAGCCGGCCACGCGCCGCCACCAGCGTGCACGCGTCCTCCAGCGACAGCACACCCGCACAGTGCGCCGCCGCGATCTCACCGATCGAATGACCGGAGACGAAGTCCGGGCGCACACCCCACGACTCCAGCAGCCGGAACAGCGCCACCTCCACCGCGAACAGCGCGGGCTGCGTGTAAACCGTCCGGTCGATCAGCTCGGCATCATCTCCGAACAGGGCCTCAGCAAGCGGAAGCTGGAAGTGCCCGCAGATCTCGTCCAGTGACCGAGCGAAGGCCGGGTACTCCTCGTACAGTTCCCGGCCCATCCCCAGCCGCTGGCTGCCCTGCCCGGTGAACAGGAACACCAGCTTCCCGACGGTCGTAGAGCCCTTGACCACTCCGGCGGGCGACTCTCCGCTCGCCAGAGCGCCCAGCTGCTGCAGGAACTCCACGCGGTCCCCGGCGACCAGCACCGCCCGCTCCTCGAAGGCGGCTCGACCGATCGCCAGCGAATAGCCGACATCGGTGAGCCCTATGTCGGAGCGGTCCACCACATAATTGCGCAGCCGCTCCGCCTGGGCGTGCAGCGCTTCGGCACTCTTGGCGGACAGCACCCAAGGCACGACGCCCGGAGTCTTCGGAGTGTTGTCACCGCCCTCGACCTGCACCGGCTCATCCTCGAAAGCCGGTGCCTCTTCGATGATGGTGTGGGCGTTGGTGCCGCTGATACCGAAGGAGGAGACGCCCGCCCGGCGGGGACGGCCGGTCTGCGGCCACTCCCGCGCCTCGGTCAGCAGCTCCACCGCACCCGCCGACCAGTCCACGTGCGGCGTCGGCTCGTCGACGTGCAGGGTCTGCGGCAGCACACCATGCCGCATCGCCATCACCATCTTGATGATGCCCGCGACACCGGCCGCCGCCTGCGTGTGACCGATGTTCGACTTGATCGAGCCGAGCCACAGCGGCGTGTCCTCGGCACGCTCCTTGCCGTAGGTGGCCAGCAGTGCCTGCGCCTCGATCGGGTCACCCAGCGTCGTGCCCGTTCCGTGCGCCTCCACCGCGTCCACGTCCGACGCCGCAAGACCCCCCGACGCCAGCGCCTGACGGATCACCCGCTGCTGGGAGGGACCGTTCGGCGCCGTCAGACCATTGCTCGCACCATCCTGATTGATCGCCGAACCCCGCACGACCGCCAGCACAGGATGACCGTTACGGCGGGCATCGGACAGCCGCTCCACCAGCAGCATGCCCGCACCCTCACCCCAGCCGGTGCCGTCCGCACCCGCCGCGAACGCCTTGCACCGCCCGTCGACCGAAAGCCCACGCTGCCGGCTGAAATCGACGAACGTCTCCGGCGTGGCCATCACCGCCACACCACCGGCCAACGCCAGATCACACTCACCACTGCGCAACGCCTGAGCCGCCAGATGCAACGCCACCAACGACGACGAACACGCCGTGTCCACCGTCACCGCAGGACCCTCGAGCCCCAACGTGTACGCCACCCGACCAGACGCGATACTCCCCGCATTCCCGGTCCCGATGTACCCCTCGACCCCCTCCGGGAACTCCACCAGCCCCGCCAGATAGTCGTGATACATCACCCCCGCGAACACACCCGTACGACTCCCCCGCACCGACGTCGGATCGATCCCCGCCCGCTCCAACGCCTCCCACGACGTCTCCAGCAGCAACCGCTGCTGCGGATCCATCGCCAACGCCTCACGCGGACTGATCCCGAAGAACCCCGGATCGAACTCCCCCGCCCCATACAGGAAACCGCCCTGCCGCGTG
The DNA here is from genome assembly GCF_053593835.1 of Streptomyces sp. NPDC002076. Lineage (NCBI taxonomy): Bacteria > Bacillati > Actinomycetota > Actinomycetes > Kitasatosporales > Streptomycetaceae > Streptomyces > Streptomyces sp. NPDC002076. The sequence goes on from NZ_JBSFDI010000031.1 coordinate 107,464, forward strand.
TACGACGTCCCCGCATGATCCGGATCCGGGTGATACAACCCCTCCAGATCCCAGCCCCGATCCGACGGGAACGACGACACACCGTCCCCGCCACCGGCCACCAGCCGCCACAAATCCTCCGGAGACTCCACACCCCCGGGAAAACGACAGCTCATCCCCACAATCGCGACCAGATCATCCCCGACGACCCGGCCACCAACACCCACACCAGCACCAGTGACAGCGGCAGCGGGAACCACAGCCTGCGGACCCTCCGGCCCCACCAACTCATCCCGCAGATACCGCGCCAGATCACCCGGCGTCGGATAATCGAACACCAACGTCGCCGGCAACCGCAGCCCCGTAACCGACCTCAAGTCATTACGCAGCTCCACCGCCGTCAACGAATCAAAACCCAACTCCTTGAACGAACGGCCGGGTTCGACGAGATCGGCGCGGCTGTAGCCAAGCGCCGCGGCGACACGTTCACATACCAGGTCGACCAGGAGCCTTTCGCGATCGACGTGCGTCAGCCCGAGGAGGCGCTGGGCGAGCGAACCGCCGTCCGCGGAGGCCTCACGGTCACCGGCGGCCCGGCGTACCGGCGTCCGTACCAGGCCGCGCAGCAGTGCCGGGACCGTCCCGGTGGCCGCGGCCTCGGCCCGCAGCGCCGCCAGGTCCAATCGCATCGGCAGCAGCACCGCCTCGTCCACCCCCACCGCCGTGTCGAAGAGGGCTAGGCCCTCCTCCGACGACAGCGGCAGCACGCCACCCCGGGCGATGCGGCGCAGATCGACGTCATCCAGTTCGCCGGTCATGCCGCTGGCTTCGGCCCACAGACCCCACGCCAGCGCACTCCCCGGCAGCCCCTCAGCCCGACGACGCTGCGCCAGCCCCTCCAAGAACGCGTTCGCCGCCGCATAGTTCCCCTGACCGGCAGCACCGAAGACCGCCGCCGCACCCGAGAACAACACGAACGCCGACAACCCGGCATCCCGCGTCAACTCATCCAGCAGCAACGCCGCATCCACCTTCGGACGCAACACCGCATCCACCCGCTCAGGCGTCAACGACGACAGCACACCGTCATCCAGGACACCCGCCGCATGAACCACAGCACACAACGAATGCTCAGCCGGCACCGACGCCAACACCTCGGACAGCGCCTCGCGATCCGCCACGTCGCAAGCGACGAGCGTCGCTTCCGCGCCCAACTCACCTAGATCCGCGAGCAGTTCTCCAGCACCGTCTGCGGCCATTCCTCGCCGGCTAGTCAGCAGGAGATGTCGTACGCCGTGCTCGGCGACCAGATGCCGGGCCACCAAAGCACCCAACGTCCCCGTCGCACCCGTGACCAGCACCGTGCCCCCGGCACCCCCGGCACCCCCGGCACCCACAGCACCGAAGGACACACCTGCGCCCTCACCGGCCACCGGCACCCGCACCAGACGCGGTACCAGCACCGCATCACCACGCACCGCCAGCTCCGGCTCACCGACACTCAGCAACGCGGCATCCACCCGCACCACCGAATCATCGACATCCACCAGCACCAGCCGGCCAGGATTCTCCGACTGCGCCGACCGGAACAACCCCCGCGCCGCAGCAGCCGCCAGATCCACAACCCCCTCACCCGGAACCGCCTCCACAGCACCCCGGGTCACCAACACCAAACGGCCATCCGCAAACCGCTCATCAGCCAACCACGCCTGCACCACACCCAAAACCCGGTGCACCACACCACGCACCACACCCGCCGACACACCCGACACACCCGACACACCACCGCCGGCCTCACCGGACAGCGAAGCACCACACTCCACCACCACAACCGACGGCACCGACCCACTACCGTCCAAGGTTCGGCGGAGATCGTTCAGGTCTTGGGCCCCCTGCACCACCGGCCACTGATCACCAGCGGATTCCTGGGCCGCTGCGAGCGCCGGTGTCCGAGTCCACTCGACCTGGAAGAGGGAGTCGTGGCGCTCACCGGCGGCAGCACGCACCTGCTCCGCCGAAGCAGCCCGCAACGCCACCGACCCCACCGACGCCACCGGCCGGCCCGCACCATCGGCCACCAGCAACGACACCGCATCCGAGCCGAGCTCACCAAGCCGCACCCGCAGCGACGACGCACCCGCCGCGAACAACGACACCCCACTCCAGGAGAAGGGCAGAAGCGGGCCGGAGTCCGATTCCTTGCGGGGGTTCAGGCCCAGGGCGTGGAGGGCGGCGTCGAGGAGGGCCGGGTGCAGCCCGAAAGCACCCGCAGCATCAGCAGCCTGCTCCGGCAGCACCACCTCGGCGAACAACTCGTCCCCACGCCGCCACACACCCCGCAACCCACGGAACACCGGCCCATACCCCAGACCCGACTCCGCAAGCTCCCCATACAACCCATCAACCCCAACAGCCACCGCACCCTCCGGCGGCCACACCACAAGATCCCCCACACCCACGCCGGCACCGGAATCAGCTACGACGGACAACACACCCGTGGCATGCCGCACCCACGGCTCACCACCCACCGCATCACGCCGACGCGAAAACACCCCGAACGACCGCCGACCAGACCCGTCAGCAGCCTCCACCGACAACTGCACCCGCACACCAACGCCCTCAGGAAGCACCAACGGCGCCTCCAACGTCAGCTCCTCGACACCCCCACACCCCACACGCCCACCAGCATGCAGCGCCAACTCCACGAACGCCGTACCAGGCAACACCACCTCACCCAGCACCACATGATCCGCAAGCCACCCCTGCGCACCCGCCGACAACACACCCGTGAACAAAAACCCGTCACTGTCCGCCAACGCCACCGCAGCACCCAACAACGGATGACCCGCAACACCCAGACCGATCGACTCCGGGTCCCCGCTCACCAACGACGCGGTGTCGGGCCAGTAGCGCTCACGCTGGAACGCGTAGGTGGGCAACTGGACACGGCGAGCACCGGTCCCGGCGAAGAACGTCTCCCACTCGGCGGGCAAGCCGTGGACATGGGCCTGTGCAAGGGCAAGTGTCAGCGCTTCCGCCTCGGGACGCTCCCGCCTGAGCACAGGGAGGAACACCAGGTCGTCGCCGTCGGCGACGCACTCCTGCGCCATGGCGGACAGGACACCGTCGGGCCCGAGCTCCACGAAGGTCGTGACGCCCTCGGCTTCCAGCACCCGGACGCCGTCCAGGAACCGCACAGCCTCCCGCACATGCCGCACCCAGAACTCCGGCGAGCAGATCTCCTCGACACCCACCACGGAACCAGTGAGGTTGGAGACCACCGGAAGACGCGGAGCCTCGTACGTCAGGCTTTCGGCGACCTCGCGGAAGGCGTCCAGCATGCCGTCCATGTGCGGGGAATGAAACGCGTGACTAACCGTCAGACGCTTTGTCTTCCGGCCCTGCTCCTCGAAACGGGCCGCGATCTCCAGTACCGCGTCCTCGTCACCCGCGACCACCACAGACACCGGCCCGTTGACCGCCGCGATGCTCACCGCGTCCGTCAGGTACGGGGTGACCTCGTCCTCCGTGGCCTGGACGGCCATCATCGCACCACCGGACGGCAACTCCTGCATCAAACGGCCACGCGCCGCCACCAGCGTGCACGCGTCCTCCAGCGACAGCACACCCGCACAGTGCGCCGCAGCGATCTCACCGATCGAATGACCGGAGACGAAGTCCGGGCGCACACCCCACGACTCCAGAAGCCGGAACAGCGCCACCTCGACCGCGAACAACGCAGGCTGCGTGAACGCCGTCCGGTCGATCAGCCCGGCATCGTCACCGAACAGCGCCTCATGCAGCGGCACCTGAAGGTGATGGTCAAGGTGAGCACACACCTCGTCCAGCGCGTCCGCGAACACCGGATAGCCGTCGTAAAGCTCCCGGCCCATCCCCAGCCGCTGACTGCCCTGACCGGTGAACAGGAACGCCACCCCACCCGACTGCGGCACACCAGCCACGACCCCGGCAGCGCTTCGGCCCTCAGCCACGGCATCCAGACCCGCCAGCAATCCCTCACGATCACCAGCGACCACAACCGCCCGCTCCTCCAGCGCGGCACGACCCGTCGCCAGGGAATAGGCGACGTCCAGGGGGCGCAGCCCCGGCTGTGCGGCAAGCTGCCCGTGCAGCCGCTCGGCCTGCTCACGCAGTGCCCGCCCGCTGCCGGCCGACAGCGCGAAGGGCAGGACCGGCAACACCGCACCCGGAACCGCCCCGTCCTCCGCCTCCACCTCGGGCGCCTGCTCAATGATCGTGTGGGCGTTGGTGCCGCTGATACCGAAGGACGACACACCCGCCCGGCGGGGACGACCGGTCTCCGGCCACTCCCGCGCCTCGGTCAGCAGCTCCACCGCGCCCGCCGACCAGTCCACATGCGGCGTCGGCTCGTCCACGTGCAGGGTCCGCGGCAGCACACCATGCCGCATCGCCAGCACCATCTTGATGACGCCCGCGACACCCGCCGCGGCCTGCGTGTGACCGATGTTCGACTTGACCGAGCCCAGCCACAACGGCCGGTCCTCGCCACGCTCCTGCCCGTACGTCGCGAGCAGCGCCTGCGCCTCGATCGGGTCACCCAGCGTCGTACCCGTACCGTGCGCCTCCACCGCGTCCACGTCCGACGCCGACAGACCCGCCGACGCCAGGGCTTGGCGGATGACGCGCTGCTGCGACGGCCCGTTCGGCGCCGTCAGACCATTGCTCGCACCATCCTGATTGATCGCCGAACCTCGCACGACCGCCAGCACCGGGTGACCGTTCTTCCGGGCATCGGACAGCCGCTCCACCAGCAGCATGCCCACACCCTCACCCCAGCCGGTGCCGTCCGCACCCGCCGCGAACGCCTTCACCCGGCCATCGGCAGCAAGACCACGCTGCCGGCTGAAATCGACGAAGTTCTCCGGGGTGGCCATGATCGTGACGCCGCCCACCAGCGCGAACGAGCATTCGCCGTTCCGCAGGGCCTGGGCAGCCCAGTGCAGGGCGACCAGCGACGACGAACAGGCGGTGTCCACCGTCACGGCCGGGCCTTCCAGCCCGAAGACATAGGCGAGTCGGCCGGAGACGACGCTGGCCGCGTTCCCGGTGCCGAGGTGACCCTCGAGCCCCTCGGGCGCCTTCATCAGCAGCGACAAGTAGTCCTGGCCGTTCGTGCCGATGAACACGCCGGCCTGACTGCCGCGCAGGGTGTCCGGGGCGATGCCCGCCCGCTCGAACGCCTCCCACGCGGTCTCGAGCAGCAGCCGCTGCTGCGGGTCCATCGCCAGCGCCTCACGCGGGCTGATGCCGAAGAAGCGCGCGTCGAACTGAGTGGCGTCCTGGATGAAGCCACCCTCACGGGTGTAGGTCTTGCCGGCCTGCTCTGGGTCCGGATCGTAGAGGGACTCGATGTCCCAGCCTCGGTCGGTGGGGAACCGGGAGGTTGCGTCGCGTCCGCCGGCCAGCAGCTGCCAGAGGTCTTCCGGTGACTGCACACCACCGGGGAAGCGGCAGCTCATCGCGACGATCGCGATCGGGTCATCGGCCACGGAGAGCGCCGAGGAGCCGGGTACCGAGCTGACGACGGTCGCTCCCCGCCCGGAGTGCCCGAGCCGTCCGAGGAGTTCGTCGCGCAGGTGGGCGGCGAGAGCGGAGGCCGTGGGGTAGTCGTAGACCAGGGTCGTCGGCAGGCTCAGCCCCGTGACGGCGCCCAGACGGTTACGCAGCTCCACAGCGGTGAGGGAGTCGAAGCCCAACTCCCGGAACGCACGGTCACCATGGACGGCATCGGCACCACTGTGCCCGAGCACGGCCGCGACCTGGGCCCGCACCAGCTCCAGCAGTTCCTTCTCGCGGTCGGCGTCACCGAGGTCTGCCAAGCGGTCGGCGAGCGACGACGAGCCGCGCACGGAGTGCTGCCGGTCGTTTTCGGCGCCGGAGGCCTCCGACGACGCCTGGACGAACCGCAGTTCGTCGAGGAGTGTGCTGGGGCGTACGGCGGTGAAGCCGGACGCGAAGCGTTCCCAGTCCAGGTCCACCACACACAACGCCGGATCACCGA
>NZ_JBSFDI010000032.1:0-109540 GCF_053593835.1 Streptomyces sp. NPDC002076
CCCAGCTCGTCCCGGCGGCCCTCGCTCACCCGGCGGGTGTAGTCGCCCTCGGAGATCGACCGCGCCACCGCGTTCATCTCGTCCAGCGGCAGGCGTGGCAAGCCACGCCCTGTCAGTTTCCGCTTCGCTTCAACTGACATGTGACAGGCCCGCGTTGCGGGCCTGTTGGCGGCAAAGCCGCCGGTCGAGTCGCTTCGCGACTCGAGGCAGGTCCGCTTCGCTTCCCTGCTGAAAAGGCTCGCTAGCGCGAGCCTGGCTGGCTGCAGGTGTCGGGGGTGTGGCGTGTCTGTCTTCTTTTGCTCCCAAGTACTTGACGCACCATCACATGTCTGACGATCCGTCACATCTGACGGTTTCTATTGTCCCATATTGCTGGTGGCGGGATGGGTGTCTTCGGGGTTCAGGTACAGAGGCTGTCATGTGTGAGGCACGCTCGGTTGTAGCGTGTGATGGCCTCGCATCTTGAGGTCTTGCATCATAATTTTCCTGTAGAGACTCTACCCTGAGGGCTCACTGCCCCCGTAGATCGAAAGGCGGAATCTCATGCCGAGGAAGCAGCGGCTCCGTCCTCATCAGGTCGAGGCAGTTGACGCGGTGGTCCGCGCCCTCGGGTCTTCGGTGAGCGGGGAGCTCGCGGACGCGGCGGTGCGTGCTCAGGTGATTGCGCCTCCGGGAGCTGGCAAGAGTTTGATCGCGGTTTTTGCGGCCCAGGGGCTCCGTGCCGAGCGGGTGTTGGTTCTGGTGCCCACGCTCGACCTGTTGGGTCAGATGGTGGGTGTATGGCGTGCTGGTGGCCGTGATGGTCGGTTGTTCGGGGTGTGCTCTGAGCGCGAGAAGGCTGCTGCGGGGGTGCGGTGCACCACGGATGCCGGTGAGTTGGCGGGGTGGCTCGCGGGTGGGGGCCGGGTGACGGTGTTCGCCACCTATGCGGCGGCTGGTCTGGGGGTGCTGGAGCGTGCTCATGCGGCCGGTGCAAGGCGTTGGGATCTCATGGTGGTGGATGAGGCGCACCGGACGGCGGGGGTGTTGGGGAAGCCGTGGGCTGTGGTGCATGACGATCGGCGGCTGCCGGCGGTGCGGCGGTTGTACATGACCGCGACTCCGCGGTTGTGGGGGGTGCCGGGGCTGGAGGGGGCAGCCGATGGGGCGGGGCAGCTGGTGGCGTCGATGGACGATGAGGAGATCTTCGGGCCGGTCGTGTACCGGCTGACGATGTCGGAGGCGATCGAGCGGGGGCTGATCGCGCAATACCAGGTGGTCTGCGTGGATATTGCCGATCCGCAGCTGCCGGCGGTGCGGTTGGTGGGTGCGGAGGCGTTTACGGATGAGGTGCGGGGGGTGCGGTTGGCGGCCTTGCAGACGGCGGTTTTGAAGACTGCTGCGGAGCACCGGCTGCGGCGGGTGCTGACGTTTCATCACCGCACGAGTGAGGCGGAGGCTTTCGCCGGCGGGCTGGGGCAGGTGGCCGCAGCGCTGTGGGAGGCCGACGGGGGATCGTTCGCGGAGCCGGAGGCGGTGTGGGCGGACTGGCTGTGCGGGGAGCATCGGGCGGTGCACCGGCGGCGGGTGCTGGAGACCTTTTCCGCGGGGGTGGTCCAGGATGCCGTGATGGAACTGTGCGTGCTGTCATCGGCGCGTGTGCTCGGCGAGGGGGTCGATACCGCGGAGTGTGATGCAGTGGTATTCGTGGATGCGCGGGGCTCGACGCCCGATGTGGTGCAGGCGGTGGGCCGGGCGCTGCGGATGCAGCCCGGCGAGGGCAAGGTGGCCTCGCTGGTGGTGCCGGTGTTCCTGGAGCCGGGTGAGGAGCCGGACGAGATGCTGGCCTCACGGTCGTACACGCATCTGGTGAAGGTGCTGACCGCGCTGCGGGCGCACGATGCCGAGGCTGTCGAGCAGCTGGCCGTCCCCCAGTCCCCCAGCCGGCAGGCTGCCTCGGCCTCGGGCGGGACGGCGGGTGGGGTGGTCAGCGGGGCGGCGCAGGGGCTGCTGCGGTTCTCCACGGCCCGGGATCCGGTGCAGTTGGCGGCGTTCATCAGGGCACGTGTGCTGCGGCCCGAGGGCGAGTACTGGCGGCGGGGGCTGCAGGCCGCGATCGCTTACGCCGCCGATCACGGGCACTTGCGGGTCCCCTACGGGTATACCGCTCCCGATGGTTTCGCGCTGGGGGTGTGGATCGCCAAGCAGCGCGTCGCCTACCGCCAGGGCACCCTGGCTGAGGAACGGGTGAGGGAACTGGATGCGGCCGGGATGGTGTGGTCCCATCTCGAGGTGGCCTTCTCCGAGGGCCTGGCCGCCGCGCGCGGCTGGGCAGGAGAACACGGGCACCTCCTCGCCCCCACCGAGGCAACCTGGCAGGGCTATCCCGTGGGGATCTGGCTGCGTGACCAGCGTGCCGCCGCGCGACGAGAACGAGCGGCGCAGAACGGCCCTGCCGGGGGCCGGGCATCGGGGAAGTCCAACAGTGCGCGGCGGTGGCGGGAACTGGAGAAGATCGATCCCGCTTGGTGCCCGGCCTGGGACATCGCCTGGCAGCGGTGCTTCCACCTCGCCCGCGCCCATGTCAACGGCGGCGGGGAACTGCCCGCTGTGCCAGGGGAGATCGTCGTCCAGGGCGAGGACCTCGGGCGGTGGGCCAGCGTCCAGCGCACCGTTGCCGTATGGGACGGCTTGCTGCCCGCGCAGCAGTGGCTGCTCACTCAGGTGCTGCACCTGACGCCGGACCAGGAGCAGCCTCAGGTCGGACCTGCGCCAGGCCGGCAGAAAGCTGTGGGCAGGACGCGGGCGCAGATGTGGGCCGACAACCTTGCCGCTGCCCGCCAATATCATCAGCGAGAAGGACACTTGAACGTCCCTCGCCAGCACGTGGAAACCGTGGACGGCGACGACCGTGCGCTGGGCGTGTTCATCGCCAACTGCCAGGCCCGCAAGCAACGCCTGGCGCCTGAGCGGGTGCAGGAGCTCAGTGCCGTCGGGATGAAGTGGGCTTGAGGAATCGCGTGCGGAGGCCGCCGAGGTGCGCGGTTGCGGGCCCCTTCTTCGTCGGCGGCGCGGTCGGACCGCAGCTCGGCTCGATCGTCTACCACGCCGCCGGCTGGACGGCAGTGACCGCCCTCGGCGCCGCCCTGCCCGTCCTGGCCTCGCTCTACTGGGCCACGGAGCGCGAGTTTGTCGTTCATCGGGCCGGGGCGAACGCGGCGTCTGCGCTAACCGGGCGGGGAGCCGTCGGGATGGTCGTGGATCCAGGACAGGCCTCCCAGGTCGAGGCGCTGGCGGGTGCGGGTGACGGCCACGTAGGCCAGGCGGGCTTCGGCGTCATCAACGGGATCGGGTGGTGGCGTGGCACCGGTTTGGTCGTCACCGCTGGTGTCCTGGAGACGAGCGAAGTCGTCTGCGATGAGGACGCGAGGCCATTCGCGTCCCTTCGCCTTGTGGGCGGTGGAAACGGTGACCTGGGCGTGCGGCTCGGGGGCGAGGCGGGCGACGGCGGCGAGGATGGCGTCAGCGCCGTAGCTGTCAACGAGGTTGACCAGAGGCTGCAGATCGCGGCCGGCTGGGTCGTGGGCAGCGTAGTCCTGCAGGTCTCCCCAGCAGGGGAAGAGGATTAGTTCGGGGTGGTGGGTGCGGCGGCCCTCTTTCAGGTCGCGGGCGGCGAGGGCCAGGCTCTGCAGGCTGTCCCCTCCCCCGGCCAGCGCGACGTGGCATCCGGCCGTCATGAGGGTCATGACCTGGGCCATGGCGCCGACGTTAGTGCGGCACAGCACGGCGTCCGGCCGGATGACGGGGCCGAGTTCGGTGGTCACGGCGGGAGTGCCGGTCAGGCGGATCGGAGCGTCGGCGAGGCGCAGCCAGCGGTTGGCCTCCGCGGCGAGGTGGGGGCCAAAGCGGAAGGACTGGGACAGCGTCAGGTGGGTGCCGTCGAAGCCGGTCATGACGTCTTTGGCGCCGCGCCAGTGGTAGATGGCCTGGGCGGAGTCGCCGACCATGACCAGCTGGGCATGGTCGCGCTGGGCGAGGAAGATCTGTTCGACGACGGGGTTGGTGTCCTGGGCCTCGTCCAGCAGCAAGAAGTCGGCCTCGATGCGGGGCTGGGTGAGGGCCCAGATCTTCAGGTAGTGGTCGTGGTCGAAGCGGACGGCGCCATCGTCGGGATGTTGCAGATCGGCCCAGGCCTTGCGGGCGAACGGCACGATGTGAGCGGCGAGTTGGGCGTGCAGGTCGGTGTCGTCCAAGCCGCGCAGGCGGGGTACGTGGTGGCGGGTGATGGCCTCATCGGCGGTGTGGCAGAAGCGGGCCACGGTGCGCAGGGTGGCGTTGGACAGGGCGCGTTGGGAGATCTCGCGGTCGCCGATGCGGACGGCTTTGGTCAGTCCGAGGGCCTGTCCGGTCTGCCAGGCCGGGCGGCGGGGGGCGTTGAGGCGGTTGGTGTAGCGGTGACCGACGGCCGCGTAGGCCAGCGCGTGGGCGGTCTTGCACTGCACGGTGTTCGGGAAGCAGGCTCGGGCGTCCTGGGCGATGGCCCGGTTGTAAGCGAGGTAGCGGCCGCGGCGCTTGGTGCTGTGGGCGAGCAGGGCCAGGGTGGTGGTCTTGCCCGTGCCCGCGCCGGCCTGCAGAGCCAGGTGGCCGCCGGTGTGGAAGGCGTCGGCCGCGGTGGCCTGTTCGTCGGTCGGATTCATGGCTATGAGGCTCCGGGGATGTGGGTGAGGGCACGTCCGACGGCCGACAGCAGGTGGGCGGGCGTGGCGCCGGCGAGCAGGCCGTGGATCGCCTGGTCGAGGCGGGCGGCCTCGTCGTCGGCGTGCCGTTCCAGGGCGCGGTGGATGGCGTGCCGGATGAAGGGTTCCGGAAGCCGTCCTGCGCGGCAGGCAGTGTCGGAGATGGCGGCGTGCACGGCGGGCGGGAAGGCGATGTTGAGCAGGATCTGCCTGTCTGTGTCCGGGTAGTGCGTGGTGATCACGTCCACCGGTAGCCGTGGCCCAGCATGGTGGCGCAGGCGGTGCGCGGCCCGGCCGGGGCTCTTGGCACGCACGAGGGTCATCAGGCGGGTGGCATCGTGGTTGGCCGCGAGCGGCAGCACCTGGGCGGCGTGGTGGAGTTCGGCCGGCGTGAGCGGCCGGGTCAGGGTGACTTCGAGGGCGTGGTGCGCCATCGTCACGCCTCCCGTCGGCGGCCGGGCGCGGCGTGTGGGAGGCGGGTGTGGATGTGCGCCGCGTGCAGGAGGGGGTCGAAGACCTGCCAGTCGGCCAGGGCGAGGTCGGCGGCGCCGGGGGCTGCGGCGTGGGCGGGGCAGCGCTGGGTGCGCCAGCGCAGTTGTTCGGCGTACGGCAGGCGGCTGAGGTCGTAGACGGCCATCAGGGTGGCGGGCAGGGTCAGTTGGCCGCGCTGCGGGCCGGTGGGCAGCAGGGTCCAGCGGCCTGCGGCCGTGTGTGGTGCGAGCAGGGGCTGGGGGCAGCGGCGGCGCTGGCGGGTCTGGGCCACGCACCGGATTTCCTCCAGCGGCTGGGCGGCGAGATAGCGGCCCAGTAGCAGTTGCACGACGGGCCGAGTGGGGCGGCGGGTGTCAACGGCCGGCTCCTCGCAGGCGGGGGCGAACGGGGGTGGCGGGGTGAAGGCCCCGCTGTCGATCAGGCGGCGGGAGCGGACAGCGAGTTGACGGCGTACCGCCTCGACGTGCGGGCTCAGCTGGACGGTTGCTGGCGTGGGGCGGCCGGGGCACAGCATGGTGTGCGGGATGCGGCACCAGGCGCTGCCGTCTCCGTGTGGGTGGGCGATGCCGCAGCTCAGGTGCCAGCGGCAGGGCTCAGGGATCTGAGCGGTGGCCAGTTCGTCGGGGTGCAGGCCGATGGGCCGCTGGTCGCTGCGCGGGTAGACGTCGATGCGGTTGCCGCACAGGCGGCAGCGGACGCTCTGGCCGCAACGAAGCAGGCGGGTGGGGCTGGTGGCGGCCACTCGCAGCGGGCGGCGGGCGGGCGTGATGCGGGGGCTGCCGTCCCAGTGGCGGCCGGTGGAGGCGGTGTTGGGGCACATGGCCCGGACCGTGCCAGGCGACGCGCGGAAGCGGCGGGGGTGGCGGGGGCGTGTCCCCCGGGCAGCCCATCCAGTGCGAACGTACACGCGAGTTGCCGTGTGACTGTTCGGTGCCGACTCGCCGGTTCGGGTGATTCATAGAGGATGCACGGCGGGGTCAGGAACCCTTCGCCCCGGGCGGGGTGTGGTCGTCACACAGGGTGCCCAACAGGTGCTCGATGGGGACGTCGAAGGCGTGGGCGAGAGCGTGCCAGGTGGTGACGCTGCCGGTGGTGCGACCGTGCTCCAGATCGATCAGGGTCCGGCGGGCCAGGCCGCTGCGGTCGGCGAGTTCGTCGAAGGTCCAGCCGCGCTCGGCCCGCAGGCGCGCGAGCACGACGCGCAGCCCAGTGAGGTCGGGGTCGGGCGGCAAGATCGTCACTCCACCATCCGACGGTGCAGGACCCTGCCCTGTCAGTGCAGACCTCTGCACTATTCGTTCGATGCGGGAGTGATATTCGCGGTGTGGGAATCTGCACTACGGTGCGGTCGTCTCGGGGCGCCGGTCACGGTGAGCCCTGCCACGGCCGCGGACAGACAGGAGGACAACCAGCCCATGAGGCTTGGTGGCACGCACGCCGCAGTGCGGCGCGTCTGGACGGTGGAACTGCGTCCGCGGGCAGGCGGACCGAGTGTCGTCTGCGCCCACTGCAGCGCCTCCAGCCCTGCCCCGAAGGCCGGGGCCGCACGATCCGCCGCGCTGGCCCACCTGGCCTGCCATGCCCGCACCGACCTGATGCCAGTACATCTGCGCACCTGTCAGTGCAGGCAGCGGGGCTGTTCATGGCATCCACGCCACCGCGGCTGCTCGGGACCTGTGCGGCTCGCCCTCACCCGCGACGGCAGCGGCCGCACGTGGCGGCTCGCCGACACCTGCGCGGCCTGCGCGGCAGCAACCAGCAATACCGCAGTGGTGCCGGACACGGTGCTCGGCCCGCACCCGCCCCTTCATCCTGCCCGCGCATCAACTCCCGCCCACTGCACGCCTCGCTCCGGGCCCGACGAGCAGGTGAGGGTGCGGGAGATGCTCACCTATCTGGCCACCGCGCTCCCCCGGTTCACCTCCCCCGCCGCCCGCCTCCTGGCCCTGCAGTGTGCCCTGCGCTCCGACACCCAAGGCCATGTCCGTCTGCCGGGCGGTCTGTTGCGCGGCATGCGCCTGCGCGGGCGTCACGAGTTGTGGGAAGAGCTCACCCAGGCCGGCTGGTTGGCGCTGTCCGACCTCAGAGCGACACCGGTCACGGTTCTACTGATTGATGTGGCAGTCCTGGGCCAGACACCCGGACGCAGCGCGCGTCACCGCGCCGCACACTGGGCGCTGCGTCCCGCACCGCTGCTGTTGCCGGCTGCCGCGCCGCCCGCCCTGCGGCTGACCGCCCTGGCACTGGCCGCGCACCTCTCCACCTCCACCGGCCACGGCACCGATATGGACGTCCTCGCCCGGCTGTGCGGGCACTCCCCCGCCCAGACCGCAGAACTTCTGGACCGCCTGGTGGCCGTCCGCACACTGACAGCGTGGACCCATGACCGGGACACCGACGAGGTCCTGTGGCACCTTCCCGTGCAGGCCCGCTCCTCGGTACAGCCACGAGGACACCACACGCGGCAACACCACACACCGTCCTATGCGGATTGAGTCGGGATGCACCACAGCAGAAGCAATTCACCCTGCCCGGTACCGGCTTGTCAACCACCGCCGCCAGCAACACCGTCACCTGCGGCGACAAGGCAGCGAGCATCACCTCGGCCTACGCAACGTGCCTGGTCGTGACCATCTCCGCAGACGCGGTCAGCGGCAAGGTCACGGTGACCGTGAGTTCCACGGCCACCGCCGTTACGGCCGTTTCTCATCGATCCACATGCGCATGACGGATGCGCCGCAGGCAGGGTGCCCGCCGCCCGGGCAGCTTCGGCTGCCGCGCGGCGGACACCCTAGGACACCCTGCCGGTGCCTCCATCGGCGATGTCAGCCCAAAGCACGCTCGTCATGCGGGCGCCGTCGACCACGGCGCGCCGATCGCGGCGGCCCCTGTCGAGATCATCCTGAACCGTGTGGAGGCCGCTGCGCAGCACTACTTGGAGCTGGAAGTGGCGGTGCCGGAAGGGGTCTTACTGCGGAGATCGTCCAGGAACTTACCGAAATTCCCTTCCGACCAGTGCTCGATGGACTTGCCGTCCACCACACGGTCGATGGAGATGCCACTGAGGTGGACCTCGCGGCCGGTTGCGGGGATTCCGAAGACCGTCCCGTTATAGACGCCGCTGAAACTCCAGCGTGTAACGACCTTGTCGCCTTCCACGATCTGGTCGAGCACGACCAACTTGTAACCAGTGAGCGCCTTCTTCAGCGCGAGGTCACCCGCAAGCCAGACGTCGCGGTCGTTGGGGCCGTCAAACCCGTGGAGGACGAGGTCCTTCGAGATGTAGCGATCAAAGCCCGCGGCCAGGTCCCCGTTGTAGCTGGCGTAGAACCTGTCTGCGACCTGCAGGGGCGAGAGGTAATGGCGGGACGAGGATACGGACGGGGCAGCGTGAGATCCCTGGCTCTGCGCCTCAGCTGGGACAGCTATGGCGGTCAGGGTGGCGGCGACGGCGAGACCGGTCATAACGCCGATCAACCGGCGCCTCGTGGATGCAGGGGCCGAGGCGGTCTCGGGGTGCTTCTTGGAGAACATGGGGACTCCTGAGGGGGAAGGCGGATGCCGGACGGCATCTCGCTTGCATTCTGCAAGTCATCTACTTGACGCGTCAAGTAGATGTAGTGGGCGTGCGTGCTTCAACCCCGCGGGTTCGCACTTGCGTAGCCATCGCTGCCACGTCACGGAGCGCTGCGCAGACCTGCAGAAGGCGCGGTCCCACCAGCTACAGCGGCGGAGCTCCGGCTGATCGGTCCGTTCACTTCAGTTCGGCCAGAGTCCTCTCGACCGCCGCGATCGCCGTGTCCGTTTCTCCCTCGCCGATGTCCAGGTAGAACACCGCTCTGATCTCGTCCTCACCCGAAGGCAACACGTGGACACGCCGGCGGTACATTTCCTCGGCGAAGGCGGCGGCTTTGGTGCTCGTCAAGCGGAATCGCACGATGTTGGTCTGCACCGTGGACGGATCCAGATCGACCCCGTTGAGGGATGCCACTCCTTCGGCGAACCACCGGGCGTTCGCATGCGTTTCGTGCAGGCGCTCGCGGTGGTGGTCCAGGGCGTGCAGGGCGCCTGCGGCGACGATGCCCGCCTGCCGGAAGCCGCCTCCGAGTTGTTGCTTGAACCGCCTTGCGCGAGCGATCAGGTCGGCTGGACCGGCCAGGCAGGACCCGATCGGGGCACCGAGCGCCTTGGAAAAGCAGACGCTGACGGTGTCGAAGGGGGCGGCGTAGTCGGCTTCGCTGGCGCCGGAGGCAACGCTTGCGTGCCACAGCCGTGCCCCGTCCAGGTGCAAGGCCAGTTCTCGCTCTCGGCCGGCAGCGGCGACTTCGTTGATCTCCTCCAGTGGCCAGACGGTGCCACCGCCGTTGTTGTGCGTGTTCTCCACGCACAACAGGCGCACCGGTGCCGGAATGGTCCAGGGGAAGAAGGGGTGAGGGGAACCCGCGGCGGCGTGAACGGCATCGGCGGAGAAGACTCCCCGTGTCCCTGGAAGCAGCCGGGGCAGGACCCCGGAGTAGGCCGAAGGAGCGCCGCCCTCCAGTAGGTAGACATGCGCGCTCTCTTCGAACAGCACTGCATCTCCCGGCTCGGTGTGGACACGGATGCCGACCTGGTTGGTCATCGTGCCCGTGGGCATGTAGACAGCGTCCTCCTTGCCCAACAGCTGCGCCGTCCTCTCCTCCAGAGCCTTCACCGTGGGGTCGTCGCCGTAGACGTCGTCACCAACCTCCGCTCGTGCCATGGCGTTGCGCATCGCAGTATCGGGGCGGCTGCAGGTGTCACTGCGAAGGTCGATCATCGGCTCTTTCCTTGGACGGACGTCAGCTGCAGAGGCAGGCAGCCGTGCGGTGACGGACTTGGAGCCGGTTCGGGCCCTGTGAGTGGCGTGGCCGGCGAGGCTCGTATGCCGCGGGGTCAGGGACCGCTGCGGGGACCGACGGGCTGGGGCAGCCGGGCGGCGAGCCCCGCGGCAGGATCCGCCTGTTGCTGCGCGGTGGCCTGAGTGCGTGCTTCGCGGGGGGCCACGAGGGAGCGGCGATTGATCAGTACGACACCGCCGATGATGACAATGCCGCCTGCCACCTCCAGGAGGCGGGGAACTTCGGCCAACCACAGGAACGAGACGATGAGTGCGACCGGCGGCACCAGGTACAGGGCAGCCGTGGAGACAGCCAGCGGCAGCTGGGCCACGGCGTAACCCCAGATGACGAATCCCACGGCGGAGGGCAGAAGAGCGAGATACGCCACTGATACCAGCGCCCCCGGCGGGGCACTGGCGACGGCGTGCAGCGTCGCCGGAAGCAACGGCAGTGCAAGGACAGTCCCCGCCGTCATTGCGTACGTGGCGACCTCCACGCCGGTGTAGCGGCGCAGGAGGGGCTTGGAGAGGAAGTGGTACACGCCCTGCACGACGGCGGCGGCGAGGACCACGAGCGCACCGGCGGAGAACCCCGTGGAGCCACCTCCGAGCGCGACGATCACTGAGCCCCCGATGGCGGCCCCACTGCCGCTGAGCACATGGCGCGTCAGCGGTTCGCACAGGAACGCTCTGCCCAGCAGCACGCTGAAGACGGGAGCGATGGCGATCAGCATGCTCGCGGCGCCCGCGGAGACATGAACCTCGCCCCAATTGAGCAGTACCTGGTAGGCGGTCATGCCGGTTGCGCCAGCGAGCACGATCAACGGCAGATCCCGGCGCCGGGGGCGACGGACACCGAGGAAGGGTGCCACCACCGACAAGGCGACTGTGGCGACGGCCAGCCGCAGGAAAGACAGCGCCGCCACGCCCAGTCCGTCGACCCCGACACGGATGGCCGGGAAAGCCGAGGCCCAGAGCACGACAACGCCCACCAGGGCGAGGAAGCTGCGCGAGCCGGTGCGTGCGTTCACATGGCTTACGATCCGCCCATCCAAGCATAAGGTCCAGTTACTTTTCCTTCCCAAATAATGAAGTCGAACTTATTTAATAAGGTGAGGCACGGCCCTGGGCGGGCCGGCGGCCCCGGAAGCCAAAGGCCGCCCGGGAAATCGCGCCGGTTTCAAAGCCGGCATGCGCCTGTGCGCGATCATGGAGTCCGTTGAAGATCCCACCCCGATCACCGGCTTCTCACCACCCGGCGCAGGCACAACGCGGTCGGCTGCCTGCCCCCGTGGAGGTCGGACGGATCACCGGCAAGGCGCGAGCCGAAAGCCGCCGGGGTCAGGACTGGGAGAGCGTCGACATCGTCGGCGAACGGAACGTAGAAACAGTCTGCTTCGCCGACTCCCGCGCCCCCAGGTGGAGATCGTGCAGAACATCGGCCGGGCGGTCCGGCCGAGCCCGGGGCAAGTAGAGGACGGCGCGCATCATCGTGCCGGTCTTCCTCCAGCCCGGCGAGGACCCGGCCGACATGGTCGCCTCGGCTTCGTTCGCGCCCCTGGTCGCCGTGCTCCAGGGCCTGCGCAGCCGCGATGAACGCCTCGCCGAACAGCTCGCCTCTCGCGCCGTGAGTCACAGAGCGAGCACGCGCGCAAGGCGCAGGTGAAGCGCGATGAAGAGGGCCGCATCATCACGGCCGGCGGCGAGGCCCAGTAGAAGGACGGCACCGAGGCGGCGCTGCTGCACTTCTCCAGCCCGCGTGACGCCGCCACGATCGCCGGGTTCCCGCGGACCCGGGTGTACCGGCCGGAGTCCCCGGTGTGGCGTACTTGCCGACCGGGGTGCAGACGGCGTCGAAGATATGTACGTCGCGGGCGCTGTTCACTGGGCCTCCTCCAGGACCTTGGCTCCGGTACGGTCGCGCAGCTCCTTTGCGGTGACGCCGGGTGCGAGTTCGACCAGACGCAGACCTTGCTCGGTGACGTCCATGACGCCGAGGTCGGTGATGATCCGGTGGACGCAGCTGATGCCGGTGAGCGGCAGGGTGCAGTCCTCGACGATCTTCGGGCTGCCGTCTTTGGCGGTGTGCTCCATCACCACGATGACCTTGCGTGCGCCGTGGACCAGGTCCATGGCACCGCCCATGCCCTTGACCATCTTGCCGGGGATGGCCCAGTTCGCCAGGTCGCCACGGTCGGAGACCTGCATCGCGCCGAGCACGGCGAGGTCGATGTGGCCGCCGCGGATCATGCCGAAGGACAGCGCCGAGTCGAAGAAGGCGCCGCCGGGCACCACTGTGACGGTCTCCTTGCCGGCGTTGATCAGGTCGGGGTCCACCTGTTCCTCAGTCGGGTACGGCCCGACGCCAAGGACGCCGTTCTCGGAGTGCAGCATGATGTCGACGCCCTCAGGAAGAAAGTTCGGGATCAGCGTCGGCAGACCTATGCCGAGGTTGACGTAGGAGCCGTCGGGCAGCTCCCGGGCCGCACGGGCAGCAATCTCGTTACGGGTCCAGGGCATCAGGCGGCACTCACTGTCTTTTTCTCGATTCCCTTGTTCGCGGACTGCTCCGGCGTCAGTTCCAGGACGCGCTGCACGAAGACACCGGGCACATGTACCTCATCCGGGTCGATCTCGCCGGGCTCGACGAGTTGCTCGACCTCAGCGATGGTGACCCGGCCGGCCATCGCCGCGAGCGGGTTGAAGTTGCGGGAGGCCTTGTTGAAGACCAGGTTGCCGAGGCAGTCGCCCCTGGCGGCGCGGACCAGAGCGAAGTCCGTGGTGATCCCGCGCTCCAGTACGTACTCACGTCCGTCGAACTCGCGGACCTCCTTGGCTGGGGAGGACACGGTGGCACTGCCGTCGGCGTGGTAGCGCCACGGCATCCCGCCCTCGGCGACCAGAGTGCCCACGCCAGCGGGGGTGAAAAAGGCGGGGATGCCCGCGCCGCCGGCCCGCAGCCGCTCGGCCAGGGTGCCCTGCGGGATGAGCTCCAGCTCCAGCTCGCCGGACAGGTACTGGCGGGCGAACTCCTTGTTCTCACCCACATACGAGCCGATAACCCGGACGATGCGCCCAGCCGCAAGCAGAATACCCAAGCCGCCTTCGTCCACTCCGCAGTTGTTCGAGACCACGCTCAGGCTGTCGGCGCCCTGGCGGAACAGCGCTTCGATCAGCACCTGGGGCACGCCGCTGAGCCCGAACCCTCCCACGGCCAGCGAGGAACCGTGGCTGATGTCGGCCACGGCCTCGTCGGCCGAACGAACAGCCTTGTTCATACGTTCACCCTCACGTCGTGTTCAGCGCATCGCGAGCGCGTGAAGCGTCCGGAGTCCCCGGACCGCGGCGTAGGCCGCTGCCGGCGGCTGCGTTGCTCGGTCCCGTCACCGTGCTCATCACCTTCGAGGGCCTGCCGTCGCGCCCGAAGGCGACCAGTTCGGACCGTCCATCGGTGACCAATTCGCGGGCTGTGCGTCCAGGCGCTCCATCCGGCGGTCGTACCGAGCCGCGAGCAGCACTTCATCGAGCGGTGTGGTGAAGACGTTGTCGACCAGGGTGTACTCGGCAGCGAGCCGGCCGATGGCTGGCAGCGCGGCGGTGTCGATCCGTCCACGCTCCAGATAGAGGTCGTCCCTGATGTGGAACCTGACGACCTTCCCCCACACCACGTGATCGACCCCGGCCTCCCCGACCGGAATGATCCGGTCGACGACGCACTCGAACGAGATCGGGGCTCCTTTGACCCGAGGCGCACGTACAACCTCGGACGGTTCCTTCTCAAGCCCGAGTGCCTCGAACTCGTCCACAGCCGGGTCGAACTCGAACGCCGAGCTGTGCAAGCTGTGGACCTGCGGCAGCGTGGCCAGGTTGGTGACGAACTCACCGGTGTCGCGGATGTTGACGAGTGTGTCCTTTATCGTCACCCCGTCCGACCGCGGCCCTATGGTCACTGAGACCATGGGCGGCTTCCGCCCGACCGCAGTGAAGAAGGAGATGGGCGCGAGGTTGGCGACATCGTCGCGGGAGGTTGTGCTGACCCAGGCCACGGCGCGCGGAATGATGCTTCCGATCAGCAGCTTGTAGGCCGAAGTGGCATCGAGATCTGCAGCGTCAATAATCATCTGTGATCCTCCAATCCTTGGACGCGGCGACCGCAATGAGGGCGTTGAGCGGGAACGGAAGGCACCTGCGACCTACCGATGCCGGCTTCGCCGACGGCCGCAACCCCCGGGATGTTGCAGCCGACTGTGACTGAACCGGACGCCATTCCCATGATCGGTTCCTCGTCTTTCTCGAACCGAGCGCGCGCATGTACTGCGCCCGGGACAGGGACGAACCGGCTGAGTGACAGCGTCGACCGCCTGGCTAGCCGAGCGCCGCATGCCTCGACCAGCCGCGCAGCGAGCCGTCGCCGTTGAGCCCCTCGCGCTCGCCGGCCTGGTGCCGGACGAGCACGCTGGTCTGGTTGGTCACCTCGCCGAGCCGGCCCAGCGCGGCGCACTCGGCGGAGTCGAGCCAGGCGGTCAGCCCGCCGGCGCCGACCCACTGCGAGATCAGCAGGTACCGGACCGGGGCAGCGTCCTGCGGGAACCCCTTGACCGGGCCTATGAACTGGAACGGTTGCTGCTCGAACTGCCCGGGGAGCGTCTCAAAGGGCACGGCGCCGTACCGGGTCAGCACGTCGGTCAGCGAGGCGACGACCGCGTCAAGGGCCGGGGCGTCGAGAGCGGCCGACGGCACGATCGCGGTCTCGCACAACAACGGCCCGGTGGGCTCCTCGCCGTCGGCCGGCAGCCGCCACTTGCGGAGGTAATAGGCATCGAACCAGGTGGTGCGGGCCTTGCGCATGACGGGCTGGTGCAGGTGGTTGTGGTACCACTTGTCCGCATCGTCGGGCGTGGCGAACTTGGCCGAGGCGTAAGACCAGGGCGAGTTGGCGATCGGGCCGGCGATCACCGACAGGAAACCCGGCTGGCTCGCGACGATCGGGTACATGCTCTCCAGGACCTTCCAGAACTCGTCTTCGGCCCCGGCGGCGAGGATGTTGCCTCCCTCCATGGTGGTCATGGTCTGAGGAATGACGGCTGGAATCGTCACGGCAGCCCCTTGTGGCGGTGAGTTGTCTGGGAAGTGGGCACCGAACGTAACGCGAACGTCGACGGCGATTGCGATCTCAACCGCACACTTGTCCGTTTGAGCGAAGACCTGTCCCTTGTGCGGAAGTCCTCGGGCCGGGCCTCAGACCGCACAGGACCGGCCAGACCTCACCAGGACGTCGGCGCTCGGCCAAGGGGCATCGGCATGCGCCGCTGCACTGCGGTCGCCGGCGCAACCGGCGCGATCACGGGTTCTGCGACTTCGCGGTCTTCGGGACAGCCGTGGCTCCGAAGTCCGAGGGGACGCGGCGGTGATCGGGACAATCCCAGCACGCAGATGTTGCGTTAACCTGCCGGGATGGACTTCGCAGACTCTCCGCTTCGGCGGTGTCATGTCGGGGGGGAGCTCATCGGCAAAACTGTGGTCCTCAGCCCGTCGGCGCGACTCGAGGTGCTGCAACGACGGACGACGGGAAGCTTGGCCTGGCAGTTCCGCCAGGCGGTCGCTGCCTTGCTCTGGTTCAAGAAGGGCTTTCATGCCGCTCGCCTCCGCGTCGACGGCCACGACGTGGAAACGAAGATCTCCCCCTTGGCCAACCTCGGACTGGTCGCAGCGCAGTCACAGATCGAGGGCGAGTTCGAGACCGCGGAAGTCTGCGACTGTACGCTGATCTTCCTTGACACCTCGAATTTGCCCACGAGCCTTCAGCCTCAACGGTCGATGATGACGTTCGGGAACCCTCAAGTCGTGACCAGTCTGGAGGAGCTGACCCGTTTCCCCGGCCCGGACCCGGATCTGTTCTCCCTCATGCTCGAGGGATGGTTCCTGCAGACCATTGCGCGACTCATGACAGGAACGTCCACCCCGCAGACATCGGGTTGGCTGCCCGCCGCAAGCATTGATCGCGTACAGCAATACGTAGAGACCCACTACGCGGAACCGCTGTCGGTCGCCCACCTGGCCTCAATCGCGGGATTCAGCGAACGGCACTTCGCGCGAGGCTTCCGGGCCGCCACCTCACGTACACCCATGCAGTTCGTGATGGAGATTCGGATCCGAAACGCCAAGCGCCTGATCCGCGAGGGCCTCCACTCGATTACGGACACCGCCTACCTCTGCGGGTTCGGGCAAGCCCAGCACTTTTCAGTCGCGTTCAAGAAAGCGACCGGGGTAACGCCCCGTGACTACATGCGGAGCGTCTCCGGCGATCCGTAAATCCACTATCCGGGGACGCACACGGTCGTGTCCTGGTCTCGATCTTCCGTGACAGTCCGTCGGACTATTCGGCGGGCCGTTTCGGCTCTCCGGGCCCGCCATGGGCAAGGCTGGGGCCCGGTTGTCGTCCCAAGCGGGAGCGGGGTGCCACGGGTCCGGCGTGGTGGTGTAGACCGTCGGGTCAAGAATCGTTGCTGGCCAACCGGATTCGGCAGCGCGTGGAGCGGTCGAGTAGGTCCATGATCACGCCGGTTCAGGGCGAGTGCTTCGCCAGGCGGAGGATGCGGCGGCAAAGAGCAGGCGTAGCCGGAGTCGACGGGCACCCCCGCCCAGGTCCACGGTCAACTGCCCACCGGCGGAGGGCCCTGCTCACCGGCCAACGTCCAGAGGTGTTCGCGTGCTTCGGCCCGGGCGGTGCGGATCGCCGCCAGGGCGCGCTCGCCGCCCGCGGCGAGTGTGCCGATGAACCGGGAGTGGTCGGGTCGGAGGCGACCGGCCCGAAGAGGGCCGGCTCGGCCGCAGCAGGCCGACGTCGGCCGGGGCAACTCCCGCCGAGTGCCACCGCGAGCACGACATCCAGCAGGACCTTGCGCAGATCGTGCACCGCCCGGCCTTGCGCCACGGGGTCAGGGCCACGGATATCGCCTGCCCCAGACCGGTCTCACGGACCTTAGGAATGAGGATCCAGCCGGAACCCAGATATTTTCAGGTCTACCCGTGGATTGGATACCGTCCGTCTTCATACGAACACCGGGCGTTTGCTGTTCCTGGATTTCGACATGTCCCATATTCCATGCTTGCGGCGATGCATCGGCCGTCTGCGCTGCTACTCGACCACCATCCTCAACCTGCACTTCAAGAAAGTCCAGTTAGTGTTAATTCGCGCTTATTTAACCAGAGGTTATGAGTCTGGCTGAGCATCCGGCCGCCTGCACCCCAACACGACGGCCGCAACGCCTCATCAGGTGTCTCCAGGCTGCTGACCGCCGTTCTCCACAAGGCGGTCGGCGGCGTGCGGTTTGGTCTGTGCCCTGCGCTTGGAGCCCGCCCTGCCGGCAGGAGCGAGTGGTCGAGGACCACAAGTGGCGAGACGGGCACTGCGTGCTCGAGACCCCCAATGCGACCCTTGATCTATTCCTGGGTCTCGCACAGAGCAGCGGCGTGCCAGCGGTGCAGGATGCGACGGCGTCGGTTCCGATCGGGCACGTAGCAGCCCCACTCATGTCCGCCTCGTGCCTGCGCGCCGGGTGGGAGAGTGCGTTGGAGTCGGGCGAGCATCGAGGGCATCGGCCGCGGACGGCTGCCGCTCGTCGGCTGGTTCCTCGAGATCGGCGACAACCGTGATGTCGCCGGTCAGCCGGCCACCAGTCGGGCAGTGAGCTCCGTTCCCTCGGGCGGCAGGCCTTGCCACGCATGGACGCGACACCCGCGATCTGCGCGGTAAGCCCTGCCCTCATTGCCGGGGATCACTGTACCGAGTCAGCAGACGCGTACCCGCGCTCACCACAATCGTTGGAACTATGGTTTCTGACGGCAGGTGTCAGTTGCTGTTCGGCCCAGATGAGTTTCCCGTTCGGCGTGTAGCGGGTGCCCCATCTGTGGCTTAGTTGGTCGACGAGGAACAGGCCACGGCCGTTCTCGTCGGTGATGTGGGGGTGGCGTTGGCGCGGGAAGCTATTGCTGGAGTCGTGCACCTCGCAGGTCAGGACCTGGTGGCGGATCAGGCGTAGCCGGATCTGGCCGTCCCCGTGGTGGATGGCGTTGGTGGCCAGTTCGCTGACGATCAGTTCCGTGGGCTCGGTCAGATGCTTCAGTCCCCACTGGTTCAGTTGGCGGGTGGACAGGGCTCGGGCAAGGCTGACGCTGGCCGGGTTCCGCGGCAGCTGCCACGTGGCAACCTGGCTCGGGCCGAGTGAGCGAGCCCGTGCCAGGAGCAGGGTGACATCGTCGCTCGGTGCCTGGAGGGGCAGCGCGTCGATCGCGGACGAGCAGAGATCTTCCAGCGGGAGGTCGGGGCGGGTCAGGGCGGCGCCCAGGCGGTTCATGCCGACGTCGATGTCGTGTTCGCGGGTCTCGATCAGGCCGTCGGTGTAGAGGGCGAGCACGCTTCCCTCGGGCAGTTCCAGGGTCACGGACTCGAAGGGAACCAGCCCGACGCCGAGCGGGGCTCCGGTGGGCAGCTCCGGGAACATGACGCCACCGTGCGGCTCGATGATCGCGGGCGGGGGGTGGCCGGCCCGCGCCATGGTGCACTGTCGCGTGACCGGGTCGTAGACGGCGTACAGGCACGTGGCGGCCATCGTCCCGGTCGTGGGGTCCCAGGGATCGGCATCCGCCTCGGCGAGGCGGATGACCTGCTCGTCGAGGCGGGCGAGCACTTCCTCGGAAGGCAGGTCCAGGTTCGCGAGCGTGCGTACAGCAGTGCGGAATTGGCCCATGGTGGCGGCGGCGTTGATACCGTGCCCGACCACGTCGCCGACGACCAGGGCGACCCGGGCACCGGACAGGGGGATCACATCGAACCAGTCGCCCCCGACGCCGCGGTGGCTGTCAGCGGGCAGGTAGCGCCAGGCCACGTCGGCGGCAGACCCTCCCGTTGCACGGCGGGGAAGCAGATGGCGCTGCAGTGCAAGGGCCACGGAGCGTTCGCGGGCGTACTGGCGTGCGTTCTCCAGGGCCAGCGCAGCCCAGCTGACGAGTTCCTCGGCCAGGAGCAGGTCGTCCTGGTCGAACGGCACACGGTCCTCTGTCCGGACGAAGACCGCCATGCCCAGCACAGCGCCCCGGGCGTGGATCGGAATGACCATCGCAGAGTGCATCGCGCGGCCGCCGGTCACGCGCGCCCGCGCTTGATCGTGGTGATCCAGCCACCTGTCCGGGGAGACGTCCAGCGTCGACTCGCAATGGGACTGCCCCGAGCGCAGAACGCTGATGAAGGGCGACGTCGGTGGGACGACGACGGGCTCTCCCCGCGCATACAGGGGCTCCGGTGTCCCCGGATGGACCGAGGCCAGGCCTGCACGGCGGAAGGCGGGGATGTCTCCGCCCTGCGGGCCGACGCGGGCCCGGGCTCCCTCACCTAGCGGGACCGGCTCCGCCAGATCGACGGTGGCGTAGTCCGCGAGGAGCGGCACCGCGAGGTCGGCCAGTTCCTGCCCTGTCAGCATGACATCCAAGGTGGTCCCGATCCGTTTACTCGCCTCCCCCAGGACCGCCAGACGCTCGCGTGCCCGCCGGCTGTCGGTGACATCCACGCTCACCACGCACACGCCCAACGCACGTCCGGCAGCGTCGTCGAGTCGGAAGAAGGAGGCCGTCAATGTACGGTCCTCACGCACGTCCGTCGGCACGAAGGCCCGGAACTCCACGTTGATCGTCGGGACGCCGCTCTCCAGTACCTGGCGCATCAGCGCCTCGAGCGTGGTGGCCTCCGTGCCGGGCGCCGCCTCCGTCAACGTGCGCCCCAGCCGCTGTTGGGCAGAGATGCCGTCCCTGAACCCCTGGGCGTCGTTCACCCAGGTGCAGCGCAGCTCGGTATCGCGAATCACGACACCGACCGACAGGTGCAGCGATCCGTCCGCCGGTGCCGATATAGGTGCAGCCTTGTCGGTCGCCGAGACGATCCACCGGGCCTGGCCGTCCTGTCCGGACAGCGACTGCACCCACAGGCGCACCTCGATCCTGTGGCCGTCACGGTGACGGACGTCGGCACAGCCGGACCAGCGAGCCGGGGCACTGCCAGCTTCGGAAAACGCCGATGCCCTCGTCCGGTCTGCAGCAGCAGTCAGCAGGACGGCAGCAGAACGGCCCACTATTTCCGCAGCCGAGTAGCCCACGAGCCGCTGGGCGGCCTGCGTCCACCCAACCACCGTCCCCTGCGCGTCGAGCAGGGCGATTGCTGCGCCAGCCGTCGGACAGGCCATCTGAGCTGCGCTGATTGCTGTTTCGGTATTACTGTCCATCAGTCATTCCTTCGTGCCCCGCAATGAGGTTCGCTGGGTACTTGGTCGTTGGCGTGCGCGTCCGGGCCGGTGGCGGGTGCCCGGTTGGGCAGCGGACGGGCATGCACCCCATGCGGGATTCGGGAAGAAGGGGCAGCGATCAGCATGCTTGTGATGCCCTCAGAGAGTGGATCTGGGCCCAGTTGAGCAATACCTGGTATCACTCGTGCGGTTGCGCCAGCGAGCCCCATGCCGGGCGGAAGGTGGTGCTCGCCGTTCGGAACGTGGTACTGCGGCGGCGACGTTGCCCCGCTGCTTTCGCGAGCCGGCCCATTCAGCCTCGCGCTCTTCGTGCGATCGGCCTTGCGGGCCTGCACGATCATGGCGAGCAGGTCCGCGCGGAGCGTCCGGCGATGCTGGTCACGGGCAGGGGTCTTCCGCCGCGAGGCACACCCAAGTGGACTTCGTGCCATTGCCGTTCGCGCTGGTTCCCCACTCCTTGGCGAAGTGGTCGACCAGGATCATCCCTCGCCCGTGCTCCGCGGTCGCCGAGGGCTGGCGGGGGGCCGGGAAGTCACCAGGAGAGTCGTCGCTGACCCTGATCATCAGCTCCTCGTCGGCGTACTCCAGCGTGAAGTTGATGCAGGCGCCATCGGCGTGCACCACCGAGTTGGTGACCAGTTCCGATATGAGCAGCTCAGCCGCCTCTGCCACGCCGCCGAGTCGCCAGGAGTGCAGGGATTCGACCACCATGCGCCGGGCGCGCGCCACCTCTCGCTCGTCGGCGGCGATGGCCGCCTGCAGCAGTACCTGGGGCAGCATCCGGTGGGCCACAGTTTCCGTAATCATCGCAACCCCCGGTGCCGCGATACCCGGCGGTTGGCACTGACGGCGATCAGCGGCCCGGTGGTCAGCGCCGCACCGGACGGCGCGCCCGTCGCGGCGCACGCCGTGACGCCCGCCAGGGACTTGCTGTGTCGGCCGGGTATGTCGCCCAGTTGGCGGGTTACGGCAGGTGGCCCGGTGCCACTCGCGGCCGCATTCTTCGCCGGGACAGAGAGTCTGCGCTCGAGGCAGGTGAATGTGTGGTGGGCGGTTTCGGCGCCGGGCAGGTTCATGCAACTACCCGAGGGGGTGTCGAAGCCGATTTGGTGCCCGGCTATGCGCCGTACAGGAAGTGGATCGTTCATGACGCTTCCCAGCATTGGACGTTGCCCGGCGCTGCGCGCCCTGTCGCAACAGAGGTTGTCTCGGCCACTGAGCCGTCCAACCGCACTGTGGTGCCATCGGGCAGCAGTTCGCCACAGTCGTTGAACAGCACCACTTTGTTGCACAGCAGGTACCAGCTCTGCTGGGGATGGAGCACCACGGCCTGGACAGCGTCGCGGTTCGGTGACTCCACTCCCGGATACGCGGGCCAGTGCTTATGCATGGTGACTCCTTGTCACTCCGGTCTGCGGATGGCTTCTTTTTCGTTAGGCGCAGGGTTGGAAGGCATGCGCCTGCCTCAGCCGACGATGCCCGCCCAGCCGACTGTGAGCGACGGGCGGGGCACGGTCCGGCCCAGGCCGTCGGCCCTGACCCGAATGCGAGGCGGGGTACTGTGCCGGCCCGCCAGGAGGCGCAAGGTGCGGAAGCCTCTGCGTGCATTCACACCTCTTACGGTGCGCGCGAGGAAGCAAAAGTTCCAGTTAGTTGTTCTTGCCGAATTGTGAAAAATGCCTGAATTAAGCACAGAGGTGGGATGCGGTTGCCGAAGGACCACGGATGGCGCATCCGGGGACTGCAGTTGGGTGTTGTGCCGGCGACCGGGTTGCCTGACTGCAGGGGATGTTGGGAGTCATGGCGGAGAAGCGACGGAAGTTCGAGCCGGAGTTCCGTGAGAGCGCCGTACGGATCGTGACGCAGACAGGCAAGACGGTCGCCGAGGACGCGAAGGACCTGGGTATCAACGAGACCACCCTGGCCAGCCGGGTGTCCCGGGCAGGCCCGGCCCGGCCCGGGCCTGCCGGGCCGGGACGGGACGGCACCTGCCAGTGAAGGCGACGAGCTGGAGCGGTTGCGGCGGGAGAACGCCCAGCTCAAGCGGGACAACAAGGAACTGATCCTGGAGCGTGATGCACTCAATCGCTGTATGGTCCTGTGGGTGAAGGAGCCGTGGCGGACCCGTCCCCAGTGGTCGGGGTGATCAGCGACTTCAGGACCGAGCGCAACATTCCTCACCGCGTCTCGTGCCGTGCCCTGGGGGTGAGCGAGTCGTGGTTCTACAAGCACCGCACGCACAGGCCCACCGCACGGCAGATCCGCCACCTGCGGCTGGTCGACGCGGTCAGGGAAGAGTTCAGCAACTCCGGCGGTACCTACGGCTCGCCGAAGATCTGGATCACGCTGGTCCGCAAGGGCTGGCGCATCTCGGTGCACACCATCGCGAAGATCATGGCCGAGCTCGGCCTGGCGGGCCGCACCGTCCGCAGACGCCGGGGCTGCCCCAGGCCCGGCAAGCGGCTGGCGAGCCCGACTTCGTGCGCCGCGAGTTCACCGCGGAGGCTCCCGGCCTCGTGTGGTGCAGGGACACGACGGAGATCGACACCGGCGAGGGCAAGCTGTATCTGGCCACGGTCATCGGCCTGTTCTCCCGCCGCCGGGATCACCGACTTCTACGCTCGACGGCTACACAGCGTATGCCGCTGGAAAGCCCGATCGACTACGAACACGACTACTGGGCCGGCTTCACCGAGGAGCTGGCTGCACAGGAAGGTCTCCACGAAACCAGAAGATTGGCATCAGCGCGGCCACCGTGGCCGAGCTGACCATGCAGGCACTGGCCCACGACCGGTCCGAGGTTCTCGCCGACGAGGGGACAAGGCATGCCGAAGCGTCCCTGTCGCAGCCCGCGAAGGCAGCGCCCACCACCTGAGTCAGGTGCCCGAGTGGCGAGGGAGCGCCGCGGGCAGTGCACACCGGCCCCTGGACACTGCGATGGCGGGTCATGATGACCATGCTGGCTGCCGCGGCCCTGCCACAGGAGGGGCACCGAATATCTCGGCCTCACACCGAGCGAGTTGGCGAGCATTGGTCGCCCACGGCCAGGTCCGGGCGAACAACCGATGAGGCAACAATCTGCCGGGCGAGCCTTTCGGCTTTTGTACCGGCGCTGGTCATATCTCGGATGACGTGGCTGTCGCCGCCCCGGTGACGCCCCATGTGCCGGCGGCGTCACCACGGTTTGGGGCTCGCGGCGGGCGCGGGAGGCATCAGGTCGATCGTTTCCTCGGAGTGTCCGATCCCGGGTGCGCGGCGCTTTCTGACGGTGTGGGCCATCAGAGCCAGCGCTCCGACGGCGATGAAGGCCAACCCCTCGCAGACCACCGCTGTCCAGCCATGTCCTTCGAAGAGTGCGATGGCGCTGGCGGAGCCGGTCGCGCCGCCGGCGAACAGCAAGAAGACATAGACGGTGTTGAGCCTGGCACGTATGGCGACGGGCCCGGCGAAGACGCGGGCCTGGTTGGCTATCTGAGCGCTCGTCGTGCCGTAGCCCAACAGATTGCACCCGGTCAGGAGAGCTGCCACGGAGTTGCCGGCGAGCAGGAAGACGGCGAAGGCCATGGCGGCGGACCCCAGGGCGAGGGCGTTGACGGTGTCGGAGCCGTAGCGGTCGGTGAGCCGGCCGGAGTAGCGGGCTGCCAGTGCACCGGGCACGCTGCCGAGACCGAACAGGCCGGCCGCAGCTGGTCCGAGCCCGAGGGGCTTTTGGGACAGGTGGAAGGCCAGAGTTGCCCAGAACGACGAGAAGGCCGCAAAGCCAGCTACCCCGAGAAGCGCGGACAGGCGCAGTGAGGCATGCCGGAAGATGAGCGGCGGCATGGACGCCAGCAACTTCAGGTAGCCGGTCTTGTCCTGACCGCTGCCGGCCCTGTGTTCCGGCATGTACCGGGGCAGGACGAGCAACAGGGCAGCGGTGGTGGCCGCGGCGGCGAAGTAGCTGGCACGCCAGGTCCCGGTCGCTTCGGCAAGAGCCCCGGAGACGGTCCGGGAGAGCAGCGCCCCCAGGGTCAGTCCCGTGCCTACGGCTCCCAGGACACGGCCTGCCTGGCCGGGCGCGGCCATCGAGGACACGGTCGGCATGATGACCTGCGGCAGCACGGTAGTGACGGACAAGACGAAGGTCGCCAGGCTGAGCAGGGCGAGTGAGGGGGCCAGCGCTCCTGCGAGCAGGGCCAGTGCGGTGATGGCGAGCAGCACCCTGGAGACTCTGCGCAGCCTGGCACGGTCGGCGAGGGGGACGACCGCGACGATGCCCAGCGCGTAGCCGATCTGGCCGAATGTGGCGACGACGCCTGCCGCCGCGGAGGAGACGCCCAGACCCCGCGCGATCCGCTCGAGTAGGGGCTGGGTGAAGTAGATGTTGGAAACGGTGATGGCGGTGGCGGTCGCGAAGACGGGGATGGTGCCACGCTTCACGCCCAAGACAGCGGGCGGTGCAGTCATGTGCGGGCCTTTGGGAAAGCAGGAAGCCCGGGCATCGGGCGCATCACAAGGGGAGGGGGACGGAAACATGGTGTGGGTGTCGTCTGGACCGCGCTGGGAGCCGGTACGCCCGGCGGCGTGAGGGAGGTCAGCGCATCATCGCCCTTGTGAGGACGGCCCGTGGAGGTCGCTTCCCTGGGCTGGCGCCGACCAGACTCACGGCCGTGCTTCCTTGAACGCGGTGACGAGCTCGTCCGTGGTGACGATGGCATGGGCGTAGGTGGGGCCGTTCAGCTCGTGTGCGGCGTGCATCCGCTCGGGCGAGAGGGCCGCAGTGGCGTCACGGACCAGCGTCACGTGATAGCCGAACTCCATGGCGAAACGCGCGGTGGCCTCGACGCATGTGTCCGCCAGCAGGCCCACGATCGCCACATGGGTGATGCCGTGCTGCTTGAGCTGGAAGTCCAGGTCGGTGTTGGCGAATCCGCTCGACCCCCAATGCTCCTGGGCGATGACTTCGCCCGGCTGCGGCTGGAAGTCGGGGTGGAACTCCCCGCCCCAGGAGCCCTTGGCGAAGTGGTGACCGTCCTGGATCTTGCGCTGGGAGGGGTTGGGGTGATCCCAGGTCTCGTAGTCGCCCGGCTGCCAGCGGCGGTGCGGGACGAACGCCACGCGCACGCCGGATGCGCGGGCGGAGTCGACCACGGAGCGCAGGTTGTCCAAGAGGCCGACTTCCTTCGCTACGGGCTCCAGTCGCGGCCAGACCTTGCCGCCCTCGGAGAGGAAGTCGTTGAAGGGGTCGACCAGCAGAACCGCCGTGCGGCTGGGGTCGTAGAGTGCCCGCCGAGAGCGCGGCGGAATGTTTCGGGACATGGGTGAACCTCCTGCGGTCCTTGGCTATGGCATGTGATGGGAAGACGCACGAACCTCGACTAGCGGGAGAGGGCTGCCGGCAGCCGTGGAATGTGCGTCAGCGTCCGCACGGCTCCCGGAGGATGAGACGACTGCTCCGCCGGGCTGACGCACGTACGCAACGAGGCGGCTACGGGTGCCGATGCGCGCCTTCCGTCCCACGGTGCGCCGGATAACGCAGAAGGTCCAGTTAGCAATTCTTGCTAAATCACGAAGAATCTCTGAATTAATCGACCCGGGAGACTTTCCCCCGAAGGAAGCCTATGCTTGATGGTTCAGGCGCATTGCATAAGGGAACCTTCATGCTTGATGTGAGACGACTGCGGGTTCTGCAGTATCTGGCCACCCATGGCACGGTCGCGGCCGCGGCGCAGGCGCTGTATCTGACCGCTCCCGCCATCTCGCAGCAACTGGCAGCGCTGGAACGGGAAGTGGGGCTGCCTGTCGTGGAGAAGCAGGGGCGTACCCTGCGCCTGACCCCAGTCGGTGAGCTGCTGGTGTCCCACGCCGAAATCGTGCTGAGCGACCTGGCTGCCGCCGAATCCGATCTGGAGGCCATACGCGGCGGCGGTCACGGCATCGTCCGCATCGCCGCCTTCGGCTCCGCGGCCCGCGCCCTGATCGCTCCGGTATGGAAGCAGATCTTGGAGGCGGAAGAAGCCGACGCCTCGCTGAAACTGGAACTCGTCGAGCAGGAGCCCGACGCAGCCTTGGAGTCGTTGCGCCGACGGGACGTGGATGTGGCCGTCGTCCACGGGTACACGGTTTTGCCGCGGGACTTCCCCACCGGATGCGAGCAGACCAAGCTCCTTGAGGAACCCGTCCTGCTCGCGCTCCACCCCGAACATGCCGCCCGCCTGGGGATCGAGCCGGGTGAAACCGTGGACCTGGCGCGCCTGTCCGACAGCCCCTGGCTCACACCGGGCCCGGAGACCTCCTGTTACGAGATGATCCAGCGTGCCTGCGGTGCGGCCGGATTCGTCCCGTCCGTCCGCTCCCGCAGCAGCGACTTCTCCGTGCTGGCGGCGCTGGTTGCCGCAGGAGCGGGAGCGGCCCTCCTGCCCCGCATGACTCTCCCGGAGGCGACGCCGGGGCCGATCAACCTCCACCCCCTCCTTCACCCTGTGATCCGCACCGTCTACACCGTCAGCCGGAGCGGCACGTCACGGCGCCCCGACATCCGCTACCTCGGGGAGCTCCTGCAGCAGGCAGCCGATACGGCGATCCTGCAGGAGGAAAACGGCCGAGAGCACTGTCGATGACAACGACTTGTGTGCTTGCACCCGAGCTTCCCCGGGGTGCCCGGGCAGCGACAACGGGGCCGGAGGTGTCAGCCCGGGTGTCCGCCCCGGCCTGACGGAGGACGGCATCCAGCAGCACGGGAAAGCGGCTGTCTGTCGAGGTCCTCGCGGCGCAGGCTGACGAGGCGGCGCCGACCGTGCGGGTCGTTGCGGATGACGCCGGCCTCGTGGAGCGTCTTGAGCTGGTGGGAGAACGTCGACTTGAGGATCCCCGCACCGGCGGGCTGGCAGGCCGCGCCCTCCACAGTCCGGGAGAACGCACATGGACATCGCGCGCCTGGCCAGGCGAATCCCACGCCAGGTTGCCTCGAGCCGGGCGTCGAGGCACACCGGAGTCTGTCGCCCGGTGCGCCGCTCAGGAGGCCGCAGTGGACCATGCCGGTGCCACGCTCCACGCGGGCGTATGCAGCCCCCCTGCCCTGTACCGTCGTCCGGTCCGGCCTTGAAAAGGGGTGCTTGGTGCATCGTGCTCAGAGTTCGCCGACCGCTGCGCCGAAGTCCAGTTCGGTGCGGGAGCGTTCCTGCATCCCGCGCTGCATGAGGGTGCCGAGCCGGGCGGTGCTCGATGGGTCGCGCGCCAGGATCTGGAAGAAGCCCGCGTCGACCTGGACGTCCTCCTTGGGCGGGAGGCCTGCCGCGTTGATGCGGCGCTTGGCCAGTCGCACGGCGGCCTCCGGGAATCCGGCGATGCGCTCCGCGAGATGCTCGACGTGGGCGATCAGCTCCTCATCCGGCAGAGCTTTGTTGACGACGCCGATGCGTTCGGCCTCTCGCGCGTCGAGGTCCTGCGAGCCGAGGATCACCTGCATGGCCTGGCCACGGCCGGCGAGCCGCACGAGCTGCTGGACTGCGCCCGCGCCGGGGAAGGCGCCTATGCCCACCTCGGGCTGGCCGATCACCGCGCGCTCCAGGGATGCGAACCGCATGTCGCACGCGTAGAGGAACTCTCCGCCGGCGCCGCGCGCCCGGCCCTCGAGGACCGCGATCGTGACGGGGCGCGCCTCACTGAGCCGACGGTACAGCGCGCCGAGGCTGATGTCGTCCGGCCCGCCGGATGTCGCCGCCGTCGCCGTGTACTCGGCGATCCGTGTGATGTCCACATGCGGGATGAAGAAGTCCGGGTCCACGCTGCGGAAGACGACCACTCGCGCGCTGCCGTCGGTGTCGGTGTCGTCGAGCAGAGCGATCAGGTCCGCGACGAAGCGTTCGTCGATCAGGTTGATCGGAGGGTTGTCGATGGTGGCCCAGAGGACCCCGTTGCGCAGTTCCGTTCGGATCGTGTCGTAGTTCCAGGACATCGGTGCCGGCTCCTTCGACAAAGTCGCTTGCGATTTGCAAGCAGCCCAGCTACCTTGACATCACCACTTGCGATTTGCAAGTGGCTTGGGAGGGAGTCGCAGAGGGGCGTCCGGCCATCACGTTCACCTGACGCTGGGTCGGCGATCAGCGCGGCCGCCCGGCCGCGGTAGGCCTGGTTGCGACGTTCGTCCAGCACATTCGCCGCCGCATAGGCCTGGGCCCCGACGCGACCGTCTTCACCGAAATCCCGTCGTTTCACAGCGTCAGATGCCCGGCTCACCAACCTCAATGCCGTTATCACGCAAGGAGAGATCACCATGGTCCAGCGCACAGAAGAGCTCATTCACCTTCCGGACGGGACCGTGCTCAGCGCATGGCTGTTCCTGCCGAAGGGCACCGGGCCCCACGCGACCATCACGATGGCTCACGGATTCGGAGGCACCAAGTACCACGGCATCGAACCGGTTGCGCGCAAGTTCGCGGAGGCCGGGTTCGCAGTGTCGCTCCACGACCACCGTGGCTTCGGCGAGAGCGGCGGCGAGCCCCGCCATGACATCGACCCCTATCAGCAGATCGAGGACTGGCGGCGGGTCATCTCCCACCTGCAGACCCTCGACGTGGTCGATGCCGACCGGATCGGGGTGTGGGGCACGAGCTACGCGGGCGGGCATGTTCTCGTGCTCGGAGCGACGGACCGCCGCATCAAGGCCGTCTATTCGCAGGTGCCCACTGTCAGCGGCTCCCAGAGTGGCAGGCGGCGCGTTCCCCCGCACCTGACCCGCGAACTGGAGGAGTCCTTCGCCGCGGACGGGCTCGCACAGGCCCGGGGGGAGTCCCCGGCCATGCAGGAGTTCGTGAACGCCGACCCGAAGGTGACCGCGTCCTACCGGAACACGGACGCGATCAAGTTCTACCTGCAGCACGATCTGCCCGAGGGGATCTGGGAAAACCGCGTCACGGTTCAGTCCAACCGGCGCGCCAGGTCCTATGACCCCGGCCACTGGATCGACCAGATCTCCCCGACACCCCTCATGATGGTGGTCGGCACCCACGACACCGTGGCTCCCACCGACCTGGCCCTTGACGCCTACGAGCGCGCGCTCCAGCCCAAGGAACTCGTCCTCATGCCGGGTGGTCACTTCGACCCCTACCTCGACGGCTTCGAGGCGAGCACTGATGCCGCGGTGCGGTTCTTCCGCTCGCATCTGCAGACGGTGTGAGTCGACGGGGTGTCCCGCCGAGGGACAGGGCCCCCTCCCCCAGGCTGTGGCCTCCGGACGGGATCAGGACTCGTACGGAGGCCAGAGCCATGCTTTAAAATTGCAAGTAGCCTGGGGTCGGGAGGTACCGGTGAAGCGTGGAGAACTGGTCAATTCGGCATGTCCGATCGACCGCTCCTTGTATGAGGTCGGCGACCCCTGGACGCTCCAGATCCTCCGTGATGCCATGCACGGCGTCACCCGGTTCACGGATTTCAGCAAGAGCATCGGCCTCGCAACCAACATCCTGACCGCGCGGCTGCAAAAACTCGTGGCAGTCGGGATCTTCGAAATCCACGAGTCTGCACTCGGCAACTCCCACGAGTACGTCCTCACCGAGAAGGGACGGGACTTCCACACCGTCCTGTCGGCACTGCGTCAGTGGGGCCAGAAGCACCTCTTCGAGGACGACGAGCCGATGAACCGGGTCATCGACGCCCGCACCGGACAACCGCCCCGACCGATGACGCTCACCGCCGAGGACGGCAGGGAGCTGTCGCCCGACGACATCCTCGTGGTCCAGTCGCGGGCGGCGGACCCCATCGAGACCGCCGTACCGATCGACACGCCCCGTCGTCGCAAGGGGTGACTCAGCACCCCGCTCCGGCACAAACCGAGCCATCACCGAACCGGAAAGCCTGGCGGATGGTGCCGACCGCCCCGAGACAGGACCTTGTGCCGCGGGAGATCGGGTCGGTCAGGGCGCCGCCCCCTCGGGGCAGGCGGCGCGGGACGTGTGCGGCAACGGACCGGTACGCAGTCGACGACAGGACCGCCGGTGCTCGGCTTTCACCGGCAACCGACACGAACTCACCGGCACATGTGCAGCGGCCGACCAGGTCTGCACACTTGCGCGGGAAAAACGCCCGACGCGGCCGGCACAGCACAGGATCCGATCCCGTGATGGAGTACTCCACGCCGGAAACAGCGCCGTGGCCTCAACACGCCTTCGCGATGCTTCGAAGTCCGGTTGTGAGCTGCGCGAGGTCATGGCCTGCGAGGTTGTCGAGCACGTGCCGCCGCACGCTGGCCAGGTGGGCGGGCCAGGCCTCTTGCAGGCGGGCAAGTCCGTCCTCGGTGAGGACGGCGTTCCAGCCGCGCAAATCCTCGGCGCACCGGACCCGCTGGACGAATCCCTGCTTCTCCAGGCGACTGACGACGCGGGTCATCCCGCTGAGAGTGAGGTTGCAGGCTTCGGCAAGTTCACTCATCCGCATCCGGCTGTCCGGGGCCTCGGACAGGAACATCAGGGGGGTGTACTCGGACAAGCGCAGCCCTCCGTCGCGAGCCATGTCCGCGTCGACCGCGCGCGGCAGCGCCATCATGACATCGCCCAGCGCCCGCACAAGCGCCTCTTCGGCGGCATCCAGGGGGCGCAGGGACTGCTCTCGAGGGGACATGCCTCACACTATATCTCCTTGACAAGTCAATCAAATATCCAATTTACTTGACCTGTCAAGCAACTCCGTGAGCATCTACTTGACACGTCAAGTAGATATCCTTCGCAAAGGTTCACAAGATGACGAAGATAGGCATCATCCTCGGCAGCACGCGGCCCGGGCGTAACGGTGAGGCCGTGGCCCGCTGGGTGCTCGAGCACGCCGCACGGCGCACGGACGCCGAGTACGAGCTCGTCGACCTGCTGGACTACAAGCTGCCGCTGCTGGATGAGCCCTACCCGGCGGCGATGGGCCAGTACAGCCAGCCGCACACTCACGAGTGGGCCGCGAAGATCGCCTCTCTGGACGGCTTCGTGATCGTCACACCGGAGTACAACCACTCGGTGCCCGGTGCGCTGAAGAACGCCATCGACTTCCTGGCGGCCGAGTGGGCCAACAAGTCCGTCGGCTTCGTCAGCTACGGCTCCACCGGCGGCACCCGGGCCGTGGAGCACCTGCGCCTGATCGCCGGCGAGCTGCAGATGGCGGACGTCCGCTCCCAGGTGGCGCTCTCCCTGTTCACCGACTTCGAGAACTTCAGCGTCTTCAAGCCCGCCGACACCCAGGCCGATGCCCTCGCCGCCACCCTGGACCAGGTCGCCGCCTGGAGCAGGGCCCTCGCGCCGCTGCGCGCCAGCTGACGCAAGAATCACCCAGGCCCATAGCGATCCTGCCCGCACCGGCGCATGACGCCGGTGCGGGCAGGCGGCCCGCACCCACCCTTCCGCCGTTACTGCACGTGAGAAGCCTGTCAATGACCAACCGAGCTGCTTTCCCTGCGGACGGGCACCCGATCACTCTCGGCCTGGACACGTTCGGCGACGTGTCCCACGATGCCCAGGGCCGGCCCCTGCCGCACGGCGCGTCCCTCCGCAATCTCGTGGCCGAGGGGGTCCTCGCCGACCAGGTCGGGCTCGACCACTTCGCCATCGGGGAACACCACACCGACTGGATGCCCCTGTCCGCGGCGGACGTAGTCCTCGCGGCGATCGCGTCACGCACCTCACACATACGGCTCGGATCCGGCGTCACCGTCATCAGCTCCGACGACCCCGTCCGGGTCTACCAGCGCTACGCCACGCTCGACGCCGTCTCCGACGGCCGCGCAG
The DNA here is from genome assembly GCF_053593835.1 of Streptomyces sp. NPDC002076. NCBI lineage: Bacteria > Bacillati > Actinomycetota > Actinomycetes > Kitasatosporales > Streptomycetaceae > Streptomyces > Streptomyces sp. NPDC002076. Next base: position 32,105 of record NZ_JBSFDI010000032.1, read on the forward strand.
AGCTGATCCTCGGCAGAGGCTCCAGCACCGAGTCCTTCCCCCTGTTCGGCTACGACCTCGCCGACTACGACCTCCTCTTCGAGGAGAAAGTCAATCTCTTCGCCGAACTACGCAAGGAAAAGCCCGTCTCCTGGTCGGGAAGCACCCGGCCGACTCTCAAGGACCAGCCCGTGTATCCACACAGCGAGTCCGGGGCGATCCCGACCTGGATCGGCGTCGGCGGAAGCCCCCAGTCCGTGGTCCGCGCCGCACGCTACGGATTCCCGCTCATGCTCGCCATCATCGGCGGCCCCACGGCGCGGTTCGCTCCCTTCGGACAGCTCTTCCGGCAGGCCCTGACGCAGTACGGCCACCCCGACCAGCCCGTCGGCGTGCACAGCCCCGGACATGTCGCCGCGACCGACGAACAGGCGATTGCCGAGTTCTGGCCCCATTACGAGACGGCCATCCGCAAGGTCGCCCGGCAACGCGGATTCCGCCCTCCCACCTTCGAGCAGTTCATGCACGATATCGGTCCCGGAGGTGCGCTGTTCGTCGGATCCCCCGACACCGTGGCCCAGAAGATCGTCACCACGCTCCGGGAACTCGGCGCCAGCCGTTTCGACCTCAAGTACGGGATGAACGGTCTTCCGCACGAGGCGCTCATGACCAACATCGAGCTTTTCGGAACCAAGGTGGCCCCACGTGTCCGTGACCTGATGACCCCATGAGACACGCCGTCTTCCGCCCGCGCAGCCGCCGGAGGCCCGTCAAACCAACCCTGAACCAAGGTGGTTGGGATACCGGCCGGCTGCCGAGATGCGGCCGCTGAAAGCGTTGAGCGCGGTCCGCCACCCGCTGATGCCGCCCCAGGCCTCGGCGAAGGGCGAACAGCTCCAGGGCGGCATCTTCAATGGTCGTGGGATAGACCGGCCTTCACGCTTCGGTGATCTTGTCCCTGTCCTGGCCGGCGTTCGGAGTGATACCGAACGATCACCGCCCCGATCAGTCAAGCGTTGTGACGACGTCGACCGGGTGGGCGAGCGTATCCCGGATGGCCGAACGACTCTCGACGAGGGAGATGAGCTCCTCGAGCTGCTCGCGAGTGGCGCCGGGAGCGTCGAGGCCGACACGGACGCGGATCTGCTGCAGGCCAGGACGGACCGAGTTGTCGATACCGAGGAACCCGCGCATATCGATGTCGGCTTCGAGCTCCAGGCGGATGTCCTTGAGTTCGATGCCGCTCAGGGCCGCATGCGTGGTGATCGTGACGGTGTAACAGCCGGCCAGAGCATGCAGCACATACTCCGCAGGCGAGGGCGCGGTGTCGGTGCCCAGTGCCGCGGTGGGCTCATCGCTGGCCATCTCGAACTTCGCGACACGCGTCTCGTCGCGCTCGCCCGCTTGGGACAAGACGCCCGTGTGTGTGGTGATCCGGTAGCCGCCCTGCCATGAACCACCGACCGCGAAGGTGGCCTGGCCGAGCGTGGGATTGGCCCCGATGGCGTCGGCGTTGTCCTGCAGAGCTTGGACATCGATCTCGTTGATGACGGACATCAGGATGAACTCCTTTGATGAGTAGCAGTGCCATCGCGCATCAGCGGCGGCCGCCCTTGGGCCACTTTCCTGTGATGAAGTGCGCGAGCACATCCCTCACGGGAGGCCGAAGGGGCGGCCGCTGTGTCGCTCTGGCATCAGGTCACTGGGGAGTGGCCTGCTCGGACTGGTCGAAGAACTTCATGGCCATGAAGCCGTGCGCGTAGCTGCCGCCCGCACGCAACGCCGCGGCGGTCATGATGGTCTCCGCCAACTCCTGCTGGCTTGCGCCTGCAGCGTGGGCGGCCTTGGTGTGCGCCTCGATGCAGTACGCGCACTGGGTGGTCAGCGCGACGGCCACGGCCATGAGTTCGGTGTACTTGGGCGGGATGACGTTGTTGCTGCCGCGCAGGACCTGGGTGTCCCAGGCGATGAACGCTTTGAAGGCCTCTGGGGCGCCGGCACGGATGTTCTTGGCGTACTGATGGTCGGTGTGCTCGTGGTAGGACACGATGCGCTCCTGTGCTGTCGTCTGGACAGATGCGGGGCGTGGCGGCGGCCCGCCCTGCTGGGCGTGTGCGGGAATAGGGGGGTCGGCCGGTCAGTAGTTGTTGCGCCCGGCCCTGACCCCGCCGTCGACGTCCCAGGTGGCGCCGGTGACCCAGTCGGCATGGTCGGACAGGAGGAACGCCACGGTGGGGGCGACGTCGTCGGGGTCTCCGGTGCGGCCGAGGGGATGGAATGTGTTGAACGCATCGAGCGCGGAGTCGATTTCGTCCTTCGGGATGAACGCCTCATAGATGGGGGTGCGGACCACGGCAGGAGCCACCGTGTTGACGCGAATGCCGTGCGGAGCGAGTTCCATGGCCAGGTGCTGGGTAAGGGAGTGCAGGCCGGCCTTGGCCACCGAGTACGCCGAGGACGGTGTGGCGGCCATGGCCTGATGCGCCAGCATGCCTCCGATGTTGACGATGGCCCCCTTGCTCCCGCGGGCGATGATGTTGCCGGCGACGGTCTGGGTCAGGAAGTAGAAGGCCCGAGTGATGGCCTGGTAGTGGTCGTAGTCCTCCGGGGTGTGCTCCAGGAAGGACTTCGGCTCGAAGACGCCCGCGGCGTTGACGAGAAGAGTGGCGTCGGCATGATGCTCCGTCAGGTCGCCGCGCAGACGTTCCACGCAGGCGTGGTCGAACAGATCGGCCGCCAGGCCGACAGCGTTTCCGGACTCAGCCAGATCGGCCACCGCCTTGGCGGCGCTGGCCTTGCTCCGGCCGGTGACGACGGCGCTGCCGCCGCCCTCAAGGACACGGCGGGCGGCAGCCAGCCCGATACCGCTGGTACCGCCGATGACGATGACCTTCTTGCCGGTGAAGTCGAACGTGTTGTTGGGCATAGGTGTGCTCCTAAGTGTGCGTTCTTACATGTCAGAGGAGTTTTCGTACGGGCCGCGGCCGACCGATCCGTCGTCTCGCCAGGCCTGCGCCCAGGACAGGTGGACGGCTGCCGGAACGACTGACGCACGTCAGCGACAAGTCCCTGGAGAGGCGGCAACCCCGCTGCTGATACTTGCGCGGCGCATGGCACGGAAACCGACGCCAGCAGGCACATCTCCCACAGTGGGTGGAATAGAACAAAAGGTCCAGTTAGTTGTTTTTTGCCGATTATGAAGGATGCCTTACCCACTGTCGGACACGGCCGATGCCGCAGCGGAGACGCCTCCGACCGTAGGACGCTGCGCTCTACGCCGGTAGAGGATCATGAGGAATGTGGGCATGGCCCATGGTTATGGCCAAGGAGAGAGCATGAACATCGAGGCACTTCGCTACGCCCAGGCCGTCTCCCGCACGGAGTCGTTCAGTGCTGCTGCACGGGCTTACGGGGTGACGCAGCCGGCCCTGTCGAACGGCATCGCCCGGCTGGAGGCGGAAGTCGGCGTGAAACTCTTCGACCGCTCACCGCGCGGGGTAAAGCCCACTGTGCACGGCGCACAGATCCTGCCCCTGATCGACCAGGTCCTTGACGCTCTGGACACGCTTGTCGCCGAGACCCAGCGGCTGGCCCGTCCACTCACCGAAACGATCCGCATGGGCATTTCGCCCCTGATCGGGCCCGACCTCGTCAGCCGTGCCTTCCAGGCCGCCCGCGCCCTGGACCGTCCACGCGATCTGGTCCTGCGGGAGGCCGACCTCGCCCCCCTGCGCAGCGACCTTCAGACAGGCCGCCTGGACATCGTCCTCGTCCCCGCCGTACCCGGCATGCCCGCCTTCCGGCACCGCGTCATCGCCCGCGAACCACTGGTCGTGATCGACCCCGCCGCCTCCGGGGCCGACAGTCCGGTCGAGCTCAAGGCCGCAGCCGACGCCACCTACATCCTCGGGCCCCGCACCTGCGGACTGACCGCCTTCACCACTGAGCTCTTTCACAGCCACGGCCTGCCGCTGCGCACCTACCCGGGCGAAGCCGCCAGCTTCCGGGCGGTGGACGAGTGGGCAGCCATGGGTCTGGGCGCAGCACTCCTGCCCCGCTCGAAGATCACACACGAGCACACCAGCTGCCGTCCCCTCCTCCAGGCCGGGACACCCATCGAGATCACCTACGAGGCGGTCTGGGCCTGCGACACCCCCCTCGGAGCCGACCTGGACGACTTCGTCACCGCGCTCACCGAGACCGAAAGGGTCCCGCTCGCCGCGGCCGGCACGGCGAAGTGAAGACGTTTCAGCGTCCTCATCCGCTACACGGACACCCTCGACCAACTCCTCTGCCAGACCGCCCAGCAAGCCATCGAGGACGACATCGAAGCCATCACCAAGGAACTCCTCGACGACATGCTCGTCGGCCGCAACGACCCCGACGACGACTGGACCTAGCCAATCAGGCTCCAAAAACGATCACTACAGCGGCGGTAAGCCCGGCTGGCTCTCACCCTGCGCGACGAAGGCCGCCGCCACACACCGCCCGTGGGACGGGGCCAGCCATGACACAGGAGATGATCACCATGCAGGAATCGGACATCATCACCGTCACCATCAGCGACAGCTCTCGCCTGGCGCTGCTGTTCAGCGTGGACAGCGCACAGCCAGGAGGAGAAGCAGTTCATCGAGCGAGTCGGGCACCTGCTGCACACCGGGCTCGCCGGCCACGCCCCGCGCACGTGCCAAGAGGCTGAACAGTGCCTGGCAGATCTCGTCGACACCGTGAACCGGACCCTCGCCTGACGCCAGCGATCCGAGACGGCCCGCTTCCCGGAACCGGTCTGCCGTACGCTTTCCTGCAGGTCACGGCCCGATCGGGCGTCTGTCGCGAAGGCGGCCACTACGCGCGAGTTCTGTGGGCAGTTGGGCGACCGCACTCACGCAATGACGCCCCGGAGGATGGATCAGGCAAGGCGCCGCTCGCTCTAGCGGGCCAGACCTCCTACGTGGCGTCACCCGGCGGGGCCGTCGAGCCGCAGCGTCACCGGCGTGATCCGGTCATGCCGGGCTGCCCAAGCCGCGCCGACCCAGCGGCGTTCGGGGCGGGCAAGGATGACCGCAACGACGACGCTGTGGAATCCCAACTCCGGGTTCTGCGCCGGCTGCGGAGGCTGGCCGCCGACCACGGCGTTGCTCTCCTGTGCCGGCTGCTGAAGGAAGCCCGCTCCTCCTTCTACGCGTGGCCGGCCGGCGAGAAGACCCGGCGGGCGGAAACTTCACATGGTCACCCAGCTGCCGATCCTCCTGGGGCAGCGCGCATCCATCAGCGATGACCGCAAACGCCTCGCCGTCAGCGTCTACATCTGGACCTGCGTCTACTGAAGGCGAACGCGAGTTCGCACTCTGCCCACCACCCATCGCCCACGACCCCGAACTCCGCACCGTCTGGAGCCGACAGCGGCACAACGTCTGCCACTGACTCAGGCAGACTGACACACGGGACGGCCTCCCCTACTACCGAGCCCTCAAGCCGCTACTCGACGTCCACGCCGAGCAGTTGGCCAAGGCGATCGACCGCGACCTTGCGAGATAGGTGACACCTGATCTTGGTGGTTGACACCACCCCGAGACACGCCGAAGCCATACCGGATTGCTGCTATGCATGTTCCCGCGGCCCCACGACGCTAGCGTCGAGTCTCGTGATCGTATGGCTCAACGGCACCCATGGCGCAGGCAAGGCGACGACCAGTGTGCTCGTGCAGCAGCTGATCCCGGATTCACGGGTGTTCGACGCCGAGAAGGTCGACGAGACGCTCATGGACATCACGCCAGGGCTGCCCGCGACGGACAACTTTCAGCACTGGCCGCCGTGGCGGCCGCTCGTAGTCGAGACCGCCCGACGCATCCTCGACTACACCGGCGGCACCCTGGTGATGCCCATGACGGTCCTGGTCGAGCAGTACTGGCGCGAGATCAGCTCGGGCCTTGCCCAGCATGCCATTCCGGTCCGGCACTTCGTCCTCCATGCCGACCAGGACACCCTCCGCGGGCGCATCGCGGGCGACACTGTTCTTGGCCCCAACTCCCCATTCCGCCTCCAATACCTTGAGTCCTACGCCGAGGCGGCCCGTACGTGGCTGCACGCCGAGGCCGAGGTCGTCGACACCACGCGCCTCACCCCCGCCCAGGCCGCCCAGCAGATCGCAGAGGCGTCAAGAGTTGAGGAAAACGACCTGGGCGGACGGCCACGCCGCCGGCGTCAAGCCTCGCAGGTGACCACAAGCCTGCCTATGCGACAAACTAGCGTGCTTCGGCTCAACACGCCCGATCCGCGTACCAAATCGCAAGGCGGTCAGTAGTCGAGGTCGATGTAGTCGATGTCGGTGAATTCCACGAGCAGGCCCTGCGCGCGGCGTCCGCGGTCTTTGAAGTAGATCTCCTGGAGGCCTTCGGCGACGATGTCCTTCAACTGTTGCTCGGTGGCGCCGGCGGCGTGAGCGTCGAAGAGTCGTGTCGCGTAGGCGGGCGGCAGTCCTTGGGTGATGGGCCGCAGCCGCGGGTCGTCGGTGGTGCCAGGGGCTGCGGTGAACCCGAATCGCGCTCGGGTGTCGATGTAGATGCCGCCGGTGGTGGCGGCCTGCTTCTTCGCCCTGGCACGGACGCGGGGCTGCCACCGTTTGCGGACCTCGGCGGCAAGGCGTTCGGCAAGGTCGTGGCGGGGCTGTTTGAGCTGTCCCTTGAGGTAGCGCTCGACGGTGCGTTGGGTGATGCCGAGCAGGTCGGCTGCTGCTTTGGTGCCCTTGGCCTGTCTCACCAGGTACTGCATTTGTGTCTTGGCCGACTTGGGGATGGGGCGGGTGAAGTGCGCGGCGTCGGCTCTGTCGAGGCTGTCGGCGAGGATGCCCATCGAGGTCTACTCCCCGTCGTCCTGGCCGGAGACGATGCCCGTCTTGATGTGCCGGGCGATGTTCACGTCCGGACCGTATTGCTCGGTGAGTCCTTCGGCCCACAGCACGCTCTGGGTGCCCTCGTGTTTGACCATGCCGGGCGAGACGCCGAGCCGGAAGCCGCCGGGCAGGGGCTTGCCGTCCTTGTAGGGGAGGAAATCGAGGGGGCTGGGGCCGTCGGAGGCGTAGACGGCGCAGTCTGAGAGGACCGCCACCGGGTACAGGTCTGCTTCGGCGGCAAGCTTGAGCATCTTGCGGTGCATGTTGATGCGGGCGTTGGCGATGACGGCGGCGCGGATGTCGGGGCGCCAGGTGGGGCGGGCGAGGGCAGGCCAGGGCTCACCCGGCCGCCAGCCGCCGCTGCGGGCCCGCTCGCGCAGTTTGCCGATTCCTCCCTTGACGGTGGCCTTGATGGCGCTGAGCACGGCGGCAAGGACGGGGTCGGTGTGCTGGTGGCCGGCCATCGCAGTCAGGAACTGCTCCTCGGGCATGCCGGGGGTGATGCCGAGTTCGGCCATCGTGGCGACGTAGGCGTCGCGCAGTCGGGTGTACCAGGCGTCCAGATAGGGGCCGTGCTCGTAGCGCAGATAGGCCTCATGAGGGGTGACGGGGTAGCCGAGTTCGACCGCGTAGGCGACGGTCGGGGTGGCGTACCAGGCCGGACCTGTGGGGCGTTCGCCGTGGGGGGTGAACGGGCTGGGCAGGCGCTCGTCGAGGTGGATGTGGGAGAGGTCGACCAGCCAGGAGCCGGGCAGTTTCGCGTCGAAGACCGGCTGGTGGACGTGGACGGGGGCGGACAGGCCGACGGTCAGGCGGTTGGCGGCCGCGGCGAAGGCCATGTTGACGTCGATGCCGACCACGTAGGGCTTCATGCATTCCGCGTCCGTCAGCGGCCTCGCCCACTGGTAGGCCTCTTCGTCCAGCACCTGGTCGGGGGTGCGCTGATGGAAGCGGGGATACAGGGCGGCGACGGCCGGATGGCCGTCGGGAGCCTCGGGCGGGGCGCACTCGACCGGTTCACTCAGAGAGCCGGGCATCGGGCCGGAGATCCAGCTGCCGGTGGCAGGGTCCTTGACCGCGCGGGTAGGCGGGCGCAGCGCGGTCATCAGTTCCAGTCCGGTGACGGCGGTGGAGCCGCACGGGGTGAGCACGCGAGTGGCGTAGGTGCCCAGCAGGCGGGCGAGTTCGGCCGGCTGCAGCTGGTGTGCTGTCCCCCAGGAGCGGGTGTCGAGCGCGCCCCAGGGGACGACGGCGAACTGCACGCACTGGCGGCGTGCACCGTCGGCCGTGCGGTAGACCCGCGCCCACGGGCCGAAGCCGCGCTTCGTCAACTTCCATTGCGCCGCGGCGAGTTGTTTCAGCGCCGGGTGGTCGTCGGGCAGGCGCAGGCCGCGCCGGTCCTCCAACACGGCTGGCAGGCCAAGGCGTTGGACGGCGGAGGTGGTCAGCACGATCAGCGGGTCGGCGTCCTTGCCCGAGCGGTGCAGGCGGGCAGCGCCCAGGTCCGCCTCGCGCAGCGTCCACTCAACCAGCGTGGGGAGATCGGTGAGCGGGCAGTCGAGGACCAGGCCGCCGGTGCAGTACGCCGAACCGTCCCCGTCGACGACGGCGAGCGGCCCGTTGGCGAAGCGCGCGTCCCCGGCGGCCGGGGCCGCGGTCTTCTTGACCGTTGGTCGGCGCGCCGCCACCGGCGGCCGAACCGGGGTTGCCCGGTCTGAGGCGGGCACGACGGGCGACGTGGGCGCTTGCGGCTGCGAGATGACAGTTGGGCTGGTGCTAGGTCCCGACGCCGAGCCGGAGGGCGGCTCGGGGGCGGGGAAGCGGGCAGCGAGGCCGTCGAGAAGACGGATGTAGGCGGCCCGCTTGGGAGGGCGCGGTTCGGTGCGTCCCGATTCCCAGCCGGTGACCGTCTCCCGTCGCACCGTCAATGCGTTCGCAACTTGGTCCTGGCTCAGGCCTGCGGCTTCACGCAGGCGCTTGCGTTCGGCGGGATCCGGCAGCGCGTCCGCTGCCGCCTGCTCCAGCAGGGCATCGACCGATGCGAAGAGCCCGTTGTGCTCGTCGGACATCAAGAGCTACCTCCACCTCCACCCTACCTGAAACGAACATCGAATCACACGTCAAACGCACATCGTGCGCAGAGAGTCAGGGTATACCTCGGTGCTCCCGGCTTGCCCTGTGCCATGGATGGTTCGGTTCATGGCCTGTTGCCTCACCGTGGAAGCCACGGCGCACGGGAGCAGCACCTGCCTTGGTGCCGGATACCGAGCTGCTGCCCCCGCGCCCGGTCAGGTCCAGCGCATGTCGAGGGCCTGCAGCGCGTCCAGTTGTTCGCGGGTGAGCTGGGCGGGGTTGCGGCGCCGTTCTCTGATCCAGCGGCCCAGGTCGAGGGGATAGCCGTCGATGGTGCACGGGTAGGTGCGGGGAACGTTGAGGTGCTGGTGGGAGCGCCAGAAGGTGCGGGCGGCGCGCAGTCCGCGGGTGAAGGCGCACGCGGATGCGCCGCGCGGCGGGCGCAGCAGGAGGGCGAGGGGGTGGTCGAGCGGGAGGGCGCCGAGGAGGTTGTGCTGCATCTCGGTGAGGGTGTCGAGGCGGTCGATCTGGTGGTCGAGCCAGCGGGTGAGGGAGCTGTCGTCGCTGTCCGGGCTGAGGTCGGGGAAGGCGAGGTCGCCGCGTCGGGCGGCCTTGAGGGCGGTGGCGTAGGTGCGTTTCCACTCCTCTTTCCACCGGAAGGCCCACCAGGGGTAGATGTCGTTGAGGGCGCGGTGGTAGCAGTGCGGGAGCGTGCGCTGGCGGGCTTCTCGGCGCCAGTCGGCGACGTGGCGGCCCAGGGCGATGCCTGCGTGGTGTTCGTTGCTACGGGGCGCCAGGTGGCCGTGCTGGGCGGTGTAGTCGCGGGCGATGTCGAGTTTGTATTCGATGCTGCGGGACGGGTGCTGCCAGGTCATGCCGAGTGCGGCCAGGCGTTTGACACGGTCGGGCAGGAGCATGCGGTTGGCGTGCAGGGAGCGCTGCTGGCCGAGCCACCAGCCCAGGTAGAAGCGGTCGGTGGTCTTGTGCCGGCTGGCGACGTCGAGGTCGCCGTGTTCGGCGTGGTAGCGCTGGGCCTGTTCGAAGCCCATCTCCCAGACCTGGTTGGGGGCCTCGACGTGGTCGAGGCCCAGCACGGCGAGGATCTCGTCGACGCGTTCGGGACGGGCTGCGAGTTCGGGCTGGGTGGGTTCGCCGTCGCCGCTGAGGTATTCGACGCGGTGGAAGACGTGCTCGTCGTAGACGCTGAGTTCGATGAGGACTTGGTAGATCAGGTGGAACCGGGTGCGTCGGGTGGCCTGCCCGATCTCCTCGCCCGGTGCGGTGTAGACGGGGATGATGATGGTGGAGACCTTGCCGTCGCCGGGGGTCTGGCGCAGGGAGCGGCCGACGGACTGGACGATGTCGATGGTGCTGGTCTTGGGGTGGGCGAACAGCAGGGAGTCGATGGCGGGGATGTCGATGCCCTCGGCGCAGCAGCGGCAGTTGGTCAAGACTGCCCGGCGCGGCTGGGTGTCGGCCGGGTGGGTGGAGAGCGGGGCGGTACGGAAGGCGGCGTAGTTCTGGTAGCGGTCGAAGGGCTTCTGTTTGGAGTTGACGGTGTTGACCTGGAGCCGTGAGGTGTCATAGCCGGGCATGCGGGCGGCGGTCTGCGGCAGTGTTTCGGCGCAGGCCTCGGCTGCCGCGATACAAGGGTGGAAGCTGAGGGTGCGTCTGAGGTCGTAGCGCTTCTGTGCCACCAGGAGGGCGACTTGGGCGGCGGCGGCCCGCAGCGCTTCGCCGGTGTAGGAGCTGAGGGTGCTGCGCAGGATGCGGCGCAGATCCTTGTCGGTGATCGTGATGACGCTGATGCGGTAGTCCGCGAGCAGGCCCTGCTGGATGGCTTCGGCCATGGAGAGGCGGTACACGACGGGCCCGTACAGGCTCTGGTCGTCCATGGAGGCGACTTCGACGTCGGGTTCCGGCCCTCGGCGCTCGAACTTGCGGAACGTGGCGGTCATGTAGAGGCGGTGGCGTGCGGGAAGGGCGTCGTTGTCGTGGACGGCGCCCCAGGCTTTGTCGAGACGGCCCGCGGTGTGGTGGGCCTCGTCGGCGACGACGACGTCCCAGTGCGGCAGGTGGTGGTCGGCGTGTGCCTGGACGACTTTGAAGAGCGACTGGTAGGTGCAGAACACGTTGAGGGGGCCGTCGGTGTCTGCGGCGGCCTCCGCGAGGCGCTCGGGCGTGTTCGCCACGGTCAGCGTCTTGGCCAGGGAGCGGCTGAGTGCCTCGTCGGGCGAGCAGACGCCCAGGTAGCGGCCAGACCGTCCCTCCCTGCGCCAGGTTTCCGCGGTCTGTTCCAGCAGGGCCTGCGAGGGGACCAGGACGAGGGCCCGGCCCTGGGGTGCGGTCTCCTGGACGGCGTGGAGGGCGACATGGGTTTTACCGGTTCCGGTGGCCATGGTCGTGGTGACGCGGGTGGCGCCTTCGGCGAAGTCGGTGACGATGGCATCCACCGCCATGTCCTGGTGACCGTGCAACGGGGTCTTGAGTCCGTTGAGGGTCAGTGTGGCCACGTGTGGTCCTCCCCTGATTCTCGTGGCGGTCCTGGCCCGAGGGTGAGGAGGTTCCCGGCAGGCCGTGACCGGGGCCGGGAAAGGTTCACTCGAAGGAGTTGTCGGGTCTTGACTGCCTGCGCGAAGCGGCACGAGTGTCCTGATGGGGTGTGCCGTGGTGGGGAGGGAAGTCCCATGGACTTGACGGGTTTGCTGGGGCCGAGCCGTCCGCTGCCGGTACAGGTACGGCCGGTGGGCGGAGAGTCGACCGGATCGTTCGTGCGGCGGCTGGGGCGGGCCAACGGTCTGGATCTGGTGTCGTTCCTCGAGCGTGTCGGGCAGGGCGAAGCGTCCCGGGATCCGGAGCAGGTGGAGAAGTATCCGCAGTACACCGAGATGAAGGTGAACGCGGCGGGCCGCACCTATCTGTCGGTGCTGTCGGGCCTGGACGTGGAGCTGCTGCAGTGGGCGTTGCCGTCACTGGCGGATGACCTGCTGCTGCCCGGCACGGGGCCGGCGGTGTGGCAGTGGCCGTGGGAAGCGGAGGGCGGGCATCTGGTGCCGTGGTGCCCGTCGTGCGGACACCGGCGGCGGGTCGGTGAGCGGGTGTGGCTGATGTCGGCGGACAGCTGGCAGCTGTGCGGCCGGCATCTGCGGTGGACGGACGACTCGCGCAGCACCGATCCGGAGGCTGTGTCGTTGGCCGCGCTGGCGGAGTGCGTGACAGCGCACCGGGACAGGCTGCGGTTGCAGCGCAGATTCAAGTCGGCCGGCGAGGAGTTGTTCGCCGACGCCTGCCAGGTCATGTACCAGTGGTGGACGCATGCGCCCGACACGCTGGTGTGGGTGCGGCGGGCCTGGACGGCGGGGCTGGGGGCCCGTTCGGCGCGTGCCGTCCCACTGGTCGTCTTCCCCGAGGCGGTCGGGCTGGCCTGGCTGATGCTGCGGTTCGAGCAGTCCGGGCGGCGCACGCCGCAGGACCGGGCCCGGTGGCTGGCCCTGGTGCAGCATCAGGCGGACGTGTGGGACATCGACTTTTCCGCGGGCAAGAACGCGCTGTTGCAGTGGCTCGAGCGCCACAGCCGTCCTGCCGCGGCAGCCATACCCACTGCGGCAGGACGGCGGCAGCCCGTGCTGGCGGAGCGGCACAACCGGATTGCCGCCCGTACCGGCTCCCTGCAGCAGCGCTCGTGCATGCCCGCCGTATGAGCCCTTGAGGAGACTCTGGGCTGACGAAAGCTGCCTGCGCCACTCGGCGCACGCCGCCCCGACCCAACCGCTCCGCACGGCTGAGTGCCGGCGTGCGGAACATCCTGCGCGCTGCGCCGCTTTGCCGGCTGACGGCCCCCTCCGCCGCGCTGCTGCCTCGTGGCGCATGTCGGCTCTCCCGCCTCGCGGCCGACGCGCCGGGGACCCCGCCCGCCGGGGCCCCGCTCAAGGGGCGGGGACCGTCGTGACGGTTCTGTCAAGAGCATGCCCCTCGAACGGGGGACGTCTCGCTGCCGGCCCGCTGTGCGCTGCCGGACGCGGCCATCCTGGGATCGGCGGGGAGGTGCCATGCGTGACGTGCGGGTGTGTCATCTGGATGAGCGAGGGGAGCTGGTGTCGGCGGCACCGGCCAGCCTGGTGGGGGTGGCGTTGGAGGAGCGGCGTCCGCCGAGCGAGCCGGTGGCCTTTCACGGTCGTCCCGGGAAGCTCTCCGACTGGTGGTGTGCCACGACCGGTGGGCACGTGGTGTGCGGTTCGCTGCGGCGCCGTCGGGTGGCGCTGGAGCTGGACTTCGATCCGGAGATCGCCTGGATCGGCGGGGAGCCGGCGGAACTGCACTGGCAGGGCGCGCGGGGCAAGCGGCGCTGGCGCCCGGATTTCGTGGTGCGCACGGTCACCGGGGCGCGCCGGATCGTGCTCGTAAAGCCCGAGAAGGACGGCCCCCAGTGGCGGGAGGATCTGGAGGTCGCACGCCAGGTCGCGATGGCGGCCGGCTGGCAGGTATCGGTGCGGCATGTGCCAGAGGGGATGCGCCTGGCCAATCTGGAGTGGGCCGCCGACTATCGGCAGGCGGTGCGGGTGCCGGCCGCGGAGCAGGATGCGGTCGAGGAGGCCTTTCGCCGCGAGCGCCCCATCGGTGAGGGCGCGCGGGCCAGTGGCGTGCCGTACGCCGCGGCACTTGATCTGGTGTACCGGCTGGTGTGGCAGCGCCGTCTGGAGATCCACTGGGACCAGCCCCTGATGCCTCGTGCGACGGCGTGGCTTGCCGATGGAGCGGCATGAGCGGGCCGGACGCGTTCACACCGGGGCAGGTGCGTCTGGGCGATCGGGTGCTGTGGCAGGGCGTGGCCCACCAGGTGGTGGCCTTTCACGGTGCGAACGTCGTGCTCCTGTCCGAGGAGACGTCCACGCCGGTGGAGGTGCTGTACGCCGCAATGGTCTCCGTGCCGGGCTTCGCCGTGCTGGACGGTGACGGCTCCCCCGTCACGTCGACTCCGATGCCTGCCTTGGATGCTCCGCCGTCCAAGGCCCAGCGCAAGGAGGCCAGGCGGTGGCATCGGCATATGAAGGAGCTCGACACCGGGCTGTTGCCTGGCAGCAGCCGGGCCCGGCCCGGATACGAGCCGGGAGAAACGACGCTGGCCCAGCGTTATGCGTGCAAGTCACGGGAGTTGGCGGCTGCAGGCATTGAGATCAGCGCCAAGACGCTGGAGTCGATGCGGCTGAAGTGGAAGCGCGCGGGCGAAAATCCGCTGGTTCTGATCGAGCGGCGCCCGCGCGAGGTCGGGCATCGCACCGACCCGCGGGTCATCGAGATCATGCGCGAAGTGGTGATGGGCCACGGCCGCGGGTCAGGGGTGGACATCCAGGCCGTCTGGGAGGAGGTGCTGGACGTCGTCCAGGACCGCTTCAAGGCGGAGTTGGAGGATCCGCAGGAGGCGCAGCGACTGCTGCTGAAGCGGGCCACGTTCTACCGGCGGATGGAGGACACCGGGCTCGCCGAGTACCTGGCCGCCCCCACGAAGCGGCGCGCCCAACGAGCCAGTAAACCGCCTCCTCCCTACCGGCCCTCTCATGCGCTGCGGCCGGGTGAGGTGGTGCAGATCGACACCTCGCCGCTGAAGGTGAGGGCGCTCGGGGACAACGCCGAGGTCATCTCGGCCGAGCTGACCTCGGCGATCGATGTGGCGTCACGTTCCAACTGCGCTGTGATGGTTGTCCCGGTGGTCACCGGGGAGGGTTCACCGGGCAAGCGGATCGGCGGCCGGGCGACTCGGGCCTACGACCTGGTGCTGCTGCTGGCGCAGTGCTTTGCCCCGCTTGCCTGGCGCCCGCACTGGGATCCCCTGGCACTGGCCGCCAACTCGGCGCTGCCGTACCAGGACTTGCGCGACGCCGATGAGCGGTTCGCCCGTGCCGTGGCGGCGCGTCCGGTCATCCATCCACGCACGGTGATCACCGACCAGGGCAGCCCCTACCTGAGTGAACACTTCAAGTACGTGTGCGAGATGCTCGACATCACCATCGTGTACGCGCGCAAGGACACCCCGACCGACAAGCCGATCAAGGAGCGGTTCTTTCGCACCCTGGGCAGCCGGTTCAGCCAGCACGTGGTGGGCTGGACCGGTACCGGCTTCGCCCACCGAGGGCTGGGGGTCGACAAAGGCCCTCTGTATCCCATCAACACGCTGCAGGACCTGGCCGAGCAGTGGGTCGCCCTCGACTACCAGCAGACACCGCACAAGGGGCTGCGCAGCCCGTTCACCCCGGGCCTGGTTCTGTCGCCGAACGAGATGTACGCGCAGCTGATGCCCATGACGGGCTACCGGCCGCGGCCGATCACCGCGGCCGAGGCACGCGAGATGCTGATCCCGGCCTGGGTGAAGATCTCCGACAAGGGCATCACCATCGAGAACCGCACCTACCAGAGTACGGACCGACGGATGCGGCTGCTGATCGAGCAGCGGTCCGGGATCAACGAACACAACGACCGGTTCAAAGCGCGCTACAACCCCTACCACCCCGAGGTGGCCCACCTCTTCGACCACCTGTACACGCAGGAATGGATCGAGGTGGAGTTCATCTACCGGGACCTGCTCGACGACCGGTGGACGCAGGATCTGTGGGAGCGGGGCACCGCGGCGGTCGTGGACAACGGCGGCCGCAAGGACGACCAGCTGGCGATCGTCAAAGCGGTGCGGGCACTGCGCCGTTCACTGCGCCAGGGCCCCGGCCGCGCCGGGAAGGCCGCCCCCAAGATCCCGTTCCAGGGGCTGGAAGTGGCCGTAGAGCCCG
This sequence comes from Streptomyces sp. NPDC002076, assembly GCF_053593835.1. Taxonomy (NCBI): domain Bacteria; kingdom Bacillati; phylum Actinomycetota; class Actinomycetes; order Kitasatosporales; family Streptomycetaceae; genus Streptomyces; species Streptomyces sp. NPDC002076. The sequence continues at coordinate 47,825 of NZ_JBSFDI010000032.1, forward strand.
AGCCGGTGGTGGACCCGTATGCGGGAGTGTCCATCGACATCGAGGCGGTCACCGCCTACCCGGCCCTGCCCATCGCCGGCCGGGAGATCGACCGGCCCCCGGCACCCAACGACGCAGACGCTCCGTAAGAGACAGCTGCCCACCGACCGCGCCCGTGGGGGCACGGCGGGCTCCCCTTCCGTCCCCCAGGAGGACACCGTGGCAACCTCCGCCGCCGCACGCACCGCCGCACGCGCCGAGCGGGAACGACAGATCCTTGACCATGCACGGGCCGCGCCGATGGCGCCACGCTGGATCTTCACCCTGCAAGGCTGGAACGCCTACGTCCACGAGATGATCGAGCGCCCCGAGATCGCGGACTTTGCCCCGCTCGGTACCCCGGTCACCTCCGACGACCCCCGCCTGCGCTACCACGGGCATCTGCTGCTGGTCCCCAATCCCCCCTTCGATGCGGCGCTGTTGAAGACGCACCGGCTGCTTCTGGTCAACCGCAACCGGCGCGAGGGGTTGATGGACCGGGTGATCGACGGGCCGCCCGGCACCGGCAAGACCTTCCTGCTGCGGGCCATCGGCCGGGAATTCCAGACCACCATCGAGGAAGCGCACGACGACCGGATCCCCGTGGTGCACATCATGGCCCCGCGGGATGCGGACAGCCTCGTGAACTGGGTATGGGCGATCGCCGAGTTCCTGGGCCTGGCCCCGGCGCCACTGACCGAGGACGAGGTGCGTCAGCCCAGGCGCACGCCCGACCTCTCGCAGTCGGTGTGGCACGTTCTGGAGCGGCGCTGGACCCAACTGCTGCTCGTGGACGGTATGCAGCGGGTGCACCCCGACCAACTCGTGCCGGTGCTGCACTACTTCGACGACCTACGCGAGGAGCTCGGCATCACGACCGTCTTCTGCGGCACCGGTGCCCGCGAGATCGTACGGGCGGCCCGCGTGAAGGCGGACGGCCTCAGCGAGGCATATCAGGGCCTGAGTCTGCGGGCGCCGGTCATCGCCGGCGAGGACGGCAGGCAGCACAAGGTCCTCCCCCAGGCGGATCCCAGCCGGCTGCCGGTGACCTGGCTCGACCCCATCCCGCTGTACGACGGCGACCAGGAGACCTGGCCCAGCGTCTTGCGCAGCTTCGAAGAGGCCCTCTGCCTGCACCGGCTCTCGCCCCACGCACTCGTCCGTGAGGCCAAGTACCTGCACCGCCGCACCGGCGGCTACCTCAAACTCCTGTCCCAGCTCATCTGCCAGGCAGCCATCACCGCCATCGAAGACGGCATCGAGGACATCACGCCGGAGCTGCTGAAGGGCATCGACATCGGCGGTTGATCGCCTGGGTGTCGCTGGCAGAGCGACTGCGTTCCGCACTGGAGACACCTCGGTTATCGGCCGTCTTTGCCCGTTCGGTGACTGACTGGACTATCAAGCTCGAATCAACGGTGTTCACCCGGCCCGGGTGGGGAACTGCCGGACGAGGGTGTCGAATTCACTGTCGGGGCTGGTTTCCTCGGCCAGGATTCGTTCGATGGAGACGATTCCGCTGTTGCGCCAGTGTTCTATCGCGCACGAAGTTCGCGGCGCAGCACGTGTGGCGAGGGGGCCGACGCCCGACTGCAACCAGTGGCTGGTCCCGCACTCGAGGGGACACCGGGGTTGCCCAGTCTGCGGGTTGGCCGTGGCGTGATGACTCGCCCGAGCAGCCGGGGGCGGTGGGAGCATGTCCGAGTCGGCCACCTCGGCATATCTTTGCGTGCAATCGTGATCGATATCGCGCGTCTCTATTCCCGCCTGATTCACACCCTGGCTTCTATTGATCATTTGTCGAAGGTCACCCCGCTGGTGTCAGTGGCCCCTTGTACGGTCTCCGCTGTGGTTTCCGAACCCATGTAGCCCCAAAACCTTTGGTGGGGCAGGGAAAGGGGGGCCTCGCGATGAGCGATGCTCAGTACGCCCTCGGGCGGAAAGTGATCAGTGCGGCGCTGCGCGCCGGGGTGGCCTGGACCCGGAGGCTGGAGGAGCCGCGGGCCTGGCATGAGATCTCCTGCATGCACGGCGTCATCCAGGGGCACCTCCCTCTGGGCACCGGCCCCGAGACACCTGCCGGCCTGGTCGGCAGTCTCACCCGTCCGCTGCGGTCCTGGGTCCCACTGGACTGGTCCGGCCTGCCTGCCGAGATGGGCGACCTCGTGATTCTGGAGGACGGACACGACCAGCGGCCCGCGCAGTTGACCGAGGAGGCTTACGAAGTCGGCTGCTCCTACCTCGAGGTGCTCTTCGACCCGGCTACCGGCGGACTGGACGGCGGACGGGACTGGCTGCCGACCTGGTCGTGGCAGACGGCGGAGCAGACCGAGCACGCCGTCTACCGGCAGTTGGCCGGCGGCAGTCAGGCGCAGTACGTAGCCGGCCGGCTGATGCTGGTGGAGGTTCCCACCGGCACCGAAGACAGCATCCTCGAGGAGTACACGCGGCGTGGTGGCGCGCGTATGCAGGTCTACCGGCCGTTGCCGGCCGAGCGCAGTTGTGTGCGGGCGGGTGCGGTGTGGTGGTGGCCGTGCCCGGTGTGTGCGTACCCGATGCGGCTGACGGGTGAGCTGCTGCGCTGTGACTTCCTGCCGCACCAGCGCAAAGCCCGTGCGCTGCTGCGGCCGGGGCGGCGCCCCGGTGATCCGCCGGAGGTGGTGAACGGGCCGGCAGGGCTGGCGGCTTGCCGTGGTGAGGGTGTGCTGTGCCTGGACTGGCCGGTGTGGCGTCATCTGACGGTCCCTGGGCTGACCGAGGTGGAGCTGATGCGGTGGCTGGAGCGCAAGGGGCTGGAGGTGGAGCGGTGGGGTGAGATGGACTCCTGGGACGTCGGGGTGACGCTGCCGAGCGGGCGGTGCCTGGTCGACGTCAAGGACGTCGCCAACGAGCAGAACATCGTCGACCGTCCCCCGCGTGCGAAGACGATCGTAGTGCCGTCCTACCGGTCGGAGCAGGTCAAACCCTTGCGTGCGGCGCTGGAGCCGGGCGGATACACGGTGCACACGGTGGCGTCGTTCAAGCGCATGGTCAGCACTCAGTTGCAGCAGGGGGCGGCATGAACAGCACGGCTGGCAGCCGGAGTGCCGCAGTGCCGCTGGTGGTCAGGGCCGCCGTCTTGCTGGCGGCCCGGCTGTTTCCCAACCGGGCCGCGCAGGAGGAGTCGGGGTGGCGGCAGATGGCCCGTCTGGACGACGCTCACTTCCTGCTGTCCGGGCACCTGTCGTTGTGGGAGCAGTGGCCGGTGCTGTCCGAGGACGACCGGCTGCGGGTGGCCCGGTTGCTGCGCAGGCGTCCCGCCTCACTGGCCCAGCGCACCGTCTTCCTCGATGAAGCCGCCCAGGTCGCGGCGGCCGGCGCGGGTGCGGAGTTCGCGGCGGCCGACGAGGACGGACTGGTCGTGGTGATGCCCGCGGCCGACTCGGGGACGCGCATCGACGATCTGCTGGCGGAGATCGACGGCCATGTGGCCCGCACTGCCCGCTCGCGGCGACGACTGCCGGCCGGAGCCGGGCGCTACTTCTCCGAGTTGCGGATTCCCGACCCGCTGAGCCCGTCGCGGCGGGCTGTCGGCGTCCACTACGACCTGCGCGTTGCCCAGCCGGGGAAAACCACGGCCATGGTGCTACAGGACAGCGCAGGACTCGATGATCTGCGGATCCCCCTCGACGCCCTGGAGGACCTGGCAGGGCGTCTCGATGCCGCCTACAAGGAGCAGCACAGGGCGAAGGCCGTCGCGGACCTTCGAGAGCATCTGCACCATGCGGACGGCTCGGCGCTGGGCGAGGAGTTTCATGCGCAGGCGGGGACCATCTCCGTCCTGCACGCCCCGACGGGGCTGGGAAAGAACATCGCCTCGGAGCTGATCGCCCTGTGGTGTGCGCGACGGGGTCTGACGGCGGCTGTGGTGGTGCCGCAGAACGCGCAGGTGATGCAGGCAGTGGCGCGGCTGCGCCGGGACGCGAAGACTCTACGCAAAACAGACAAGGAGGACGACGGTACCCGGGTGCCGGTGGTGGTGCCGCTGATCTCCACGCGCGGTATGCAAAAACTCGCCGAGGACACCGCGGGCAACGTGCACGACGATGCCGAGCACCGTGACTGGGTGTTCGCAGAAATGTCCTACAGCTGCGCCCTGACCGCGCACGCGGCGCCCGAGGCGCGGGGGGTGGAGACGTGGGATCCCGGCAACGAACCGTGTGACCAGCTGAAGGACTCTGCGGGCAAGACACGGTGCTGTCCGTGGCGTGCCACCTGCGGCAAGTTCCGTCATCACCGTGCCGCGCTGGGCGCGGACATCATCGTCACCAACCACACCAATTTCCTCATCGGGCGTGTGCACGTTCCGCTGGCCGACCACGGCGTGGAGCGCCGGGACGTGACCGTGGAGGAGCTGCTGCTGCGCCGGGCGCATGTGGTGATGATGGACGAGGTCGACGCGCTGCAGGCCAAGGCGTTCGACGAGAGCGCCAAGAGCGTGCTGCTGGCCCGGTACGGATCGGCCAGCAGTCCGGTGCGTGAGCTGGAGGAGCAGTTCAGCCGCCACTGTCTGCGGCTGAGCCGCGAGGTCGAGGAGTATCTGCACCCCAAGATCAAGCGGCTGTCGTGGCTGGCCGAGACGTACGTGTCACACCTGGCGCGGGGTGCCATCACCCCGGACAGGGAACGGCGCAGGCTGGTGGTGCCGCGGCGGTGGGACGCGATGCTGGCCCACCGGATCTTCAAGCTGAAGCCCGGGGACAGGCCCAGCGAAGCACACATGCGCACCGTGAACCGGCTGTTCAGCAAGACCGGTGAGCTGGAAGGAGCCGAAGAGGTCGAAGGGCTGGAGGAACTGCGGGCCGTACTGTCGTCGCTGACCGACCTGTCGGACGACGGCAGCCTGAGCGCCGCCACCCTGGCCGAACTCGCCGACCGGTTCCGCACGGTCACCGGGGACGCTCCGCCGGAGAAGACGAACGGAGACGCCTCGTCGGAGGACGACGGGGATGCCCCGCCGGAGGATGTGACCGATCTTGTCCAGTACGCGGCCCGGCGGGCCTTCCTGGAGAAGAGCCGCGAGATCCTGCGGCAGATCGTGGGGGCGGCACCGGCCCTGCAGGGAGCGGGGATGACGGCCTCCAACGATCTGGCCGAGGTGTTGTCGTCGCACGTGCCGTGGCGTGCGGCACCCTACGGGCCGCTGGGACGGCCGCTGTTCGCGTTCAGTGAGCACTTCAACGACCAGGACCTGGCGGCGACCGCGCTCACCCTCAAGAGCTTCGTGGGCGACCCGCACAGTCACATCAGCCACCTCGGCGACGTCACAGCGCTGGCCCACGGCGGCCGGCGGCGTGTGGTGATCGGGCTGTCGGCCACTGCGCACATGCCGCGGGCACCGCGGCATCATCTGCTCACCCCTCCGTCGTGGTACGTGCCGGACGACGTCAACGGCAGCCTCAGTGCCGTGCTGGACAAGGTGCAGCACAAGGAGGGGAGCTGGGCGCGGGTCTCGGGGCTGAGGGGACAGCGGCGCGAGGACGCCTACCGGGAGATGGGTGCGGCGCTGTGGCCGCGGCTGGATGCCGAGCTGGCGGAGGTCGCCGCTGATCCGGCGAGGGCGCATCGGGCGCACGTACTGGTGGCATTCGAGGCCTACCACGCCGGGCCTCTGCTGGCGCAGGGCCTGGTGTCGGCCGGTGCGCCGGCCGGGGAGATCTGTGTGGCGGTGCGGCCGCAGGACGTGCCCCGCTACGAGAAGCATCCGCCGGGCTGGGTGCCCGTCCCGGCGGACCGGCTGGAGCAGTTCCCGTTGCATGTCGGCCATGGGCGGTGCCGGTTCCTGCTGGCGCCCATGGCGCGCGTGGAGCGGGGCCTGAACATCGTCGACCAGGGCGGGCGGTCGCTTCTGCATGTGGCCTGCCTGGTGGTGCGGCCGGTGCTCGTGATGGAAGAGCCGGCCGTGCTGCTGGCCATGGTCAACTCGCTGGCCTACCGCGATGTGCCTCCGCCCGGCGATGAGCCGGCCGTGATTCTGGAGCAGCTACGGCTGTCCGGGGGGCGCACGTTCGAGGAGATCAGGCGGGGCTCGCACTACTTCAAGGACCTCGGCCAGGATGTGAAGACCGCGATCGTGGCGGAGATCCTGACCCGTCTGATCCAGCTCGGCGGCCGCACCCGCCGCGGCGGCGACCACGGCAGCCTGCACCTGGCGGACGCCGCGTTCACCGAGACCACGGCGGACTCCACCCTCCCCCACCTGCTGCACACACTGCGCACGCAGTGGCAGCGGCGCGGTGAGTGGGACCTCATCGACCGGATCTACCGCTCCACCCTCGACATCCTGCTGAGCCTGGCCGACCACGACCTTCCCGGGGAGACGCAGTGACCCGCTCCGCCAAGAGCCCCAGTGAGCTGAGCACGCTGTCGTTCGCGCTGACCGGCGAGCTGATGGGCGCGGTGCACGTGTACCCGCTGCCCGGGGAGTTCAGCCAGGCCTGGTCGCGGCTGCCCAAGCCGCGTTCGGTCGACGCGCAGCGCCCGACCGCCTCGCTCGCGACGGCGGCCCGTGCGGTCACGGGACGGCGGCTGGTGTTCACCGACCCGGAACGCCCGCCGCTGACCGGGCCGTGGACCAGGCGCGCTCTGATCGTCACGTCGGAGCCCCTCGACTTCACGGTGTGGCGGCGGCTGGTCCGGGAATGGGAGGGCCGGCTGCCCGGCTGGGAGGGCCGGGACACGCTCAGCCAGTACCTGGCCGACGAGGCGGGCGGCCCCTACCCGCTGGAAGAGGTCCTGCACCGCGACCGCGAGGGCCGCATCACGGGCCCGAACTGGGCTTTCAGGGTGGCGAGTTGGCGCCTGGCCCAGCTGCTGCGCCGAGAGCCCTGGCAGGTCGACACGCTGGCCGAGCCGCTCGAGCTCGTCCTGGAATCGGAAGGCGACCTGCTGACATGGGCGCAGCCGATGGAGCGGGAGGCGAGCTGGATCGACGAGGCCACCGGGGAGCGGCGCCGCCGCGTGGGGCACGCCATGGACCGCATCCACATCGACGTCGACCCGGCTCCCGGAGGCCGGATGCTGGTCGCGCATCTGGAAGCACGCACCGCGCGGATCGCCACCGGCTGGTACGGGGTCAAGAACGCGCACGTGTGCCATCCCGCCAACCCCGACATCGTGCTCAAGGCCCCGGTGCACCTACGGTGGACCAAGGACGATCACGGCCAGTGGGTGCTGAGGTCGGCGCAGTACAAGGGTGCGACCGCGCAGATCGTCGAGGCGTGCGGGATCGCTCCGCTGCCCGACCCGTTCACGGTCGACTTCGACAAGCCGGGCCCGGTGCGGGGCATCCACACCACGGCCTCGCACCCGATCGGCAAGGGGGCCGGGTCACGGCTGATGCGGCGGCTGGAGGAACACGCCAGCCGGATGCTGGACGCCGCTCCCCTGGCCTATGCCGGGAGCAGCGTCAGGGTTCCGCAGCTGTCGCCCGAACCGTCCGCGGTGGTGGCCCCGGACAAGGTCCTGCCCGCCGTCGTGGCGGCCGGTTTCCAGAGCCTGCGGATCGTCGCCCTGTACGAGGCCGCGGCGTGGAAGGAGCGGGTCCTGGCCCAGCTGGGCCGCGACTTCACCCAGCCAGACCTGCACGCACTCCAGGACGGGCACACCACGGTGCTGGCACCGGGGCTGCAGTTGCTGATGGTGCGGGTTCCGGAACTCGTGCGGCACGGCCCGCACAACCGGGCCCCCGTCCTCAACGGTCTTGCGATGCTGCGGCCGTCCGATCCGGGCGAGCTCGTCGCCGCCCTCGTGGAGACCTCCTTTCCGGCCCGGGGCGAGGCGGATGCCAAGGCCGCGCTCAAGCCGCTGTTCGCCGCCCGCGATCTGCCGTCACAGTTCTTGACGATGGCCTCGCTCGGCGACCTCTACCAGCCCAGCCTCAACGAGAAGATCGCCCGGGCGCGTGCGGTCCGAGCCGGCCAGGAGCCGCCGGCGGTGACGCGTAAGGAGGACGCCGCGGCGCAGATCGCCACCGGGGGTCTGCTGACGGACTGCGGCGTCATCGACGACCGGCTGGCAGCCGCCGCCTGCCACCCCCTGACCCGGGACACCGCGCTGGACCGGCGGGCCTGGCTGGTAGGTCTGTGGACACGCCTGCACCGCTTCCCGCGCATCCGCGGGCGTGCCGCCACTCCCCCGGTCCTGGCCGTCACCCTGGTCGCACTGAATGCCTCGCACCACCCGGATGAGAGGTACTGGCCGGCGCTGATGTACAGCGGCCAGCGGTGGCTGCCGCTGGCGGCCGGCCGCACCCGCCATCATGCGGGACCGATCGGTCTGCCCGGCCACCATCTGCGCGACGACCAGGGCGGCCCCGCCCGGGTACGCGATCATGTGGAGCAGGCGCTGGCGCAGCTGCCCGGCGACCGCGGCGTGGTGGTCTTCACCGAGCAGCACCGGGACCTGTGGCCGGGACTGGCGAATCCCACCCTGGGCGACGGGCTGCTGCCCGGGCTGTCGCTGGCCGCGCGCGGCCGGGACATCGCCGTCGTCCGTGTCACGCACGGCAGCCGCACCCCACGGCCCACCCACCGCGCCGGCGGCAGCAGCAGACGGCCCAGCGACACCGACAAGGCGGCCATGCCGGAGAGGGTCCTGTACGTCTCGGACCACGGCGGGGTCAACTCCTGGCTGTTCGCAGCGGAGACGCGGCAGCACAAGGGTGGTCAGCGCACCGGCACCGACTACACCCGCCGCACCCTGCCGGAGACCTCGCAGAGCAAACTCGGCACCGACTTCCACGCCATCACCCGCACCGAGTACACCGTCGCCCGGGCCGGCGCCTGGCAGGAGGAACGGCTTGTCGGACTCGCGGCCCGTCTCTCCCAGCAGTCCGCCAGCTGGAACGGCCGCACCCTGCTGCCACTGCCGCTGCACCTGGCCCGCAACGCCGACGAGAAGCATCCCCAGTACGTTGCCGACGGCGAGGACGACGGACCCGAATAGCCGCGCCGGCCGGGTCGCAGACGGTGCCCGGCCAACCAGGCGCTCTCCTTCCGTCCGGCCGCCCTGCCTGCGCCGCAGACGACCCGGCGGGCCCCTGAGGTCCGTCGGGAGCGGCAAGGAGAATGCGAGGTGTGATCCAACACCTGGTGCAGGAACCTCTCCCCCGGGCCGAAGGGCTCCGGCATGATCAGTGGCGTGCGATCGAGGACGCATACGGGCGTCTTGCCGCTGCTGTCACGGCAGATGACCGTCCGCTGATCGTGGGCTCGGCCAAAGAACACCACGACGACGGGAGTCACGACCGGCTGTGGCTGCGGGCCGACTCAGACCGTTAATGCCACCCGTGGGCGGGCGAGTTCCTCCTCCACTCCACCTGGGGGTGGGACGACACCGGTCTGGCCGGCTCCGTCGCGAAGGAACTCAGCGACACCTGGCCGCTCCTGCAGGCCGGTGCGTTCGGAGGAACTCTTGAACACGCACAGCGTGTCCACGCCGCGCTCGCCGCCTGGAGGAACGCGAACGTACGGCATCCGTGACACCACGGGGCCGGGGCACGCACGAGGAAGACCACCTGCCGGACCGCCGTCGGGACGGCGCTCGTCCACGGAGCCCCGTCGGACCAGTCCCCGCCGGAAAGCCGGAACAGCCAACGCGGCTCCTACGCCCTCGCCCCTGCCGACAGCAGCCCGCGCGGTCCGTCCTGCCGCCGCCGGCATGCACGGTCCGCACACCCGATGCCGTCCGCCGGCTGGGCACCGGCATAATCGACGCGGTCGCAGCAGGAGGACAGGAGACCTGGTTTGGCCAGCACGCCCGACGTCCCCGGCCCGTCCATGGATGCCGTCCCGACCCGCTACGGCGACACCACGTTCCGCTCCCGCCTCGAAGCCGACTGGGCCGCCACCCTCGACGGCAACAGCATCCGGTGGGAGTACGAACCCGAGACGATCACCCTGGACTCCGGCACCCTCTACCTCCCCGACTTCTGGCTGCCTGAACTCGGCACCTGGATCGAAGTCAAAGGCCCGGGCGTACCGCGCACCGAGAAGACGGAAGAACTGGCCCGCACCCGCGCCTGCCGGTGTGAAGGTTCCTGCACCTGCCGGTGGCCCGGAGGCGAGTTCGTCCTCCTCGGCAAGCCGTCCCTGGCCTCCGACTTCAACGAGCCCGGCCACCGCCCCCGCAGCGGCTACGCGAGCTGGGCCACCGCCTTCGGATCGACCGCGTACTTCGTGACATGCCCCGCGTGCACACGGGCGCAGTGGATCACCCTCCGGCGTCCGTGGCGCTGCCGCGCCTGCCGGGCACTGGTGGAGAGAGAACGGGTCCACCGGCCTGTCGACCGGTTCGTCCGCTTCGTCGAAACCAGCACCCGAACAGGTCTCTTCGCGATGCCCGACCTGGGCGAGCCCTTCACCGACGCGGAGCTCGGCCGGACCGACGGCTCCGAGGACGACGTGCTGTGATCAGCGCTTCCGTGGGGCGCGGCCGGGCCAGCCCGTCCTGGTGGCAGACCGTCGCAGGACTGACGTCCACCGGTGGCGCCGTATCGGGCTGGTCCCCTTCTGCCGGCCGGAGCAGCCCACGCGGCTCCTCGCCTGCCTCGCCCGTCCCCACCGCCCCAGATCGCAAAGAGCCTCCAGACCCGTCGGCGGCATGAGCGCACCCCCTTCTTCCCGTGGAACGCGGGGACTCGGCAGGCGGCCGCACCGAGCCTTCCGGCCCCCGGATCCGCGTGCCGACGTCCTGCGGGCGGCGCGGGGTCCGTGCCCTACGCGCCTGCCTCCGTACGGGACAGCTCCCCGATGCGTTGCTTGTACCTGCGGGCTTGGGTGAGCAATTCCCTTCCCGCCTCGATGAGTTCACGTGGTCGGCCGCTCACCGTACGCAGGTGCAGGACGTGCTCGACGACCTGCGTGTCGTCCAGCGAGTCGAGCCATGCCCGGACCGTTTCCGCCGCGGGTCGTTCCGGGAAGAAGGCGAGGAACTCGACGAGGCCAGCACGGCCGGTGATGGCTGCGATCCTGTCCCGGCCCCGGGCGACCGCTGGTGTGCGGTCCGCCGTCGCCGAGGCTGCGCGCACGTCCCGGTGTCCGACGGTGATGTCGAGGTGCGGCGGCAGCGGGCTCACCTCGCAGCGGCCGGTGATCAGAATGGGGATGGCCACGGTGCGCACCCACTCCTCGAGAAGCTCCAGCTCGTTGGCGGCGATAGCCCACACACCGGTGTGGGGCCGCTGCAGGGACACGGTCGGCCACACGGAGAAGGGGATGCGGGCGCCGCGTGGTGCGCTGGCGAGGACGTCACCTGCGCGCAAGGGCAGTCCGTCACCCGGCTGGGGCCCGCGTTTAAGGGGAAGCGCAACGGTCAGGTCACTGCGCGGATCATCAGGGTGCACGGCGCCGAGCCGGGTCGCCGCGGCAGCGGGAGCGCGGTGCTTGGCCACGTTGGTGTAGACGGCGAGGAGCCGCAGCGGATGCTCGTCGGGATTGCGGCGCTGGAACGGCTGCAGCCGCTCGATACGCTGCGCGAGCGGGGTGCCGGCATTCAGCGGCGGAAGCTGTCGTCGCCTGCGGTTGCCGAACCACTGGGCGAGGGCGGCGGCGTCACACACGGCCGGCATCTCTACGCCCTTCGCCTCCTCCTCCGTCAGGGACCGCCCGGAAGCGGCCTCGACCTCCGCGTACAGGGTGTGTTCCAGCGCGGCCCGCAACTGGGTGAGGGCATCGGCCACGAGCCGGGGTATCGCCTGCGGGAGCGGGGCGACATCCCGGACCACGACGTCCACACGGTCCCCCTTGCTCACTTCGGCGAACGTGATCGTCCCGTGCTCCGTGTAATCGTGCGTCAGCCGCAGCAACCGCTCGATCGTGTGATCGATATGGGCCAGCGTCTCCACCACATGCAGTTGGTAGTCGGGCAGCCAGGAACATTCTGCGTCACGCAGGCTCATGCAGCGAGCCTAGCGACCGAACTTCCCGGCATTCCCATCCCTCTTACGTCCCTGCCGTACGGCAGCTGTCCACGGTCCGCGGTGCTCGCCCTCGTCCCCTCCTTTTCTGGGCCTGCACGTAGTCCCCGGCGCTGCGGTGTGCGCCTCGAGGAGAGGTGTTCCCCAACGAGGCGGCGAGGGGCGGTTGGCCCGGTGGTGTCGTGTTGGCGGCGGGGTGTTTCCGTCGGTCGCGACCAGCCGGTCACGCCGGCCAGGGACCCTGCGGAGGGATGGGCACGGGAACCGTCGCGGCGGGTGAGCGTTTCGAAGTGGGACCTGTGGTGTGGGAGTGCCGGTTGTACGCGGCCCGGTCGCACGCGAGGCTCAGGCGGCAACGCCACCGTGCGTGGGCCGGGCGGGAGGGTGGAGGCAGGAGGCGCGGATCGACTACGGCACCCGGTCCGCGCCAGACGGACGTGGCGTGACGTCAAGGGCCCTTGCTGGGCTCAGCAACTCCTCCGCGACGACGGGCGGCACAGCCAAGGTGACGATGCTTCCAGCCCAGTCAGCGGTGGTCTTGTAGGCGGCGATCACGGCCAGCTCCCACACCGACAGTGTTTCCACCATGGGGAACCCGTCCACGTCGAGCCCGAAGGGAGGAAGCCGGACACTGACCTCTACGTTCGCCGCGTGGTGCCCGGCGGCGGCCGAACCGGGAGGCCGCACACGGGAGTTCTTGTCGTAACAGGCGTAGTCCGGGCTGGCACTGTAGTCACTGTCCTGCCGCTGCCGCCACACCTGCCAGGCCTGCGCCAAGTGCGCGGTGGGCCTCTCGCGCCGCTGCAGCGTAACGGCAGCCTGCTCGATCGTGGCCTTGTCGATGAGAGTCCGTTGTTCCTCACACCGGAGTTCGGCGCAGGCTGCGGTCCGCGCCAGGACCGTACGCGCCCAGCTGTGCAGCCAGGGGTGCGCCCGCAAGCCGTCGGTGGTCGCCGCCAGCTCGAACTGCAGATAGCGCCAGTGATCCCAGTTGAAGTTGGGCCCGAGGAAGTCCGGCACGTAGCTCGGCTCCTGGCGGTTTCCTGCTTCTTCGTCCTCTTCTTCAAGGCCCTCGCAGAGACTCACGAGGTCGGCGGCGGCATCCGCCAGACCTGCGTCCGCAGGTGCAGACTCCACCCGGCAACATCCGCACATCCGTGCAGCGAAGAACGCACCGAAGCGGACACGATACGTCTCCCCGGGACTGACCGTCGCCGAGGCACGGCATGCAGGATTGCTGTGCACAAAGCTGTCATCGGCCCACGTGACCGCGTCCATCGGCTGACCGTAGAACCGGCCAACCGGCATGCCATGACGACCCATCAAGCCGACCGGGAGCAACTCCACTGACTCAGCCTTCATCCGCCTCACAGTAGGCCCGCATGCCATTGCCGGTGCGGGAACAACGGCAGCATCCCCCTATCGGGGCAATCCCCGTCCGAGATCGGCACGTCTGCAGACCACGCGCAGAGGGACCGCACTCCTGCCTCGCACCGCGAGTCGCAGTTGCTCCGGCCATCCTCACCCGCCTCTGCGTCCCAGCAGTCAGCACGGCCGAAGGGTCAGCGGGCCGGTGCGACGGGGACGGAAACATCGGGGCAGCCGCCGAGCACACCCTCGACCTGACCGACCAGGGCCAGACCGCGGCCGAGCCTCTCGCGGGGGCCTGCCGTGACGGACGACCTGCCCGAGGCACCGTTGCCGCGCAGCACAACCAGCCCGTGTGCCCTTGGCTTCCGTCATCACGGCCCTCGCACTGCCACGCGGTTGCACACTCAGCGCGCGACCTCGGCAATGGCGTCCCGGATGAGTACAGGGACTTGTACGATCGCCAGCTCCAGGAGCCGTTCGATGGGCACCGCGTGCGGGCTGCTGTCCACATTGATGTGCGCAGCCCATCGTGCGGGCTCGTAGCGGGCCAGCATGGACAGCGTGTAGAGGACCGCCCACCAGGCCATGAGCGGGTGCAGCTCCCGGGACATCGGGGCGATGACGGGGAAGAAGAAGCGCAGCCCGCCGTGACCATGTGTCATGGCACGCAGGTGCTCCCTCCGCTCCGCTTCGGTCGCTGATCCCTGGGGCATGAGCCAGTTGACCTGCAGGGCGCCTCCGCCTTCCGCGTAGCGGGTGAAGTCCGGCAGAGCATCCGGTCCCAGGGTGAGCGCCCGAGTGGTTACGTAACTCTCATGCCGATCAAGGCCCGGGTATGAGGCCATGAACTCTGCGAGCGCCTCGCGAGTGCCGGCGTCGATGACCCGGTCGGGGATGTCGGACACGGGTACGCTGAGCAGTGGATGGTCGTGGTGACCGATGTGGTGTTCGGAAACCTCCAGCGGGGTGAGCCGTTCCCTCTCCGTGAGGGGATAGTCGAGGTTCACGGGCAACAGGTCCCACACGTCTTCCAAACGCACCGGGGCCAACTGCCAGACGGGCGAGGCCAACAGCTGACTCACTCGGGTGAAGCTGCCCTGGGAATCGGGCGGGTCCGTGCGGATCTCGATGTCGGGGAAAGCCCGGTCGAACCCGGTGGTCTTGATGCCGTGGGCTTCCAGGCGCCAGTCCTCGCCCTTGAGGGACCAGGCCGCCGCCGCGACGGCGCGACCGGCCTGGCTCAAGCCGTAGAAGACCTGCAAGGGGCGTGTCGCTGGACCGACGGCGGCGGCTGCCTTGAACATCTGCCCTGCCTGTTCGAGCGCGGTGGCATAGGTCTTGCGGCGGGCCCCGCTGCTCGCTCTACCGGGCGGCTCGGACCGACTGGCCCGCAGCCATTCCCATGCCCGATCTGTCAACACGTTGATGTGCATGGCCGGGGACGCTACCGGGCCAGCGGCACCCTGCGGTACTGGATTGGGAGCGGCCCAAGCGCCCAGGACCGCCACGGAGCAAGGGCGCCCGGCACGGGGCCATCATCGCCTGTCAGGGCTCCCGGCCGCCCTGTAGCACCAAGTTGAGACCAGCCCGAAGAGCGGGGTGAGCCGTGGACAGGCCCCCGCCTGGTCTCCGCCGACACAAGCCAGCGGTACTGGTACTGCGCCTTCGGCTGTCTGGCAGGGCCACTGTCCAAACACACAACAGTTCTCAACGACATCCGGGAATCTCAGACAGATCGAGGTACCGCAGCTCACGTACCCAGTAACCCATGGCCAGAGCCGTACGTGTCGTTGTAGCTGCAGGCGAACAACCTGTGCAAAAAGACAAGATCAATCTCATACACGGGCAGGGATCCGAGTCAGTCAGAGAGCAACAGCTCTCCTCCACCTAGGGCAACGCGAGAACCCACAATGGATGACGAGAAGGTGTTCGGGCCCGTCCTGTACAAGCTGTCGCTGGCGTCGGCCGTCTCGCGGGGACTGCTGGCCCGGTACCAGATCATCGTGCTCGAGTTGCAGGACCCGGTCGTCACCCCGGAACGGCTGAGGGGCGAGGACCGGCACACCGAGGAAGTCCGCGGACAGCGCCTCGGAGCCCTCCAGGCCGCCCTGTTGCACACCATGGCCCAGCACAACCTGCAGACCTGCATCACCTTCCACCACCGGACCATAGAGGCACAGGCCTACGCGGAAGGCCTGGAGCGCGTGGCGGCGAAGCTGCACGCCAACGAGCCCGAGACATACCCGAAGCGGATCTGGGCCAACTGGCTGTGCGGCGAACACGTCCCCGAACACCGGCGAGAGGTCCTGGGCTCGTTCGGGACCACCGCGCGGCGCGCCGTGCTGTCCAACTGCCGCGTCCTCGGGGAGGGCGTCGACATCAGAAGTGTGGACAGTGTCGCTCTGCTGGACCCCAAGGGAGCCCCACACGACATCGTCCAGGCCATCGGCCGCGCTTTGCGTCAGAAGCCGGGACAGGGAAAGCTCGCCTCTTTGATCGTGCCGGTATTCCTCCAGCCCGGAGAAAAACCGGAGGACATGTTCACCTCCGGGTCGTACCGGCCCCTGGTGAAAGTCCTGGAAGGCCTGCGGGCCCACGATGAAGAGGCGATCGAGCTGCTTGCGATCCCGCAGGAGCCTCAGAAGGACGTGGCGCAGCCGTCGGTGAGTATTGGTGCAGCGCCCGAGGAAGGCGAGGAAGAATCCCGCCTCCTGCTTCGCTTTGCCGCACCGCGTGACCCCGTGATGGTCGCGGACTGGGTCAGCTTCAACGTGATCGACACCGAACGCCAGGACTGGGCACGCGGCTGGGCGGCACTCAAGAAGTTCACCGAACGCGAGCGGCACGCCCGAGTGCCATATGGGCACAAAGAGGGCGCGACACCGCTTGGGCAATGGGTCGCGGAACAACGAAGGGCGTACGGGGCGGGGCAGATGAACGGCCTGCGCGCACGCCGGCTGGAAAAGCTCGGCATGGTCTGGAGCCTCGCGGACGCACGGTTCCAGGAGAACCTGGAAGCCGCCAAGGCCTACTACGACCAGCACTGGACCCTGTGCGCACCCCGCACCGCGACCATGCTCGACCGGCCGGTGGGGCAGTGGCTGTCCAACCTCCGCCGCCCCGGTGCGCTGGAGGGCCACCCCGAGTGGAAGCCGGCGCTGGAGGCCGTGGACCAGGACTGGAACCCCTCATGGCCGGCCGACTGGCAACGCCACTACACCGCACTACGCGAACTCCTACGCGACGAAGAGGGCCAGGCGGAGGTCCTGCCCGGGTTCACGGTCCACGGCATGGACATCGGCAAATGGCTCGCCCGGCAGAGGCAGCACGACGTCTGGCAGGCCCTGACCGACGAGCAACGCGAACGCCTCCAGCAGCTCGACATCACACCACTGCCGGCGGAGCCTGAGGAGCCCGCCAAGACCCCCAAGACGGCCTCTGGAGCCTTCGAACGAGGCATCGCGGCCCTCGCCCAGTACAAGACACGGGAAGGACACCTGCGGGTCCCCAGAGGCCACGTAGAGACGATCGTGATCGACGGCCAAGAGCACCCCGTGAAACTCGGAGTCTTCCTCAGCAACACCAAGACCAGACGCGCCAAACTCACCACCAAACGGCTCGACGCACTCGCCGAACTCGGACTCGAATGGGCGACGGCGTAGGGCAGGCAACCGGCGGACCGCAATAGACGCGGACCCCGATGCCATCGCTGGACAGACCGGGTCCGGCCGGGCGCCGCGGGTCCGGTAGACGTCCTCCAGGGCCTGCGCAGCCACGATGAGCGCCTGGTCGAGCAGCTCGCCTCCCGCGCCCTCACCCACGGCAAGCACAAGGTGCACATCCGGCGCGACGAGGACGGGCGGATCGTCGGGGCCGACGGCGAGGACCAGGAGCAGGACCGCGCCGACGGCGCTGCCGAGTCCGCGCTGCTGCGCTTGTCCAGCCCGCGCGACGCCGCCACCATCGCCGCGTTCCTGCGCACCCGGGGCTACCGGCCGGAATCGTTGGCTTGGCTGGAGGGCTACCAGGCCCTGCTGAGCTGGCGCAAGGAGAACGAGATCACCCGCCTGTACGCCGTCCCCTACGACACCGAAACCGAAGTCGGCGTCACCAAGGACTTCCCCCTGGAGCGGTGGGTGCACCAGCAGCGCAAGACGCTGCCCGCCGGCGAACTCGACCCCCACCGCCAGGAACTGCTCGACGAGGCCGGGATGGTGTGGCAGCCCGGCGAGGAAGCGTGGGAAGCCAAGCTCGCCGCGCTCCGGTCCTACCGACGCGCCACCGGGCACTTCGCCCCGCGCCAGGACGCCGTGTGGGGCGAGGGCGAGGCCATGGTGCCCGTCGGGCAGCACATGGCCAACCTCCGCCGCAAGGGAGCCAAGAACGGCCTGGGCAAGGACCCGAAGCGGGCAGAGCAGCGTGCGGCACAGCCGGCCGCGATCGACCCGGACTGGAACTGCCCCTGGCCTCGTCCCTCATCGGCTACCGCCGATTGGCCACCCTACTCAGAGCCTGAGCTGGTTTTGCTGCACGCCGAAGCAGACCAGCCCCATCAAATCCGCCAGGTCTGACGCGTAGGCCGACGCTTCCTCGGCCCTGCTCCAGCCCATCCCGAAGTAGATGAGCGGCCCACTTGCACAGTCGATCAACGGCCCGACCGACCAGGGCGAGGTCTCCTCCTCGTCTTCGGTGATGTCGCACCACCGCTCAAGAAGAGCGGCGACATAGGCCGCGATGCGCTCGGACGGAGGCTCCTGGGTCTCACCATCGAGATAGCGGTCGTACAAGTCATCGAAGACCCGTCTGGCGATCTTGTCATTCGCCGGACGCTCACCTTCCCAGACAGCCAGGTCGTAGCTCATGCCCGATCGAGCCTCCTTGAAGGGTACGGGCTGCTACCCGGGCCGCGCGTTCCTCGGCGAGCAGCTTCCCCTCGCACCGCGCTCCTGCTCCAGCATCGCCATCGAGCGGCACGTCCCGGCCAGGCTTGGCCTTCCCGCTCAACGGCGACGACGAGTTCAGCCGGAACCCAGCGCCGACCAGACCCTCAGAGGGGATCAGCCACCCCCGCTCCGGGTCCAGCACCGACCCGGGCAACTCCCCGGCTTCCCGGCGGCGCCGGATGGTCGTACGGCTCACGCCGCAGGCGTCGGCGGCCTCACGCTGAGTCAGCAAGGAACGGCTGTCGGTCATGGATCCGCATCCTCCCCCTCCCGCCTCTCACCGATCTACCGACCCGCCCGAGCGCACCCCAAGGCTGCCGTTGGCATGGCCGGATCCGTCGATCATCTATCGCCCTGTCGCCACACTCATCTCCCGCACCGTCCCCAATTTCATCCCGGCCGGGACAGTGGGAATCGCCTCTTTAGCCCCTGTCGGCCAGGAATTCAGGGGCCGAGCACGACCGCCGGGACCTCGCGCTCCAACACGGCGAGCGCCCCGGCGTGGCCCCCCGCGGCGTCGTAGTCGAAGGTGAAGGTCACCACCCGGACCTGGTCGGCCAGCGGCTGGACCAGCTCCCACTGCCGTATCCGCCGGGCGGGGCGGTTCGGCAGAGGTGCCTCGGTGTCCGTGCTGCACAGAGTGCAGCCGTTGTCCAAGGCCGCGCCGGGGGTGCCGGGAGGGGCCGGGTCCGCATCGGCGATCCTGGCCCGCACGGACAACCGTCCGATGCCCGGGGCATCCGCGGTCGTAGCGCCGTCGGCGGCCAGCACCGCCCAGTGCGCCGGCACCCTAAAGCGCGCCAGGCCCCGCAGGTGCGATACCTCCTGCAGATCCTCCTCGGGTTCCGCAGCCTCCAGGGCCACCGCACACAGGGACCGCACCCGGTGCAGTCCGGCCTCGTGCCCCGGCAGCACACGGGCGACCGCCTCGTACACGGCGACGGCCTCCTCGCCCAGGCGGCGCACCTCCGTCAGGGCCTGCTCGCCGTGAGCCTCGGCCAGCAGGCCGCACAGGCGGGCCTTCGCATCGGCCGCCTCCAGGGCCGTCTCGTGGACGGGCACGCCGCCGTCCGGCGGCCCGTGCAGGAAGCCCCCGGCGGACCGGAGCGCGACGGACGCGGCGGCCTCATCGGGGCCGACACCAGGGATCAAGGACTCGTAAGCCTCGACAGCGCCGCGGGCGGCCAGGATGCCGTCGGCGACGGCGCCGTTCATGGCCTGGATCATCGCCTGGTTGTAGAGGATCGAGGCGAGCACCCGCACATGCTGTGCGTCGTCGGGCTCCATCTGCCGCAATCGCCGGACCGCGGCCTCCGCCGCGCGACTGCTCTCCAGCGCCTGCCGAGGCCGCCGGCCCCGCATGTGCTGGATGGCGGCCATGCTCTCCTGCTCCGCCGTTCTGCGCAGTCGTCTAGAGCTCAGTGACACACAACACCCCCCGGGGCCATGCGGACGCGGACGGCGTCGCGCTGGATCACCGATTGTGCAGTCCGCGCGGACACCAGAGCCAGAGGTCCTCGGCAACTCAGTCGGGGAACTGCAGGAATGCCGTCTGGACTTGGAGGAGGCGGGTGTCTGGGCGGGTTTCCTCGTACAGGTCCAGGACCTTCTGGTAGCGGCCGGCCTCGAAGTCCTCACGGGCCTGCTCGTCGTTGTCCAGGCCGGAGGTGGCTATGTAGGTGGGTTTCGAGAACGTCTGTTGCTCGGCGGCAGGAACGCTCCGCTCTTCCGGATATCGATGTTGCCCAGTTCCGAGAACACCTCGGTGCTTGCTTCAGGACGGTGGCTGTGCTCAACGCGACGGAGGAGAACCCTGCCTGATGTGACCAGGCGCCGAGCTTCCTCGTGAACGGGCTGTCGGCAATGCGTTCGCGTGGCGTCCTTCCGGCCTCGTACGGTCTGCGCATGACGAGGACAACACCAGCGAGACCAGTGTCCGTGGAGGCCGTGTTCCCGGAGCTGGCCGCCCACCGTGGCCGGACGACCCGGCTGCACCCCAGGCCGGGGCGGCCCGGCATGCGCGACAGCCATATCGGTGGGCCGATGCTGTGGCCGGACGGCGAGCCTTGGCCGGTTTGCCACGAGCCGCACCAGCGCGAGACCGAGGGGTACGCGCCGGACGAGATCCGCAGGGCCCGGGCCGCAGGCGCCTGGCCGTCGAGCAGGCCGTGGCCCGGGGCCGGAGCGCCTGGGGAGGACGGACCGGTACCGCTCGTGGGGCTCGCCCAGTGGGGTCGAGCTCGTCGTCATCAAGGAGCTGCTCGGTCACGCCCACATCGGCGTGACCGCGACGGTCTACGCGCACGTCCGGCTCCGCCTCCAGCGCCAGGCCATCGACCTCCTCGGACACGCCCTCGGCAACCTCACCGAGACCGCCGCCGAGCCCGGCGACGGCGACGACCCGCCGCTTTGTGCAGCATCCGTCCGCTAACGTTGCCGTCAACTACTGCCGTCAGACGGCCCAGAGGCCCCGTCGATCTTGCGATCGACGGGGCCTCGCGCATGGGCGTCAATACGGCTGGCTGGCCACTCGCGTAGCAATTCTCAATTCAGCGAAGTGCCTCTACCAGGTCCGCACGGACGCTCTCCAGGAAGCCCCAGAGCCCATCAGAGAGCATCTGCACCCCAGATTCTTCAACCTCGTAGCGCGGACCGAGCAAAACTCCATCGCGAAGCATGAGAATGCGCCCATCCGGAACAGTCATGGCAACAAGCCCGCCGCCACCATCTGAACCGAATACAACGACACGCGCGGTGACATCCCCTACGACTTCAGTCGGCTGATTGCCAGCCATCCCATCGGCCACCGAATCGGCAGAGTGAATATAGATACCATTGCCGAGATCAGGGAGCGAGACGCTCTCGACTCGCGCATAGAACTGGAGAAGATCCTCCGGAACCCCGTGCCCCGAAAGCGCCTGGACCGCTTGCTCGCCCGCCTGGGGCGTAGCACTGACCAGCGCATTAACCCCAGGTGGGTACCCGAACCGGGCCTCGAAGCCGGCAGTGAACTTCGAGGCAAGATCAGCTACCTGGTCCGCCCACCGGTTTAGGTTCTCGCCAGTAATAGTCGCCATAGCCCCTATCTATCTGATCAGCAAAGTCTTGAATTTCAGCACCCGTGGCATTCGGGTTCATGTCACCAAACCATTTCCACTGATTGGTGATTTCTTGGTGAACATTCGCGAGCCTCGAATTCATCCTGCTCCCAGGAATGCCACGCATATTCGAGGGGGCGTCGAAGTCAAAGCCCGCAAAGTCCGGGTGATCGCGGAACTCCTGCGGAATGGCATGGTGGGCATCCCAATCATCCGGAAGACGCTGGAATCCATTCTTATTGAGCCAGGCATTGAACCTCCCTCGATAATTGGTCAGCTTGATGGTCGGGAACTCAGGATCATATCCCGTCGGACAGCCCGCATTGGTGTTGTGGACCAAGATCGGGACGCCGCCCGCCACGACATAGTACGTGTGGAGTTGCTGGACGGTGAGGTTCCAGCGGTTTGCGGTGCCAGGTGTGATGTGGGTGGTGACCACGTACACGTGACCATTGCCCGCTGTGTTGAGGGCGTCTCCGCGGTGGAGTTCGCCGGCGGGGACCCAACTGTGGGTGGTGTCGTCCCAGAACGGGTGGTTGGCGGTGGTATGAAGGGTGGCGGTGTGGCCGTCCCTGGTGCGGATCGCGACGTCGAGGAGGTCGTGGTCGTGGTTGATCCACACGTGCTGAACGGTGCGGGGGCCTCGGTGTTTGCCGGTGTGGGGGTCGGCGGCCTCTACCTTATCGCCGGGTTTGACCGAGGCAATCGCCTCGGTCTTGCCGTGCGCCAGCAATACGCGGGTCGACGGGCTGAAACTGCAGCCACCTTCGCCGCTCCCGGAAGCGCCGGTATCAGGTTCGCTGGGTTTTGCAGCGGTTGCTGTGGCTTCTTCAGTGGTTTCGCTGACAACGTTCTTGGCATCAGCCGCAGCCGCGAGGCCGTCTTGGGCGTCGCGGGCCCCGTTCTCGGCCGCGGCGGCTGCCTCTGCGGCATCGCCGCCGTCGCTGAGTGCCACCGTCGCAATGACTACCGATGCTTCGGCCCCCTTGTACGCATCCGTATTGGTATGCGCGTGCAGGATCTTCGCCATCGGGTGGCGAGGGAATATGTCGAGCGGCACCGAGATACCGAACGGACTCAACGCCTTATGCGCTTCGTCCAGGATTTGCGCTTGAGGCGAGGTCTCCCAAATCAGCTTGACGACCTCATCTAGCGCACCAGCTATGGCGTCGCGGAGGGTTCCCGACGTCGGCGGCCCGTAGGTGCCCATCTGCTGGCCCTCGGCGACGTCGCACCCGAACTTCGACGCGACGTTGCAGGCGGAGCCGCTGGACGGTGCCGCTGTGGTGCCTCCGCTGGAGGTCGTGGTTCCGCCGTTTCCTCCCCCGCTGGTAGTTGGGGAGTAGTCGTCACCGCCGACTGAGCCGTGTGTGGGGCAGGGGATGTCCTCCGGGCCGTCACCGCAGGCCAGGCGCAGGCCGGTGGGGTCGCTGCCGGTGCTGGGGTTGTCGCCGGCGTAGGAGTAGCCGCTCATCTGGTTGGGGTCGCCGGCCTCCATGAGGGGGTCGGCGGTCAGGAAGCGGCCTTGGATGGGGTCGTAGTTGCGGGCGCCGAGCAGATCGAGGCCTGTGGTGGGGTCGGCGGGTTTGCCGAGGTAGCCGTGGTTGTCGGCCCAGGTGGTGGGCTGGGGGCCGCGGGGGTTGCCGTAGGGGTCGAAGTAGCGGCGGGTGACTGCCAGGTTCGAGGCGGCGAGGTCTTCGGTGGCCGTGCCCTGGGCGTTGGAGACCTCGTAGGTCAGCGTGCCGTCGGAGGAGCGCACCTCGGTGATGCCGTCCGGGCCGGGGTAGTAGCGCTGGCCCTTGACCGTTCCCGGGCCGGTGCTGAGGGTGAGCTGTTCGGCGCCGCCGAAGAGGTAGAGGATCTTGCTGGTCGGCGTGGTCTGGAGCAGGAGGCTGCCGCCGGCGTCGTAGAGGTAGCTGGTGGTCTGGTCCTTGCCGCCAGATGGCGTAGTCACTGAGGCGGTGCGGCCCTCGGCGTCGTAGGCGAAGGACTGGGTGGCGCCGGGCAGGACGGCGCCCATGGTCGCGTTCGTCCAGCGTTGCGCGGATGTTCCGTTGCAGGTCCAGATCTGCAGCTGGGTGCCGTTGGTGGTCGAGGAGGACGGGTCGTCCAGGCACTTGCCGGACGCGGTGTTGACCAGGGAGCCGTTCGCGCCGGCCTTCCACTGTTGGCCAGAGCTGCCGTTGCAGGTGTACAGGTCGGTCTTGGTGCCGTTGGTCGTTCCGCCACCGGATGCGTCGAGGCACTTGCCGAGCACGCGCACTGTGCCGTCGGTGCCGATTGTCCACTGCTGGGCGCCGGAGCCGTTGCAGGTCCAGAGGTCGATCTTGTTGCCGTCGGTGGTGGCGGAGGAGGAGTCGTCGACGCACAGCTTCGTGCCCGAGCGGGTCAGGCCGGACACGAGCGGGCCCGTCGTGGTGACCGTTCGGCCGGTGGTGTCGCCAGCACTGTTGTAGGCCGGCGTCATCGTGGCCGTGCCGCCCGGCCCGGTGGTGGTGATTTTGGTTGCGGCGTTCGCCAGGGTGGCGGGGGAGGTTCCGCTGCCAGGGTAGGTTGCCGTCTGGGTGACGTCGTTCGCGGTGGTGCCGGAGGTGTCGTGCTGCACCTGCTGGGTGCGATCCCCCAGGGCGTTGTAGGTGTACGACTGCCAGAACGGGGCCGGGCCGCCGATAGTTGAGGCTGCGGGGGTGCTGGTCGTGCATCCGCCGGTGCTGCCGACGCCAGCCGTGGTCAGGCCTGCGGTGTCGGTCCAGGCCGTCGTCAGCCGGTTGAGGTGGTCGTAGGTGAAGCACTGGGTGTCCGTGGTACCGCCGGACTGGGCGTCGGAGACCGCGGTGACGTCGCCCGCCTGGTTGTAGCGGTAGCTGGTGACGTCGAGCGCGGAGGTGGCGCTGGTCTGCAGGTTCACCTCGGACTGTGTGACGCGGCCGGTGGCAGCGTCGTAGGAGAAGGTCGGCTCGACCTGTTCCCCATACAGTCCCCACCGGGTGTCGGTCACCTGCCCGAGCGGGGTGTAGTCGGTGGTGTCGAGGTAGGTGCCGTTGCCGCCGAATCCGTCGAGCAGGCCCTGCAGGTCGTAGCCGTAGCCGACGGTCTCGGAGGGAAGGCCGCCGTCCGCGCCGTAGTCGGCCTCGGAGAGCAGCCCCATGACGGGGGTGTAGCTGTATTTGACGGTGTAGGTGTTGGAGTTGCTGCCGGTGCCGTTGCTGGGGAAGCCGGTTGATGTCGGGATGGTGGTGGAGGCGCCGGTGGGCTGGTAGTCGGTGGTGTAGCCGGTGATGGCCTGGGTGTAGGCGTCTCCGCCGGTGCCGCCGACGTAGCGGGTCGAGGAGGTGGGGTATCCCTTGGCGAGGGTGTCGTAGGTGAAGGACGCGAGTTGTTTGCTCGGGTCCGGGGTCGCGGACCAGGCGCCCGAGTACTCCGCGGTCTTACGGTCCAGGGCGTCGTAGGCGTACGAGAGTATCTGGCCGCGCGCGTCGGTGGCCTGCAGCAGGTTGCCGAGGTCGTCGTACTTGTCGAACGTGCTGGTGCCGGTGTCGGGGTCGGTCTGCTTGGTCTCCTGGCCCAGCAGGTCGTAGCTGTAGGTCCACTTGTTGCCCGCGTTGTCGCTCATCGTGGCGACCTGGCCGGCGGGCGTGTAGGTGTAGCTGGTGACGACCGCGTCGGATGCTTTGCCGGTCGGTGTGGCGGTGTCGTCGTATGCCCAGGTGGCGGTGGTCTGGCCGAGGGCGTTGGTGAAGGACGAGGTCGCCGTGCCACCGGCGGCCGGGGTGGTGTCGGTGCGGTCGACGCCCGGGTAGGCGGTGGTGGACTGCCACTGCTGCGTTCCGTTGGACCACAGCTGGGTGGTGGTCGTGCGTCCCTGCCCGTCGTGGACGGCTATCTGCTGCGAGGGAACCTGGTTGTCGTCGGCGACCCACATGGTGGTCGTCGGGGACGTGCTGCTCTCGTAGTAGGAGCTGTTGGTCTTCCGCACCCAGCCGTGGCTGTCGTAGAAGGTGTCGGAGATCAGCCGTCCGGCCTGGTTGTTGGCGGTGGTGGACTGCGTCTGGCGCAGCTGCAGCATGCCGTCGTAGATGTTGATGGCGGTGCTGTAGTTGCCATCGTCGCGCAGGGTGTTGGTGGTGACGGTGTTGGGTACGGTGCCGTTGACGGCGTAGGCGAAGGTTCGGCTGGCGCTTTGCGAGATTGGGCGTCCCGGCAGCCACATCGCGGTGCGGCGCCCGAGAGCGTCGTAGTCGATGGTGGTGGTGCGGCCGTTGGGGTCGGTGCTGGTCATGGTCAGGCCGCGCAGCGGGTCCATGACGGATGTGGTGGTCCAGTTCCGCGGGTTGGTGGTGACGAGCTGGGTCGGCAGCTGTCCGGTGGTGGGGGTGAAGGTGGTCTTGGTGGTGTTGCCGGCCGCGTCCTGGACCTGGACGGCGCGCCCGTAGGCGTCGTAGGCGGTCGCCTGGGTCGTGCGGTAGGAGGGGGTCGTGCCGCTGTAGCCCGTGATGATCTGGGTGGCTGTCAGGTCGCCGGTGGTGCCCAGATGACCGAACGTTCCCACGTTGGCGACGGTGCCGTCGCCGTCGTAGAACATCCGCTTGTCAGAGATGGTGGTGCTGGCGCCTGGTGTGGTGCTGCAGGGTCCGGCGACGATGAGGATCTCGTCCGGGTAGGAGAGCATCATCGGGTTGCCGCTGGGCGGGGTGGCGTAGCTGGTGGTGGCGCACTTCTCCTGGGAGGCCACGCTGACGTCGCCCTTGGCGTCGATGATGGTGGGCAGGGCATCTCCGTTGTACGAGGTGTCGGTCTCAGCCTCGCGCCAGCTGCCGCTCGCGAGCAGCCCGTAGGTCCGCTGCTGGCTGGTCTTGATCATGCGGGCGACGACGGCGGGCAGCGAGGAGCCGCTGCTGTGGGTCGCCGTGGTGGTGAAGGACTGCGGGAGGTCGATCTGTTTGGCGACGATACTGCCGCCGGCCTGGGTGTAGGTGTCGTCCTCCAGCGGGGTTCCGCTCAGCCAGTCGCTGTCGGTGACGGTGTCGCCGACGCTGTCCGTCACGCTGACCGAGCGCTTGGACCCGTCCGCGCGGACATCACCGTCCATGCCCTGCAGATACGTGGTGGTCTTCTGGGTGATCGGATCGGGGGATGCGCCCGTGGTGACGGTGACGGTGCGGTAGCCGCGGAACTGGTCCCACGTGCGGTAGGCGTCGTCAGTCAGTTCGGAGTCGTCGCGATGCCAGGCAGGCCCGGAGTACGTGTAGTTCGAGACCTGCATGGGCGAGCCCGTACCGGTCATGTCGGAGACGTCGACCGTCTTGACCCGGGTCTTGTTGAACCAGTCGGAGACCGGTGTGACCCCGCCGGGGACGGTCCAGTACACGTTGTAGCAGGACATCGTGTCGGCATCGGGCGCCGACGGCATCGTCTTGTTCAGCCGGGAGCAGTCCGGATCGCTGTAGGTGACGGCGATGGACTCGCCGGTCTCCGTGGTGATGGAGGAGATCCTCGGGTGGAACAGCGACGGCTCGTTGCCGCCGTCGACCCGGTTGTCGATCTCGGTGCCGAGGAAGCTGACCTTAGGCTGCGTGATCGGACTACTGCTGCCGCCGCCAGTGGTGTCGTTACCGGTGTGCTGGATGGAACTGAGCCACATCACGGACTGCAGCTCACCTTCGTCGGCCGCGTCCTTGCCGGACTGGCCGGTGACCGGGTCAACGGTGCCGCCTGCATCGGAGTACGTCTGGGTCAGCTGATAGCTGTCGACATCCGTCAGGGTGCCGCCGACGTTGACCTGGGTGACGACCGAGTCCAGCCGATCGGTGGACCAGAACGACGGAGCCGTGGTCAGGCAGACGTTCGACCCGGTGCCGGACGTCGTGTCGGTCGATGCGCAGTTCAGGTCGTAGGGAACGTCCGGCCAGTTGGTGGCGGTCGAGTCGTTGAGGTTCGAGTACGAGCAGTCGGTGAACGTCGACGAGGTCTGGCAGCGCTGGGCCGTCTTGAACAGCACGCGTGCGCCGGGCTTGCTGCCGGCGGCCTCGTCCGCCAGCTGGTAGCCGTAGTCGATCTCGGTCAGGTAGCCGCCGCGGACGTACTTGGTCAGCGTTCCGGAACCGCCGGAGCCGGCCACCTGGCCGCCGCCGCGGTCGTAGTAGTTGGTCTCGTCGGCGTAGGTGTAGCGCTGGACGTTGGCGTGCGGGTCGACGACGAAGTCGAGGTTGAACCGGTAGCCCATCGTGCACTGAGAGTCCTTGCCCTGACCGGAGTCGTAGCAGGGATCTGTCGACTTGGGGCTGTAGACAGGCTCACCCCAGGCGCTGTTGGTGGCCGCGTCCGAGGTGGTGCCGGGGGCGTGGTTGCGCCCGAAGTAGTAGGTGGTGCCGTCGGTCGTGGTGACCTTGAAGTACTCGCCGTTCCACAGGCCGTTGTCCGCGCCGCCGAGTTCCTCGATCTTGGTTCCGTCGTCGCCCTGCAGGTGCCAGGTCTGGGCGGCTGTGGGCGTGGCGGAGTTGCTGGAGTCGTCGCGGACCAGGGTGCCGGAGTGGCCGCCCAGGGAGAGGGTGGCGAGCCAGCCGCCCCAGCACAGGTCGGCGGAGTCGCTGATGCCGTCCTGCTTGCACGGCTTGTAGGAGCGCTCGATGAAACCGGGCGAGTACGACCAGCCGTCACCGATCCACGACGACTGGGAGTTGCGGGCGGATGTCTCGCCATCCTCGGACTGGGAGTCGTAGGAGAAGGCGACGGAAGGAGCCGCGCCGCCGAGCGAGCGCGGTACGGAGATCGGGTAAGAGTAGGTGAACGCGCCGGTCCCGTTGGTGCTCCAGCTGCCCGAGGCGTTCAGGCTGGTGGCCGTGTAGTCGCCCTGCGAGCCGGAGGTTCCGGAGATCGCCTCGACGGCGGTCATCGGCGCCATCGAGGCGGACCCGGCCGTGGCGTCGTTGTGGACGCCTGTGCCGGCCGTGCCAGACGTCGTGGCGCGGGGCAGGTCGAGGGTGGCCGTGAGTTTCTTGGCGACCGGGTTGTTGGTCGAGGCGAGCCGGGTGCGTACCCGGCAGGTGGTTTTCTGGGGGGTCGTCAGAATGCAGCCGGGGACGGTCACCAGATGCAGGCGGGAGGCGAACCCGCCGCCGTATGCCTTGTCGAGGGCGGAGTAGTCGAGGGTGATCGCCACCCGACCCGACGACCGTGCGCCGTCGCCGCGTGCGAAGCCGACCAGCATGCCGTCGACTCCAGCGGACTGGGCCTGGGCGTGGCTCGCGAGCTGTACGCGCACCGAGCTCGGCGCGCTCGGAACCGCACCGTGCCTCTTCGCCGCCACCTGCTTGGCCGGAGCGACCCACACGGGGAGGTTGCCGGCCCGGGCGGAGGAGGAAGCTGTGGGCTCACTGCCGCTCTTGCGCTTTGCGGCTGACGTGGTGGCAGAGGACTGGGTCTTGCCTGTCAGCACGACCGTGCTGCTGCCGGCGCTCGGCCACGACGGGCGGGACGGCCGGTAGGTCGGCAACGGCTTGTCCGGCTTCAGTGATTTGACGGTGTGTCTCGTCAGGGGATGTCCGCCGACGCTGGGCGTCTTGTAGGTCGCCCCGGCGCTCCACAGCTTGCCGTCGTAGTGATACTCCGGCACCCCTTGGGCAACAGCCGCCGATACAACAAGCGTGGAAGCGGCGACGGTTGCTGTCGCCACCGTGAGCCCGCGACCCCATATCCGTCTGCGCACGGTCGCGAACCAGCGCACGCCAGAACCCACCTCAAAGCCCCCTCTTGCTGAGCGCCTCAAGGTGAAGAAACGGTAAGGAACCCGCAACGGCGCCGTGACGATGGAAACGGAGGAACCTTATTGATCAGACATCAGTTCGGCAATACCCTGTGCCGGCGGTCCCACCAGGAACTACGGCCGCTCCAGTCACTCAACTCGCCCATCAGCGCCCGGCGACGACACACGGGGCACGTCCAGTCCACCCGCGTACGCCTACGTCACTGATGCCTCGTCGGACCGGACACCAGTCCTGATCCACACCTCGAAGGGGTTCCCATGGGGGGAAGAACGCACCTGCACCGCAGGCGATGGTCCACCGCGCCGCACCACCTGGCCGTCATGGCGGTCCTGGGGGCGCTGGTCCTCGGGGCAGCCCCGACCGCATCCGCGGACAGCAGCGACCCCACCCCCGGCAACCCCACCCAAAGCGCCCTCCTGCAGGCCCAGTCCACCGGCAAATCCGTCCCGGTCGACGCGCTGACCAGCGAAACGTCGACCACCACCGCCAATCCGGACGGATCACTCACAACGACCGAGTACGTCCAGCCGGTGCGAGTGATGAAGAACGACACCTGGACGCCGGTGGACGCATCGCTGGTGAAGAACTCGGACGGTTCGTTCAGTACAGCGGCAACACCCAGTGGCGTCACTCTCTCAGGCGGTGGCAGCGGTCCGCTCGTCAGCCTCACCGACCCGGCCGGCCATAACCTCGCGCTCTCCATGCCGTTCACGTTGCCCGCCCCGGCGGTCAGCGGGGACACCGCGCTGTACTCTTCGGTCCTGCCCGGGGTTGATCTCCAGGCCACCATCAGCGACCAGGGCGGCTTCAGCGACGTGCTGATCGTCCACGACGCCACGGCCGCCGCCAACCCCGATCTGCGCCGGCTGACCCTGGCAGCCACCACCCAGGGACTCACCCTTGCCGGTACGGCTGACGGCGGGATGACCGCGAAGGCGGCGGACGGCACCA
The DNA here is from genome assembly GCF_053593835.1 of Streptomyces sp. NPDC002076. Taxonomy (NCBI): domain Bacteria; kingdom Bacillati; phylum Actinomycetota; class Actinomycetes; order Kitasatosporales; family Streptomycetaceae; genus Streptomyces; species Streptomyces sp. NPDC002076. The sequence goes on from NZ_JBSFDI010000032.1 coordinate 77,925, forward strand.
CCGCCTACACCAGCAGCGCCCCGGTCATGTGGGATTCCACAACCACAACGGCCAGTCCTCAGACCGCGTCCATGCGCCTGGACGACACCACGTCCACCACCTCGCCCGCCGACGGGCCAGCACCGGGGGCCGACGTCGCGCCGGTGACCATGACGACCACCAGCAGCGGCCTCACCCTCGCCCCCGACTCCTCCATGCTCACCAGCTCGAGCACCACCTGGCCGGTGTACATCGACCCCAGTGTCCTGCCGAGCGAGACCACCAACCATTACTTCGAGGCCCAGCAGGGCTGCGACTCCTCCTCCGCCAGCTCCCACGAGTACGACTACGCGCAACGCTACGGCGAAGGAGTCGGCTACCAGCGCTACTCCTCGTCCAACGGAGACTGCATCGGCGCCCAGCGCACCTTCTACCAACTGGACACCCGCAATCTCAACAGCAGCATGGACATCATCAAGGCAGAGCTGCATCTGACGGAGACCTACGCCGAGGCCTACGGCTGCACACACACCGCACCCGTCACCCTCAAGTGGACCGGAGGCATCTCCTCCGGTATGTACTGGGACACCCAGCCGAAGGCGCTCTCGACCATCGGCACCCAGAACCCGGCCAGTGCCTACAACGGCGCCTACGTCAACCAGCCCACTAGTTGCGGCGATCAGAGCGTGACGTTCACCGTGACCGGCGAGATCGCGTCCGTCGCCGCAGGCAACTACGACACGTGGACGGTCGGCCTGTACGGCGACGAGGACTCCTCCACCAGCGACATCGACTTCATGCGGTACTCCACCAACCCCTACATCCAAACCACCTACGACATCCCGCCCGACACCCCGACCGACGAGACCACCACACCCGACGCACAGAACCCCTCCGGCGCCAACTGCGGCAGCAGCACCCGCGGCTGGATCGGCCAGACGGCACTGGACGGGAACACCAGCGACATCACCCTCAACGCCAAGCTGAAATCCAACGTCAGCGGCGAGAACGTCAAGGCCGACTACACGGTCTGGGACGACCAAACCGCCAACAGCACCGGAAACCCGGCCACCGTCGCGACACCGAGCAGCGGCTACGTCGCCTCCCTCACCACGGTGCACATCAACATCGGCACCACGGTGCAGGACGGCCACCAGTACGGATGGCAGGTCCGCGCCTACGACGGAATCAACTACTCCGCCTGGAACAGTCCGTGCGGCTTCAAGGTCGACCTGACCCCGCCGTCCCAGCCCACCGTGACCGCACCGAGTACCGTGTTCCCGCCCTCCGGAAGCGGCCAGACACCCACCGGGTACGCCGGCCAGACCAGCAGCATCACCGTCACCAGCAGCGACCCCACCCCGACCGGCTGCACCCGCGGCACCTGCCTGTCCAGCGACGTCTGGCGCTTTTGCTACGCACTCGACGTCCAGCCAGCCGTCAACTGCCCCGACTACGTCACCGCGACCACCAACTCCAGTGGCACACCCAGCGCATCCATCCCGCTTAACCCGACGACATGGGGCACCCACACCCTCTACGTCGAAGCCCAGGACCACGCAGGCAACACCCAGGCACTGCCGACCACATACACCTTCTACGCCCCCTGGTACCCGGCCACCAAGGTCGCCGCAGGCGACCTCAACGGCGACGGCGTCCCCGATCTGCTCGGCACCACCAAGAGCGGCGACCTCACGCTCCTGCCGGGCAACACCGACCCCGGCAACTCCCCCACCGTCGCCTCCACCGCATCTCAGAGCCCCGACGGCAAGAGCCGCTGGAACGACTACCTGATCACCCACCGCGGCAGCCTCAAGCAGGACGGCCTGGACGACCTGTTCGCCTACAACAAAAACAGCGACAAGCTGTACGTCTACAAAAACGACGGGGCCATCTCTTCAGGCACTGCCGGCCACTTCACCAACACCGCGGACGTCTACGGCCCGCTCGACAGACCTCAGTGCCTTCCCACGGCGGACAACGCCCACAATTGCGATACGTACAACGCGGCCGACTGGTCCTCGGTGGCCCAGATGATCGCCCCCGGCGATGTCTACGGAACCGGCTACCCCGATCTGATCACGATCGAGAACAAGCAACTCTGGCTTTACAAGGGCTCCGCGCAGGACAGCAGCTACCTCGGCCCGGCCACCGGCGGCACCACCAGCACCACACCCGTGCTGCTCGGCACCGGCGACTGGTCCCACTTCACCCTCATCGCACCCGGAACCGTCGGCAACACCCCCACCCTCTGGGCCCGGGACAACAACACCGGAACCCTCTACACGTTCCCACTCACCGCTGACAGCAACGGTCTGCCCCCATTGCTGACAGCGCCCAGTTCTTCCGCGCTGACCTCTGGGCTCACTGCATCAGACGGCTCCAGCCTGTGCGCGGACGACTACCACTCCGCCACCCAGAACGGCAACAAGATCCAGATCTGGGGCTGCAACAACACCCTCGCCCAGTCCTGGACCCCCGCCAAGGACGGCTCGATCCGCGTGCTCGGCAAGTGCCTGGACGTCACCCACAGCGGCACCACCGACGGCACCCCGATCGACCTGTGGAACTGCAACGGCACCGGCGCCCAGCAGTGGACGCTCGGCTCCAACCACTCACTGATCAACCCCGAGTCGGGCAAGTGCCTCGACGACCCCAACTCCTCCACCACCACCGGGACCCAGCTGCAGCTGCACACCTGCAACGGCACCAACGCCCAAAGCTGGACCTCCAGCACACCAAGCACCTGGTCCAGCAATGCCGCCACCGCTCTACCCGTCACGCTCGCGACCAGTGACTACCCGACCATCGCTTCACCCGGAAACCTCAACGGAACCACCGCCGGCTACCCCGACCTCTACACGACCACACCCGCCGGCGAACTCATCGAATACCCCGGCGCCGCCCCCGACACCAACGGCACGGCCACCTTCGGCTCGCCCATGACCGTCGGCTACTACAACGCCGCGAGCGCCGCCTGGCCCCTGAACGACGCCACCGGCACCACCGCAACCGACTCCGTCGGCAGCAACGACGCCACCCTCAACGGCGCCGCCACCTGGACCAACGATTCCAGCCGCGGAACTGTCCTCCGCCTGGACGGCACCACCGGCTACGCCGCCAGCGCCTCCAGCGCCCTGCCCACCGGCACCCACACCGACCCCGCCGACGGCACCACCACCGACAACAACAGCTTCAGCGTCTCCGCCTGGGTCAAGCTCAACAGCCTGACCAGCAACTCCACCTTCGTCTCCCAGTCCGACAGTGCCGGCAACGCCAACGGCTACCAGCTGTACTACTCCTCCGGCTCCCAGAAATGGGCCTTCAGCCGCCACAACGACGACACCACAAGCACCGACTTCACCGCCGTCTACGGCTCCAAAGCCACCACCGGCACATGGACCCACCTCGTCGGCGTCTACGACGGCCCGACCAACACCCTGAACCTCTACGTCAACGGAACCCTCACCGCGACCAAGACCTTCGCCGGCACCCCCTGGCCCGCCACCGGCCCCGTCCAGATCGGCCGCCGCCTCTACCAGGGCACCTACGGCGAATACGCCAACGCCGACATCAGCGACGTCCAGCTCTACAACACCGCGCTCCCCCCATCCGAGGTCAGCGCACTCGACTACGACCAGACGCCCTACACACAACTCAGCTAGACAACCACGTCATGCGGGCCCCGGCTTTCCCACAGCCGGGGCCCGCTTTGCTGCAGCGGGCCCGCCGTTCCCGCGGCCGCTCCCCCACGTCCCGACCTACAAGTTCCCGCACAGCCGTTCCACCGCCGTTCGCAGCCGCCGCTCACCGCGGGTCGTCCCGCACCAACACCAGGCCAAGCCAATCCGGCTACCACGAACCGCACACCGAGCCGTCTCAAGATCAAGCAAGCAAAAATCCCACATCGGGACCTGCTACATGAACATTCCTTTCTCCTTCACCCTCATCCATCCACTTCTTTGCGATCTTGTTGCAAATACTTTCTTCATACATGCAGTCACCTCATGGGAACCTCTGCATCGCTTGCACAGAACATGACCAGACTGCCTCTGAACGGTGTACGAGCCGCGTCCTCCACCAGTGGCGCTCCGGCCGCAACTGTCAAGCAATCGGACAACACCGCCTTCGGCCCCAACACGAAGGTGATGACGGCCAGTTATCTCGAGGGCGACGGCTAGGCCACCTCGTCCTCTGCTACAACCACGCGGTCCCGACCCCGGCCGTGTGCACCCCCGCCCCCGGCAACGGTGCTTTCGCCCCACCCGTCCACCACTACACCGACCAGTAACAACGCAACACGCCAAGCAACAATCGGACCGGGCACCCTGCACGGGGGCCGGCCCGGCTCACGCCCAGGAGGAACGGGTGGCCCAGCACACCCTGAGGAGCGGATGCATCGCGGTTGCCGCGGCATGCGCCCTCGCATCGGGGGCCCTGCCCCTGACCACCGCGACGGCCTCGGCCGACAGCCCCAGCGAGACGGTCATTCCGGCCGCGCTGCTGAGCAATCCGCCCAAGGACGTCGTCGTCTTCGCAGGCACCGGCGGTTTCCTGCACCAGTCCGATAACCAGTCCGCCTTCGTCTGGACGAAGTACGCGGGCGGACCGGACCTCCCGGTACCGCAGGTCACGGCCAACCCTGCACCCGGATACTGGGGCGCGGGCGCCGACGTGGTGGCGACACCGTCGGCCGACGGCTACCACCTGCACGACATGGACTCGGATACGACCACGACCATCAAGCCCGGTTCTGGCCAGAGTTACGTCGGGACGTTCGGCTCACGCCTGCTGACGGTCACCAAGGCCGCTGATGGAGCCGTGACGGGCTTTCACGTGCTCGGCGTGGCGGAGGGGCAGCAGACCGACACACCGGTCACGGGCTGGCCTGCGGGCGCCACACTGCAGGCTGTGGTGATGGCCGGTGACGCCAACTCGGTAGTACTGCGCTATACCGAGAGCACCAACGGCACCACGGAGAACCGGCTGGCGCTGGTGGACCTGGCCACCGGTGCGGTCACGCCCGTCATGGGGCCGCTGGTCTCCGGTGCCCGCGCTGTGCTGTCCAGCACGTACATCGCCTGGTATTCGTCGTACGGTGCCAACGGGACCACCTCGGGGGGCCAGGTCCATGTCGTGTCCCGTTCCGCCCCCGGCGGAACGGAGAACACCATCCAGGTCCCGCCGGCACCGCTGGGCAGCACGTACACCAGCACCCTCTACCAGGTGGGCATCGCGGGCGACTCCCTGCTGATCACGTACGCAGCGTCGCACACCGGCCCGTCCAGCGCAGACGACACGATCGGTTACCCGCTCTACACGATGCCCCTGTCCGGCTCAACGGCCTTGACGCCGGTCCTGGACCACGTCATTACCAGCAGCGTCAGGCAGGAGCCGGGCGGGGCCGTCGTCGTGGGTGGCTCGTCGGTCACCGACTGGGCGGCCCGCCGGTTCACCGCCGGTTCCGCGGGCACCCCGACGGGAACCGCCGTGGACTCCGACCCCGCCATGCCCGCCCCCATCGACGGGCTGACCCTCGCAGGCGGGAAGCTGTTCACGGTCCGGCGCACGTCCGCCGCTGGGGACCTCGTCTACGACCGCAGCGTCCAGCCGGGCTCCCCACCCTCCTACGGCACCGAGCAGAACTTCGGCTCCCCCTTCGCCCCCACCCACTGCGACACCACGGCCACCTGCAACCCGCCCATCGCCACCGGCGACGGCAACATCTCCCAGCTGTGGGCCGACGCCAACTCCGAGGGCGACGCCGTCACCGTGCAGTCTCCCGGCGACTCCGCCGTGATGGTCACCCCCGGCGCCACCGGCGGCACCCTCGTCGACGCCGAGGGCCCCTACGTGGTCTACGACGGCGGCTCCACGAAGAAGCAGTACATCGGTGACGCCGACGCGGGCGGCACCAGCCACGTGCTCTTCAGCCGCCCGATATCTGCGGCCGCGCTGTCCGGCTCCACCGTGTGGGTCCCCGGGAGCACGGCGGGCACGCTGACCCAGATCGACCTCACCACTCAGCGCACCGTCCAGACCGTCTCTACCGACGCCCCGTGCGTGCCCAGTGAGCTGCAGGCCGCTGCCCAGCACTGGGTGTACTGGTCCTGCGGGCCCTCGGGCCCGGCCGGCGTGCACGACCTGGCCACCGGCAAGGACGTCCCCGTACCCGCCCATCTCGCCCAGCTCGGCGACGGAATCGTCGTCGAACACGACACGACGGCGGGCAAACTCACCCTCACCGACGTGCACACCGACACCGCCACCACCAGCGACCTGACCGACCTTCCCGCCGGGCCGGTAACCGACGACCGCCGCGTGACCTGGGCCGTCGACAAGGAACAGGGCGAGATCGCCTACCTGGACAGCGGCAAGAACATCCACCTCGCCGACCCCCACATCCCCGTCTCCACCCCCGCACCCGCCGCCGGTTCCTTCATGTATCCCGGCCAGCAGCTGGCCGCGGGGCACAGCCTCAGCAGTTCCACGATGACGCTGACCATGCAGACCGACGGCAACCTCGTCGCCCGCCTGAAGACCGGCAGTGGCAGCGGCCAGACGGTCTGGTCGACCGGGACGAGCGGCAACTCGAGTGCGTACGCGATCATGCAGACGGACGGCAACCTCGTCGTCTACACCAGCACTGGAGGCCCCGGCAAGGGCGGCGCCCTCTGGTCGAGCCACACCTACGGCCAACCGGACGCGTACGCCACCGTGCAGACGGACGGCAACATCGTCGTCTACGGCAAGGCGAGCACCTCAGCGCTGTGGTCGAGCGGGACCTACGCCCGATCGCAGACCATCGCCTCCGGCACCGCCCTCAAGCCCGGCTGGTGGACCCAGGGCACCTACACCCGCCTGGTCATGCAGATGGACGGCAACCTCGTGATGTACCGCCGGCGTGACGGCGCCGCCATCTGGTCCGCCCATACCTCCGGCCATGCGGGCGCGTACGCCGTGATGCAGTCGGACGGCAACTTCGTCGTCTACAAGAGCACCGGGGGCCCGGGCAAGGGCGGGGCGTTGTGGTCCAGCGGGACCAGCGGCCACTCCGGCGCGTACGCGATGATGCAGAACGACGGCAACCTCGTCGTCTACAAAAGCACCGGCGGCCCGGGCAAGGGCGGCGCCCTGTGGGCCACCGGCACCAACACAACCGCACGATGACCCGGCCCTGACCCCTGCCATGCGGCAACACGGGGCCGCGCACACCGCGGCCCCGTCAGGGCTGGACCAGACGCCCGCACCCACTGTCGGCCCGACACCGGCCTCGGCACCAACCGATACGACCAGCGTCCTGATAGCGGTACTTGCAGTAGTCCTTGCCACCCACCAAGACAGAAGTGACGTGCTTCAGCAGACCGTCGGAGTCCTGCTGAACCTCCTGTCATGTCGGCTAGATGAAGCCCAGCGATACCCCGGGTATCACCGGGTACTCGACTGCGACCTGTCGACCGTCCAGCCCCGCTCAGCAGCATGCCGGAGGGGGTCCTCGCCAGGAGCGGTGAACACCTCGTCCCCTTCGAGCAGGACGCGCGTGGTGAAGGGGGTGGCCCTCGCAGGGCCACCACAGCTCGATCGCGGTGACCTGGGTCACGGCCTGGTCGTACGCCTGGTCCTCGAACTCGGCCTGCTCGGCTTGACGTTCGGCGGACAGGGCCGCTTCTTGCAGTCGTCGCACAGGTTCGGGTGGGTGTCCTGTAAGGCGTCCCATCCGGCGGACTCGATGGCCGTCCACCGTTGGTCGGTGAACCGGGTGTCCCAGCTGACGCAGACGAGACGACGGGCCTCCCGATCGGTCCTCTGCTGCTCGGCCGCGCGGCGCAGCTGCTCCTTGAACTCCTGCTTGCAGGCTTCGTACTCGGCCTGCTGCGGGCGTCGTGGGCCTCACGACGAGGTTTCGCCCTCGCCTGACACCTCCGCCACGACGCCAACCCCCGCACGTCTGGCTACGCGCGTGCTTGCGGGAGCTGATGACGCCGTGCCCGGCCGGCACCGCCGTCACTCCGTGCGCGTGCCACCGTTCTTGAGCACCCCGTAATAGTCGCTGTAGGGGAGTTCCAGCTTGAACACCAGGCCGTACCGTTTCCGGATGGCGGCGACCGTAGCGGTATTCGGGTCACGTACCACGCGGGACACCGGCGGATCGTCGACTAGCCCAGCGTAGGGCTCCTCGACCAGCCGACGCGGGGCGCCGTCGCGTGTCGTGTCCCAGGTCAGCGTCTGTCCCAAGACGGCCAGCCTGGTCGGCTCGGAGGCCTTGGGGCCCTGAGGGTTTGGGCCGTGCCCCCGGTAGTAGGCGACGAGCCGCTTGCCGTGGTCGTCATGCGTGAAGGGTATGGGACTTCCGGATCCCGCCGGCCCGGAACGGGCGTGGTCGCCCGCGGTCAGAATCCCGTCGAGGGTGTCGCCCACGTGCCCGGGGTCGGCGCCGTAGTAGGCGGTAATGTTCATCGAGCAAACGACCTTGTAGTCGTCGGTCTTCTGCTGGAAGAACCAGCCCGGTCCCGATCCCGGTACGCACACGTCGTGCACCACGACCAGGCCGAGCGACAGGGGCGTGCGATCGGCGTACGCCCGCGCCACGCCCCGAAGCCGTTGCTCCTTCCGCTCCCGGGCCTTCACCGCCTGGCCGCTCTCCCCGAGCTTGCGCAGCTGCTTGTCGCTGACGGCACGGTCCGGGGTCGTAGAACAGCCCGAGACGGCGAACAGGACGAGCACCGCCAACGAGCCCCACACGCTCTTCGAGCCGGCGGCTCGCCGCGCGAAAGTCCTCATGCTTGTCCGCCCCTCATCAGAAGCTGTCTCCACATCGTCGTAGGCCCGGCCCGACTATCACTGTCCACCAGGACGGCCGGGCCGGGCATGAGTACTCGTACTCAGACGGCTACAGGCTCATGCCTGCCATCGTGCGCTCGAGGGCGTTCGCATACAGGCGTGCGCCCCCGATCTTCGGGTGGAACGACTGGGCCGACAGGCCGTACTGGTTGATGAGCGGCCAGTCCTTGATCGGCTCGTCGGACTTGGTCAGGGTCTTGACGATGCCGTGGACCTGTTCCGGGTCACCGCACACGCCCTTGCCTGCGAAGTCGCTCTTGGGGTTGGAGAACCACACGTTGATGCCCGAGGCCTTGGCGTCGTCGGCCGCGCCCTGCATCGCTGCCGCCAGTGTGTCGGCGGTGTCGTCAAGCCAGGCCGCGGATGCCTCGGACAGGCCGATGGCCATGCCGCTGACGCCGATGTTCAGGCACGATCCCTTGTCGGAGATCAGGGGTGGGTAGCCCATCAGGACGATCTTCGCGTTCTGCGCCCTCCTGTGGATCTCCTTCAGGACCCGTGTGATGTCCGGTCGGACGACCTGGTTCATGAGGCCCGGAACGGCCGTCTCCAGCGGCTGTCCGAGGAAGGGCTTGTCCCGGCCGTTGACGCTGTCGTCTGTCTTGTCGAAGGTCTCGCCCTTGCAACTGCCGTTGCCGACGGATAGAAGGCACTTCTGGACGATCTGGGAGAACCGGGAGTCGTTGCCGCCGATGGAGATCGTGACGAGGGTGGTGTTCTGGTCCAGGTAGCCCTTGTCGATCTGGGGCTCCTCGCCGTTCTGGCTCTCGCCCTTCGACAGAGCGCTGTCGTCCACGTCCTTGGGCAGAACGTTGTAGGTGCGCGCGCCCGAGCAGGCGATCAGATGGTAGTCCATGCTCGGGTCCAGTGAGTCGTCCAGCTGACCGATCGACTGCGACGCACCGGGCATCGTGGCCTGACGCGACCACGCCTGGGTGGAGCGGTGGCAGGCGTTGCGGGCGTTGTCGTCGAGCTTGCTGCGGTAGTTGGTCTCCGTGTAGTAGTCCCGGTCGCCCTCGGAGGCGCCTTCGCCGGAGGAGTAGGAGTCGCCCATCGCGACGACCACGTTCTTCGGCTTGTCCGGCAGCGGCTGGAAGGCGACCGAGCCCCAGGCAATGTCCTCGTCGGCCGTGCCGTCGTCGGTGACATTCGACAGCATGACCGCCGGCCGCCCAGTGAAGTGGAAGGCGCCCAGGCTCACCCAGCGTCCCGCACGCTGCTGCACGGACCGAGCGGGGCTCGTGCTGTCGGTGTTGAGAACGTGGTATTTGGCCTGCCTGGTCTGCGCGCCGGTGTCGGGCAGATGCACCAGGATTCGTGCCCAGCCGAGATCCTGTCCGAGGGTCCAGACGCCGTTGATGGCCATCGGGCCGCCGTCGCCGCCGAGGTGATCCGCGTTGCGGGTGTGGGCGTACCAGTAGTGGCCGCCGTAACCGCCGCCGACCTGGTGCAGGTCCTCCTTGCCCTCGTAGTGGCCGTCGGAGTCAGGGAAGAATCGGAAGCCGAAGGTTCCCGCCGATCTGGTGTTGCCGCAGTCGGACCAGGTCGGTGTGCCGTCCGGTACAGAGGCCACGACCTTCGCCCCGGAGGGGGCTCCCTTGCAGACCGGGGTGCCGTCCTGCAGACGATGTCCCTGGCCGGGCTCCGAGATCAGCGTCTGGTACTTGATGTTCTCGTGCCCGCAGGTGTTCTTGCAGTCGGGCTTCCAGGTCGCGTTGGGCTGGTTCCACCAGTACTGCTTGTAGCAGTCGATGTTCGGGCAGTTCGGCGGAACGTTCGGGTCGCAGTTGTTCTTGGTGTTGCAGAACGTGTCCAGCGGCGGGGAGACATGGCTGCGGTAGTCCTTGCTGGTCCACCAGGCGGGCTGGAAACCCGCGGAGTTGAAGCCGGAGTCGCCGGGCCAGTCCTGCTTGCCGTCGGTGCCGTAGGAGAAGCCGGTGTCGATGGACCAGGCGGCCCAGCCCATCACCTTCTCCTCGTAGGGCCAGTCCTGCGGATGCGCGGCGTCCTTGTTCGCGGTGGGGCCGTCCACGTCGGTGTCCATGAACGGATGGCCCCAGCTCTTCTTGTAAAGCGGGTTGGCCGGGTTGTTGTACCAGCCCAGACCCCAGTGACCGGCGTTCTTGCCCGCGTCCGCGGCCGGGTTGTAGCCGAGGTTGTAGTTCCACACGGCGGTGAACCAGTTCTCGACCATGGAGGGGTCGTCGTTGTTGACGGTGACCGTCTGCCCGGCGGCGTGGACCTCGTTCCACTTGTCGGCCAGGATCTGCATCGCGGCGGCGATGTTCGTGGCGTAGTCGACGGCGATGGCCTTCTGCAGGCCCGGGTCCAGCGCCTTCTCCTTGTGCCCGTTGTCGTCCGTCTTCTCGTGGCCGGCCAGGCGCATGCCGTCGGTGACCTGTCCGACGCCGTACCCGCAGTCGGATTTGTCCCAGTGGATCTTCCAGTAGGCGTCCGGGTCGTTCTCCACGGCCTTTCGGCCGTAGTAGCCGTCCATCGCGGCCAGCGGGTTGCCCATCTGGCCGGGGATTGAACCGCCCTCGGCCTGCCACAGGTTGGACTCTTGCGCCATGATGCCGAGCAGCACGTTCGCCGGGATCCGCCCGTTGCCGTCACCGCCCGCCAGCGTCGGCACCTTGAACAGGCCCTGGGGGTCGATCGTGCCCAGTCCGGTCTGGCTGCGGTATCCGCCCTGCCGCAGGTACTGGGAGCGCAGCTGGCCGCGTACGGCCATGTCGACGGCCCACTCGACCTGGTTCGGCGTCGGCTGCAACGCCTGGGCGTTGACGTCGTTGCGGGAGATGGCGCAGATGCGGTCGGTGTCCCGCGGGTCCGTCGCCGTGGTGGGGTCGTTGCCCCGCGCCACCGAGGAACCCTTGCCCTTGCCGCCGGCGATGGGGAGAGCGGGGCTGGGGTTCTTCCCGCTCGGTGCCGTCGTGTCCGCGACCGACTGGGTGACCTTCTCACCGGTGGCGGTGGCCGTGCTGGTAACGGTCACGGGCTGGTCCCCGGCCACGGTCTCGGGGGTCGGCCTGGTGTCCTGCGGGGCGGGCTCGTTCCTGGTGAATCCCTTGCCCGCGGTCTTGAGGTGCGCCAGACCCGCGCGGATGCCCGGGGTGAGGACCGGTTCGACGGCGAGGCGCCCTAGCGTGGAGATGTCCGTATCGGCGGGCGCGTCGATCCGGGTGATGCCGGTGTCCCGCACCCTGGGGGAACCCAAATGCTGTAACACACCCGCTGCCGCGCAGTACGTACCCTCGCGGGCTACATCGTAGGCATTCAGCCCGTATGCCGTAGCCGCGGCCGGGGCTCCGGTCTCGGTCGGCCCTCCGCCGCAATTGAGGCTCGGCTTCAGCCTGCCGTTCAATGGCCGGCCTCCCGGCCGCGGTGCGGTGCGGGCTCCTGCGGGCGGTGCGCCTGCTGGTCGTTCGGCCGCACCGGGTACGCTCCATCGGCATCGTCCTGTTCAGCGTAGCGGTCCGTGCGAGCGCGGGAGGCGTCGGCCGCCTTGGTGAACGCGTCCTTAGGGTGACGCAGCCGCTCGGCCGTGAGATCGAGGGCTTCCACGTCCGTGCGGGACTCCCGCAAGGCCCGCAGTGCCGTCATGTCGACCACCTCCTGAGGTTCGGCCTCCGGCTCCTGGTCGTCGTGCTCAGGGTCGACGGCCGAAGACGCCAGCAACTGCTCGGGCATCGCCGCCTGCTGGTGCGGGACGACGTCGTACGCCCGGCCCCGCACGGCGGTGGTGGTGCGCAGCTTCTCCCGCACCACCGCACCGGCGAGGGCGGCCCGGTCGTAGCTCAGCGGGAGGCGGGGTATCTCCCACTCCCCCGCTGTCTGGCCCGGGGCCCGGGGCGCAGCCGTCGCGCCGGGATCGGCCGGGGCTTGCCGATCCAGGTCGGGCCTGGGGGTCGGTGGGCGGCCCGGGGCGGGGAGATCGGACAGCGCCCACCGTGCGGTGTAGAGGCGGTAGCCGGACTCCATGCCGCGCACGGTCTTCGGCTCGCTGATGTCCAGGCAGTGAGTGGCGATGGCAGCGGCCACGATCTGGTCGTCCAGTTGAGTTCTTGGGGGCTGGTGGCTTCGAAGAGGGGGTCGAGGCTGATGAAGCGGCCGGTGGTGGGGTCGTACTGGCGGGCTCCGACGATGGTCAGACCGGTGCTGGTGTCGTTGGGGGCGTTGAGGAAGCCGCGGTTGTCGCTCCAGGTGACGGTGGTACCGCGAGGTGCGCCGTAGGGGGTGAACTGGCGCCAGGTGGGGGTCTGGGCCGCGGCCCACCTGTCGCAAGCGCATCTGCCGGGAAAAGGATCTACCCGCTCGTGAAAGAGCTGGCCGTGGACGGGGTGCCCGTCACGGTGACGTGCCGGGTGCTCAAGCTCGCCAGACAGCCCTACTACCGCTGGCTCGACAAGCCGGTGGCCGACGCTGACCTGGAGGAGGCATATCGCGCGAACGCACTGTTCGACGCCCACCGCGACGACCCGGAGTTCGGCTACCGGTTCCTGGCCGATGAAGCACGTGGTGCCGGGGCCGGCATGGCCGAGCGAACCGCGTGGCGGATCTGCCGGGACAACCGCTGGTGGAGTGTCTTCGGGAAGAAGCGTGGCCGGGGCAAGAAGGCCGGCCCGCCGGTGCACGACGATCTCGTGAGCCGCAACTTCACCGCCCCCGGCCCGAACCGGCTGTGGCTCGCCGACATCACCGAACACGCCACTGGCCAAGGCAAGCTGTACCTCTGTGCGGTCAAGGACGTCTTCAGCAAAAGGATCGTGGGCTACTCCATCGACACGCGGATGCAGTCCCGCCTGGCCGTGACTGCCCTGGACAACGCCGTGGCCCGGCGTGAACACGTCGACGGGTGCATCCTGCACAGCGATCGCGGATCGCAGTTCCGGTCCCGGAAGTTCGTCCGGGCTCTCGATCGCCACCGGATGGCCGGATCGATAGGAAGAGTCGGGGCGGCCGGCGACAACGCGGCCATGGAGTCCTTCTTCAGCCTGCTGCAGAAGAACGTCCTCGATCGCCGGACCTGGGCCACCCGTGAAGAACTGCGGATCGCGATCGTGTCCTGGATCGAGAGGACCTACCACCGACGCCGCAGACAAGCCGCACTCGGCCGGCTGACACCCGTCGAATTCGAGACCGTCATGACCACACCGGCCCTCCAGGCCGCGTGACCGAACCTGTCACCCGAACCTGCAGCAGACCCAAGGTGAAGTAGGCGCCGTTGTCGTCCTCGTGGAACTGGTCGGCGGTCAAGTGGACGATGCGGGTGATGGGCAATCCATAGAGGCGCGCTTCCGTGACAGGCGTAGTCGGATATGACTGACGAGGAGTGGGCCGTGGTCCTGACGGGGTGGCTGGAGAGCCGGGGCGGGCAGCCGGATGGGGTCCATTTCTCGGGGATGCTGTGCGGGATCTGACGCTTGAGCAGCTAGATGCGTACGCGGCGTCAGCTGTAGACATTGTCGGCGCTCAGCGCGTCCGGGCAGGGTGAACAACGGGCTCGCTGTGCAGTCCGGCACTGGAGGGAGCGCTTCACTGTGCAAACAGACCCCTCGCGCCGCCCGCAGCCGTCATAGGCTCTGGTCTGGTCGGCGCCGCGCGGCTCGCCTCGTACCCAACGGCGATCCAGCGCCACAAGCGCCTCGATATCGGCACTCCACACAACAGACATCGGGGGCTCTGCATGAGACCGAGGGCCCGGCGTCGCTGATTCTCGCCTGAGATCTTGCATCCTGCGTCAAAAGCATTGATCTAGGCCGTGTCGCTCGGCATGCCTCCGCTGTTCGACCACGGACACCATCCACAATCTGGGCTGCTTTTGGGCCACCGTCATCAGTGCGGGAAGGGTCAATCCCATGCACAAGGTACGTAGAACGCTCGCGGCACTCATCGCTGCCGCAAGCATTATCGCTTCGGTATTGCTCGGCGCATCGCCAGCGTCGGCCTACGGCACAAGCGGATCAGAGGTCTACCACTTCACCTCCAACCACTACTACAGCATCTCCAGCGACTTGGGCGCAGGGTGCGTCGATGACTCCGCCCAGTACGGTGTCCGGATCTACCCGTGCAACAGTGCGAGCATCGCCAACGGCTACCAGGCGTGGTACGCCTACAACGTCGGCTACGACCCCGTCTCCGGCACCTACGGCGCGACGATGCTTCAGAATGTCAAGACCGGCCAGTGTCTGGACTATTCGCTCGCCTACAAGCTGCGGGCATACCCCTGTAATTTCAGCAGCTTCAATGGCGGCTACCAGGCATGGGTACCCCTGTACGGCACGGAGTACAAGGGGGTGGGAGCGACTGAGCTGCGCGTAAAGGCTGCCGATGACCCCAACTATGAGTCTTTGGATTACTCCTCGCAGTATGGGCTGCGCTGTTACATCGAGAATGGGCCTTCGTTCTACAACGGTTACCAGGCATTCCACGTCTACGACCTCGGCCAGTAGGGGGGCTGGCTTCGTAACTGACGTGCGACACCGTTTATCACCGAGTCCGGGCAGCACTTGATGATCACAGGGCCGGAAAATGTCGATGAGAACTGACTCCGGTCAGGTGCTTACGTACTCGGTGGGGAACCGGGAGGCGCTCTACCGGCGGGCCGCCGAGATCAGTCCGCCGGGCCGCTCCTCGCGCTGCGGCGGGGTGCTGATCGGGCGGCCGTAGGCGGCAGCGCGCTCGCGCAGGGTGTGGCAGTCGGCCTCCCAGCCGTGCCCGGCCAGCCAGCCCACCGGGTCGTCGGGCATCTCCGAGACCCACATGGACGCCGCCGATCCCGGCACGGCATCCGCGCCGAAGCGCTCGATCACGCCGCGCGAGCCCAACGTCAGCCCCATCCGACTGCCTGCCGCCGACTGCGCGCTGATCCGGGCCAGCAGCAGCTCCACCGCGTCCTCGGGCAGATAGATCAGCAGTCCCTCGGCGATCCACACGGTCGGCACGGCCGGGTCGTGCCCTGCGGCGGCCAGCGCGCCTGGCCAGTCCTCCCGCAGATCCACCGCGACGGTGATCCGCTCGCAGCGTGCGACGGCCCGCTCCTGGCGCAGCACCGAAGCCTTGAAGTCCAGTGGGGCGGCGGTGTCGACCTCGAACAGCCGGGTGCCCTCGGGCCAGTCCATCCGGAAGGCCCGGCTGTCCATGCCGGCTCCGAGCAGCACGACCTGCCGGACCCCGGACTCGGAGGCCTGCTGCAACAGGTCGTCGAGGAACTTCGTCCTGATGACGATGGAGAACGCCACGCCCAGCCAGCGGCGGCGCGCGGCCTCGTCATCGGGCAGCGGCGGCGAAGAGGGCCATAAACCGCCGGCGGTGGCGAAAGCCTGTGCCAGCGGGTCGCGGAACAGCGCGTTCTCCCGCTCGGTCTCCAGCGCCCGCACCCTGGCCACCCCCACCGCCGTGGCCCACACTCCCGACGGCTGCACCCGCTCCTGCTCATCAGTCACCACGCCAGCCTAGATGATCGATTCCAAGGGGAGCTGATGAGTGGAGCCAGAGTCATGCGCGGCTGGCCGGTCATCCGCGCACACTCGCCGCACTGGTCATGACGGGCAAGAACAGACGTCTTCCCCTTGACGGCCTCAGTGCGTCTACCCACCGGTATCCAGCCCGTTAGACATGTGCGCCCAGAGAAACGCGTGGGATACACGAGTAACTGATGGGCTGTAACAGGCCATTGGCACGCTTCCCCCGTTCGATTCAAGATCGAGAGGGAGTCCGACGCATGGCACAGACTCAGAGCGGTTCGGGTACGAGTCGGCGGGCGTTCTTGCGCAATGTGGGCCTCACGGGCGGCGCGGGCACGATGTTCGCCACCATGGGCGCCCTCGGGCTCGCCCCCACCGCGCAGGCCGCCCAGCGTGAACAGCCCTTCCGCCCCCTGAAGCAGAGCGACTTCACACTCACCGGACGCGGCGCCGCCAAGGTCGTCGTCATCGGCGGCGGCATCGCCGGGCTCGCCTCCGCGTACGAACTCGGCAAGGCGGGCTACGACTGTACGGTCCTGGAGGCCAGAGAGCGCACCGGCGGCCGCAACTTCACGGTCCGCGGCGGTGATTCGACCACCGACCTCTACGGCAACACACAGACGGCCCGCTTCAGCGAGGGCCACTACATGAACGCGGGCCCCGCCCGCCTCGCACAGTGGATGGTCACCCTCGACTACTGCCGCGAACTGGGCGTCCCCGTAGAGGTGTTCACCAACGTCAACGCGGACGCGTACATCTTCAACGAGTCGGCCGGCATGACGAAGCCGATGCGGTACCGGACCGCCAAGGCCGACGTCTACGGCTATGTGTCGGAGCTGCTCGCCAAGGCCGCGGGCAAGGGCGCTCTCGACAAGGAGCTGACCGCCACCGACCAGGAGAAACTGATCGAGTTCCTCAAGGACTTCGGTGAACTCGGTGACAAGCTGACGTACGAGGGCGGGGAGCGCCGCGGATACACCACCGTTCCGGCCGCCGCGGGAACCCCCGGCGTGCTGCTCGGCGACATCCCGTCCGCCTCCGACATTTTCGCCAGCGGGGTCGGCCGCTACTTCTCCTTCGAGTTCGGCTTCGACCAGGCGATGCTGATGTTCCAGCCGGTGGGCGGCATGGACCAGATACCTAAGGCCCTGACCCGGGCGATAGGGACCCACCGGATACGCACAGGGGCCGCCGTCTCGAAAATCACCGACAAGGGGAGTGGCGTCAGCGTCACTTACACCCAGGGCGGTCGTACGAAGGTCATCGACGCCGACTACTGCATCGGCGCCCTGCCGCCCAACATCTTCGCCAAGGTCCCGCACAACCTCGGCGCGGGCGTACAGAGCGCCCTGGAGGCGATCACGCCGTCGTCCGCCGCCAAGATCGGCCTGGAGTACAGGTCGCGCTGGTGGGAGCTGGACCACCGCATCTACGGCGGCATCACCGAGACCGATCAGGACGTCACCCACATCTGGCACCCTTCGTACGGGTTCCACGGCGAGCGCGGCGTCGTGATCGGCTACTACAACTACGGCGACGACGCGGACTCATACGCGAAGCTCACCCCCGCGGAGCGCGAGAAGCGGGCGGTGGCCGCGGGCGTGAAGATCTACGGCGAGAAGTACCACAGCGAGCTCGCGTCCTCCTTCTCGCACCACTGGCGCCAGACACCCCACCTGGAGGCCGCCTGGCACGACACCCCCGGCGGTCCCGACGACCCCCGCTACAAGCCGCTGAACGAGCCCACCGGACGTGTCTACTTCGCGGGCGACTGGCTCAGTTACACGGACGCCTGGCAGCACGGCGCGTTCACCTCGGCGCGCAAGGCGGTCACCGCCCTTCACGCGCGCGTGCTCTCCTCGTAGCCCTCCCCACGGTCCTACCGGCCGCTCGGGGCGACCGAAAAGCGGGGGAGCAACGCCAACTTCCCTGGGTTGAGAGCAGGGCGGCGGCGTCCCGCAGCAGTTGCTGGCCGATCTCGGCCGACCGGCGCAGCTCGTAGCAGACCGGTTCGCTCACGGCGAGCGGGCTCCCATTCGTCCCGGGACGCGGGGCTTCACCGAGATCGCTCCAGGCTCCCGCACGGTGGTCGCGGACCACCCGGCGCTGCTGTCAGAGCCGGCCTGCCGCCGCTGAGGCCTACGCGGTCGCGTAGTCGTGGAAGCCTCGGCCGGTCTTCTTGCCGAGCAGACCGGCCTCGACCATGCGCAGCAGCAGCGGAGGCGGCGAGTACAGCGGTTCCTTGAACTCGGCGTACATCGACTCGGCGATCGCGTGCGTCGTGTCCAGCCCGATCAGGTCGGCGAGCGCCAGCGGGCCTATCGGGTGCGCGCAGCCGAGCACCATGGCCTGGTCGATGTCCGCGGCGGTGGCGAAGCCGGACTCCAGCTTCCGGACCGCGGAGAGCAGATACGGGATGAGCAGCGCGTTCACCACGAAGCCGGCGCGGTCCGTGGAACGGATGATGTGTTTGCCCAGCACCGCGGTGACGAAGTGCTCCGCACGCCGCTGCGTGTCCTCGCCGGTGAGCAGGGACGGCACGAGTTCCACCAGGGGGAGCACCGGCACCGGGTTGAAGAAGTGGATGCCGACGACCTGTTCGGGCCGTGCCGTGGCCATGGCGAGCTTCATGATCGGTATCGAGGAGGTGTTGGAGGCGAGAACGGCGTCCTCGCGCTGCACGACCTTGTCGAGGGTGGCGAACACGTCGATTTTGATCCGTTCGGTCTCGGCTACGGCCTCGACGACCAGATCCCGGTCGGTGAACTCGCCGAGGTCGGTGGTGAAGCGCACGTGGGCGAGCGCCCGTTCGCGGTCCGCGTGCGACAGCTTTTTGCTGCTGACGCCGCGTGCGAGGGACCGCTCGACGCGCCGTCGCCCGGCGGCCAGTGTGTCCGGGCCCCTCTCGGCGACGAGAACGTCCAGCCCGGTCCTGGCGCAGATCTCGGCGATGCCGGAGCCCATCAGTCCGGCGCCCACGACGCCGATACGGCGGATGGTGTCCATAGGGTCGTTCGTCCCTTCAGGAGTACGTAGGCCTGGGGAGCACGGTGAGCTCCAGGTGGGCGCCGTCGTGCCCGCCGGTCAGCAGCCATTGGGTGCTGCCGGTGGGGCGGCGCGCCCGCCATGGGTGCGCGGTGCCTGCGCTGTGCGGGAGGTAGAGGGGGAAGCAGCTGGAGGCCAGCTGGACGCGGAGCCGGTGGCCCGGTTGCACACGATGTCCCGTGTCGCCGAGGTGGATGGGGACGCGGTGCCACTCGTGGGCTCCGGACAGCCGGTACGGCGCCTCGAGGATGCGTCGGCTGGTGCCGTCGGGCGCCACCTCGCAGAGCTTGACGACGAGGTGGCTGACGGCTGCGGTGGAGGTGACCGGCAGCACCAGCCGGACCGGGCCGGCCAGTTGCAGCGGGTCGCCTAAGGCGGGGCCGGTGAACGTCAGGACGTCCGGCCTGCGTTCCACCGTCCGCTCGTCCGGCAGCGCGAGCAGGGGGCGCCACCAGTTGAGGTCGGTGGTCGGTACGGGGTTCGCGGGGTCGTGGTCCCAACACGCTGTGTGCGGTGTGGTGTCGGGCCGTGCGGACAGCGCTCCGCCGTGCGGGCCGGTGGCCGCGGCAGATGCGTCGACGAGGTGGAGCCGGACGCTGACCGCTTTGGGCGGGGGCCAGCACCTGGCCGTATGCCATCTGCCGCTCGAGCTTTGCCAGCGGACGGGCGGCAGCGGCGCGCCCGCTGCGCCCCCTTTGAGGTGGCGCAGCAGGAAGTCGGTCGCCGGGCTGAGTGAGCGGTCCAGCATGGCCTTGCGCGCGGCCGGATCGGTGAGGTGGTCGGGGCTGCGCCCGCTCGGGGTGAACAGGTCGTCCTGGTGGTCGGTGGCGCCGGCGAGCAGGTGCTGCGGTGCGCTCGCGGAGCTTCGGGCCCGCTGCCAGTCGCGCAGTTGGCCGCGCTGGAACAGGTCGTACCAGCCCGTGCAGTGCAGGGTGGGTATCCGTCCGTGCCCTGGGTCGCGGCCGCCGAACGCCAGCTGCTGCCAGCGCGCGTCGCCGGGCGGTGTGGTGGCCCATTCGGCCGGTGGCAGCGGGGAGCCGGTTTCGGGCAGGGCGTCGAGCAGTTCGGCGAGCGGCCGCCGGGACCAGTCGGGGGCGGGCAGGACATTGGCGCGGCCGGCCCAGGTGGACGTCAGCCACTCCACCATGGGCCCGAGCCTGAATACCCCGCCCCGGTGGACGAGTTCTTGGCCGATGTCGGTGGTGGTCAGACGGGACACGAGTGCGCGTACGGCCGGGTGGCCGGACGCGGCCGCGGCCCAGGCGGTGAAGCCGAAGTAGGAGTTGCCCCAGCAGCCCACCGTGCCGTTGGACCAGGGCTGGGCGGTGATCCAGTCCAGGGTGTCCCAGGCGTCGGCGACTTCCGCGGTGAAGGGGACCGGCCGTCCCTCGGAGCGGATCTTGCCGCGGACGTCCTGCGTCACCACGGCGAGTCCGGCCTCGGTCAGCCGGGCCGCGATGTCCGGCAGCAGGGTGTCCGGGTGCGTCTTGTCGTACGGGGTGCGGATCAGCACCGTTGGGAGCCGTGGGCGCCGCGTGGGCGACGGGGGCAGGTGGACCTCGGTGTGCAGCCGTACGCCGTCTGGCAGGCGCACCCGGTGGGGCTCCGCCTGCGGGATGGGCGTACCGAACGGCACGGGGACGGCCGTACTCACCCGGCGCTTACCCGGAGTGCGCTGAGGGGGACGTGCCGGCCGGCGCGTCCGGGTCCAGGCCCTCGTCGGCGGTGGCGACCACGGCCCGCTCGGCGGTCAGGTCCAGCGACCGGCAGACCAGCAGGTACAGCCCCGCCGAGACGACCAGGCCGACGATCATGGTGACGTCCAGGCCGCCGAGCCATTTCGCCAGCGGGCCCATGCTGTCGCCCACGACCGCGAACGGCATCATCGAGGCGAAGCCGACGACGTAGGAGACGAGGCCGCGCCAGCTCCACCGTCCGTAGATGCCCCGTGGGTTGAAGATCTCGCGGATCGAGTAGTGGCCGCGGCGCACGACGTAGAAGTCGACCAGGTTGATCGCCGTCCACGGGGTGAAGAGGTAGCCGAGCACGACGAGGAAGTGCTCGAACTGCTCGAGGAACGTCTCGTCGGAGCTGAACGCGATCGCCGTGGACAGCAGGCCGATGACGACCAGCGTGACCACCCGCTTGGCCACGGTGGGCCGGATCTGCCGGATCGAGTCCATGCTGGACAGCAGGGTCAGGCTGCCGCCGTAGAAGTTGAGTGTGCCGATGGTGATCAGCGGCACCACGGACACCAGCAGCAGGGTCATGCCGAACCCGTGGAAGATCTCGTCACCGGCAAAGATGACCGATTCGACGAGGGCCGCCTTGGGGAACAGCCCGGCGGCGACGGTGCCCACGAGCATCATCCAGGCGCCGCCGATGGTCGCGCCGAGGTAGGTCCACCAGAACGAGGAGCGCACGCCCACCGTCGGCGGCAGATAGCGCGAGTAGTCCGACACGTAGATGGACCAGGACAGCTGGTAGACCGCGGCCGTGAAGAACTGGACCAGGAAGGGCGCGAGGGCGAAGGTGCCCAGGTCGAGCTGTTCGGGGCTGAAGGGGTTCACCGCGAGGATGCCCACGGAGAACACGAGCAGTGCCACGAACATGAGGTACGTCAGCCAGCGCGACGCCCGGTGGATGAAGTCGTAGCCGACTACCGCCAGCACGATGCCCACCACCGCGTAGCCGATGTAGCTGACCGGGTTGGGCACCCCGGCCAGATGCTCCATGGTGCGGCCCACCAGGATCTGGTTGAACGCGGTGTAGCCGATGTACGTCACCAGCGCGGTGATCCACACCAGGAGGGCGCCGACGTACCCGAACTGCGGGCGGGACTGCACCATTTGCGGCAGACCGAGCTGCGGGCCCTGGGTGGAGTGGAAGGCCATGAAGAAGGTGCCGAAGGCGGAGCCGAGGACGACGGCGATGGCCGTCCAGATCAGGTTGCCGCCGAGCGCCACGCCGATGGCGCCGGTGGCGACGGTGGCCAGGTGCGCGTCGCCGGCGAACCACACCGGGAACAGGTGCCACACCTTGCCGTGGCGCTCGGCCAGGGGCACGTAGTCGATCGAGCGGGTTTCGATGACCGGGCGGCTGCCGGGGGGCGTGGTCGGCGTGGCGGATGTCGAGTTCGAGGTGACGGTCATCTCGGGTCCTCGTTCGGTGGGTGGGTTGCCTGGTTGAGGGAGGCGTACGCCAGCTGCTCCAGGAGCAGGGAGGCCTCGCGCGGGGAGTCCGCCGCCACGTCGATGACCCGCTTGGTGACGGCGAGGGCGAGCGGGGGCAGCGCGGCCAGTTCCTCGGCGAGCCCCAGGGCGGTCTCAAGGTGCGCGCCGTCGTCGGTGACCTCGGTGAGCAGGCCCCAGCCGAGGGCTTCGCCGGCCGTGAGCCGGCGGCCGCGCAGGACGAGTTCGCGGGCGCGGGCCGGGCCGACGATCCGGGTCGTGCGGTACGTGCCGCCGGAGCTGGGGAGGATGCCGATTGCGACCTCCGGCAGGCCGAACGTCGCGGTCGCATCCGCGATGCGGAAGTCGGCGGCGAGGGCGAGTTCCAGTCCGCCGCCGAGGCAGTATCCGGCGATCGCGGCGACGGTGGGCTGCGCCAGCGCGGCGACCTTTTCGTAGACGGCGCCGCAGTCGCGGTAGTAGGCGGCGATCGCCTCCGGGGTCATCTCGCGCAGTTCGCCGGTGTCGGCTCCGGCGGAGAAGACCTTGTCGCCGCCGGTGAGGACGACGGCTCGCGCGGTGGTGACCGCCTTGTCGTCCAGGGCGCGCAGCAGTTCGCGTTCGAGGTGGGTGGACAGGGCGTTGAGCTTGGCCTCGCGGCGCAGCGTCAGCACGGCGGTGCCCCCGCTGCGCCGGATGTCGACGCTGCCGGCGCCCGTCATGCCTGGGGGGCCTTGTTGGTGGGGAAGTTCAGGAAGCCGAGGCCGCGCTTGCCGATCTCGTTGGCGATGACGAGGCGCTGGATCTCGGAGGTGCCCTCCCAGATGCGGTCGACGCGCAGTTCGCGGTAGAGCCGCTCGACGGGGTAGTCGCGCATGTAGCCGCGGCCGCCGAAGATCTGCACGGCGCGGTCGATGACGCGGCCCGCCGCCTCGGAGGCGGACAGCTTGGCCATGGCCGCCTTGGCGTGCAGGGTCTTGCGGTCGCCGCCCTGGTCGAACTCCCAGGCGACCTGGTGGACGAAGGCGCGGTTGACGGCGATGTCGACGGCCGAGTCGGCGAGCATGGCCTGGATGAGCTGGCGCTCGATCAGCGGCTGCCCGCCCTGGACGCGCTCGCGGGCCCACTCGGTGGCGAGGGCGAGGGCGCGCTCGGCGGCACCGACGGTGCGGGCGCCGATCATCAGGCGCTCCTCGGTGAACCAGCTGCGGGTGAGGTCGTAGCCGCCGCCGATCTCGCCCAGGACAGCGTCGCTTGCGACCTCGACGCCCTCGAAGACGTACTCGGGGTGCTCGTAGACGAAGGTGTGCATGTAGCGCGGGACGCGCTTGATGCGCACACCGGGCAGGTCCTTGTCGACGAGGAAGAGGGTCGGGGCCTTCTCGTCGCCGACGAGGGCGAGGACGAGGAAGAAGTCGGCGGCGTCGCCGACGGTGACGAACCACTTCTCGCCGTCGAGCCGGTAGCCGGTGCCGTCGGCGTGGGGGGTGGCGGTGGTGGTGATGCCCTGCGGGTCGGAGCCCGCGTCGGCCTCGGTGATGGCGACGGCGTCACGGCGCTGTCCGAGGATGTCGGGGATGAGGTAGCGCTCGCGCTGCTCGGGGGTGCAGGCGGCCAGCGCGTTGGCGGGCCTCCACACCGTGTCCCAGAGGGCGCCTGTGAGCTTGCCGAGCTCCTCTTGGACGACGACCTGCTCCAGCACGCTCAGTCCGGCGCCGCCCCATTCGGTGGGCATGTTGATCGCCTGCAGGCCGCTGGCCAGCACCGCTTCGCGGATGGACTGGTGGACTTCGGGGGACAGTCCGTTGTCCATCTCGCACGCGTCCTCGTGGATCATGATCTTGTCGGCGAGGGCGGCGGCCCGTTCCTTGAGCTCGGCCAGGTGCGGGGTGTAGGCGAATTCCATCTGTGTTTCTCCCTGCTGGGGTGCGTGAGTACGAGTACGTGTATGGGTGCGTGAGTGCGTGGTGTGTCAGGCGTCGAGGACGATGCGGGCGTCCAGGCCCGTACAGCCGCGCGGGGTGACGAGCAGAGGGTTGACCTCCAGCTCTGCGATCTCCGGGTGGGCGGCCGCGACGCTGGTGATGGCCTCGATCGCGCGGGCCGCGGCGGCGAGGTGGACCGCGGGGCGGCCGCGTACGCCGTGCAGCAGCGGGGCGGCGGTGAGGCGTTCCAGCAGGGCGCGGGCGTCGGTGGCGGTGACGGGTGCCAGGCCGAGGCGGACGTCGCGCAGCACCTCGGTGAAGATGCCGCCGAGGCCGACGAGCGCCACGGGGCCGAAGCGCGGATCGCGCCGTACGCCGACGATGAGTTCGACGCCGTCGCGAGTGTCGGCCATGGCCTCGACGCAGTAGCCGGGCGGGTCGAGGCGGCGGGCCATGTCGGCGTGCGCGGCGCGGACGGACGCCTCGTCGGCAAGACCGAGGGCGACGCCTCCGGCGTCGGACTTGTGCAGCAAGCCCATGGCCTTCAGGACGACGGGCCCCTCGATCCGGGCGGCGGCCGCGGCGGCCTCGTCCTGCGTACGGACCAGGTGGGCGGCGGGGAACTTAAGCCCGCCCTGACGCAGCAGTTCGCGTGCGCTCCAGTAGTCGTCGGCCATGACGGGTGCCGCCGGGGCGGGCACGGCCGGTACGTGCGGGGCCATCCGCTCGGCCCGGTCCGCGATCCGGCCGAGGACCTGGGCGGCGTGCTCCACCGACTGGAAGACGCAGACGCCGTGGCGGCGCAGTTCGGCGGCGGCGGGCGCGTCGGCGTACATGGTGTGGACGGCGACGGGCTTGCCGTGGTGGCGGATCCGCGCGGCCATCACGCGGGCGGTGGCGACCTCGGCCTCGGCGAGGGCCTCGCCATAGCCGCCGTAGCCGCCGAAGTAGCCGGTGACCAGCACGGAGTCGACCGATTCGGCGCCGAGGGCGAGGTCGAGGACGCGGCCGAAGGAGGTGATGTCCTGCTCCCCCGCCCCGGCGAGGTCGACCGGGTTGGCGGTGCCCGCGGACGGGGGAAGTTCGGCCTTCAGCCCGGCGACGAGGTCGTCGTCGAACTCCGGGACCTGCAGGCCCTGGGCCTCGGCGACGTCGCTGGCGAGCGAGGCGTGGCCGCCGCCGTCGGCGATGACGGCGAGGCGGCGTCCGCCGCCGCGCCGGTTGCGGTGCAGTGCGCCCAGCAGGTGGGCGAGTTCGGCGACGGTGGCGACGCGGTCGACTCCGGCAGCCCGGCAGGCGGCGTCGATCACCCCGGAGTCGCTGGTGAGCGCGCCGGTGTGGGAGCGGGCCCCGCGCATGGAGGCCTGGCCGGCGCCGACGGTGAGCAGCGCGAGGGGCTTCCCCGCCCGTACGGCGTCGGCGGCGGCCCGGGCGAAGGCGCGGCCGTCGCCGAAGTCTTCGCAGTACAGGGCGATCAGCTCGGTGCCGTCGTGCTCGGTGTAGCTGCGCACGAGGTCGGCGGCCGTGAGGTCGGCCTGGTTGCCGAGGGAGGCGAAGCGGGAGAACCCGAGTTGGTCGCGTTCGAGGAAGCGGCTGAGCTCCAGGGCCATGTTGCCGCTCTGGGAGACGAAGCCGATGCCTCCGGCAGGCATATCGTTGGAGGCCAGCCGCAGTTCGGTGGTGGTGTCGAGGACGCCGAGGCAGTTGGGGCCCAGCAGCACGGCGCCGGCCCGGCGGATGCGCCTGGCCAGGGCGGCCTCGCGCGTTCGGCCCTCCTCACCGAGTTCGGCGAAGCCGGCGGTGATACCGACGATGGCGCGGGCTCCGGCGGCGAGGGCGTCCTCGACGGCGTCGGCGAAGCCGGCGGCGGGTACGGCGATGACGGCCAGGTCGACGCCGCCGGGGGCGTCGACGGCCTGCCGGTGGACGGCGCGGCCGAGGACGGGTTCGCCGCGGCGGTTGACCAGGTGGACGGGGCGGCGGTGTTCGCCGCGCAGCGCCTGGACGCTGAGCCAGTTGCCGTATTTCGTCTCATCGTTGCTGGCACCGATGACGGCGACGGAGGAGGGGTCGAAGAGCGCGGACAGGTCGCGTACGGCGGGGGCCGTCGCATCGGTCAGGATCGTCACGGGGTCTCCTCCGCGCCGTGGGGGGCGTCCTCGGTTTCCCGTGCCGGGACCGGATGTCCGCTGCCCCAGGCGTCGACACCGCCGTCGACGGTGATCGTGGTTCCGGTGATGTACGAGCCGCCGGGCGAGGCGAGGAAGCACACAAGGCCGGACACTTCTTCGGGGCGGCCGAGCCGGCCGAGCGGCACGGCCTGCTCCCAGCGACGGCGATCCGCCTCGTCGTACGCGGCCTGAAGCCCTTCGGTGGCGATGGTTCCGGGGGCGACGCAGACGGTGCGGATGCCGTAGCGGCTCCACTCCAGCGACAGTCCGGCGGCGAGGTTCTCCAGCGCGGCGCGGGCGGCGGTGGCGTGCACCATGCCGGGAATGCCGCGGCGCGGGGAGAACGCCATGAAGAAGACGGCTCCGCAGCGGTTGGGGATCATGGAGCGGACGGCGACCTCGCGTGTCATCGCCCAGCCGGCGTCCACGGCCAGGTCGTGCACGGCGCGCCAGCCCTTGGGGGTGATCTCCTCGGCGGGGGCGGTGAACTGGCCGCCCGCGTTGTTGACGAGCACGTCGATGCGGCTGAAGGCCTCAAGGGCCGTGTCGACGACACGCTCGACCCCGCCCTCGGCACGGATGTCGGCGGGCACGGCCAGGCAGGTGCCGCCGGCGGCCTCGATCTCGGCAGCCACCTTCTGAAGGGGTTCGGGCCTGCGGCCGCACACCACGACGCGGGCCCCCAAGGAGGCGAAGTCGATGGCCACGGCCCGGCCGATGCCGGTGCCTCCGCCCGTGACGAGCACGACCTTGCCGTCGTGTACATCCGGGCGCAGCGGTGTCGATCCCACAGCGCTCTCTTTCCGTGCCCCCAGCGGGGGCCCACAGCGGGTTGCGACCCAGATCGCAATCAACTGACTGATCCATTGGTCGGTAAGTCGGCATCACTGTGAGCCCGCCCTTTGCGGAGTGTCAATAGGTTGTATTAGCTGGACTTTTGCGAATCCCGGTCGCGGTGGGGGCCACCCTGCCGCGACCGGCTGTATTGCGATTTTGGCAACGCAGGCGCTACGGTTCGGCAGCATGGACGAGACAGCCGAGCGCGTACGCCGGATCATCGACGCGGTCGCGGAGACGCACCGCGACTTCGCGGCCCGGATCGACCTCGAACCGACCAAACTGTCCAAGTCCCTCAAAGGGCACCGCCGCTTCACACCCGGCGAGCTGGCGGCCATCGCAGCGGCCGCAGGCGTGAGCGTCGACTGGCTGGTGCACGGGGTCGGCCCCGGCCCCGCCGAACAGGGAGCCGGCCCGCTCGGGACAACGCCCGGCGACCCGGACCGAACGGACGCGCGCCGTACCGAGTTCCTCGAGGCCGCCTGGCGGCTGATCTCGCAACACGGCTACCACGCCGTACGGATCGCCGACATCGCCCGCGCCTGCGGCACCAGCAGCGGCGCCGTGCACTACTACTTCCCGACCAAGCAGGACGTCCTCAACGCCGCTCTGCTGCACTGCGTCGAGAGCGCCTTCGAGCGGCAGAGCGACGAGCTGAGAAGCGTGGACAGCGCACACGCACGGCTGCTGCGGCTGATCGACATGCAGCTTCCGGCCGGCGGCCGGGTCCGGGACGAATGGCTGGTCTGGCTGCAGTTCTGGGCCGAGACCGCCCTGCGCCCCGAACTGCGCTCCATCCACAACGACTTCTACGCCCGCTGGCGCGAGGCCGTGGTCCGCATCGTGCGCCGGGGCCAGCACCAGGGGCAGTTCCGGGCCGACACCGACGCCGAACAGCTCGCGCTCGGCCTCACCGCACTCACCGACGGCCTGGCCATCCAGGTACTGACCGGAGCGCCCGGAGTGACGCCCGAGCGGATGCGGAGCGTCCTGCTGGACTTCATCGACCGCGAGCTCCTCGCGCCCAAGAACGCGCCCAAGAGCGAGGTGGAACATGCCGGTGCCTGATCCCAACGAGCCGGCCAGAAGCGGGATGGACCGGCTGGAGGAGCAGGTCCGCGCCAACCTCGCCGCCTTCCCGCGGCGTACCGCGGCGCCACCGCCCAACGCCCGTCGCGCGGGCGTGTGCCTCACCCTCCACCCGCACCGCGACGAACCCCACGTGCTGCTGATCAAACGGGTCGCCCGCGGCCGCAACGCGGGCCAGTGGGCGCTGCCCGGCGGCCGGCTCGACGGCACCGAGACCCCGCAACAGGCGGCGCTGCGCGAGCTCGCCGAAGAGACGGGCATCTGCGCCGGCCCCGCCGAAGTGGCCGGACAGCTAGACGACTACGTCACCGACTCGGGATTCGTCATCACACCCGTAGTGGTACTGGCGCGGCTCCCGCTACGACTGCAACGCAACCCTGACGAGGTCCACTCCCTGCACCCGATCCCGCTGCGCCGGCTCACGGATCCGGACGTTCCGCGCTGGCGGACGGATCCGCAGGGCCGACCGCTGCTGCAGATGCCACTGCGACGGGGCATGGTGATCCACGCCCCGACCGGCGCCCTGCTATGGCAGTTCCGCGAGGTCGCCCTGCTCGGACGCACCACCCGCATCGCCGACCTGACCCAGCCGCTCTTCACCCACACCTGAGCACGACGACACGACCCGGGAAGGGCCGCACAAACCCGCCCCCAGCCCCGAGACGCAGAACCATCAGGAACTCGGCGAAAGCCGTCGTCATCCACGAGCATCACGGCGCCGGCATGCCGCTGTACTCGCCGATCCAACGGCTGAACTTGCTGCGCGCGGTCTCCTCGCGACCCCACCAGCCGTGCTGTACGGGCTGGCCCGCGGAGGTGAGGAGCAGGTGGTAGCGGCCGGGCTCATCCATGAAGCTCATCGTGCCAGCCGCCCAGCGCAGGTCGGCGAGGATCCCCTCGATCGTGGTCGGCCCCGTCCACCGCGGCATCGTCGCCAGCGAATCATCCCGGCACAGGTCCACCCAGCGCGGGCCGGCATCGGGAAAGACGATCACGCAGGAGGTACGGCAGTCCTCCTCATTGCCGCAGGCCGAACACGGCTTCTCCAGGTGCAGGGCGTATCGGGCCCTCGTCTGCGCGCGGGATGGGGCGGCCGGCGCGGGATCCAGGCGGGCCGGATCCACAGCGTGGCGGGCCAGCAGGTCGTCGACCGTCATGCGTTCGATGTCCACCCGGCCCCTCTGCCCGTCGCTCTGAGAGGACACACTAGCCACCAGAATCGAACACCTGAACGAAGCATGTCCGCTGGCCCGTCTCGACATGCTGCGTTTCGTCCGCCGCGTCGTTGAGCAGCAGGCCACCTGGGAGCTGGCCCTCATCGACCGGTGGATCGCGGACGAGGAGCAGCGGGAGGCACGGCAGCGAGCCGCCGTGGCGCGGAAGGCCCGGGCCGCGGACTGGCTGATCCAGTACGGCCTCAACAAGACCAACGTGGACGCCGTGCATGTCGGTGACTGCTGGGCGGCTAGGAAGAGCGGGCGTGCCGACCGGTGACCCGGGAACAGGCGGTGGAAGCGCTCCGGCAGCAGGTGCCGGCGTGCCCGCACTGCCGCCCCGACACCGAGCTGGGCGTCCTCGACTAGTGTGATGCGCCAGAAATTCTGAGGATTAGTTCTGCTCTGTTATCTGGCCGGTGGTTCCGACCTTGGTGAGGTAGTCGGCGAGGGAGTAGAGGATCTCGTCGGCTGTCTTGGTCCAGGTGAAAGCTCGCGGGTTCTCGTTCCAGGTGTCGATCCATGCGGTGATGTCGTCCTCCAGTGCCTTCACGGAGGTGTGGACGCCGCGGCGGATGAGCTTGTCGGTCAGCATGCCGAACCACCGCTCCACCTGGTTCATCCAAGAGGAGCCGGTGGGGGTGAAATGGACGTGGAAGCGGGGGTGTTTGCCGAGCCACGTCCTGATCTCGGCGGTGTTGTGGGTGGCGTAGTTGTCGCAGACGAGGTGCACGTCGAGCCCGGCGGGCACCGCTTTGTCGATCCGGATCAGGAACTTCTTGAACTCAATCGCCCGGTGGCGGCGGTGCAGTGCCGATATGACAGTGCCGTCGGCGATGTTGAAGGCGGCGAACAGGCTGGTGATGCCGTGCCGCAGATAGTCGTGGGTACGCCGTTCGGGCATGCCCGGCATCATCGGCAGCACCGGCTGGGACCGGTCCAGCGCCTGGACCTGGGACTTCTCGTCCACGCAGAGCACGACCGCCTTCTCGGGCGGGTGGTGGTACAGGCCGACAACGTCGACGACCTTGGCGACGAACTGCGGATCGGTGGACAGTTTGAAGGAGTCCTGCAGGTGGGGCTTGAGGTCGAACCGCTTCCAGATCCGCCCGATCGTCGACTTCGACAGGCCGGTGCGCTGGGCCATCGAGGCCCGTGACCAGTGCCTGTCCTGTCCAGGGAGCGACTCCAGGGTGGCCACGACGACCTCCTCGACCTGGTCGAGGAGGATCGAAGGCGGCCGGCCCGAGCGCGGCTCGTCATGCAGACCATCGAGGCGTTTGCGATGAACCGGGCCCGCCAGCGGTCCACGGTCGACCTGTCGATGCCGAGGTCGGCCGCAGCCTGCTGGTTCGTCCCGCCCTCCGCGCAGCGCAGCACGATCTTGGCCCGCAACGCGAGGAACTGGGCGGTCTTGGCCTGCCGCGCCCACTGCTGCAGCTGTCTGCGCTCAGCATCGTCGAGGATCAGGTCGGCCTTCGGCCGGCCGATCCAGCCGGCGTCCTCAAGTCCAGCCATCCGCTCTGCGGCGAATGCCCGACGCCACTTGCCGACCGTCTTGGCCTGGACACCGACGAGCCGTGCGACACCCGCGTTTGACATGCCGTCAGCACACGCCAGGATGATACGGGCCTTCTCAGCCGAGCGCCGGTGCGGCATTTTCGTGCGGCGCACCAACTCGGCGCGCTCCGCCTCGGACAACGCGATCGCCACAGCAGAAGGCCCCGAATGCGACATGACAACAGGGTACTTACTAACCCTCAGGATTTCTGGCGCATCACACTAGTAGGACTCCGTTAGGTCTGTCTGCCTGCAGTGTTCAGGGGCATGAGGACTGTGTGGACGCACATGAAGTCAATCGTGTTCGGGCGGAGTT
>NZ_JBSFDI010000033.1:0-82804 GCF_053593835.1 Streptomyces sp. NPDC002076
CTCCGGCGGATAGTTCTTCATGACCACGAGATGTCCGTTCTCAGATCCTCAGGATCCAGTGTCTCGTGTGTCCAAGATCAGGGGTCAAGGCCCGAAGATCGGTCCGGCGTAGGATCAACGACCGACGCGAGTATGCGGTGAACGGTGAACAACACGCCCGCTTCTCCTACTTCACGGCGATGTCATGCAGCCGGCCGAGGCGCGACAACTGGTGGGTTGAGGCGGGCGAAGCCTTCCTCGCGCTGGTATGGGAAGTACGGGTAGGGCGCTGTCCTGGCGCTCGCCGCATCGAGTTTCGCCGTCTGGTCGGGCGTGAGCGTCCAGCCGACGGCATCGAGGTTCTGGCGAAGCTGGTCCTCGTCGCGGGCGCCGATGATGACCGATGCCCGCGCCGGAAACCTGCCGTTCGGCAGCCGGCATCGACACCGACGGGATGACGACCCGGCCAGTGCCGCGCGAGGCCTCGATGCCAGCAGCCCGCTGCTCCCTGCGCGGCGCCACCCTGATGGGCGCGGTGATGTGGACGCCGCCTTCCGCGCCTGAGGTGGCGCGCGACATTCAGGAGTCACGCACCTGGGGGATGTCCGTCCCGCCCGAGAAGAGGGTGCCGGGGTGTGTGCATACGGCGTCGCCGCAGTCTGCGCAGACCGGGTCCGCGTCGGCGTCCGGCACAGCGAGCAGTTCCGCTCGCAAGGAGCGTATCCGGGCCTCAACGCCCGTAGTCTTCCCTGGCAGTTCGTTCCGCATCGCGCATCAGTCCTTCCATCAGAAGTTGCCTGCTGTTGCGGCAGAAGACGGTCTCGGTGACGTCCAGCCGTCCGGTCTCGAAGTATTTGTTGGCAGCCTGCCCGCCCCGGCAGTAGGCGAACAGATCGCATACGGCGCGACAGGCGTCGATTCCGGCGAGGGCCTCGGCGACCCAGGGGGTGTCTTCGGCCCGCGCCAGGCAGCCCGCGAGCCCGTGCTCCCGCACGTCGCCGACGGTGAAGCGGCCGTGGCGCGCGGAGGAGAACCCTGCGAGGTCCGGTCCGACGGGCACGACCTGCCCGTCCCAGGTGACCATCGGCAGCGGATCGACCGGCTCACCTGCCCACTGCCCTGCTGTGCCGGCGAGCTCCGCCCTGACGTACCGACGGGCGTGCTCCACATCGCGCAGGCGCATGCGCGGGTCAGCGCGCCCGCACGCGGCCAGCGCGGCCCAGAAGTCCGCGAGGTTCTCTTCGTCGTGGACGGCCCGGGTGTTCAGGCCCTTGCGTTCCACCAGGTTCACGCCCAGAACGCGGCAGCCGAGGTCGGTGAACCACTGGTGCAGTTCGGCCGCCCTGTGAGGGGTCGGGTCGGACACGACGGCGATGGCGCCGAACGCGATGCCGTGCTCCTTGAGCAGCCCGATACCGCGCAGCGCGCGGCCGGTGGCGTCCCGGCCGCCGCGGTCTACCCGGCTGCCGCCGGGGCCGGGACCGTCGACACTGACGGAGACCTCGATCCCCCGCTCGCGGAACAGCCGGCACCACGCTTCGTCGATGAGCGTGGCATTGGTCTGCACGGCGTGTCGTACGGGATGCTCGCGGCCTGAAGGGAACCGGTCGAGCAGCGCTGTTAGGCGGCGCACGCCCGTGGCGAGCGGCTCCCCGCCATGCCACAGCACGGTGACCGAGTGGCGTTCCGACCAGGCGCCGACGGTCTGCGCGACGGCGTCGGCGACCTCGTCGGACATGACGCGGGCGAGACCTCGGGCGGGCAGGTAGCAGTAGCGGCAGTCGAGGTTGCACAGCGGGGTCGGCTGGAGGAGGACGAGCGAACTCGTCCTCGCCAGCCGGGCGCGCGGGAACGGCGACGTCATCGGTTGCCGGCTTCCCCGAGCGGTTTCCCTTCTCGGTACCCGGCGGCGGTGAGGAGTTTCAGCGTCTCGCTCTCGCCATAGCGGTCGGCCAGCTCACGGTAGAGGCGCAGGGCCTGGAGATGCGCCTCGACGGCCTCCTCTCGGCGGCCCGCACGCCCGAGGGTGACGCCGAGGTCGTTGGCCGCGATCGCCTGACCGTGCCGATGGTCGAGATCCCGCTGCTCCCGGAGCGCGATCCGATGGGCGTCGACGGCCTCGTCGAACCGGCCCAGCACGGAAAGGGCGACACCGAAGTCGTTCCACGACGTGGCGAGGCGTTCGCGCTCCTCCAGTTCCTCGAAGACCGCACGGGCGGTGGTGTGCGCCGCCAGGGCCTCCTCCAGGCGCCCGGTCTCGCGGAAGGCGCGCCCCAGGTTGTTCCGCGCGGTGGCCTCGCGGGACCGGTCGCCGACCGAACGGAACATCGCGCAGGCCCGGGAGAGGGCGACGATCGACTCGTCGAACCGGCCGAGCTTGAACAGGGCGCGGCCGAGGTTGTTCCAGGTCGACGCCTCGAGCTGCGCGTCCTCGACCGCGTGCGCCAGCTCACGGGCGCGTTCGTGGGCCTCGATCGCCTCGTCGAACCGGCGCGCTTCGGTCAGGGAGACGCCCAGCATGTCCCAGGCCTTCCCCTCCTCGAGCCGGTCGCCGCGCTCCCGGTGGATGCCGCAGGCGCGGGTGTGCGCCGCGATCGCCTCCTCGAGCCTGCGGTTGTTGCGCAGGGCGAGACCGAGATAGCGCAACGCCCTGCCTGCGGCGGAGCCGTCGCACAGCGCGAGCGCCGCCTCGGCCGCGCACCGGTAGACGGACACGGCGTCGTCGAAGTATCGCCGCCGGTTGAGATACCCAAAAAGGCCCAGTGCCAGTCCCAGCCCGGCCCGGGCATGGGCCGGGCTGGCAGCCCACAGAGCGGCGGAGATGAGGCCGGTGCGCTCGCGATCGAGCCAGTTCAGCGCCTCCTCCCGGGTGCCGAACCCCGGGGACGGGACCCGGCCGGGAAGGTTCTGCGCATACCAGTCGGCCGCCTCGGTCCGCTGCTGGTAGTGCGCGAGCAGCCGGGCTCGCGCCGCCGTGCCCTCCGCGCGCAGCAGCTCCTCCCGCGCCACCTGGTCCAGAGCGTAGGCGCGGACCAGGTCGTGCATGCTCCAGCAGCCCCGCACACTGCCGGGGCCGACCAGATGGGCGCGCACCAGGACGTTCAGCTCCCGCCGCGGCGGAGTGTCGGCGCCGGATAGCACGGTGAGCGCCTCATCGCTCGTCTCCGACCCCGGTGCGAGCGCCAGGAGGCGGAAGAGGCGTGCGGGGTCCGGGCCGAGGCGGCGGTACGACAGGTCGAAGGCGGCCCGCACACCGCGCTCGCCGTCGTCCAGGTGATCGAGGACGGTGGCGGAGTCGGCCAGCTCCGCCACCAGTTCGGCCACCGGCTTGCCCGGATCGGAGATGAGCAGCGCGCCCGCGATCTGCAGCGCCAGCGGCAGATGCCCGCACAGCTCGCACAGCCGCTCG
Source organism: Streptomyces sp. NPDC002076 (assembly GCF_053593835.1). Classification (NCBI taxonomy): domain Bacteria; kingdom Bacillati; phylum Actinomycetota; class Actinomycetes; order Kitasatosporales; family Streptomycetaceae; genus Streptomyces; species Streptomyces sp. NPDC002076. The sequence goes on from NZ_JBSFDI010000033.1 coordinate 3,389, forward strand.
GCCCCATCGGGGTCGTCCAGGACGCGTGGGTCGCCGGTGGCGGCGGTGCGCAGGGCCACGCACAGGACGTCCCGTGCCACCTCGGGCCGGAGGATGTCGAGGTGGAGCAGATGGGCGCCGAGCTGCGGCATGGTGTCGCGCGAGGTGACGAGGACCCGGTGGGCAGGGTGGCCGGGCAGCAGCGGTCTGACCTGCCCGGGATGCGAGGCGTTGTCCACCACGATCAGCACACGGCCGCCGGTGCGGGCCCGCTCGGCGAGCACCGAGCGGTAGAGCCCGGCACGCTCGTCCAGCGTGCTCGGCACATGCGCGGCGGCCACTCCCAGGGCGCGCAGCAGGGCCTCCAGGAGCTGCTCGGGTCCCGCGGGCGTCTCGTCGTAGCCGTGGCAGTCGACGAAGAGGGCGCCGGCCGGGAACCAGCCGCGTTCGCGTGCCGTGTGGGCGGCCCGTACGGCCAGCGCGGTCTTGCCCACGCCGCCCAGCCCGGCCACCGCGAAGACCGGCGCCGCGGCGTTGTGTGCGCCGTCGGGGGCTAACGCCGCGAGCAGCGCGGCCAGTTCGTCCTCGCGCCCCGTGAACTCGACCGCCGCCGGCGGGAGCGCGTCCTCTACGTGAGGCATGGGTCCGTAATGGTGATGATGCTCCACCTTCTTCCCGATCGCCTCGCCCCGGAACGTGCCGTTCCTGAAGTCGATCCGGTCCCCGCCGTATGTGTCCCCACTCACACGGCTCATCCTGCCCGCGCGCTCGCGGGCGTCAACGAGTTCGCCCCAGTGTTCGGCGGGCCAGGCGTAGACGTCCAGGAGGACGCCGAGGAGGCTTTGCCCGAGTGGAGTGAGGCAGTAGCGGGGGCACCGGCGTCATGGATGATGAATCCATCGCGGTCACGTGACCGAAGTGCCTGGGTGAGCTCTTTGGGGCTGGCCCTCGGTAGCGCCCTGCGCAGCTCGCTGAACGGCTCCCTCGCGCTGAGCAGGCGCATGACCAACGGCGCCCATTTGTTCTGCATCCTGATCGGCAGCATCGAGGAGGGACACAGTTCGTCAAACGTCTCGGGCTCGAGCCGGCGCAGAACCCAAGTGTAGGTACCCAATTGGTAACCGGGGCCCGCCTAGTACTCCAGCCGTAGATCGTGATCTTTATGACTGATTCGCGGCTTGCCGGCGGTAATGGCTAGCTTGGGCTCGGGCTTGGTGGCGGCGGCGCCAGGCGGACCAGGCGAGCCGGTGGGCCGCGTCGTGCACGGGCTGGACGGCCAGCGTCGTGAATAGCCGCTGGATCTCGTTGCAGGTGAGCGGGATGAGCCCGTCAGGTGCGGGGTGCCGGGCGCGTTCGTCGGCGCGGACAACGGCGAGAAGGGGCTGGGCGAGCATGGCCAGGGTGACCCAGCGGGACCAGGAGATGTAGCGGCGGACCTGGTGCTCGTCGAGTCCGGCCAGGCCCTTTCCGGATTGGAAGGTCTCCTCCACTCGCCACCTTGATCCAGAGACGCGGACCAGGGAGGCCAGGGACACTGGGGCGGGTGAGAAGCAGCGGGAGTAGGCGAGTTCACCGGTAGTGCGGTTGCGGCGGATCAGCAGCTGACGGCTGCCCGGGCGGGGTTCGGCCGGGTCGATGACGGCCCAGTCATAGAGTCGGTGCCCTTGGCACCGGCCCCGGCCGACAGCTTCTGCCAGGCCCGCTTGGGCACCTTCGCGGTCAGGGCATCCGTGCGGAACTTCCTTGCGCTGGTGGTGACTTCATGTGAGCTGGCAACGGCGAGCACGTAGCCGACCTGGCGCTCTTCCCACGCGGTTCGCAGCTTCGGGTTGCCGCCGTAGACCTCGTCGCCTGCGACCCAGCCCACGCGGTGCCCGGCGTCGAAAAGCCGGCCGATCATGCGGGCGGCCAGTTCGGGCTTGGTTGCGAAGACGGTGTCCTCGCCCAGTCCCGCGGCCCGGCAGCGGTGCGGATCGCACGTCCACGAGCGCGGGACGTACAGCTCCCGGTCCACCGCCGCGTGCCCGCCCAGGCCCGCATAGACGAGGTAGACGGCGACCTGGGAGTTTTCGATCCTCCCGGCGGTGCCGGTGTACTGGCGCTGGACACCCACGGTGTGCGTGCCCTTCGTCACGTCCCCGGTCTCATCGACCACCAGCACCGCATCCTCGTCGTGCAGGTGCTCCAGGACGTATGCGCACACGTCGTCGCGCACGTCATCGGCATCCCACCTGGCCCGACCGAGCAGATGCTGCACGCCGTCCGGCGTGGCCTGTCCGGCCCACTCGGCGATGCTCCAGCAGTTCTTTGGCGGCAAGTCCGTCAGAAGCCCCAGCACCAAGTCCCTCACCCGGCGCCGGGGTTCAACTCCTGCGAATCGGACCGCTATCCGGCTCATCAGGACATCGAATGCTTGCTGCCAGCGGGCAGGGTCTACGCTGGGACCTGCGGCCGCCGCAAGATCGTTAGTCTTCACACCCCGATGATCAGCGGTGGCCGCAGCCTTCCTGCAGCCGGTCCAGCAGCAAGGTCACGGTCTACGGCTGAAGGTCGCGCTGGTACCAGGTGCCTGACTTGCCGCCGAGATCGGAGGGGGCGGCCGGGCCAACCGGGACGAACCCGGCCTTGGTCAACACCTTCTGGGACGCAACATTGTCGTGGGAGGTGGCCGCCCGTAGTGTGCGCAGCCCGTGCCGCGCCGCCGCCAGCTGGCAAAGCTCCTGGACGGTCGCGGTCGCCACGCCGCGGCCGGCGACCTGCTGCGCGACCCGGTAGCCGAGTCTCGCAGTGCCGTCCTCCAAGTCGTACAGGTTGAACCTGCCGAGTACCGAGCCGTCCTCGGCGACGAGCACGTAGAAGGCGCAGATGCTGGCCTCCTGCTCGGCCAGCGCGGCGTTGTACCGGTTCGTGAACTGGTCGAAGAAGTCGTCGCCGCGGTCGGAGATCGAGGCAGCGAAGTAGGTGCGATTCGCCAGCTCGAAGGCCAGGACCGCCGGGGCGTGGTCGGCATGCAGCCGCTTCAGCTCGGGCATTGCCCGACTCTACCCAGATCGTTCGCTGAGGCCACCTGAGTTTCCGCCAGCGGCAGACACCCCAAGGCCAAGGCACATAACGATCTACGGCTGGAGTACTAGCGTCGAGCGTATGACGAGGATCGTGATCTTTGGAGCAGGCGGCAGGACCGGCAGCACCGCCGTAGCCGAGGCGACCGCACGTAGGCACCAGGTGACGTCATTAAGAAGCGTGGATGCGGATATCACCAACCCGGAAGCAGTGGCACGGGCCGTATCGGCCACGACGTCACCATCGCGGCCGTGGCGCCCGCTGAGACTGACCCGAGAGACCTCTTCCAGGCTGCGGCCAACGGCTTGGTGACCGGCCTGCAGAACGCGGCGGTTACCCGGCTGGTCTGGGTGAGCGTCGCCTCGTTGCTGCCCAACGCCTCCGTCCCGGCCCTCAACATCGATGGCTTTCCGGAGGAGTACCGGCCGTTCTCCCTGGGACACCGTATTGCACTGGAGACGATCAAAGCCTCCGCCCTGCAGTGGACAGCCGTGAGCCCTGCAGGGAACTTCGACCCGGACCCATCACCCATCGGCGGATACGCCTTCACCGGAGACGGGACCTGACCAGCCGAATCACCCGCGCTGACCATGCCCGGGCGCTGGTCGACATGGCTGAGCGGTCCGACCTGGCGAACGGCGAGCGGCCAGCTTTCGGCCGGCTCGACGGCATGCGGGCCGGTGCTCCTCCCTACCCTCGAGCAGATGTTCCCCACCTGACTGCGTCCCTACCGCGCGGGGGCCGGCGCCAAGAACCACTGGGGCAGTAACCGCCCGCCAGCACCGCCTCTCCGGGCCTCCGGCACTGGGCCCAAGGACCCGCGCGTCGCCCGCGGCCTCCTGCTGCTGAAGGCCGCCGGCGTCGCCTCAGCCGAACTCGTCGCGCACCGCGACACCTGGGAGTGGCTCGCCGCGCTCGCCGTCGACCGCGGGCACTTCCGCACCCCGCCCGCGGTGGAGGACATCAAGGAGGGCCGCGTCCAGACGGTCCTGTCCGGACGGTCCCTCATCCCCCTGCTGATCGAGCTGTGGAACAGCCGCTCCGCCGCCACCCCGTTGGAAGGCGACTGGGCCCTGGCGACGACCTCCTGCAACCGCATCGAGGCCGAACTCGCCGACGTCACCGGCCAGGGCCAAACCATCCGCATCGTCCTGGACGTCGGCATGGCCCACGGCGCCGACGACTGACAACAGGACGGGCGAGAACACTCAAGGGCGGCCCAGTTCCTTCTCTGGGCCGCCTCCCCACGCGGACCATCAGGACATACGCCGGGGCAGAGTGGCCCGCACCGCCCCCGGCTTCCGCACCACGTCCTGGGCGCCCGGCCCATCCGGGTGAAGCCACGCCGGTTTCGTTTCCGCCACGTTCCGACTGTAGGGCGTCAACCACGGGGCAGGAGGAGTCGGGAAAGGACGGCGGTGGCGAGGAGGAGGGCTGCGACGGTGAGGAGGCCGATGCGCATGCCCGAGAGGGAGAAGCCCCCGCTGCCGGAGAGCAGGCTGCCGAAGAAGGCGACGGCAAGCGCACCGCCGGTCTGGCGGAACGAGTTGAGTAGCCCCGACGCTGTCCCCGCGCGCTCTCCCGGGACGGCGTCCATCAGCAGCGCGGTCAGCGCGGGCACCACGAGCGCCCCGCCGACGCTCAGCGGGAGCAGCAGGACCAGCACCAGCCACACCGGGGTGTGCGCGGCCATCGGCAGCATGGCCAGCATCGCACCGGTGAAGATCAGCTGGCCGGCGACGATCACCGGCCGCCGCCCGATCCGTTCCGCCAGGCGCGGCGAGACCAGGTTGGTCGCCGTCACCACCGCCGACATCGGGACGAACATCAGCCCGGCCGCGATCCCCGACATTCCACGCAGCTGCTGGTAGTACAGCCCGAGGAGGAAGATGCCTCCGTAGAAGGCCGCGTTGACGGCGAAACCGACCGCCAGCGGGACGGCCACCCGGCGGTCCATCAGCATGCCCAGCGGGACCATGGGCTGGCGGTGTCGGGCCTCCACCAAGCGGAAGGCGCACCCGGAGGCGACGGCGAGGGCGGCGGCGGCCAGCACGGGGCCGCTGGTCCAGCCCAGGTGGCCGCCCTCGATCACCGCGAAGGCCAGCCCGGCCAGGGCCAGTATGGCGGTCAGCTGGCCGCCGCCGTCCACCGCGGCGGGCCGGCGCGCGGAGCGCGGTACCCGGACCAGCAGGCCCAGGATCACCGCGCCCACGGGGAGGTTGAGCAGGAAGACCGCCCGCCATCCGGCCGAGTCGGTGAGCAGGCCGCCCAGCACAGGACCCACGGCCATCGCCACCGAACCACCGACCGTCCACAGCGCGATGGCGCGGGCACGCGCCCCGGCGTCCTCGTAGGCCTGCCGGATCAGCGCCAGTGAGGCCGGCATCACGACCGCGGCGGCGCCGCCCTGCGCTACACGCGCGCCGACCAGCACGCCGATGCCCGGCGCCAGTGCGCAGCCGAGGGAGGCGAGGGTGAACAGGGCCACGCCCCAGGCGTAGGCACGGCGAGCGCCCGCACGGTCGGCGAGGGCGCCGGCGGAGATCATCAGCGCCGCGAACATCAGGGTGTACGCGTCCACCACCCACTGCAGTCCGGTCATCCCGCCGCTGAGGGACTTTCCTATCGCGGGCAGGGCGATGTTGACGGCCGAGACGTCAATGGTGATCACCGTGAAGCCGAGCAGCGAGGCGACCAGCGCGACGCCGCCGCGCCGCGGCACGGTAGGGGCGTCGGCGGCCGGCGCGGCTGGTCGGGACCGGTACGGCTGTCGTCGCCAGAGCATGGGCGCCGACGACTGCTGACCGTGGCCGTGGGCGGCCGCGGTGGGCGCGGACGGGGAAAGGACAGGGGTGGACCGCATGACGAACTCCAATAGAGCGAGCGGAATCGACTGAAAATCGGAGGGAGTCAGCGGGCGGTTCCAGCCTGCCGGTGCCGCGGTCCTGTGCCTCGCACCCCCTGGGTCCCAACGGCCAGGCCGCCCGCTGTGGGCACAACTCTCCGCCCCCACGCGGCCGCCTGGCAGACCGGGCTGTTCCCGGGGTGCCGCGTTCCAGGACCTGACACGGCCCCCCACGTTCGCCGTCCAGCTGCCACAATGGGCGGAATGGCAGCAGCAGACGCACGGGGTACCGAGCTCGGCAGATATCTGAAGGCCCGCAGGGCGCAGGTCCGCCCGGAGGACGTCGGCCTCCCGGCCGGCGCGGGACTGCGCCGTACTCCCGGACTGCGCAGGGAGGAGCTGGCCGCGCTGGCCGGAGTGAGCGTCGACTACTACATCCGCCTGGAACGCGGCCGGGAGACCAACCCCTCCCCCGCCGTCGTGGACGCCCTCGGCCGCGCCCTGCGACTGCGCGGCGATGCTTACGAACGCCTGCACGAGCTCGTGGAGTTGGCCTCCGGTCGACTCGGTGAGCTGCCCGCCTCCTCCGATCACACTGTCCGCGACTCGGTGCTGCGGATGCTGGAGTCGGTACGTCCGCTCCCCGCCTACGTGGTGAGCCGCTACAACCGCATACTGGCCGCGAACCCGCCCGGTCGGCGACTGCTGCCCGGACTCTGGGACTGGCCGCAGGACCAGCGCAACCTGACCCGCTATCTCTTCCTCCACCCGGTCGGCCGGACGCTCTACCAGCCGTGGGAGGAGACGGTCGCGCTCTCGGTGGCGCACCTGCGGGCGGTCGCCGGAGCCGACCCGGACGACCCCGAGCTGACCGCACTCGTCGGTGAACTGGTCCTGAAATCACCCGAGTTCGCGCGCCTGTGGGAGCGGTACGACGTCTGCGAACGCGGCGGCGGGCAGAAGTCCTTCCGACATCCGAAGGTCGGACCGATGACCCTGACCTACGAGGTCATGCAACTCGCTCGGACGGGCGGCCAGCGAATGGTGGTCTACCAAGCAGCCCCCGGCACCCCGGACGAGACGGCCATGCTCCGACTGGACTCCGCGGACGCCCAACCGGAGTCGGCGCCCTCGGACCACCCGGAGCCGACCGCTGAGCCATGCCCCGCCAGCATGCTTTTCCCGACCCACGCCTCCGCCAGCTGAAGCTGGACCACCACCCTCGTCTTCTTCGGGAACATCTGGTGCATGGCGTGCGCATCGGGTCCTCGGGGTCGTCGGGAAGGCTTTCGCCCTGGCCAGGGTGTCGGTAAGAACCGTGTCATCAGCCGCAAACGGTGCGGCGGCCACTCCTCCAAGCCCGCACTCTCCCCCTCCGGGGTCGGCGGCTGCCGCAACGTCCGGATCGCCGCCGCATGGAAGTTGAACCGCGCCATGTTCGCCCGGGCCAACACCGGGTGCCACTCGTCCCAGTGCGGGCAGGTCGCGCCGCTCAGCGCTTGAGTTGTGGTCACGTCCTGCATCTCGCGGAAGGCGTCTTCCATCGCCCGTAACGCCAAGTCGATCCGCTGCGGGCCCAACAACTCCACCCGCTCGAGATCCCTACGGACCGCGCCCCATGCATCTCCCATCAGACGACTTGATGTCTCAGCCGGGTCTTCCAGTCGGTCGCCATGCTCGTACTCCCTTGCCCATAGCTCCCAGGACCGCTGCAAGCCCTGAAGGCTCTCTACCGCCGTGTCCCACGTGTCGACGTTCATCGCCCTCTCCCAGCTCCTGGGCCACTTGCGAGAGGCGACCCAGGAAGTCCGTGCCGATGTCCTGCAATGTCCCCAGTAGGAGAGCCCCGTGCGCAGTGAGGTCCTGGAGGCTCTGGAGCGAGTCAGGGCTGCGCGGGCACAGCTGAACACCTCGGCCAACTCACCCGATCCAGGACCCCGTTCGAACCAGACCGAGCACACGAACGCATAGAGAACGGCCAGTTACACACCCAACAACGTGACGGCGCCCGTCGATGAGGGCGATGTGCTGCGCGATACTCAAGGTCAAGCAGACCCGTCGCCACTGGCAGTTGGCGCACCGTCATGCGTCCCGGCGCCGGACGCTCCACGCTCCCGCGCCCAGTGCCGCCGCCGTCCAGAGCGCAGTCACGGCGAGCCCGCTCCAGGGCCCCAACGTCCCCTCCCGGTTCCCGTGGAGCACCACCTGGCCTGCGCGGTCGGGTAGAAAGTCGGCGACGCCGCCCGACATGTCGCCGATCACGAAGGACACGATCAGGAGGAACGGTACGAGGATACTCAGGGTGGCGACTCCGCTGCGCAGCACGGCACTCAGCCCGGCGGCGAACAGCGCCATCAAGGTCAGGTAGATCCCGCAGCCCACGACGCCCCGCACCCCCTGGGCCCAGGTGATCCCGTCACCGGCGGCCCCGAGCACCGCCTCCCCCACCGCCAGGCTTACGAACCCGGTGAGCAGTCCGACCGCCAGGACCGGTGCCGCGATCGCCGTCGCCTTGGCCGCGAACCACCGCCCGCGCCGCGGCACCGCCGCCAGCGAGACCCGCAGCGCCCCGCCCTGGAAGTCCGACGAGACGGCCGTCGCACCGAACGCTATCGCCGCGACCTGTCCGAAGCTGATGCCGAAGAATGCCGCGAAGAGGGGGTCGCCGGTGCTGCTGCCGGGGTCCGTCGAGGCGAGGGCGGAGAAGACGGTGGTGGCGAGCAGGACGGCGCCCAGGCCGCCGGTCAGCGACCGCAGCGTACGGATCTTGATCCACTCGGAGTGGAGCACGGGCGTGAAGGACATGGTCAGGCCTCCTGGGGCTGTGCGGCGAACTCGGCTTCGGTCGCGGTCAGATCGAGGTAGGCCTCCTCCAAGGTGCCCGCCTCCGCAGCCAGTTCGAGGATCGGCACGCCCGCTGCCGACGCGAGGCGGCCGATGTCGTCCACGCGCGCGTGGGGCACGGTCCAGTGCCCGTCCTCGTGTTGCTCGGCTTCATGGCCGTGTCGGGCGAGTGCGCTCCGGAGGGCGTCGGTGTCGGTCGTGCGGATCCGTACGCGGGGCTGCACGCGCGCGTGGATGAAGTCCCGCATCGGGGTGTCGGCCAGCAGGCGGCCGCGGCCGAGGACGACGAGATGGTCGGCGAAGGACGCGGTCTCGTTCATCAGATGGCTGGAGACCAGGACCGTACGGCCCTCCTCGGCCAGTCGGCGCAGCAACGCGCGGATCCAGACGATGCCTTCGGGGTCGAGGCCATTGGAGGGCTCGTCGAGCAGGACCACCTCGGGGTCGCCGAGGAGCGCGGCGGCGATGCCGAGCCGTTGCCGCATGCCCAGGGAGTACGTCTTTACCCGGCGCCGCGCCGCCGGCGCGAGGCCCGCCTCCTCCAGCACCTCGTCGACGCGGCGGAGCGGGATGCGGTTGCTCGTCGCCAGGGCCCGCAGATGGTCGCGGCCGGTGCGGGAACCGTGCGCGGCCTGCGCGTCGAGCAGGGCGCCCACATGGCGCAGGGGTTCGGTGAGCGTGGCGTAGGGGCGGCCGCCGACCGTGGCGGTCCCGAATGTGGGCCGGTCCAGGCCGAGGACAAGCCGCATGGTGGTGGACTTTCCGGCGCCGTTGGGGCCGAGGAAGCCGGTGACGCGGCCGGGGCGGACGGTGAAGGTGAGGTGGTCCACGGCCCGTCGCGTGCCGTACTCCTTGGTGAGGTCTCGTACGTCGATGCTGGTCATGGAAACAGCCTGGCCGTTCAAGGTCGTTGGCTCCTCCCCCGCTGGTGGAGATCGTCTCCCCCGCGCGGGGGAGGTCCGTTGTCAGTGGCGCCTGTCACGATGACGGAATGGACGATGTCGGAATGGCCCGCTTCCTCCGTCCGCTGCTCCGGGGGACGACGTACACGCGCTTGCTGCACCTGTGGGTGCCGATGCTGATCGTCAGCGTGTGGCTGTTCATCGACATGTCGAGGCCGTGGGTGCCCGCGCTCCTTCTGCTTCCCGTGGGTCTGATCCCGGCGGTGCGGATGGGCGAGGGCGTACAGGCGCGGCTGCTGCTCACGCCGGGCGAACCGGAGTCGGGGATCTCCGTGGCTCCGTCGGCGACCTGGCGGGACCGGGGGCGCACCATGCTGTGGCTGGAGGTGCGCATGGCCCTCGGAGTGCCGGCCACGTTCGCCTGCGTGTGGCTGCCGCTGATCGCCTTTGAGCTGGGCCGGATCGCCTTCGGACACGTGCCCGCCGAGATCCCGGTCCTGGGGGAGGCGCAGCCCCACTGGGCGTACGCCCTCCTGATCCCGCTCCCCCTGGTCGCGCTCTACGCCGTCGTCGTCGGCCTGGGCGAGCTGGTCACCGCCGTCGCCAGGCAGCTGCTCGGCCCATCGGCCGCGGAGCGGCTGGCTGCCATGGAAGAGCGCACGGAGCAGCTCCTGGAGCGCAACCGCATCGCGCGCGAGCTGCACGACTCGATCGGGCACGCCCTGACGGTCGCGGTGGTCCAGGCCGGCGCGGCGCGCGCGGCCGGCGATCCGGAGTTCACCGACCGGGCCCTGGACGCCATCGAGGAGACCGGCCGCGCGGCCCTGGAGGACCTGGAGCGGGTGCTCGGCATCCTGCGCGAGTCGGAGCGGCCGGTGAGCAGCAGGCCGACGCTGGCCGAGGCCGATCGGCTGCTGGAGTCCGCGCGCGCGTCCGGCGCGAAGGTCGACGCCGAGGTGACCGGAGCGTTGGAGACGGTGCCGGGTCCGGTGTCCCGCGAGGGGTACCGCATCCTCCAGGAGGCGCTGACGAACGTGTTGCGGCACGCGGGCGCGGTGCCCGTCCGGGTCCGCGTCACGGTCGGCGGGGGCAGCCTCGACCTGGAGGTGCGCAATCCGCTGAACGCGGCCACACCCGGCCCGGGCCGGGGCAGCGGCCTGCGCGGCATACGCGAGCGGGCGGCCCTGCTCGGCGGGCGGGCGCACACCGGTCCGCACGAGGGCGACTGGCAGGTGCACGCCGAGCTGCCGCTGCGCTGATCTACGCTTACCGGATGCCGGTCACCGTTCTCCTAGTCGACGACGAACCTCTCGTACGCGCCGGTCTGCGGGCCGTCCTGGAAGCGCAGCCCGACATCGAGGTGGTCGGGGAGGCGGCCGACGGAGCCGCGGTGATCCCGCTGGTGCGGCAGCTGCGGCCGGACGTCGTCGCCATGGACGTCCGCATGCCGCTCCTGGACGGGATCGAGGCGACGCGCGCGGTGCTGAAGACCGTCGACGAGCCGCCGAAGATCCTCGTGGTGACGACGTTCGAGAACGACGAGTACGTGTACGAGGCACTGCGCGCGGGCGCCGACGGGTTCCTGCTCAAGCGGGCCCGGCCCGCCGAGATCGTGCACGCCGTGCGGCTGGTCGCCGAGGGCGAGTCGCTTCTGTTCCCGGCCTCCGTGCGGCAGCTGGCCGCGCAGTACGCCGACGGGGGCGGGAACCGGGCGGCGCGCGCGGTGCTGGAACGGGCCCGGCTGACCGAGCGGGAGGCCGAGGTACTGCGGCTGATGGCGCGCGGGATGTCCAACGCGGAGATCGCCGCCCGCCTCGTCGTCGGCACCGAGACCGTGAAGTCGCACGTGAGCGCCGTCCTGGCGAAACTGGGCGCACGGGACCGGACGCAGGCGGTGATCGCGGCGTACGAGTCGGGATTCGTGGCGCCGGGCTGATCCGGCAGGGGCACAGGGCAAGGGCGCCCGGGGCGTTGTCAAGTTGTTCGAGCGATGACTGGCTGACGGTACGTCTGGTTGTGGGGGCCGTTGCTGCCCTTGGGTTAAGCCCTGGTGGGCATGTGCGACCGGCCGCCGAGTCGGAGGTCGGTGCGGCCGCTCGCGAGCCGGTCCGGCAGCGGGTGGTCGACGCCGCGGCGGACTTGCTCGCGCGCGAAGGGCGCGACGCGGTCACCACCCGCGCGGTGGCGGCGGCGGCCGGGGTGCAGGCGCCGGTGATCTACCGCCTGTTCGGCGACAAGGACGGCCTGCTCGAGGCGGTGGCGGACCACGGCTACGCCACCTTCCTCGCGGCCAAGCAACTGGTAGGCGAGGAACTGGACCCGGTAGAGGACCTGCGCGCGGGCTGGGACCTCAGCGTCGAGTTCGGACTAGCCAACCCCGCGCTGTACGTGCTGATGTACGGCGAACCCAAACGCGGCACGACATCGGCCGCCTTCCAGGCCGGCATGCAGATCCTGATGGGGCGCATCCGCCGCCTGGCCGCCGGCGGCTGGCTACGCGTCGACGAGAAACTCGCGGCCGCCCTCATCCACGCCACCGCACGCGGCGCCGTGCTGACCTGGCTCTCACTGCCCGAGGACGAGCGCGACCCCGCTCTGCTCACCGCCATGCGCGAATCGATGGTCACCGCCGTCACCCACCAGCAGCCTGCCGTGCAAGGCGCAGGCCCCGCCGATGCCGCCCGGACCCTGCGCGCTCTGCTGCCCGAGCAGACGGCACTGAGTGGCGCAGAACAACACCTCCTGGGCGAGTGGCTCGACCGCCTCTCATCGCATGGTTAGACGTCAACTGGTCCGCCAGCCAGGATGCTTGCGGTCGGTGCACAGCCAGGGCCGGGTCGCGGGTCCAGCCGCGCATGACCTGCCCACTCCAACCGGCAAGGGATGCTACACCCGTGTACTCACTTACGCGGGGGCCCGATCCGCTGTTCTCCCGAGGCGGCAACAAGGCGCCGAGGACGATACTCGTGTCCCGCAGGTCTTCGGGGAGATGAGCCGCCGGCCCCACACCGTCGACCACGCCCAGCTTTCCCAGCCGGCTCCAGCTGAGGCCGAACTCCCCGCTCAGCTGGGCGCCCTTCACGAGGGCGAGCAGGAACAGCATGTGCGCATCCAGCGGACTCTCGCCCTGGCAGACGGCCTGCCGGTGGCCGATCAGCGCATCGCGGACGGGCGAGTTCGGGTGGTGGCGCGGCCTCCTGAGAATCGTGCTGTGTCCGGGGCTCAGCTTCCGTACCCGAACATTGCGCGGCCCTCCATCGTGGCGGTGTCGATGCCCTGCTCAATGACGTGCAGCCCGATGCCGCGCTCGCCCGTCACCAGGTGCAGCACGGAGCGGGAGAGCCGGTCGAGCCGGGTGACCTTCAAGGTGTCGCCCTCGCGCAGCAGCTGCATGACGAGGTCGAGCTCCGGGCGGGACGACTTCGCGCCGCTGGCGACGTCGACGTGGATGTTGTCGCGGTCGACGCCGTGGCGGAGTAGTCCGTCGATCTGACGATCGGGGTCGATGAGCATTGTCGGAAACGAGCCGAAGAACCGTTCTCCGACGTTGATTTCCGAAGCGAGTTACCGACACTGCTCACCTGCGGGTTCGTGAGCACGGGCCGAAGTGTCGGCAGACGGTAGTTTGCCGACACTGAAGACCGGTCTGGCATGTGACCGGATCAGCCTGGGTATGGACGGCGGTTGTTCAATTGTTTGTGTGTCGAGCCGGTGACGCCTGCGGTGTTGGTGCTTGCGTCGGGCACGTGGAGGTCGTGCCGTGTCCTTCCTGGTAGGCCGGGCGCCGGGGTAGCTGCGACGCAGGGAGCAGGCCGAGGGCGGCGAGTGCGGCCAGGACCAGCAGGGCAGGGCTCATCGTTGAAACAGCGGACCCGGTTGCGCTGGCCGCGACGGCGATACCGAGGGTCGGCCCGATGTTCATGGCGGTCTGCTTGAGCCCACCGACGACCCCGGCGTACCCGGGCGGCGCGTCGCCGACGACGGTCCCGGTGGCAGTGACCATCACGGTGGCGAACCCGGCACCGATGACGGCAAAGGTTGCGGTCATGGCCATCCACGGGCTGGTCGGACCGAGCCGGGACAGCCCCGCGATGCCGACCGCAACGAGTGCCGTACCGGCGATCGCGGTGCGGCGCGCACCGTACCGGCGCAGTGCGGCGACCGCGGTTGGTGCGCCGAGGACCATGAGCGCGGTCAGTGGAAAGACGCGCAGACCGCTGGCGAGCGGGTCGAGGTGAAGTGTGTCCTGGAGGTAGAACGTGGCCCTGAACAGTGCTCCGAACAGGCCGGCGGTGGTGACCAGCAGGATTGCCATCGACGCGGTCACGGGTGCGGACTGCGCCACGGCCGGCGGAATGACCGGGTGCGTGGTGCGGCGTTCGTGCCAGGCGAGGACCGTTGCGATGCCTGTGACGGTGAGGAGTTCGAGCAGCGTCGGCGGGGCGGTCCACCCCCGCGCGGGTACGTTGGCCAGGGTGTGAACCAGGAGTGCGAGTGCGATCGCGAGCAGGCCCGCACCGGTGAGGTTGAGCCGCGAGGAGTTGGCATGTTCAGGTGTCGGCGTCCGCAGGGCGAGGACGAGAGCGGCGATGACGAACGCGACAGGCACGTTGACCCAGAACACGGCGCGCCAGCCCAGATGTGCCACGAGCACACCGCCGAGGATCGGACCGGACCCCCCCGCCACCGCGATCGCGCTGGTGCGGATGGCGATGGGCGTGCTGAGCCGGTCCGCGGGATACGCCAGCCGCAGCAGCGCCAGCGTCGCAGGCTGCAGGAGCGCGCCGAACCCGCCCTGCACCGCGCGCAGGACGATCACCCAGCCGACGGTCGGCGCGAGCGCGATCCCGGCGGAGGCGGCCCCTAAGCCGAGGACGCCGACGAGCAGCAGGCGCGGATGCCCGTACCGATCCCCGAGGCGCCCGGCGATGACGAGCAACGCGGCCACCGCGACCAGATAGCCGGTGCTCGTCCACTGGATCTGCGCCATGCTCGCGCCGAGATCACGCTGCAGGCTGGGCTGTGCCACGAGCAGGAGGGTGCCGTCCAGCGCGACGATCATTGCGCCGGCCACGCTGACCAGAAGTGCGAGCTGCCGCTGTACGAACGCTGTCATGAGGCCACCGGGCCAACATGCGCGTCCAGAACTGCCGTGATGAGCCGCTCGCGTTGGTCGTCGCCAGGGTCACCGCCCAGCGGTGTGGCCCCGAGGGCGAGTTGCAGACTGCCCCAGGCCCACAGCTGGGCGATGCCGTGCAGGTTCGACCACAGGGCGGCGGCGGTCACGGCAGGCGGCGGTGCGGCCTCGTCCTGCCCGTCGGTGCGTTGCGTGGCAGCCCGCTCCGATCGGCATCGGGCGACGAGTTCGGTGATGTGTCCGAACAGCGGGAGGGTCGACTCGCGCAGCCGCGGTTGGTCAGGTGGCTGCGGCGCGCTGTCGAGCAGGTCGTGCCGCCACATGAGCTCGAACATGCCGCGGCGTTCCAACGCGTACCCGACGTACACGCGCGCGAGGGCCTCCAGCTCGCCGCGCGGTGTGGTCGTGCCGGCGACCGCGGCCTCGAACCGGGCTCCGAGGTCCTCGAAGCCGCGACGGGCGATAGCCGACAAGAGCGCGTGGTGCGTGGGGAAGTACCGACGCGGCGCCCCGTGCGACACCCCCGCTCGACGGGCTATTTCCCTCAGGCCCACGGACGCGGAGCCCTCGGTCAGCACGAGGTTGACCCCGACATCGATCAACCGCTCCCGAAGGGAGCCCTCATCAGTCATAGACAGTGTCTACCATCGCCCGTAGACGCTGTCTACTTGTCTTGTGCGTGCAGGGCGCCGTCCGGTCCCGTGGTAAGCGCGTAGGGTCCGGCCGCATGGTCGGCCACTGTGTGCTGTTCGATGGATGTCTGGGGCACGTGGTTCAAAGGGATTTCCCCTGTCCGTGCTCGGTGGCGATGCGCGCGATGTCGGCCGGGGTTCCGGCCATGATGGTGCGGACGTGTTCGGTGACCAGCTCGGCGGGCCAGTCCCACCAGGCTGCGCGCCGCAGCCGCTCGACGTCGGCGTCGTCGAAGCGCTGCCGGATCGGTTTGGCCGGGTTGCCGCCGACGATCGTGTACGGCGGGACGTCGGCGGTGACTACGGCGCCAGCCGCGATGATGGCGCCGTCGCCAATCCGTACGCCGGGCATGACGGTCGCCCGGTACCCGAACCAGACGTCGTTGCCGACGACTGTGTCGCCGCGGCTGGGCATGCCGGTGACAATGTCCAGCGTCTGCTCGGCCCACCTGCCGCCGAACATGGTGAAGGGGTACGTCGAGACGCCCATCGCCGGGTGCTCGGCGCCGGCCATCAGGAAGGTGGTTCCGGTGGCGATCGCGCAGTACTTGCCGATGGTGAGGCGCTCCGGCCCGTAGGCGTAGAGGACGTTGCGGTCCTCGAAGTCCGTGGCGCCATCCGGGTCGTCGTAGTAGGTGTACTCGCCCACGGAGATGTTCGGTGAGGTGACCAGCGGGTTGAGGAACACCACGCGGTCGTGAGCGGGCAGCGGGTGCACGGTGGTCGGGTCAGGGGACAAGGTCGAGGTCCTTTGCGTGGTTGCGGGATGTCGCACACGGCCCTGGTGGGGCGTCGGCGGGCCAGAGTCGGATCACCCTGGCCCGGTGGGCTTCAGGTGTTATCGGGGCTGGGCGGGGTGACCCACTCGATGAACTGGACCATCGCACCGCTGGGGTCGGTGACCTGGAAGTCGCGTTCGCCCAGGGGTCCTCGGCAGCGGCATGGTGATGTCGACGCCCTCGGCGCGCAGCCGCTTCTCCCGGCCAAGGCGGTTGTTACTGTCAACGGCTGTTCACGGATGCCTCGTTCGAGGTGGTGGCCGCACCTGGATCATTGGAACGTTGCGGCGCCGCGGAGCCTGCCGCGGGCTTGGACCTCGCCAGCCACAGGCCGGTGAACACGGCGGTGGCCAAAGTGATGGCGCCGGCAGCGAGGAAGGCGCTGTTGAGGCCGGTCTCGAAGGAGGCGCCGCCGGATTGCCGGGTGCGGACGATGGCTCCGAGCACCGCCACGCCGAGCACCGCACCGATCTGCCGGGTGGTGCTGCTGATGCCTGAGGCGAGGCCGCCTTCCTGCGGGCTGACTGCTTGGATGGCGGCGCCTGTCAGTGGGGACATGGCCAGTGCGAAGCCGATGCCGACGAGTCCCAGCCGCCACCACACGCTCCCGTAGCCGGTGTCGGCGTGCACCATGCCGAGCGCCAGCAGTCCCAGGCCGGCCAGGGCCAGGCCGGTAGTGACCACGATTCGGAAGCCGTACCGGGCGGCGAGTCGGCCCGCGTACGGGCTGACGATCACCATGGCGAGGGATACCGGCAGGGTCTGCAGTCCGGCGAGCAGGATTGAGCTGCCCTGGACATACACGAAGAACTGGGAGAAGAAGAACGACGAACCCATGAGCGCGAACCCCACCACGACCATGGCGGTGTTGGACACGGTGAACAGGCGCTGCCCAAACAGCCGCAGCGGCAGCATCGGAGCGGAACGACGGGCTTCGACGGCGACGAAGGCGGCGAGGAGGATCACCGCGGCGGCGAAGCTGCCCAGGATGACCGGTGAGGTCCAGCCGCGGGCACCCCCCTCGATCAGCCCGTAGGTCAGTACCCCCACCGCCAGAACGGACAGCACCGTGCCCGGGATGTCGATCGCGGGGGCGCTCGGGTTGCGGGACTCGCCGAGGTCGCGCAGGCCGACCAGCAGCAGGACCACGCCGATGGGCAGATTGACCAGGAAGATGGCGGGCCAGCCGAAGGCTTGTGCCAGCACGCCCCCGGCCACGGGGCCTGCGGCCAGACCGATTCCGCTGAGTCCGGCCCACAGCCCGATCGCCTTGATTCGTT
This sequence comes from Streptomyces sp. NPDC002076, assembly GCF_053593835.1. Classification (NCBI taxonomy): domain Bacteria; kingdom Bacillati; phylum Actinomycetota; class Actinomycetes; order Kitasatosporales; family Streptomycetaceae; genus Streptomyces; species Streptomyces sp. NPDC002076. Next base: position 20,910 of record NZ_JBSFDI010000033.1, read on the forward strand.
CTTGCGGCACGGGATAGGCGGCGGCGAGCAGGGCGAGCGAGGCAGGGCTCAGTGCCGCGGCCCCGATGCCCTGCAGTACCCGGCCGGTGACCAGCCAGGCGAGCGAGGGCGCGAGGCTGCACAGCAGCGACGCAGCGGTGAACACCGCCACGCCGGTCAGGTACACCCGCTTGCGGCCGAATCGGTCGGCGAAGACACCGCCGGACAGCAGCAGCATGGCGACCAGCAGTACGTACGCGTCGACGATCCATTGCAGTCCGGTCAGCTGAGCGTGCAGCCGGTGCTGCATATCGGGCAGTGCCGCCCCAACGATCGTGTTGTCGAGCAGGACCATGAATTGGCCTAGGCAGGTCACCGTGAGCAGCACGGCCCGGTTTGATCGACTGCCTACGGTCGCATGCGATGCAGCCATGGGATCCCCCTCATTCGTTAGTTGCGCCCGGTCGCGGTCGAAGCGGGTGGCGATACACCTGAGCGCCCTAAAGCAGTCAGTGACTGCGTTAGGCGACTGTAGGGAGGATCGCCTCACAAACGCAAGTCTTAACTGCGTTAAGGTGGGGGCATGAACGAGCGACAGCGAGCCCGGCGGCCCGGCGGGCGCAGCGCCCGCGTCGGCGCGCAGGTGCACCAGGCCGTCACCGAGCTGATCAGTGAGCGCGGCTACGGCAACTTCACCGTCGGCGAGGTCGCAGCCCGCGCAGGCGTAGCGGACAGCAGCATCTACCGCCGGTGGGGCAGCCTGGAAACCCTGCTCACCGACGTGGCGCTCACCCGCCTCAATGCGCAGTCGCCGATGCCCGACACCGGGAGCCTCGCCGGCGACCTGCGCACTTACGCGGCCCAAGTGGCCCGCGAGATCACCGGACCCGACGGTCCAGCGGTGCTGCACCTGGCCGTCGCCCTGTCGAGCGGCGGCCAGCAGGGCCTGCAGGCTGGTGCCGACCTCCGCGCCGAACGCACCCGGCAACTGCAGTCCATGCTCGATCGCGCCCGCGACCGTGGCGAGCACGCACCCGACGCGTTCGACGTGCTGGACCACATCCTGGCCCCGATGTATATCCGCGTCTTGTTCGGCATCGTCCCGCTCACCCCGGACTACATCGACGGGCTCGTCGACCGACTGCTGTGACCTCAACCCGCTTCCCGCGATCAGCCCTCGGACGCGGTGCCAGGGCTCCGCGAGGTGCTCGCCGACACGCGCCCGGCCAGCTCAGGCAACTGGCCCTTGGCTGACTCACGCGGCCTGGCTGAATCCGCCGGTCGGTGGGCCGTCGCCGCGGATCAGAGTGAAGTCGACGTCCAGGTGAGGGTCGGAGGCGCCGGGTTCGTCGGTGGCCATCCGGACTCCAAGATCATCCCGTGGCGGGTTTCTGGCGTATCTGGGTCATTCCCCTTGTAGCGGCGCGGGGCGACTCAACTCTCGTAGCGCTGGACCGTGCTCGACGGCGCGGGATGCCGGCAGCTCAGTGGCCCCGGTCTCGGGGTGGCTGGGTCGGTCGGGCCCGGACCGGAGGATTGGGCTGGGACGGCGCGTGGAGGAGCTGTCGTTGTGCGTGGTCAGTTGGCTGACGACGCGGACGAGATGCTCGACGTCCGTCCGCAGCTGGGCGATTTCGGTGGCGTCCTTGGCGCGGGGCTCCTTCAGTCTGCCGATCTGCCGGCGCAGGCGGATCTCAGAGTCCGGCGTCTGCCCGCTCGCCCTCACTTGCGCGTAGAAGTAGTTCTTGAGGTCCAGGCGGCGTTGGGTGAGCGCGTTGCGCGGTACGCCGACTTACTGGGCCACGGCGACGATCGTCAGCGCGCCGTTGGAGTGCTGCGCGGTTCCCTGCAGGATGCGGTCCATGACCGCGCGAATACGGTCGCGTTCGTCGGGTGCGGGGCTCATGCGATGCCGTCCTGGAGGGTGGAGCGGGTGCGGTGGTGGGCGTTGGCGAGGTCGCGCAGCCGGGTGGCGTTGTCGGGCAGTCGCTCGCCCAGCGGGCCGGGGGCGTGACCAGCCTGCTGGTCAAGCGCGGTGGCGCGGCGACGGAGGCCGGCGGCGTGCTGATCGGTGCGGGCGATGTTCGCGCAGGCGGGGACGCACTGGTCGAGGCTAGGGGTGTCCTCGAGGCCGCGGTGGCACAGGGCCTTGTCGCGGTTGTAGACGCACATCAGCAGCGTGTGGGGATTGCCTTAGACGGCCAGGTGGGGGTCGCGGGCTTCGGCCTGGTCGAAGGCGGCGACGATGGTGTGCTCGGGCGGGTGGACGACCGAGCCGGTCAGCCATTTCGCCGAGGCTTTCGGCCCGGGCCGGGATCTTCGTTCGCGGCTGCGGCCCTCGGGTGGGGCGATGATGTCGTGGGAGCGGTGGGGCGCGGGATCGGCGTCGAAGACGCAGGCTAGGTTGGCCATCCGTTTGCGGTGCGGCTTCTCGCCCGGAGCGAGCCAGGTGCGCATCGCCCGCCGGGCGGCCCTGTGGGCTTTGAGGGTGGCGGGCCGCAGGGCCTCGGGCCGCATGACGATGCCCTTGCCGTCGAACTGCAGGACCAGGAGGGCGTCGGCGGTCGCCGGCAGCGGGATCTGGCGCTGATAGAAGGCGTCGATGTCCCGGGCCGCCTCGGTAACGAGGTATTCGGCCTGGCGTTTGCCCAGTACCTTCCCGCATCGCCTCTCGATCGACGCCTTGGCCTGGTCGTAGGAACCGCGGACTGCTTCGGCGACCGCCAGTCGGCGCAGGCCGTGCGAGTGGCGGCCTGCGGGCAGGGACAAGGGCCCGTTCGGCAGGGTGGACGCTGGGCAGCCCCTTCTGCCGCCAGGCGCACCGCTCGACGGTGACCGTTCCGAACACGCAGGCCAGCTCGCGGTGATGGCCCGTCTCCCAGCGCGGCCGAACCGGCCCATCCGCCCCGGTCACCACAGCCGTCGGGCGGGGCTGCGCGCGCTCCCGGCGAGCCCGCAGGTCGAGATGGCGCTGGAATAACAGGCGCTGCAGCTCACGGACCCGCTCCTCGATCAGCTCCTCCACCTCGTGATGCGCCAGCCGTGCGATCGCGGGGTCGGCCAAGTCGCCTTGCAGGCAGCCGAAGGCGCTGACTGCGGCAGCGAACTCATCGATGGCATCGAAGGGGTCGTAGGGTTCCATCGCGCTCTTCTTTCTGCGCTATGTCTTGGTTGGCACCTACGAAGGTAGAAAGAAGAGCCATTATCGTTCTGCCCTCTTCGCCGCTTTCCACCATGGCCCGGTGGGCCAGCGCGAACATCCCCTGGCTCTCTCAGCCAGCCTCGCTCCACCAGCCGCTTCAGCTTCCCCCGCGTCCCCTCGATCTTCGCCGTCACCGCCGGCAGCCCGATCCGCGGCACGATCTGCTTCGCCTGCATCGGAGTCGACGCGTCCACCACCACCTCCACGATGTCCCGGTACACATCCGGCAGCGCATCCACCGAGCCCCTCCCGCCAGTGCGGCACCATGATCGCCCCGACCCTCCGCAGCAAGCCAGTGAGCGGCGGAGCGGAGCCCTGGGCTCAGTTCGGGTTCACCGCAGAGGGGCCGAGCCTCTCGATGACCTCGCGCATCTCCTCCTCGTCGGCCTCGTAGACCGTCTCACCCATGCGCGGATCACGGACATGCAGCGTGTGGATAAGTGGCCCGTGGGGTGTTCCGAGCTGCACGAGGGAGGCTGACGGGCCGTGGACAGCACGCTCGGTGCCGGGCCGAGCCGTCAGATCGATGCGGCTGACGACGCCGGGCGTCACCCAGACGGTTGCCTGTTCCAGGTGCCCCAGAATCTGCAGGTGGAAGTGCCCGCTCAAGATGAGTTGGACGTCGGTTCCACGTATGGTCTCGGCCAGCTCTGCATCGTTCTGCAAGCCCAGCGCCCGCTGGACGTCGACGTCCAGGGCGACCGGCGGGTGGTGGAAGGCCAGGACGGTGCCCAACGGTGCCGGGCTGCTGAGTAGTTCGCGGAGCCAGTCGAGTTGACCACGGTCCAGTCGACCGTAACCCTTGCCCGGAACGAGCGTGTCCAGCGTAATCAGCCGCCATCCGTCGATGGTGCTTGCCCCTGCTCGCTCACCCGCCGCTCCCTCGTACACCGCCTCGGGCTGGACGTGGCCGCTGCCGAGTACGTCGGCGAATGCGGTGCGGTCGTCGTGGTTGCCCGTCGTGTAGAAGACGTCCGCCCCTCGTTGGCCGGCATATCTGGACAGGAGCCCATGCGCCCGCGCATATGCCTCGCGAGAACCGTCGTCCGCGACATCGCCCGTGACCACTACTGCGTCGAGGTCGCGAAGGTGGCCCAGTTCGGCAAGCAGGCAGCGGAGTGCGGCAGTGCCGTCGGCCCCGTCGGCGTCGGGACCGCCAGAGCGGTCGAGATGAGTGTCAGAGAGATGCAAGATCCGCATCATCTGAAACTAGCTTCCGGCACGCGCGCCGAGCCATGGCTTTTCCGGTCATGCGGTCGGCACCCACTGGCCGTTCCCGACTGTCCCTGATCACGAAATCGAACGGGGCCAGCGATCGGTGCCGTCCGAAGTGCTGAACAATTGCTGTCCAATCTCGCGTACAGAATCAGGTGATGGCGCGTGGTGGAGTGCAGCCAAGCAGGCCCTGCGCGGGACTGGTGAAGCGGATGAGTGAGACCTGTCCAATTCGAAAGGGGGCATGGCACCTGCTTCCTGCATCCCCGATGGTGCCCCGAGGCGAACTTCGGTCTGCCTGCAGCTGATCAATCGGCTGCCAAGAGGCTGGTGATCCAGATGGTCGCTGCGCGGAGGTGGAGTCCGGCAAGGTAGCTCGCGGGTGTCTTGTCGTAGCGGGTCGCGATGCCCCGCCAGTCCTTCATCTTGCTGATGGCCCGCTCCACCGTGTTGCGGTCTCGGTAGAGGTTGACATCGTGAGCGAGGGGTCTCCCGCAGTTCCCACCCATAAGCGCTGATCTGCGGCGCAGGACTTCCGAACAAGCCCCCCACACGCCACGGCGTTCATGGCGACGCTGGGCGCCGTGAAGGCGCCGAAGGGGGCAGCCGAGTCGTTGGCACTCGGCTGCCCCTTCAGGGTACTCGGCTACCGACGAAATGCTGTTTGCGGAGGGACGGAATGAGGCGGGGCTTCCCGTGGTGGGGCGTCCGCCTCGTGGGCGGCGGCGTGCTGCAGGCCTGCACCGACCGGGCTGGGCAGGGACCAGGCCAGCCCCGCTCGGTCGGTCCCCGCGCTGACCCACTGCTCGCCGTGAGCATCGAAGTGGAGCTGGTAGCACGTGGGTTCACCGGCCGCCCGCCAGCGGGCAGCGACGCTCTGCAGCTCGTCCCAGATGTCCCGGGGCCCGAAGGCCACGACATCCCACTCGCCGGCCCCGGCGGCGCGAGCAGTGAGCCAGGATCCGCACGCCGGCGCCCCGATCACCAGGTGTTCGGCGTTCCAGTTCCGGACCAGGCCGGGTCGCAGATGGTCAACGGCGATCCAGAAGGCGCGCGCTTCATCGGGCGGCGGCGTCTGGCGGCTGCGGAACGTGCGGCCGCCGTCGCAGGCCTCGATCCGGTCCAGGAACGCCCGCGAGATGAAGACACGCTCGAACCCGTGGCCGGGCCGGTGCCCGAACCGAACCCCCCGCAACTCGCCCCGGACCTCCCCGCTCCCACTGCGGGTGATGACCGCGAGGCCGGGCCAGGACGGCGAGGTGCCGCTGACGTTGACCAGTGTTCGTCCCCCTGGGGCGAGTTGCTCGATCCAGGCGAGCGGGACGCACGGCACCGTGTAGGAGACGAAGACGCGGTCGTAGGGACCACGCTCGGCCCAACCGGCCGCGCCGTCGCCGCTGACTGCGGTCGGCCGGTAGCCGAGGACGGCCAGGCGGGCGCGTGCCGCGGCCGTGATGTGCCGGTCCCGATCCAGCGTGACCATGCCCGCGTCGCCGCAGATGCGGCAGGCCACGGCCGCGGTCACCCCGGCGCCCGTGCCGATGTCGAGGACACGGTCGCCCGGGCGCAGCTCCAGCTCGTGCAGCAGGCCCGCGGTCATCCCGACTGTGCTGGACATCGAGGTGATCGAGCCCCCGCACCGGGGGCTTGGGATGCGGCCGAGGATCGGCTCACCGTCGTGCTGAATCAGCACGCTCTCCCCGCTGTACAGCACATCGATCAGTTCCTCCCGGTGCGAGGGTGTCGCCCAGTCCAGCAAGTCCCAGCGCGGCGGCTTCTCCTCCGGCCGGCTGCGCCGTACGTACGCCTGCGGCATCAGATCCTCCCGCGGCAAGCTGAGGAGCGCCTCGCGTACAGGGCCGGGACGCAGATCCCCCGCGGTCTCGAGCCGGGCGACCATCGCCGCCCGCGCGGCGGCGGCACGCTTCGCAGGCTGCCCCGAACCGGCGGCCAAACGACCAGGGCTCATGCCCACCCCATCTCGGTGTACCGGTGACCCTCGCGGGAGCGTTCGATAGCCGTGCGGGTGTAGGCCACGATCGGCTCCGGCAAGGCACCCGGGCTCCACCAGCGCCAGGCCAGGCACTTGTCGCGCTCGCGGATCACCGGCTGTCCCTGCCACCGCCGTACGCGGAAGACCAGCTGCAGGCGCGGCTGGGTGCCCCGCACGTCACAGAGGTGCACGGTGTGCACGAGCTCCGCGTCCTCGGGGCGAATCAGCAGGCCCGCTTCCTCGTACGCCTCCCGCACGAGGCACGCGATGGCGCTTTCCTGCTCACAATGCCCGGCCAGGAAGTGCCAGGTGTCGCCGGCGTACGCGGAGTCGGGGTGGCGCAGGCCCAGCAGGACTTCGCCTTGCACGTTCTCAAGGTAGAGATGGACCCCGACCACGTTGAGGACGGTACCGCGGTCTGTGCTCGGAACATGCCGCCGCGCCGGGGGCAGGGCAGCAGGATCCGGTGCGGCGGCCTGCGGGCCGGCCGGCTGACGCACGGCGTGGTCGCGCACCAGGTCGAGGGTCGATGGGCTCATCCGCAAACGCGTCATGATCTCCGGGGCGAACCAGCGCAGCATGATCCCTTCGGTGAGGTGAAGAGCCTCAGGGTCGCCGTTCCAGCGGGCCACGAAGACCTGAATGGGCGCGCTCGCCCCGTCGGGGCCCGCCACGCACTCCTGTCGGAAGGGCTCGAGAACCGGTACCACGAGTCCGGCTTCCTCCCACAGCTCCCGGCGGGCTGTCTCCTCCAGGGACCGATCGTCGGGCTCACGCCCCCCGCCGAGCAGGGACCACGCTCCCGGCTCCCAGATGCCAGGGACTTGATCTCGCAGGTGCAGCAGGTACTCGCTGCGATCGTTGACGATCAGGACCGATGCGTTCTCCGGCTCCGGAATGGAGGAGTCGGAGTCGAGTGGTCCGCTAGTTGCCGGTGCTTCTTCGTGAGCCGAGGCCAACATGTCCCCCAGAAGTCGCGCGAGAGTTCGACGTCGCCCAGCTCAACGACACAGCGGGTCTGCCGAACGCACGTTTTTCAGACGTGCTGAGATCCACACGTGGAAGGGAGCCGCGGGGGGTGCCGGATGCAACGCCCCTGTCCGGCGCAGCCTTGGGCGGCAGTGACGTTGGCCGAAACGACGCGACGAGTTGGCTCGAATGGAAAGGTGTCGCCTACTCATCCCCAGGTGTCACCGATGACCACGTCCGAGATCCCCCAGCCGAAGTCCCCCAGCGCCGAGATGGACGCTCCTCAAAATACCGCGCAGGATTTCGCGCAAGCCCCGCGCTCGGCTGGGGATTCAGGTCGCCCTGGGCCAGCCGCGCAGCAGGGTGGCGATCCTCGCAGCAGTGCGGGCGGGATCCCTCAACAGGTCGCGCAGGGCGATGGCATCCTCCCTGGCGGGCTTGACCGGGAACCCAGAAGCCTCCAGATACATCACGCCCGTCGCAGCGGCCACGGCCATGTTGGAGCGCTCCAGCCATCGGCAGCGGCCGAGGATGTGCACCAGGGCGGCGGCGCGGGCGTAGGGGCCGTCGTGGACATGCTGGTCCAGCAGCTCGGACCGGTGAGCGGCGACCGCGGCCACCGGCACTCCGTAGTCCTCGGGGGGCGGGATCCCCAGCCCCCGCGATCTCCGCGACCCGCAGGAGCCAGGGGACGTCGATGTGCAGGTTCATTACGCGGCGTGTGTTCCGGGGGTGTGGCCGCCTGCGTCTTCGGCTTCGTCGAGGACGCCCTGGTACTCGGTCCTGATGCGCCCACACGCCCGGCGTCTCCTGAACTCACCAACAAACGCTGCTACTGGAGGTGCACGAAGCCAACCAATCGATATATCTTCGCCGACACCACCACCGGCAACCGGATCATCCCTCCGCCTGCTCCTCCTGAAGCTTCGCGCACGGCCTGAGAAATCGTGACAGACCGGAAGCACCGGTCCGTCAGGAGCACCCTTACCAGCGCCGCAGAACCTCGTGCAGCCGGTCGTACCAGGCTCGTCGACGCTGATCGGTGTCTGACGGTTTGGCGCCGAGGGCGACCACCTGATCGGTGACGCCGTAGGTGAGGCGATACAGCAGCACCTCAGTGGCGGTCTCCAGCCACTCTTGAGTGGCCCTGGTCGGCGGCGCTGATACGAAGACGGTGACGAACCAGACGGGCAGCAGGGCCCTTTCGCTGACAGCATCTGCCAGCCGGCTACGCAGTTCCGGCGTGAGGCGCTTCTCGGCCCTCGCCGCGGCAGCCATCACCGACTGCTTGTCGGCGCGCGTCTTGGCGTCCGCGGCCAAGGCGGTTTCGGCCTCCGCCGCCAGCCGTGCCTGCCGTTCGAGGTCCTGGCGCAGCTGCCGCTCGCTGGCGAGCGCCTCACGGAGTCCTCCGGCGGCCTCGGCGTGCGCACGGGAGCCGTACCGCGTGGAGAGCAACGCGCCCACCGTGTCGATGACCCTGGTGCGCAGTGCACGGAACTTTTCGGCGCTCTCGCGGTGATACCGCAGCCGATGCTGGAAGGTGGAGCGCTCGTGGTCGCTGAGCAGGAGGCTGCGGGCCTGCCGGCCGCGTTCCTGCTGCGAGCAAGGTGATGCTGGTCCTTGGTGAAGGTGTCGAGATCCGCGTCCTGGGCACCGCCGGAGGACATGAGCTGGCCTTCAAGGAGCCGCATCTGCTGCACCGGGCGGGCGACGGTCCGCTCGGCGTCGTCGACGCGGTCGCGGAGCCCTTCGTCGACTTCCTCGACCTTGTCTTCGCAGCTTCTGATGGCACTGCGGATGCTGCTCAGCTCGTGGTCCAGGTCCTCGGTGTATCCGAACTCGCGTGAGAGGCTTCCCTGTTCGCTCTCGAGATCACCGACCCGGCCGTCGAGATCCCGGCGGCGGCGGTCGAGGTCGTCCATCACTTCGTCCCCTGCTCGCTGCTGCCTTCCGAGGCCGCGCCGACGACGATCCACGGCGAGGTCACCCTCTACACCAACGACGGCCAAGGCCACTTCATCTCCGAACGGCAGTTGCTGGCCCCGAACTCGACCTGGACCCACGCGGAGACCATCACCGCGGGTGACTTCACCGGGTCGAACCAGTTCGACCTCATGGTCCGCTGGTCCGACGGCGAGATCACCCTCTACGGCGGACGTCGGCACCAACGGCCTCAACGTGCCCTCCAAACTAGGGCGCCAACGTTTACACGAGGTACGGGGCATCAAGACTCCGCCGCCCGCGCGCCCACGTATGGGCCCCAGGGTTGACTCGGCGGACACTTCAAGATCAGTGTGGTGGATCAATTCCTGGTGGTGGTGGGGGGCAACATGTCGTTACGGCGGTTGCGGGGATCGGCCCTGGCCGTGGCCGTCGTGATCGGCTGGGGGGCGGCGGGATGCTCCTCGGGGACGCAAGCCAGTAGCAGAGCGGTCATCGGGGTCGATGCGCCGATAGCTCTGGCGGATCAGGCCGTTCACTTGAGGATCAGCGGTCTGGAGCCGCACGACGAGATCACTGTCGGGTCGTCGGCGACCGCACGCGACGGCAAGGTGTGGCACGGCCAGGCAACCTTCACCGCGGACGACCACGGCCTCGTTGACCTCTCCACGACGAGGCCGGTGTCAGGGACGTACAACACCGTCGACGGTATGGGCCTGTTCTGGTCGATGCGACCCCCTACCGGCGACCCGAACAGTGACTACTTCTCCCTCCATGCCCCTGAGTCCTCCCCCTCGTACGCCGTGAAGATCACCGTGACGGCGCATGGGCGGCAGTTGGCGAGCCGCACGCTCACCCGCGAAGGCGAGGCCAAGGGAGTCAGCGCCCGAACGCTCACCCTGGCCCACGACAAGGTCGTCGGAGAGATGTTCCTGCCCCGGCCCGGCACTCCCCGGCATCCGGCCGTGTTGGTCTTCGGCGGATCCGAAGGCGGTGTCAGCATGAAGTGGGAGGCGGCTCTGCTGGCCTCCCACGGCTACCCGACGCTGGCCCTGGGCTACTTCGGGGAGCCTGGCCTGCCCGCCACCCTGCGCAACGTCCCGCTGGAGTACTTCGCCACGGCCGCCCGCCTGCTGGCAGCCCAGCCCGGCGTGGACCCCGCACGCATCATCGCCATGGGCTACTCCCGAGGCAGCGAACCCGCCCTGCTCCTCGCCGAGGACTATCCCCGGCTGATCCACGGCGTCGTCGTCTACTCCCCGTCGTCCAACGTCAACCAGGGATTCGGCGGGGGCAACGCCTGGACCAAGGACGGGCATCCCATCCTCCAGGGCAGCATCCCGCTGGACCACCTCAGCGGACCGCTGCTGGCCATCGCCGGCGCAGACGACTCGCTATGGCCATCACCGACTTACGTCAAGGCGATCGCCGGGGAGCTGCACGCGGCCCAGGACGGGTATCCGTACCAGGCACTGATCTACCCGGGGGCCGGGCACGGTGTCGGAACCTTCCCTTTCCTCGCGGAAGGCACAGTTGACCCATCCATGGGCGGTAATCGCGTCGGCAACGCTGTCGCCAAGGAGCAGGGCTGGCCCAAGGTCCTTGCCCTCCTCGCCGACATCTCGAGGTGAGTGCCACGGTGCGCAGGTCGGAACAGGCAGCCCCTGTCAACACCACGTGCGACGGCTGACACCAGCGGCTGACACCAACACGCATCTCGGCGACGGCTGCTCCCGCACCCGCGGGGATGGTCCCTGATTTCGGGCACGATCACGCCGAGTTCGAAACTGCTCTCCCCGCACCCGCGGGGATGGTTATGAGTGTGCTCTCCGCGCCCGCGGGGATGGTCCTTGACGGAACTTGCCTGTTCACGAGGTCGCACTCCCGATGACCGCCTCGAACCTCTCCGCAGACTGGCTCACCGCCTGGCAGCAGGAGATCACCGCCGCACTCGAGACGACGCTTTGCACCTTCGAGGACACCTTCGGCTATCCGCCAGGCGACGACGAAGTGCTCCTGGCCGATGAGGAGAGCCGAGCCGCGGCGGCACGGCTCAAGGAGGTCGTGGACATGCCCCAAGGGCTGATCAGCCTCTATGCCACGATCGCCGAGCTCTCGCTACCTGATATCGACCACGGATACTTCGTGCACACACCTGCTCAGGTACTCAACGACATCACCCAGTACGGTCCCGTCCGCGTCACCGATCACGCCACTGGCGTCGTGTTCGGCAGTGACGGCGGAGGCATCCTGTTCGCCCTCGATGGTGACGGAAGAGTCCACCGGTCCACCACGCCATCCTGGTTCGACGACTTCGAGATGTCCGCACCAATCCTGATCCGCTTCCTCGAACAGCTTCACCAAGCCGTCACGGACTTCGCGAGCCGCTGAGAGCCCTCATCCATGCCCATAGGTCCCCGCATGGGCGGGGCATTCGGACAGTTCCAATACCCGACTCCACCATTAGCGGTGTTCGACGAAGACGTGATCCGGCACTATCAGAAGCACCCTGAGCATCGGCGCCAGGTCCGCCCCGCGGGCGAATACCGAGAAACCACGCCCGACGAATGGACCGAGTTCGAGGAACACTTCGACCGCCGCAAGGTCGAACTCGGCTCCTGCGGACGCCCCTACGGCACCCCCTGCCAGCTCGAGCACGCCTGCGTCCGGTGCCCGATGCTGCCCGTCAACCCCAAGGTGCTGCTCCGGCTCGCGGAGTTGGAAACTGATCTCCTCGACCGCCGCGCACGCGCCAAGGCCGAGGGCTGGGTGGGTGAGGCGGAAGGCATCGGCCTCACCCTCACATTCCTCCGTGCCAAGCGCGACGAGACCCAACGCCGAGCCAAGCGGCCGACCGTCGACCTGGGTATCCCGAGTCCACGCATGCACGGGAGATGACAACCAGGGGTCAGTCCCGAAAGCTGGCTCGCCCCTCAGTGAGGTAGATCATCCAGGGGCGAATCGGCTCACCGCCCGCCACGGGCCGCAGTTCCACACCGAGATCTCGCACAGCGGCGATCGCCCCGATCAGGTGCTGAGGAAAGTGCTGGCGTCGCGCCTCTTCTTGAGCTGCGAAGAGCGGACTGACTTCATCCCAGCCGACTCCCGGCACGAACCGACAGAGAATCCACGGTTGATCGACGCTCACGTCCCAGAGCGCCCCGATCAAAGAGTCGCCATGCCAGACCTCGTATGCGGCCGTTTCCCCCACGCGTCCTCCTCAGTCACCTGCCCGGACAGTAACCAGCGGTGCACGCGAGTCGCCAGACGCCAGCCCGCCATGAAGGCGGCCCATCCAGAACGGAGAACTCTTTGGCAAAACGAATACCCCGCACCACCCGTTCGGGTGAGGTGCAGAGAAGGACGCTGGACTGGCTGCGCATACCGACCGTGTCCCCGATCTCCTGCACCGTCGGTGCCTCGCCGGGGTCGGCGATCGCCTGCCGGATGCAGCGCAGGATGCGCTTCTGCGTGTGGGTGAGGTGCTCTACACGGTGCACACTGAGATTAGAGCGTGTGCTCGATTTCTGGGCAAGGCGAAACACACCGGCGCAGCGCGGAGGAACACCCAAGTGCACGACGATTCCCCGCTGACCCGTCTCGACATGCTGCGGTTCGTCCGCCGCGTCGTCGAGCAGCAGACCACGCGGCAGCTGACCCTGATCGACCGGTGGATCGCCGATGAGGAACGCCGGGAGTACGAGCGGCGGCAGGGCGAGCAGCGCCGGCCGCCGAAGCCGAAATGGCTGATCCAGTTCGGGCTCAATCGCCAGAAGTGTGGATGCCGTTCACACCGGCGGCTGCTGGGCCGCGGCCAAGAGCGGGCGGTGCCGCCCGGCGCCCCGGCAGCAGGCGCTCGACGCGCTGCGGCGTCAGGTACCAGCGTGTGTCCACTGCCGGCCGGACACCGCCCTCGGCATCCTGGACTAGCGTCAGCGCGGTCAGGCGCTGCGCGGGCGGCGGCCCGTGGTCTGCACAGCCCTGTGGTCGGGGTGACTGAACTCGGGTGAAGCCGCTGGGATGGTACGGCTATCTCCCAAAAACCGATTGCAGTCCGACGCGGGCACTGTCTACGGTTCGCGCATGTCTGTTACGCCCCGTGTTTCTTAGCTCGGGCACCAGCTTTGACGTCACTCTTGTGCCCTTGAGCTGCTACGGAGCGTAATTCCAATGAATACTCTTCGCGGTCCCGGCCTGTTCCGGAACCGGGACTTCTCGCTGCTGCTGAGCGGTCAGTTGGTCTCTGCTATCGGTGACCAGGCTCATTTCATGGCCCTGCCGCTGATCGTGCTGGCCCTCACCGGGTCGGCCACCCAAGCCGGGTTCGTACTCGGCCTCGGCACCCTTTCATTCCTGGTGTTCGGTCTGATCGCCGGCGCCCTGGTCGACCGGTGGGACCGTAAAGCCACCATGATCTGGTGTGAGCTCGGCCGGGCCGCGCTCACCGCCGGCGTCGCCGTCGCACTGTGGCTGAACAGGCTCACCATGCCCCAGCTGTATGCGACAGCGGTGCTTGCCGGGATCCTGGCCACTCTCTGCCAGGTGGCGAACACAGCGGCGCTGCCCAACGTGGTTGGTCCGCGACAGCTGTCCGCCGCGCTCGGCTACTCGCAGTCCGCCGCCAGCGCGGTGGGCATCTTCGGAGCTTCACTCGCCGGTGCGCTCTACGCCGTCGGCCGGACCGTGCCGTTCGCCGTCAACGCGGTTTCCTTCGCGGTGTCCGCAGCATCGCTGCGTTTGATGCGTGCTCGATTCCAAGTGGACCGGCAGGACCTACGGACGACGTCCCGACTCACCACCGAGATCCGAGAGGGGCTCGGCTGGCTCTGGCGCCAGCCGGTCATCCGCTTCCTCACTCTGGTCTCGGCCGCTGACAAGGTGCGTTACGGCGCGGGGTATCTGCTGATCATCACCCTCGCCCAGCAGATGGGCGCCCCGCCGCTGTGGATCGGCGTCATCTTCAGCGGCGCGGCGGTCGGTGCCATGGCGGGGGCGCTGGTCTCGGACAGGGCCACGCGCCGCTTTCCGCTGGGCCGGATCGCCGTGGTGATGCTGTGGTTGGAGGCATTGATGTTCCCGTTGTACGCGCTCGCGCCCAACCCGCTGCTGCTGGCAGCAGTCGCGGCCGCCGAGTCGCTGGTGGCTCCGGTCTATGCGGTGGCCATGACCACCCACCAACTGGCCATCACCCCCGATGAGCTGCGGGGCCGGGCAACCAGCGCGGTCTCAACGCTCACCACGGGAGCCTTGTCGATCGGCACGCTCGCAGGCGGCGCGCTGATCACCACACTGGGTGCCAAGCCGCTGGTCTGGCTCTGCGGAGCATGGCTGCTCATCCTGGCCCTCCTCACCACGGCCAACCGGGCCGTGCGGCAGGCGCCGCCAGCGGGTGCGCTTCCACAGCAGCAGACCACCAGCACGGCCGAGACCGCCGACATGACGGGCTAGTAGAACTCCGTTAGGTCTGTGTGGCGACCTTGTTCAGGGGCACGGTGAGTGTGTGGACGCACATGAAGTGAGCCGTGTTCGGGCGAAGTTGGCGCTATTCGTGGCGGACGTGTTCGCCTCGGTGCCGCGCAAGGACCAGCGGGCCAAGAGCGACTGCTATCTGCGGGGACTGATGATGGACGGTCGCCGCAAGTCCATCCAGGCCATGGCCTCGCGACTGCCGGACGGCAATGAGCAGAACCTGCAGCAGTTCGTGAACCAGTCCACGTGGGATCCGGTTCCGGTGCGTCGGCGGATCGCCGAGCGGATGGTGCCACAGGTCGGCCCGGACGCCTGGGCGGTCGATGACGTGTCGTTCCCCAAGGACGGCAGGATGTCGGTCGGTGTCGCCCACCAGTACTGCGGTGCGCTGGGCAAGCAGGCCAACTGCCAGGTCGCGGTCAGTGTCCACGCCGTCTCCGAGACGGCGTCGTGCCCGTTGAACTGGCGGCTGTTCCTGCCGCGGGAATGGGCCAAGGACACCGTCCGGCGCCGGCAGACCGGCGTGCCGGAAGACGTCGGACACCGGGAGAAGTGGCGCCTCGCACTGGACGCCCTGGACGAACTGGCCGGATGGGGACTGGTGCCGCCAGTGGTGTGGCCGATGCGGGCTACGGCCAGAACGTGGATTTCCGTGCCGCACTGACCGAGCGGGGACACGCGTACGTGGTCGGCATCCGCGGCGATCTGATCGTCCAGCCGCATGACGCAGTCCCTGATGCCCCAGCCTGGTCCGGGAACGCCCGCCGACCGGTTCCCCGCTACCGGCAGCCACCACTGACGGTGGCGGAACTGGCCGCGGCCGCCGGATGGGAAGCCTTCCAGGAGGTGACCTGGCGGGAGGGCTCCCGCTCCCCGATGACCTCCCGTTTCCTCGCGATGTGGGTCCGGCCGACCGGAGTGCGCCCGCGTCGGCTCGCCCAGCAAGCCGCGGTGGCCGAGCACGGCCGGTGGGACGGCATCCTGCCCCCCGGTGCAACTGCTGGCCGAATGGCCCGACGGCGAGGACGAACCGACCCGCTTCTGGCTGTCCGACCTGCCCGACGACACCCCGATCCCGGACCTGGTCCGCCTGGCAAAGATCCGCTGGCGCATCGAGCACGACTACCGGGAACTCAAGTACGGCCTGGGCCTGGACCACTTCGAAGGCCGCTCCTGGAACGGCTGGCACCACCACGCCACCCTGGTCACCGCCGCCCATGCCTTCCTCACCGAGCAGCGGCTGGCCCCAAAACCGACACAACGGCCTCACCCTCTAGCAGATCCTCGACGCCCTCCAGGACATCTTGAGGTGCTGGACCGGCATCTGCACCATCTGCCACCAACCCCTGCCCAGCAGGACACACACACCACCAAGATCACGACAGACCTAACGGAGTCCTACTAGTCGGCCTGCAGGACGAAGAACAGGAAGCACAGGAAGCGCGGCTTGGCCGCGATGACTTCGGGGAACAGCTCGCGGGCGGCTGGATCAGGCTCTGGCTCGCTGATGACCGTTATCCGGAAGCCGGCCCCGGTGAAGGCCTCGATCATCGCGTGCAGCGGCCTGTGCCAGATACTCATCAGCGCGGTCTGGCCGCCCATGGCCCACTCTTCCGTCCAGTTGGTGGTGTCGAAATACTTGTACTCGGCCTCGCGGCCGGCCTGGCGGTGCATGAGGTTGATGGCAAAGGGATGGTCGACAGACGCAATCAGTCGACCGCCGGGCTTGAGTATGCGTCGAAGCTCGGCCAGCGCTCGCCCCCCCAGTCCTCCAGGTAGTGCAGCACCAGGGACGCGACTACATCGTCAAACGTTTCATCAGAGTAAGGAAGCGGGCTGCCCAGGTCGGCCACCTGCAGGTCCGCACCGTCGCCGAGCCGCCGCCGGGCCAGCTCCAGCATCCCGGCACTCGCGTCGAAGCCGCTCACGATGGCGCCACGGTCGCGCAGTGCGGCGAACAGAGGCCCGGAACCGCTGCCGGCGTCGAGGATCCGTCGGTCGCCGACGTCTCCGGCGAGGGCCAGCATCGCGGGCCGCTCGTAGTAGGCATTGATGAGGTTGGTTTCATTTTCGGCCGTGTACGCCTCGGCGAAGCTGTTGTAGTCGTTGACCCGCGGCCGATCCCCAGTCACCGCGGACGACGAGGTGAGTCCGGTGGAACTCGCGTGCTCCTGGCGCTCGTTGGAGATCATGGTGCGGGAGACGTGTGCTGCATCGGTTCGGTTCCTGGCCGCTCCCGATCGTCCTCACATCCTTGAAAACCAACGAGCCGTTCGTTCAAGCGTCACGATCACCACTACGTCATGTTGACCTCAGGAACAGGCACTTAAGACCCCGGCCATACCAGGGAGATGCCCAGCTCAGAGCCTTGTGCAACACCCTTTAGCGCCGCCGGGTTCATCGCCGGCGCCTCCCTGTACCGGCAGGCCGGTTGCCGGGTGCAGCTGGTGGTCCTGGCGGTGCGCGCGGCCGATTCCCGCCAGGGCACAGCCTCCCGCTACGCCGAGGTGAATGAGCTGGACGTGCCCGCTGAATTCACCACGGCCGCGGGGCACGACAGCCACTTCGCGGTCCTGCCCGAGGTGGTATCGGCGGCCCAGCAACTACGGAACAAGACCGCCCCCTACACCCCTGAGGAGGCCGCTCGGTTCTGGACTGTCCAGCGCTGGCTACATGGGGCGATGCCTGAGTACCTCGACTACCTCATCGCGATCGCCGGGCTGGCGTGCCCGATGATGCCGGCCCAGCAACCACGCCAGCCGCACACGCACGTGCCCACGGCCGCGCTGCCCATGCCGGCTTAGGGCCATTCGCTGGACCACCGGACCGTTGGGTGGCACCGCCCCTGGTCCTGGCGGCGGCGAGGAGCCCTCTGCCGCCCCGGCCGGGGCTGGTAGGCTCCCGCTGCCGATCATGAACATGACCATTCGGTGTATATGGAGACGGAGTGGGGCCCGTGCGAGCGATTCCGATGACTATGGCACTGGCGTGTCTACTGAGCGGGGCCGTACTCACCGGCTGCGCGGCTGGTGACGGCGGTGCTACGAAGTCCGCGGCCGACTTGCTTGACGAGGCCAACAGTACAATGCGCGCACTGCGTTCCGTGACCGTGGAGACGACCAACACCACGGCCCACGGCACGGTGGCGACCCGACTCAGCACTGATCTTAAGAGCCGATGCAGGACAAAGACCACCTGGGCCAAGAACGGCAGCCTCGAACAGATCCGGATCGGTGAGACCGACTACGTCCGTCCGGACGAGACATACCTCAAGAACTGGAGCGGCATGAAGATCGGCGGCCTTCGGCTGAAGCAGTGGGTGAAGGAACCCGCCGACGAGGCGCAGCCAGGCGACGGATTGACGGCGTGCACCTGGACGTTCGCCTCGTTCGGCAACGTGACGAAGGGCGAGGCAACCCGCCTAGGTGGCCGGGAGACGGTTGCGCTGCACGTTACAGATAAGACGGACAAAGAAGGAAAGTACACCTTCTATGTGGCCACTGAGGGTAAGCCGTACCTGCTGAGGACCGTCTACAGAGGCGGCGGAATCGTCACCACCACGTCCTTCAGCGCGTTTGACGAGCCGTTCAATGTCCAGCCTCCCTCGTCAGCAGGAGTGCTGGACGCAGAAGGACGTTAAGGGCTTGGGCGTGTCTCATTGATGGGCTGATTACTGCCACTGTTGGCGTGATGTCGTCAAGGTGTGGCCGGTCTCGGCGAGACATCCATCGATGAGGTGCGCGCCCTCCGCCAGGGCCTCCGCGAGCAGGCGATCCAGTCATGAGTGTCGATGAATGCCTGCAGCCGGGCGTCTTTGTGCACGTTCAGGTTGTCCCACATGAGTACGATCGGTGCGCCGAGCTGTTGGTGGGCGGCAGTCAGCAGGTCGCGGTATTCGGTCCAGGTGAAACTGCGTCTGCCGCCCCGCTTGTGATCGGCCTGCCGCTTGGGCCGGCACATCAGGCGTGAGCGCTCGCCCCGCTTGTAGCAGGCCAGCGCGGCGATGGCGAAGCGGCGCTGGGAGCGTCCTCGCACCCGGATGACGGGTGTGTGTCCGCGCCTGGCCCACGTGCGGACGGTGGGCGGCGCCATCGAGAAGCCGACTTCGCCGTCGAAGCACAGCCAGGCCCCGAGCGCCGCCACGGCATTTCCACCCGGGCAAGGTCTCCTTCACCCAGCCGCTCACCGCTTCCTCGTCGCGCTCGATCGCGCGTCGGGCAGGGGCCTGGAGGCTGAAGCCGTGCCGGTGCAGCATCTGCGCAATGGCCGACAGAGTCAGGCGCTTGTGGAACCGGCGGCCGGTCAGTGTCATGATCCGCGACAGCGTCCAGGTCTGGTCCGGCCACCCGTGCGCCACCGGCCCCTTGACAAGCTCCTGCACCTCGAACGGTGCCTCGCTCAGTCTGGGCCTGGATGCCGGCCCCTTCGACTCCGGCGCAGCCGTTCCGCCATGCTCCCACGCCTCGCGCCACCGCTGTATTGACCGCACGCTGACACGCAACTCCGGCCGCGGCATTGTCGTGTCCCAGAGCGAACAACCCGGCTGCCTGCGTCCGGATGTGCTCGCGAAACACCCGTCGCTCTGGGGTCAGCCCGCCCCCTTGCGCATACCTCAAGCAACCGGCCACCGCGACAACCACCGCTTGTCAGCCACGACATCACGCCAACAAGGTCGGTAAGGGTGGTTTTGCCCGAAGGGACCGCGGCGGTGCCGTACTTTCCTGTGAAACCGTGACGAGCTGTTGGTCCTGGTGCTCTCGCGCTTGGCAGTCAGGATGGCTGGACTTGGTCGAAGAGGGCGAGGGCTTCGGCGGGGTTCGGGCTCACCAGGCGTTCCAGACCGGCCGTCGTGATCTTCGCCCACCTGCCGGCCCGTGCCCACATCCGTTCCTCGAAGGCGCGGACGGCCTCGTCCAGGTCTCCGGGGCCGGTGGCGATGGACTCGGCGAGTTCGGCGCCATCCAGCATCGCGAGGTTCGCGCCCGCTCCCAATGGGGGCATCAGATGGGCGGCGTCGCCCAGTAGCGTCACCCCGAAGACGTGGGTCCAGGTGTGGGTCACGGGCAGGACGTAGAGGGGGCGGTGGACGAAAGCGGTGCCGTGGTGGAGGAGGTCGAGGACGGGAGCGGCCCAGCCGTCGAACAGAGCCAGCAGGCTCGATCGCACGGCGTCGACGTCGGCCAGGTCCAGATTCGTGTGCCAGTCCAGCGGAGCGCGGAACTGGGCGTACACCTTGACATGGCCGCCGCTGTTGCGTTGGGCGACGAGCTTTCGGTTCACGCCGTACACAGCCACGGAGCCGTCGCCGATCAACCGGGCGAGGTCGGGGTGGCGGGTGTCGACGTCGTGCAGGGAGGTCTCGACCGTGGTGACGCCGGTGTAGTGCGGCGTCACCGGCGAGACTGCCGGGCGGGTCCGGGACCAGGCGCCGTCCGCGCCGACTACGAGGTCGAACGTCTCCTGTCGCCCGTCCGCGAAATGGACGAGTACGCCGTCCCGGGTCCCCGGCACCACCTGTGTCACGCCCCGCCCCCACTGGACGTCGAGAGGGCCGAGCAGCAGGTCACGGAGTTGCCCGCGGTCGATCTCGGGATTGGCCCGGTCATCTGGACGGGGTCGCCAGTCGCGCAGGACGGTCCCGGCCGTGTCCAGGATGCGCATGGCCTGCCCCTCGGGACGGGACAGCGCCTGGAACTCCGCCAGCAGCCCCGCCTTGTCCAGCGCGAGCTGCCCCAGGCCTTCGTGCAGGTCGAGCGTGCCGCCCGGAGGGCGGGCGTCGGGCGCGGGATCGCGTTCGAGGACGTCCACGGGGTAGCCATGGCGGTGCAGGACACGGGCGAAGGTAAGGCCGCCAGGGCCGCCGCCGACAACGGCGATGCGATGTCTCATGCCGATACACTGTATTTCTCCAATACGATGCATCGCAACAGTACGATGTCACCATGACTGTGTGGGACCGGCCGGAGCCGCCGACTCGCCCCGTGCCGCTCGACCGGGAGCGGATCGTCGCCGCCGCCATCGCGCTGGCCGACGAAGGCGGGCTGGAGGCGGTGTCGTTGCGCAAGGTCGCCGCCCGGCTGAACGCCGGCCCGATGCGGCTGTACGGATACATCTCCACCAAGCAGGAGCTGTTCGACCTCATGGTGGACGAGGTCCAGGCCGAGATTCTCCCCGAGGCGCAGCCCCGTGACTGGCGGGAAGCGTTGCGCGTTCTCGCCCAGCGCACCAGGCAGGCCGCTCTCCGTCACGAATGGCTGGCCGACCTGCTCGGCGGCCGCCCGGCCCTGGGCCCGAACGGCCTCGCCGTGACCGAGGCCACGCTGGCCGCCCTCGACGGCCTCGCCGACGTCGACACCGTCATGCGCGCCGTGGAGACTGTCAGCGCCTACTTCACTGGCGCGATCAGGCGCGAGATCGCGAACCTGCGGGCCGAGCGCGCCACGGGCCTGTCCAAACGGGAATGGCAGCGCGCCTCCGGCCCGCATGTGACGAGAATGTTGGCCACGGGCCGCTTCCCTGCGCTGACCAAGGCCGTGTACGACGGCACGGACGTGGACGCCGAGGAATCCTTCACGACCGGCCTGGACTGGGTCCTCGATGCCGTGGCCGCCAAGCTCACCCGGCCGCCGGCGTGAGGCTCGGTTTTGTACTCGGTATCGGCAAACGAAGGCGGGCTCGCATGTGCCAGCGACGAGGGGCACGGGCGGGCCACGGGCACACTGTCCAGTCCCGCCGTGAGCTTGGCCCATACCGCCTTGTAGGAGGATCGCTCGAAGAAAGCGAGGGCCAGCACGAAGTACACCACAACGCGCGCCGGGAGCAGCCGCTGCGTGCGGACGCCGGTGTCTTCCAGGACCGCGTCGACCAACTCGGGTCGATGATCTCAGTCAACTCGCCCAGACGGCCAGGCGCGTAGACGTCCAGGGCTGTCGCGCCGGACCTGACGCTGACAGAATTCTGCGGCAACGGGACCTCCGGGACACTCGCAATGGCTTCGACACCACGCGAACCACCATGAGGTCCCGCCTTCTTGACAAGGCGCACACACCTTTGACGCACTGGCGTTGCACTCGATGGGACACGATCAGGCGGCGGGGGAAAGGCCACGGACGGTGTGCGGCCAGGCGGCCACAACGCGGGTTCCGTGGCCCTTGTCTCTCCCTGATCGGTCAGGAGCGGTGGGAAGCAGTCGGATCATCACAGACCCGGCCCCGATGCGGGGCGGGTTCGTCCCTCGGTGGTCGTCGCATGACGCTGCCCGGGGCCGAAGTTACGTGCTCCATTCGGGGGTATTGCCGTTACGGACCATGCGGTGGGGCGTTGGACGTGTATGAGCGGAAGTCATAAGCGGAAGCGGTCACGGTCGCGAGGGTTCGAGCAGGTGCAAGCGCAGCTGGCTCGTGCGGCTGCTGCGATGGCTGTGGGGAAGAAGTCGCGTCGGCGGGGAATGGAAGAAACGGTTCGCCCGGCGGGTGCAGAGCCGGACAACGGCCATGGCAAGGCGGCGCCGCCCGGCTTGAGCTGAGATCATCCGCCTGCCTTCTCGCCGTCTCACCAACGGCGGTCGTCGGCGGCTGCCCCGGTGAGGGGCCGGCCCTTGCCGAACCCGGCGAACGCGGCGAGGACGTCCCCGAGGTCTGCCTCGGCCCTCCCCTGCATGCGTTCCTACTCCCCGTCCTCAACGACTGGGGTGGGCGCCACCTCGCCTGCAGGCCGGCCAGTAGCCGCGGGAGACCTGGCGGAGGGCGGCGACGCCGGTCGCGGCCGGCTCCCTCCCCGGCCCTGCGCTGCCACATCCCGCGGCCCGCTCCGAACTGCCCGAGCCGTGCCGGCCTCCGGGGTCGCGCATGCCGCGCCTGCGGCATCGCGCAGCAGGCCGGCCCACGCCTCGTCGGATGCGCACAGACCCTCGGTGTCATCGGCCCACACGTACAGCCGACATGACCGACCGCGACGCGGCCAAGGAAGTGCCGTTCCGGCTGCGGCTGATGCACCCGAGATCACCATCGTCTGGGCCGACTCTGCCTACGCCGGGCAGTTCGTGACCTGGGCGAAGCAGCACCTCGGGCTGACCCTCAAAGCCGTCAGCAGGCCGAAGAACACTCCCGGGTTCGTCGTCCTGCCCCGCCGTTGGATGGTGCAGAGGCCGCTGGCGTGGATCATGCACGCGCGCCGTCATGCCGGTGACTGGGAACTGCTCGTCCAGCACTGTGAGTCGCTGATCACGCGGGCTGCGATCACCCTCATGACCAGGCACATCACCCGCCGAAGCACCGGACAACCGGCATCCCGCGAAACCGAACGGGACTGATCGTTATCAGGGACAGCGTCATCTCCTCGGCCCACACCCGCAGGACCAGCCTCTTACGCGGTCCAGCCACTGGCCCAGTGCCCATGGCCGCCCGTCTTCAATCACAGGTCACTACGTGGCGCTGACCCCATCGATTTCGGTGAGACGGTTGATGCGGTACACCTCCCGGACACAAAGATTGAGGACGACGGCAGCAGCGATCAACCCGGCGCATGCCAGCAGCACGCTCTGGCTGTCCCACGACCGGGCCGCGAGGGCGGTGATCAGATAGCCGAGAGGGATGGCGAGGCGCTCCCCTACACCGTTGAACGCGCTCATCCGGCCCTGTTCGCCTTGAGGCACGTGCTGTTGAAATGCGGTGCTCCAGGCAACGATCGCGACATCGAGTCCGATGCCGGCCAGCAAGGCGGTCACCAGCACAAGAGGGAGCGGCAAGCCGCAGGCCATAGCCGTCAAAGGGAACGCAAGAGCGCCTCCCGCCGTGACCGCGACCATGAGCAGCCGGTACGGTCTCCAGCGCAGGCACACCAAGGTCCCCGCCAGCAGGCCGGAGGCGAAAGCGGCCTGGACCAGGCCCCAGTCACGTGCACCCGCATACTGGCGAGCGGCGACGAGAGGGCCCAGAAGCTGGAAGCCTGCCAGCCACGCCGCGACGAGCACAGTCCCGGCAGCCGTATAGGTCCACAACCAGGTACGCGACCAAAAGCCCCTCCACCCCGCCTGCAGGTCCGCGAGAACGCCGGCGGGCCTGGTGAGCGGGGCGCCCAGGCGCAGACCGAGAAGCAGGACAGCCGCAGCGGCGAACGTGAACGCGTCCCAGGCCAGGGCCCATGACGCGCCACTGGCCGCGACGACGAATCCGCCAGCGACCGGGCCCAGGACCTTCACCGCATTGCTCGGCAGTCTGAGCAGTGCGTTGGCCTGCTGCAACTGCTCCGCTGGAACGATCTGCGCGATGGCCCCCCGCGTGGCAGGCACGATGAAAGAAGCTGCGGTACCCGAGAGGAATCCACACGCCGCGATCGACACCGTCGTCGCAAGTCCAGAGGCCACGATGACCGCCAGTGCCCCCTGCGCGCCGGCCGCCAGCAGATTACCGAGGAAGAGGACCCGGCTTCGGGACACGCGGTCCGCGAAGAGGCCGCCCACGAGAAGGAACACGATCGTGGGGATGGTGTTCGTGGCGAGGACCAGGCCAAGGGATCCGGCCCCTCCTCCTTGCTCGATGACGGAGTAAGCCAGCGCGAGAGGGGCCATGGCAGACCCGGTGGCTGAAATGAGATTGGCCAGCACGAACCGTCGGAAAGCCGCAACCCTCAACGGCGTGCTGATGACCGTCGGCGACTCGTCGGCAGTCTGCATGATCTCCCTCCTGCTCGGCGCAGCGAGCACCCTAAAGCAGCAGTGCACCGTGTCGAGCCCCCATCGACAGAGATGGCCGACAGCCGTCCATGCCGCGCTGGCACGGCGAAACTGCGGCTGACTACGGCGTCCGGCCTGTCAGCCGGGTCAGGGTGCGGTGAACAGGGTCGGGAAGCGAGAGGCCAGCCAGGGCCGGGGGCCCCAGGCGAGGACCTGCCCCTGGGCGATGGCACGCCAGGGATTCAGCCGACCGAGCGCGATGAGCAGGAAGGCGACGGGGTCGAGCAGGATGGTGCAGTCCGCGCGGTGTCGCATCGCACCCGGGGTAACCTGCACGGCCCCGTCGGCCAGGGCCACGCCGAATGTCTCGCCCCCGCGCAGCCGGATCCGGTAACGGGCCGTGAGCCCAGCCGTGGCTGACGGGTCCGCGACACGCGGCATGACCGAGAGCATGAATGGCATGCACAGCCCCACCCGTCCCCGGTCGACCATGTGCGGGCGTTTCAGGGCGCGGGCCAGGTCGTATCCATGGCCGAGCATGTGCGTGAGCAGATACGACGCCAGAACCGACCGGTTCATCGTGCCCAGGGGTGTGGCTGGTACCGGGCCGTGGGCGGCAGGGCGCGAGACAGCGTCCAGGAATGCCTCGGCCTGCTCCGCGATCATCGTCGCGAGTGGCTCCGCCCTACGTTCTGTGAAGACGGCGAGAGACTGTGCGTTGGCCTCGGCCAGGCTTTGGGGCGTTCCGTCGCCGTAGGGGCGCTCCCGGCCGGCCGCCAGGTCGGCCATCAGTTCGTTGGCTGTGGCCAGGTGGGCGGCGGCCTCGCCGACGGTCCATTTTGACCCCGGCACGGCAAGTGCCGTGTCGCTCGCGCTGCGCACCAGCGCGGCGATCTCCTCAGCAGTGGCACGAATCGCCTGCGCCAGCCCGTCGGGCAAGGGCCACGAGCCGTCCTGCCGTACCGTCGTGTGCACGCTGCTCGCTCCGCTCCCCACCCTGCCCGGCACGCCCCATGTGTCGGGGGCGGTGGTACCCAACCAGACCCGCGCCGCACCCGGCAAGCCCCTGCGGCCGTGAGCCCCGTTGCCGCAGCTTCCAGTTCTGCCGGGCAAGGCCATTGAACAGGTCGTGGACGAGACGGTCGATGCCCCTGCGGGTGACCACGGTGTCGTGCCGGGCGGTGGCCATGACGTGGAAGAGCACGAATCGCCTGCGCCAACGCGGACCGCCAGCCTTAACTGAAACCCATAGGCGGCATCGGCTGTCACCCAGCGAATCGGGATCTCGTCCAGGACCGAGCGGTTGGTGCACGCCTTCGCTGGCGCCGGGCTGGTGCGCTGCCTGTACCGGTCACCGTGCTACAACGTGGGGGGTAGGCGTAGCCGACCGGGTGGCCCTCCGCGTAGGCGAGGATGCTCACAAACCCGTGTCCGGTGCCGTGTCCAAGCAACCGCTCACCGAAGACACTAACGGTGTAGTTCGGCAGGCAGAGAAGCGGGGCGCGCACAGCGGCGCACGCGTCGAGCAGATCACGCGGACCGGATGGAGCGTTGTAGCGGTGCGGAGGCCGATGGGGGTGCCATGTTGCTCGCGAACGGCTGCTTCGAGTTCCTCATCGATGGGCACGGTCGCCTCGCGCCTCATCTTGGTATTGAGAAGTCATCTCAATTGGCAAGTGGGCCTCAGCAGGTGAGAGTCAGGTGCTGTTCGGCCCAGGCGCCATGGCTTGACCGTGATGTGAGACTTGCAGCATGGACATGGGGCGTGAGTCGCGGTGGGAAAAGGACGCAATGACGGTAGAGATCGTTTTCGCCCTGGTGACTGCCGTCGCGCTGGCTGCGGCGGTCTTCGCCGTCGCTCTGGCTCTCGCACTAGCCTTTGGCATCTCTGGTTCAGCGGAGAAGGGTGTGTTGGTGGGGGGTGCGCTGCTCGGAGCGGCGGCCGGAGTGTGGCGTCTGGTACGAGTGCTGCGTCGGTTCGACGCCCAGCGCCGAAGAGGCCACTGACTGCGGGCCTTCTCCTCCAGGTCGGTAGCCTGCCGACGTGGGGATCGTTCAGCGGCTGGTGCCGGATGAGTTGTGGGAGTTGTTCCAGCGGGTGGTTCCGGAGGCGCCGTCGCGGCCGCAGGGTGGGGGCCGGCGCCGCCACGGTGACCGGGAGGTCCTGGCCGCGATCGTGTTCGTGGCCACGTCGGGCTGCACGTGGCAGCAGTTGCCGTCCGCGTCGTTCGGGCCCTCGGGAGCGACGGCCCACCGGCGATTCGCCGAGTGGTCGAAGGCCCGGGTGTGGGCGAAGCTGCACCGCCTGGTGCTCGACGAGCTCGGCTCTCGCGGAGAGCTGGACTGGTCGCGCTGCGCGATCGACTCCGTGAACATGCGGGCCCTGAAAAGGGGGAACTGACGGGTCCGAATCCTGTCGACCGCGGCAAGTACGGCTCGAAGATCCACTTGATCACCGAGCGCACCGGACTGCCTCTTTCTGTGGGGATCTCCGGCGCGAATCTGCACGATAGCCAGGCACTCGAACCGCTCGTACGGGGGATCCCGCCCATCCGCTCCCGTCGCGGACCACGCCGGCGACGTCCGGCCAAGCTGCACGCCGACAAGGGCTACGACCACGATCACCTGCGGCGATGGTTACGCACACGCGGCATCCGGCACCGCATCGCCCGTAAAGGCATCGAGTCTTCCGAGCGGCTCGGCCGTCACCGCTGGACCATCGAACGCACCATGGCCTGGCTCGCCGGATGCCGCCGACTGCACCGTCGCTACGAACGCAAAGCCAGCCACTTCTTGGCCTTCACCAGCATTGCCTGCACCCACATCTGCTACCGCCGACTCACCAAATGAGATGACCTCTGAAGTAGCGCAGATAGGGAGCACCTTGGCCGTCGTGCAGGGGGCAGTCGAAGTCCAAGGCCAGAGCGCTGGAGAAGCGCAGTCCGCAGCGAGGTGAGGATGAGCCTGACCAGCCGACCCGCCGCGTCGGGCCAGCGGTCCAGGTTGCCGGGCGACTCGACCTGGGTCATGACGTACTCGGGGAGGCGGCGGTCGACTTGTTCGGGGACCGGAGGGACGTAGCCGACGTAGAAGGCCGCAGTGCTGGGCAGCGTTTCCTCGCAGCCGTACTGCCGGATGTTCTGGAAGAACAGGTTGAGCGCACCGATCCGCGTCTTCTTCATGCCGTACCCGCACGGCTGTGCCATCACATGGGCGAGGTAGTGCTCCAGCAGCGGCCGGTCGACCTCCGCGAGCGCAGCGACGCCGGCGAACGTGAGGAAAGCCGCCGAAGCAGCTGAGCGCGTCGACCCCGGCGCGGGCCGCGCCGATGCTCAGCCCGGACGTCAGCCGCAGCCTGGTCCATCGTTCGCCCAGCTCACAGAGTCAGGGCTGGGAGATGCGGTCGAACCGTAGCCGAGCGGGCGGGCAGGGACGCCCGACCGGCGTGGTGATGCCGGGCAGCTTGTGGAGCCGGCACACATCCCTGGGTACGCGATCTCACCAACTTCCGGGTTCTGGCACGACGCGCGCGAGGCCGGTGGTCACCTTGGCGCATATCTGCCGCGACTCCTCGCACGCCTTCGGGTAGTCCCGGTAAACGTCCCTGGCCGTCGTAGGGTCCGACTCGCCGGAACCGTTGGGCAGGTATGGCCCAATCCGATGGGCAGCACCGTGAGCACGCCAGGGTCCGGGGTGAGGACCACCAGCGCGCAGGAGAGCGCGAGTCGGGCGGGAGGGGCAGAGATGCGGCGGAGCCTGAGACGGTACCGTGCCGGTCGGGCGCATCCGGGGTCCAGAGCCAACCGGAGGAGCTCACCGCTGGCCACCGTGTGGCAGTTGGACTCCGTGTCCGGCGGCCCCCCTCGCGATCCAGCCATGCGGCTCGTTCGCATAGATCGGCACATAGATCGGCGGGAATCCACGTCCCCTGGCGCAATCTCAAGATCTCGTTCCGCTCCTGGCCTGGAAAGCCCGTGGTGGCCCCGCAGGCTTCCCCTGCTGTCCGCTGGCACCTACGTCAGCCGCCAACCGGCCGTTGGCGCCGGCGGTCAATTCGCGTACTGCGGCATCAGCGTGCGGATGCGCGCGGCGTCCTTGTCGAGCGCTCGCTTGACTGCGGCGAATGTCGATTCCGAGTTGTCAAGTGCCTTTCGCTGGTATGCAGACTCGATCGTGAACTCGATCTCGACCAGACGGTTCCGCGCCTTGCAGGCGACGTCGGCTCTCGCGACGCCGATCTCCAGCGTGGTTGGCTTGGACTGTTCACCCGACCAGCGGACGTCCTTGGCGGCGTCAATGGGATTGGCATAGCGATAGCCGTATGCTTTCAAACACGCCGACCACCGTGCGAAGACGGCCTTGACCCGAGGGTCCCGCTGGGTCGCCTCGAAGGCGTCCCTCGTCTTCCGTGCCATCGACGCACCCGGACCACCCGTCTGCTGTGCATCGCTGCCGTATACGATCGCGTCGGCCCGAGTGGAACAGGCCGCTAGTCTTTTTCGCTCCGAGGCAGTGAATGTCGACAGCGACTTCGGGCGCGACACTCCCAGCGTCCGGGGGCTGAGATGGTAACCGTAGGCGCGGGCGAGTTGCGGATCACTGATGCCGTAACGCCGGGACGCGAACTCGCGGCTGATCGCCACGGACTCCTGTATCTGCCGTTTGATACGTTCCGGACCAGGGGCGAGAATTCCCAGGCACCTGTTCCTGATCACGGCGTAGAGGACTGACTGCTCCGCTTGCTGCGTGGGGCTGAGTTGGTAGGCGTCGAACGGCATTCGGTTCACATTCGTGGCAGCGGCGCCGGTATCGGTTGTGAGCACAGGGGCTGACGGCTTCGTCTCCGAACAGCCGCCCGCTGCCGCTGCTGCAGTCAGCGCCAGCAGCAGCGCCACTGCCTTGGTCCACCGTGGGGTCACACCTATTCCCTTCCGTTGCCGGCGGTGGCGGGGGCCACAGGGCGCGTGGCCCCCGCCTTGGTCACATGGCCGGTCAGGTGCAGTTGTTCACGTTGATCGACGCCTCGTTGTTGCGCAGATAGCTGTTGAGGTTCCCGGCGTGGCCCGGGTGGAGCCAGTTGTTGTTCAGCGTGTTGTCGGCGTGGGGGCCGGTGAAGCCGGGCGAGATCCAGGTCGTCACGTTGCAGTTGGTGGTGTTGTTGCCCATCGAGGCAGCGTTGTTGCGGACGGCCTGGCCGTTGCTGAACGTATAGCCGCTGAGATTTGAGTAACTGGTGCCGCTGGGCCTCCAGCTACCTCCGGTGAGGCCGGGGCTGTAGAAGAGGCACATGTACGTCCCGCAGGACTGGGAGAAGCTGGACCACGTGTCGATGTTCGCAGCCTGCGCGGCAGGGGCCAGCCCCACACCCAGGCCGCCGACGCACACGGCGGCAGCGGCGGCCGCTACCGCGCGCCTGCTTATGGAGCCCATCAGCTCAGCCATTCGGTTTCCTTCCCTCGTTTCCCTGTCGGACGACATCCAGTCGGCAACCGTAAGGCGACCGGAGCCGCCGGGCGCCCGCACTCCTTTGCGGGGCGCGCCGCCGCCGGAGCGCGGCTGTGGGCAGGAGCCTGACCGACGAGCGAGAGGTCTTGCAGACCCACCCGTCAGTCGGAGACTTCCCGGGAAATCCCCAGCGGTGACGTGCAGAATCCCAGCCAGCAGGGAAGGCATCCCGGGACGCTCAAAGAGGACCGGGTGCCGCATGTCCATGTCCGAATTGGATCTGGACGCCGGTCCGCGGCGGCATGTTCCATGTGAGTGGTGTGGCTAGGGGGCGGCCGGCACCTCTTCTGCGAACGAGTCCCCCGCCAAGGGGAGCTGGTGCTGTCGTGGAAGCAACATGAGGTGGAAGGAACTGCCGCGAGCACTCGGCGAGGATGAGTGCCAGCTGGTGGCGGAGTTACGGCGCTTGAAGGACAAGAGTGGGCTGAGCCTGAAGTCGCTCCAGGCGAAGACACCTTTCAGCACTTCGTCGTGGGAACGGTATCTGAACGGAAAAGTGTTGCCGCCAACCGCTGCCGTCGAAGCTCTGGCAAAACTGGTCGGTGAGGACCCGGCTCCATTGCTGGCATTGCGTCACGCGGCCGGAATCAAGGATCCGTCCGTCCGAGATTCGGGCGACGGCAGTGCGAAACGACAAGGCGGTGAAGCCAGAATTCGGGTGGGGGCACTGACCGTGTCCGGAGCCGCCTTGCTGTTGTCGGCGGTGACCTCCGTTCTATTGATAGTGGATGCCCACACTGGAGCCTCTGAAAAGTCAGAAGGCGTCACCGGGGTGGGGAAGTACACATGTAGGTACACCCGGCGCGGCGACATGCTGTACGCAGGAAACAGTGACACCACGTCGCAGCTCGTCATGCGCAACAACACGGGTCGGGCAGCCGCGGAAGTGCAGTGCCTGCTCCTGCGTCACAGGCTGTCGCCCGGTGATATCGACGGATACTTCGGCGAGCACACAGAAACGGAAGTCAAGCAGCTCCAGCATCAAGATCACGTGCCTGTCGACGGGATTGTCGGCGAGCAGACTTGGGGGCTGTTACGTCATGTGGACTGAGGTGCGGTGAATACGAGGAGTCGAGGGAACGGCAGTGCACTGAATTCGAACTGGCAGAGGCCGCCACAGACGCTGCCCGACGCATGTGTGCGCCTTGTTGCCGAGTTGCGCATACTGAAAGACCGCACCCCCGTCACCCTGGCCGAACTGGCAACGGCCACAGCCATCAGCAAATCGTCGTGGGAAAGATACCTCAACGGCAAGCAGTTTCCTCCGCTGCATGCGGTGAGGGCGCTGTGCCGGGCGACGGGTGAGGACGAGGCCCGACTTGACCAGCAGTGGGAGGCGGCAGATGCGGCGTGGGGACGACGCGGACACGGTTCCGCCGACCGTCATCTCCAACCGTCCGCGAATCCTGTCGAGGCCTCCGTGGCTCGGTTCCCACGCCAACTGCTCCTGGCCGCATCTGGTTTGATCGACAGGCGTCCCAGGATCGCTGCTGCCGCAGTCTTCCTACTGTGCGCCATGATGCTGGTGCCCGCCGCTGTCATTCATGCCTCCAGCACGTCAAGCCCAGCACCGGCCACCCACCCGCCCGTTTGCCGACTGGGGACCTGCGAGGGCCGCAACCCGCGCACCACGGCCTGCGAGGATCCGATGACCCTGGCGAAACACACGGCTGCTGACGGCACCCGACTGGAGATCCGCGCCAGTCCAACGTGCCGAGCCGGCTGGATCCGCGCCTGGCCCACCCATCCCGGCTTCCGCATCGAAATCACCGGCCCTCAAGCGCACACGCAGAGTGTCGTGAGCACCGGCCGACCAGTGGATCAACAGCTGATCACGACGACCATGATTGCCGCACCTCGGCCTTCGAGCCTGCGCGCGTGTTATTACCCTGCAAACAACAGTCCTGGCCGGGAGTGCTTCGAGTAGGGCGCCGGCACCATCGTTGCATGGTGCGCAAGGACAGGCGTGGGACTGGAAAGTCGCGGACCGGGCGGTTGCGGTGCCGAAGGCGGTGGTGGATCCCTCGCCGTACCGGTTGTTGTGGGCGCCGAACGGCCACGAGCTGCCAGTGAGCGAACAGGCCCGGATCCTCTAGGTGCCCACGAGGCCGCGACGTCGCAGTATCTGGCGAAGCTTCAGTCGGTCGCGCTGGTGACCAGGCGGCGGGAAGGCACGCGGAACTGACCAAGGACAAGTCCGCCTGCCCGCGGCGGGCGGACTCGACGATCACGGTCTCCATAACGGCGGCGAGCACCCCGGCCGGGCGCCACTGGGCGAACCGGTCGGTGAGCCAGGGGCCGAACACCTCCCGCACGTCCCGCCACGGGCTTTGGCTGCGGAACCGCAAGATGATCCCGTCCATCGGGTCGCGCAGGTTCTCCGAACAGGGTCCGCACTGCCCGGTCGTCTGGTGAGGGCTGATCAACTACAAGTTTGCATCGCTCAGCACGTCGCGGCACACGGGCCTTTTATCAGTTCGAGCCGAGTTGCCGGAAGCGACCACTGGGACCGAGCTCTCGAATTCGTATTACGAGTGTAGAGCACATACCGCCCTCGTCCGCAGGGTGCGGACACACCCCACCCAGAGGAGAAAACAATGAGCCTCCCGCTCGAAGGCAAGGTCGCCGTGGTCACCGGCGGCGCGTCCGGCGTCGGCCTGGGGATCGCCCAGGAATTCGTGGACCAGGCCGCCCGCGTGGTCATCACCGACCTGCACCAGAAGGCGCTGGACGAGGCTGTCGCCACGATCGGCCCGGACTCCTCGGGCATCGTGGCCGACGTCACCGAGCTCGCGGACATGGAGGCGGTCTACCAAGAGGTCATCGCACGGCACGGACACCTCGACGCGGTCGTGGCCAACGCCGGCATCGGCGCGCACGCCCCGCTCGGCGCGATCACCGAGGAGCAGTTCGACCGGACCTTCAACGTCAACGCCAAGGGCGTCCTGTTCACCGTCCAGTCGGCGATCGGGCTGCTGCCGCCCGGCGGCACGGTCGTCATCATCGGCTCGACCGCGTCCATCCAGCCCCCGGCCGGCATGGGCCTGTACGGCGGCGCCAAGGCCGCGGTACGCGCCTTCATCCGGTCCTGGATCCAGGACTACAGGGCTCCGGCATCCGCATGAACGTCCTCAGCCCCGGTGCGGTCGACACCGAGTCCCTGCGGCGCGCCCTCGCCATGGCGCAGGGCGCCGACGCCGTCCCCGCCGCGGTCCGCAAGATGGGCGAGGGCAACCCCACCGGCCGGATCGCCGACCCGCGCGAGATGGGCAAGGCCGCGGCGTTCCTCTGCAGCGACGCCTCCAGCTTCATCACCGGCGTCGAGCTCTTCGCCGACGGCGGCATGGCACAGGTCTGAGCAGCCAAGCCGTGACACGCGCGCCCGGCGACCAGGCCCGCCGGGCGCGCGTCACCCCCGCCGACATCCCCTTCCCGGGCCTGGCTTCGACCGGGCCGTTCCCGCCGGCGCGCAAAAGCCCGCGATCACGACCCTCCCCGTCGGGGTCAGGCGCGATGGCCGCCCCGCACACTACTAGCCACCGGCCGTGGCAGGGTCGTGGTGGGCGAAATCCCCCACGAGTCACCCGCCTTCGTGTTGCGTGGGGAGTTGGCTGATGCCGGCAGAACCCCGTCCCACCAGCCCTGCTCGGCCGAAGCAGCGGCCTTGACCGGACGCTCGACGGCCTTGCCGGCAGGACGGACACGCACTGCGGCGAAGCGGGAACGTAACTCTCCTCGCGAGCCCTGCCGCCAGGCGAGGGATGTGAAGGAGTTCCGTCCGAGGCCGGCGGCCAGGGCCGCCACCGACGGTGCGGGGTGGCGGTAGCGGGGCTGGGGCCAGCAGCCGATGGGTCCGTTGCGGTCTGGCGTCTCGGGCTCCGCGTCGAAGGGGTGGGCGGTCACATCCGCGCGGACGGCCGGCACGTAGTCGATTCCGCGGTCGGGCAGCGCAGCTCGCAGGTGTGCATTGGGTGCCATAGGCGGCGTCGCCCACCACGACCGGCGGCCTCATGCCCGTGCCTGACTGGCTTGGGTTGGTTCAGGGATCTGAGAGCTGGGCCTCATGGGTCCCCGCACCTTGCGCCCGAAGGGCGCCAGCCCCAGCCTCGGGGCGGCCCGAACGGCAGATGAGATGCGGCCGCCTTCTTCAGTCCCGGGAATCAGCAGCATCGTCCTGGCACGACGCCAGGACGTGCTTCGGGACAGACCAACCTCTGCGCCTGCCGGGCAAGCGGGCCCGGCGCGCTCGACAGAAGGAATCCGCTATGAACGCAAGGGTGCCGGTTTCGCACAGGGCCATGAGCCGCAGATGCGGATAACCCCCCATGACGTGCCATCCGCTTGCCCAGCACTCCTGTGACGCGAGGGTCGTCCAGTGCCTTCATGGAACTGCAGCCGTCGAAGGTGACGGTCCGCCAGCTGCGGCAGCACACACCGGGAGTCGACGGCCACGCCAGGGGACCTGCGACCGTCTCGAACAGCATCTCGAACAGGGCGGCGCCGCGACGGCGACGAAGATCGCGCAGTGCCTTCTCCGATACGAAGGGTACGCACTCTCGTCACAGTCCGGCCGTCGGTTTGTCTCACACCCGCGCGTAACCGAGCTCGGGGAACAGCCAGAGCGCTAGGACGAAGTACACGCCGACGCGGGACGGCGGCCTGCACAACCGACGCTGCATGGTACGGGTGCGCCCCAGCACTCCTCGACGTCCCACAGACTGTGTGCAAGCCCCAGGATCTCCGCGCCTACCATCACCCGGCGGCCACTTTCGGGGCATAGTCACACCGCGACCGCGATGAACGACGTGGGCCCGATGGCGGAGGAGGTCGCCCCCGCCACTGGGGAACTGCTGGGCAATTTCCCCCAGGCGGCGTTCAGCCACATCGGACTGATCAACGCGGCCTGGTCGATCTCCCAGGCCAAGCAGCACCAGTTGGACCCCGCGCGCATCGTGGAGAGCTCGGCGTTCTACCGGCAGACCTGTCGGCCCACCCCCACCCAGTTGTGAGGGCGGCACCATGGCGCGGGCCGCACGAGCTTCTGCCTCCCCCGGCCACCCGATAGGTGCGCGCCCGTAAATCTGCGGCCCTGAGAACCCGTTGATGCGCCTGGCAGGCGCGCAGAATGGGAGGTCCCACCCGCGCCCATCCCGCCGTCCAGGCCCCTCACGCCCCGGGACCAAGATCCGGACCGTTCCCGGTCCACGGCGTCGGCCGAGCAGCCCTACGAGGGTCGTTTCCACTGGTCAGAAGGGCCGCATTGTGTACCGTCGGACCAAGGACATTCTTTGCGGCTACTCCCCCAGGCAGCTCGGCTTCTTCCAGGACGGACACCCAAGTCGCCCGGCGCGAGACCTGCCGACCGGGCGACCCTCGTCCAGATGGCCCTGCAGACCGGTCGGGCGGCCTGAGCAAGCAGCTTCAGCGAGTGAACAGTTCGGGGTTTCTGCGGACGAAATCGGCCACTCCGGCAGCGGGCCGCCCAATGATCTGTTCCATGCCGTCCGCCTGGCGATCGTAGCGATTGGCTGCGTGCAGGCGGGCCATCGTGGAGGTGTGCTGGAAGACGTGATCCGGCAGCCCCAGTGCTCGGAGATCGTGGTCAAGCCATTGCTGCAGGGGAACGTTGGTGTAGCCGACCGTCCGGCCCGAAGCCGCGGAGATCTCCGCCGCCATGGCGGCGATGCTCTCCGATCGGGGGCCGGTCAGCTCGTAGACACGGCCGACGTGCCGGGCCGGATCGGCCAGGATCCCCTCAACGGCAGCCGCCACGTCGTGGGCCGCGATCGGGGAGGTCTTCGCCTGGCCGAACGGCAGCCTGATGGTGCCGTCCCGCCGGATCGACGAGAAGCCCACCTGGAAGAGCGGATTCTCCAGGAAGACGGTGGGCCTGACCTGGACGACGGGAAGGCCGGACCAGCCGAGAAGCTGTTCGACCAACCACTGCTGCCGTTGCTGATGCGACTCGGACGTGCTGGTGAGATCCATCTCGGAGACGGTCAGCTGCGACATGTTGACGAAGGCTTCCAGCCCGCCGTAGGCGCGCGCGGCGACAGCTGTCGTCACGGCGGCCGGCAGATACTGCTCCGATACGGCCATGCCGAAATACACCCGCCCACAGCCGTCCAGAGCCTCGGCGACGTCGCGTGCGGACGTCAGGTCACCGACAACGACTTCGGCGCCGGTCGCACGCAACGCCTCAGCGCGCTCGTCATCCCGACGCACCAGGGCCCGGACCTTCAGCCCCCGCCGCCGAAGGCCTTCGACCACGGTCCGGCCAACAGCGCCGACCCGGCCCGCGGCACCGGTCACCAGAACGGGCCGCATGTGTGCTTCCAGGGTGTGGTCCACGGAGGCAGACTGCGGCGCGCACGGCCAGGGCGCAACTGGAGTGATCCCACCTGGTGAAGTCGTCCACGGCGATCGACGGCACGCGGCTGCCGCGAAGCGGTACCACCTGGCCCAGATGGGCACCCAGGTCGCGCATGATCCAGCTGCCGCAGGTGACCACCGGGGTGCGGGGGTCGGCGCTGCGCACCAGCCGCTCGAAGGCCACCGCCTTCTCACCCAGCACCGCCAGATAGGTGTGGGTGGCGGGCAGCAACGCTGCTGGGGACTGTTCCACAGCGACGCTGCCATTAGGAGTATATACTCGTATTTACGGGACGGCGAGAACGTGCCCCGAGTCCACACCCGCCGGCCCAACGCGGGCCGACGACCTGGGGACCCCGGGCATCCACGCTGCTCATGGGGCTTCGTCCGCCAGCCGGGAGACCGGCCGCCGCACCGCACGAAACTCATCCGCAAGGCGCTCGAGAGGCTGACCCCAGATGACTGTGCCCGAAAACGCTTCCCTGACCGCTGTCCGTCCTGTGGCGGCCGCCACCACACCGGCCATCCGCTGGCAACGCCGGGACTGGTGGCGCGCCGGCGGACTCCTGGCCGTCATCACGGCACTGCACCTGGCGGCGTTCGGGATCCTGGCCGCGCTCGTGGCCCCCCACCACTACAAGGTCGGCAGTGAGGTCTTCGGCCTCGGGCTCGGAGTGACCGCCTACACCCTCGGCATGCGGCACGCCTTCGACGCCGATCACATCGCCGCCATCGACAACACCACCCGCAAACTCATGGCCGATGGCAAGCGCCCCATTTCCGTCGGTTTCTGGTTCGCGCTGGGCCATTCCACCGTCGTGGTGCTGCTGGCTGCCGGGATCGCCGCGGGCGCGCGGCTGACGACGACCCTGACGAGCGACAACTCCAGCGCACGCCAGCGCCTGGGCGTGGTCAGCACACTGGCGTCCGGCAGCTTCCTCTACCTGATCGCCGCACTCAATCTGGTAGCGCTGGCTGGGATCTGGCGGGTCTTCAAGGCGATGCGCGCAGGACGGTTCGACGAACACGAACTGGCCATGCACCTGGACAGCCGCGGCTTCATGAACCGCATCCTGGGCCGGGTCACCCGCTCCGTCTCCCGCCCGGAACAGATGTATCCGGTCGGGCTACTGTTCGGGATCGGGTTCGACACCGCCACCGAGGTCACGCTCATGGTGATGGCCGGCTCCGGCGCCGCCGCAGGACTGCCGTGGTACGCAATCGTCTGCCTGCCGCTGCTGTTCGCCGCCGGGATGAGTCTGTTCGACACCCTTGACGGGACATTCATGAACTTCGCGTACCACTGGGCCTTCTCCAACCCGGTCCGCAAGGTCTACTACAACCTCACCATCACCGGCCTGTCCATCACGGTCGCCTTCCTCATCGGCACGATCGAGTTGGTCGGCTCCCTGCACGACCAGCTCCGCCTGACCGACCCGGCCACCGGCTGGATCTCCGGGATCGACCTGAACAACGCCGGCTTCGTCATCGTCGGCCTCTTCGTCGTCGTGTGGGCCTGCGCCTTGGGCTACTGGCGCATCGCCAAGGTCGAACACCGCTGGAACCACGCGGGCAGCCAGGTCGAACCGAACTGATTCGCCAGGGAATCCATGAGTCCACCCGCATATCGGCTGGAAGTATGCCGTGGCCGGACGGCGTGCCCGGCGTAGCTCTGTTTTGACGGTAGCGGTCTGCCTGCTGGACGAGGATCACGCCGAACTCCACCTCGCGCTGATCGGCGGCAGTCCGCTGTCCTTCTTCACACTTCCCGGGTGGATGGGCCTGGATGCGGCCTACCCCTCCGCGTGTGCACTGGCCTCGGGCAACCGGCTGTTCTTGTCGATCCCGACCCGCCCGAAGCGCATCAGCACCATGTGCCGCCCTGTCCGTACGTCGCCCTTTCGGTCCCTGTCACCGACGCGGACGGGCGCTTCGGCGCCCTCACCGTCCTTCGGCTGGAGACCTTCGGCACCTTCCGGGCGACGGAGCACGCAGACTTGCAGGAGATCGGCAACGAACGGGCCACGACCCTTGCCCAGCTCGCCCGAAAACGGCGCTGCGATCGCAGCCGGCCCCACGCCGATGCTCGTGCCTGTAGGTTCCGACCCGGATACGAGCATCTGCACACCGGGCTGGCGGGTATCGGGCGTCCCTGGCTCCGCGGGCGCCAGCCTGATGTATCCACTGCGGCGGCTCGACGACTTGCTGAACCAGGCCACGACCATGGAGGCCCTCGTCGGGGCAGCTCGGTACTGCCTCATGTCCCCGTTCCGCGCTCGGCCGTGGTGCCGGCCTCTGCCAGCGAGGGCCGTCTGTGGGTGCTCGGGCTCAGCGGAGCCTCCCCGGCATGGTGCGCAGTCTCCATGGAACCGGTCTGGACGCCCGGACACCGGCGGCCGAGGCAATCCGTGGGCGCCCACTGTTCATCGCCTACGGCCAGTCGACGACCCTGACCTACCCGGCCGGCACGGGGCGCCATTTCCGTGAGCGCCTGCGGGTGATCGACTCGCTTCAGCTCACGGCCGAGCATCAGGTGGCGACGCCCGCAGACTGACAGGACGGCGAGGACGTCATCATCACCCCCGCAGTCAGCGACGCCGAGGCGGCCGGGCGTTTCCCGGGCTGCAAGATGGCGCGCGCTCGGACGGGTTCCTCGGTGCCGCAGCCGGGCCCGCGGAGTCGGATCGGGCCGTCCCTGACGTTGTGCATCGGTCCTCGAGCAGCCGGCGTGCGGTGAGGGCGAGCCCGGCCGGCATCAGACCGATGGGCAGGGTGAGGTCGATGCCCAGGGCCTTGCCGAGGTGTTCGAGTCCGCGGGCGGCGCTGTTGTGGTGCAGGTGGAGGAGGTGCGCGGCGCGGCGCAGGGACCCGGTGGCGCGGTGGGCGTCCAAGGTGTCCAAGTCAACGGATTCGGCGGACGGTTGAGCGATCGCCGGTACGTCGACTTGGGCGTGCAGGGCGTCCTGCGGCAGCTCTGCCAGGAGCGCCAGGGCGCTCAGGTCGTCGTAGGCGACGACGGGCCCACGCGCGGTGGTGAAGCGGAGGGCGGTGCGTGCGTGCCTGCCGCCAGGCGAGGGCGGGGCTGTCGGCGGCGCCGATGCCCACGGGGTGACTCATCGGCGATGCGGGCAACCGGGCAGGCAAGTTGATCAACTCAATGCGCGACAGGGTCCTGGAGGCACTCAAACCTGGTCGGTAAGCCGCGGTAGGCGCAGTTCTCTTCTGGCGCAGAAGCCCGCACGTCAGGCGGGTGCGCTCTCAAGGTGCAACGAGGTGCCGGACGAGCTTGGTACCCAGGCCGACGGGAGCGCAGCAGCCAGTGCATGCTGCGCACGCCAGCCTGTGCAGTGGCCGGGAACGACTAGGCTCGGCGCGAATTGCGCCAGGGCGGTGATCGTCGGCGGGATGATCGGTTCGAATGCGGGCCCGCTCAGATGCAGTCCGCCGACGAGGGCATGGAGCCGGTCGACCTGGGTGAGGCGTAGGGCGTGTCGAACGATGTTGACCGCGCCGGCGTGGCCGCAGCCGGTCAGCACCACCAGTCCGTGCCCCCGCAGGTTCACGACGAGGGCCTGATCGTCGATGATTTTCGCGTCGTGTGCCCACCGCTCGCCCGTCCACGCCTCATGACTGGGCGGCATGCCTCGTTCGAACTCAGTTGTCCTGTCGACTTCACCAGTGATCAGTACGCTCTCATCGAGGAGCAGGGAGGGTACGCGCCGTTCCACCACGTCGAATCCCTCCTGGCGCAGAGCCTTCTTGCTGACGGTGGGAAACGGCTGGATCTCTGAACCCGGGAGCACCATGCGACGGCGAGTCCACACTTCGGGATGTACCAGCATCGGCATAGTTGAGGCGCGCCGGCGTCCCGCGAGCCCCGCCAGACCTCCGGCGTGGTCGAAGTGGCCGTGACTGAGCACGACCGCTTGGAGATCGTCGAAGCGCACTCCGAGCCGGTCGGCGTTGACGACCATTCCTGTCGGCGAGAGCCCGGCGTCGAACAGCAGCGAACTGGTGTGTCCGAGCCGCTTGATCGTGACCAGCGCGGAGAAGCCGTGCTCGGCGACGAGGCCGACGAAGGTCTCGCCCTCCTCGAAGTGCGGCGCGGGCTTGACACCGACGCCGAAGGGAGCACGGCGCGTGCGCTCATCGCCGCCCAGCAGAGCGTCGTAGACGTTGTCGACGAGAATCGTGATCTCGACCTCGTCGACCGGTTCAAGATGAATGGGGTCCACCACGGGCCCGAAGGCGGGACGAGGCGTAGCACTGGCCGCTTCGGCGGCGGTACCTGTAGCAAGACACATGCGATTGGCTTTCTGCCGATAGTTTTCTGCTGATTGTTCGGCTTGTTCGTCGCCGACGAGTCGCCCACGACTATTGATGCATCGCCACAGCCACCACAGTGGCTTAGAGCGGGGGCGCGCGCAGCCGGGACACAGGCCGGACGGGCTGCGCACCAAGGCGGCCGACCGGGCTCTGTCTCTGCTTTCGAGGCCGCCCGGCCCACGGCGGTGCAGCGCTGCTCATCGATGCGTGTGGAAATCAGGGGCAGCTGCATGCTCCGGTCGGGCCCCTCAGGGGAGGTCAGCTTGCCGACTTGGCGGGGCCGAACCCGAACGCGGAGCGGTTCTCGTTGATGAACTCCTCGACCGTCACCAGCGGCTGGCCGGTGATGTTCGGGGCCGCGCCGCTGACGCCTGCCAGCAGCCCCTCCTGCTGGTCGATGATGATCGCCTCGAAGTGCCTGAGCTTGGCGGTGTCGTTCAGAAGACCGATCGACTCAAGGAACGTGCTCACGGTGATCTGCTCGAAGGGAAGGTCCTTGCCCAGCATCCGACTCACCTCGGCCGCGAGCTCCTGGTGGCTGTACTCGACCGGGCCGGTGAGCCGGTAGGTCTGGCCGGCGTGCTTCTCGGGCGAGGCGAAGATCTTGGCGGCGGTCAGTGCGACGTCACGGGCGGCGATCGGAGCGACGCGGCTGTCCCCGTTGAAGGGCATCGCGTAGCGGCCACGGCGGATGAACCCGGAGATGTAGAGGAGCCACTGCGTGAAAATCGTGGGTCGAAGGTGGGTGGTCGGGACGCCGGACCAGTCGAAGACCTGCTCGGCCAGCCAGTGGTTCTGGGTGGTCTTGCTGCGCGCGATGGGACGCGACTGAAAATGCGACATGCTCACGACGAGCTCGAGCTTCTGCTCCTTCGCTGCCTGCGCGAACATGACGGCCGCCTCCACCAGGCCGTCCGCCACCGGGTAGTTGAAGTAGGCACGTTGGACCCCCTCCAGGGCCCCTCGCACGTCACGGAGGTTGAGGAGGTCACCAAAAACGACCTCGGCGCCCGCCTCGCGCAGCTCCTGTGCCCGTGCATCGTCCTTGCGGACCATGGCGCGGACGTTGAAGCCGTCCTTGAGCAGGTAGTCGACCATCGGTCGGCCGGTGGCACCGTTGGCGGTGGTTATCAGAATCATTTCTTCACCTCGTGGAGTTACGGACAGGAGGGCGCGGCGTCGGCACTGCCTCGGGCTGCCGGTCGGCGCATGTCAGCTGTTGGTGCTGTTCAGGAGGTCGGCGTGGCGCGGCCGACCACTCAAAGTGATCGTGACCGTTAAGTGAGGTGGGCGAAGCCGGCGCCTATTCCTCCCCGACCCTCGCGGTCGGGGCGACGACCTCGATCAGTCCGGTCTCTACGTCGTAGACGAGCCCTGTCACGAGGCCTGCGGGCATCCTGGTCCTGAGGGCCTCCTTGAGGACCCCGACGTCGACCCGGACGGAGGCGAACGGGTCCATTACGGCTTTCCGCTCCAGCGCCTCGACGGGGATGTCGAAGTCGCTCGCGAGCATTTCGGGGAACGCCGCGATGTCCTTGATGCCACATTCGGTGTGATGCATGACCACGATGTGCGTGCCTGCGGGGCGGTCGCCGCGGTGGGCCGCGCTGACCTTCGTGAGCATGGTCAGGGTGCGGAGCACGGCCGGGGTGACGCGTCCGCCCACGTTGCGGATCGCCGTCACCTCGCCGAGGTCCAGCCCGAGCACGTGGCTCGGATCGACACGGGAGTCGACACACCCGATGACCATCAGCTGGCCGCTGCCCAGGATGTGCAGGCCCTCATGCGCGCCACGGGCGGCGAACGCGGCGTTCCGGCTTACCAGATCCTCTGTATTGATCATTTTGTTTTCCTCAAGGGTGCTGCGGGGGTCAAGCACATAAGAGCATATGCTCCTATATCGTGAGGTGCAAGCACCGCGAGGGGGAAGCGGTCTGCCACCCCGCCGACAGTAATGAGTGGGAAGATCCAGCCGACTCCGGCTGCACCGGGTAATGGAAGCGGACCAGGCAAGGGCGGCTTAGGACACGGACCAGCCGGGTGGACGACGTGATCGGCGAGATCGTGACGGCTGCCCTCGTGTGGTTCGCGGTCACGGTCCTCAATGCGCCGGGCCAGCGGGACGACCCGGGCGTCACCCTCATCATGGGCAGGATTGCCGTGGCCGTCCTGGGGGTCGCGCTCATCGTGCTCGTGCTGCGGACGCTGCTCGCCCTGGCCAGGCGGAAGATGTCCGTGGGCGAGTTCGCGGACCGTGTAGGGATCACGCCCGCCAACCTCGCGGTACGGCCGCGCCAAGGCGGTGCGCTTCGCGACGCTCGCCGCGCCTGTGTGAGGTGCTCGAATGCCAGCCGGGCGACCTGCTGCGCCGGGAGGCCGAGGATCCCGCGGGCGGATGATGTGCCCCAAGGCGGGCGTGAAAACGCCCGGCACCACGGGCCCGTGACACGGTACTGGACTCCATGGACGTGGATCGCCGATCACTGTCCCTGCGCCGGTCCGCTCGGCTGACCCAGCGCGCCGAGTCCGGCACCACCGCGCCCACCGCGACCGGCTGAACGCCCTGGACGCCGCAGCGCCGGCCCTCATGCACGCCGAGGACGACCTCGACGTCCCCCGAGCCGCGGCCTACGGTCGAGGGGCTTACCGTGGGTATGGACCGCCCCGACGAGCAGGTGATGGTCAGTGACTACCGGCTTCGGAGAGCAGCACATGGTCGACGGCGGCGATCGTGGGTATCAGCCGCGAGCCGAGACTGCTGATCACCGCCATCACTGCGATGAGGTACATGAGCACGGGTACCAGTGCTCACCGACGCCAAGCAGCGGCCCAGGCGATCGTCATCAAAAGGACCCCTCAGTCCCAGGGCGGGCCAGGGGCCGCCGCCGTCGGCTGTCAGGCGGTTGGTGCCGGGGTGGGGGCGCGACGGAGCTGTGGCAGGCAGATGATCACTCCGCTGAGCAGGCCCAGAGCGCCGAAGAGCCAGTAGGCGTTGTGGAAGGCGTG
This sequence comes from Streptomyces sp. NPDC002076, assembly GCF_053593835.1. Taxonomy (NCBI): domain Bacteria; kingdom Bacillati; phylum Actinomycetota; class Actinomycetes; order Kitasatosporales; family Streptomycetaceae; genus Streptomyces; species Streptomyces sp. NPDC002076. The sequence continues at coordinate 64,560 of NZ_JBSFDI010000033.1, forward strand.
CAGCGCGGTGCTGACGCTGCCGGGTGTGCCGACGATGGCAGCGAAGAGGCTGACGCCGAGGACGGCGCCGAGCTGGCGGAAGCTCTGGTTGATCGCGGAGCCGACGGCGAACTGGGCAGGCGGCAGTGGCTTGGTGGAGGCGACGGACAGCGTGGGCAGGTTGAAGCCGAGGCTGATTCCGGTGACCGCCATGTCGGGCAGCCAGAGGGCGGCCCAGTGCGAGTGGGCCGAGACCGCCAGCGCAAGGGCGCCCTGGGCGAGGGCGAAGAGGACGGCCCCGGTGAGGAACACGACTTGGTGTCCGTACTTGTGCACCATCCGGGTGGCAGGGCGGGCGGTGATCACCGTCATGACCGGGTTGGGCAGGCAGGCCAGGGCAGCGATCAGCACCGAGTAGTGCCACACCGTCTGCAAGAAGATGAAGTTGCTCAGGATCACGGCGAAGAACGCCAGGCTGAACACAAGCGAGGCCACGTTGACCAGCCGGAACTGGTGAACCTTGAACAGCGTCAGGTCCATCACGGGCCGGGCCGCGGTGCGAGTGCGCCATACGAAGACCGGCAGCAGCACGACGGCGACGACGAAGGCGGCGATCACCCGGAGGCTGGACCAGCCCCAGCTCGGGCCCTCGACGATGCCCAGGCTCAGCGCGGCGGGAATCACCGCGATCAGCACCGCCCCCAGCGGGTCGGGGATTCCGCGAGCGCCCTGCTCGCGAGTCTCGCGCAGCAGTCGCGACCCGACGACGAGGACCAGCGCGCAGATCGGCACGTTCACCAGGAAGATCCAGCCCCAGGAGCCGTACTTGATGAGCAGCGCACCCAGGGTGGGGCCGATCGCGGCGGCGGCCGCGGCCATCGTGCCCCAGGTGCCAATGGCCGCGGGGCGGCGCGAGGGCGGGAACTCGGGCAGGATCAGGGCCAGCGAGGTCGGGATGGTCAGCGCGGCGAAGACCCCCTGCAGCCCGCGGGCGATGATGAGCACCGTCACGCTCGGGGCGAGCCCGCACAGCGCGCTCATCAGGCCGAAGCCGGTCATGCCGATGAGGAACACATGCTTGCGACCGTAGCGGTCGGCCAGGCGCCCGGCAGGTATCAGCACCGCGGCGAAGACCAGGCTGTAGATGTTCAGCACCCAGCTCAGGTGCCCGGTGGTGGTGTGGAAGCTGTGGCCGATCGTCTCGAAGGCGACGTTGACGATGGTGGTGTCGAGGAACACCACAAACACCCCGAGGCTGCTCAGGGCGAGTACGCGCCGAGCGTGGTGACGTGCGGCGGCGCTCTGGGGCTCGTCCGGGGCGGTTTCGCGGGTAGCGGTGCCGAGCGCCGCCGCCGGGGACGGAGCGCTGGTGGTCCGCTCGGGGATGGACATGTGCCGTTCCTTGTCTCGTGGGCGGCGGCCGCGGGTGCGAGCCGTCCTGGGAATCGATAGATAGGAGCATATGCTCCTATTGGCGTGGGGTGCAAGCGCCGAGAGGGAAGAGCTGGCCGACCACCCGCCGGCACCACCCGACACCCCCCGGGCCTACGTGGTGGTCGACCAGCCCGTTGGCGTCAGGTACTGCTAGATCGCGGCGGCGCTGGAGATCGCCGACGAGCCGGACGTCGCCGCCGGCGCTGCGCGAGATGGCCTACGGCGCGCACCGGTTGTCCGACGATCACCGGACAAACCGGGGCGCCGCCGGACATCCTCACGGACCGGCTGGGCAAGGAGAACGCCGGGGTCATCACCCGCCGCCGGCACTGTGGGCACCCTCCGCGCTACGAGTACCACCTGTCCCAGGCCGGCCGTGTTTTGCTCCCGGTGATGCCCGCCCTGCGCGAGTGGGGCGACAAGCGGGCCGTCACCACTGCCCCGCTGGACTCCCAGCACCTGCGGCCACCCGGCGGCGACAACCCGCGCCGCCGCCCATGCGATGCGTCGGTCCTGCAGAAGCCTGACCGCGCTCCGACCCGGCCGAGCCGGACGCTCCGCCGGAACCGCGGGCCGCATGACTCTGGGACCCGTCGCAGGGAAGGACGCACCCCCAACGCCGGAGATTCCCCGGGAGCCGCAGGCCGCCTTGGCGGAGCCCGTCGGCGGACCTGACCCGGCTGTCCCGGGCGGATTCCTGCCTCCCAGGGGCTGGGGCGAAGCGGCGGTGCAGCAAGGGGTCCCTCGGTGGCGAGTTCGCCGTCGGCGACCGCTGAACGCCGAACGCCGTAACGCCAGTGCCTGCGGGCGATGTCGAAGGTCCTCGGCACAGACGCGGCACATGTCCGCTCAGCCCCGGCGGCTTGGTGGCGAGCCGGGGCCGTGCAGTGCCTGCGTTCACTCGCCCGGGAACCTCCCGAGGAGGGCGCTGACGGGGCCCCAAGAGGACGCCGGGACGGCGTTGCGGTCAGTGCGTGTGGCCGGGGTGGTCACGGTGGTCGTGACCCGGAGGGCGTTGTGCCAGTGCCTGGGCGCGTGTGGTGACCTCGTCCGTGGACACGGCACACAGGCCGGCGAGCACGTCCTCCAGGGCGGCCAGCCAGAGCCGGTAGTAGTCGTACGGTTCATCCACGGCCGCGGAGGTCTCCCAGGTTCTGATCCGGGCGATCAGTGCGGCCTGGAATTGCGGCCAGGTGAACGCGCCTGCCTCGTAAAGACTGACGGCCATGCCGAAGGCGCGGCTCTCCCACGGTTCGGCGAACACCAACTCCCCGTTGGAGCGGGGCGGTGCGGCCGGGCCCTCGATGTCCAGCGGCGCACTCATGGCGTTTCGACCTTCGCCACGCCGACCATGGCGTCCCTCGTCACCAGCGGCACGAGTTCCTCCTCCGTCAGGTGCTCGGTGCCGGCCGGGCGTTCGGGCAGGACCAGCCAGCGGACCTCGCTGGTGGAGTCGCGGACGGTGATCTGCACGTCGTCATTGAGGTCCAGGCCCATCTCGGACAGCACCGTGCGGGGCTCCTTGACCACGCGGGCGCGGTAGGCGGGGTCCTTGTACCAGCCCGGCGGCAGACCCAGCACCGGCCACGGGTAGCACGAACACAGCGTACACACCACCACGTTGTGGGTCGTCGCGGTGTTCTCCACCACCACGATGTGCTCCCCTTGGAACCCTCCGAAGCCCAGTTCCTTGATGGCGGCCGTGCCGTCCTCGAGCAGCCGCCGTCGGTAGTCCGGGTCCGTCCAGGCCCTGGCGACGACCTTCGCGCCGTTGAGCGGGCCCACGTTGGTCTCATAGGTGGTGATGAACCCGTCGATCACCTTCGGATCGATCAGGCCCCGCTCGGTGAGCAACTGCTCTAGCGCCTCGGTACGCAGAGCCGCGGGAATGGTCTCGTCCCGGTCGATATGGGTAGCGGTCATCAGGTGGTCTCCAGGTAGCTCTCGAACATTTCCACGGTGACGTCGAAGGGTTCGGCGTCGGGGCCCCACAATTCGCGTGAGTCGAATCGCACCGAGTAGACGTGCTGCGGGTTCTCGCCCAGGAAGTGGGCGTTGGTGTCCGGCAGCACGTGGGCCGGCTGGACGATCTCGACGACGCCGGTGTGGCCGCGCACATAGCGCGGCAGCCTGGTGTGCCCGGGTACGGACACGTTCTTGGCCTGTACCCGCTCGCCGACGGCGAAGGCCGGAGGGGCGTCCACGGTGCGCAGTGAACCCTGGGCGGTCGGCGCGTAGTCCGGCTTGGCGGGCTCCGGGACCGGCGGCTCCTCCACGTGTTCGCCGCGCAGGTTGCGGGCACGGGCGTCGATCGCGCCCGGCGCCAGGATCGCGCTGTCGAGGAGCCTCAACTCCCCGGCGTTGAGCCAGCGCCCGTAGTAGCCGTCGTCCAGGTAGGCGGCTCGGTCAAGGCGTTCCAGCGCATGCCGGAAGGAGTCCAGGTTCCCCCCGGAGACCCGGTTGGAGAAGATCGCCAGCGCGAATGCCCGGCCCTCCCAGGGTTCCTCGAAAACAGGTTCATCGCGTCTCGGCGGATGCATGGGGCCCCATCCTGGGGTTCCTCCCATGTCAGCAAGTCCATCCATTGCATACCTCTCATACAGTGCACCAACCAACATTCTTGCTCAGATCGCAAGAATCAGACGTCCCTCTCGCATCGCGCTGAGCTGCGCTCTTCTGTCGCTCCTCGCGACAGGTGCGGAACCGCATGCGTTGGGAAGGCGCCGACCGGTCGTCCGGGGTCACCCCACGGCCGGCGCGGCACTTCAGATATTAAGAGCATATGCTCCTATTTTGACGATGTCAAACCTGGAGCCCATCGTTTCCCGACGCTGGGCGGACGGTCATGTCAGTCAGGGATCTACGCGGCCCGCTGGCGTCCGCATGCGGTGTCGTCCGGACCCTGCGCCAGTGAGCCACGCAGTCGTTCCCTTTACGGCATCAGGGCCTGATGGAATCCCACCAGGGGCCCCCTACTTCTTCAGCACGCCCCAGAGCTGGTTGTCGTGGACGCGCGCCGGGTTGCCGAGCAGGTGAGCAACGCGGATCGGCATGTCGGCCGCATGCCTGCGGCCCGGCTCACCGTAGTAGGTCATCGCGAACGGGTGGGCGTAGTCCGTGGTCGAGCCATTGACGATCGGGAAGTACCCCTTGGCCGCAGTCCTGGGAGAATCGGCGGTGTCGATGATCCACACGGTGGTGCCCGGCGTGTCGCACGTCTGCAGGGAGAGCCTCTCGTTCTGGTGCGCGACAGCCTCCAGGCCGACGCACAGGTGGCTGGGCACCCCGTTGGGCGCGAACTCGAGCTGCGCGGCGTTCAGGTTGCCGTAGTGCTTGTTCACGTCAGCGGATACCAGGCCGGCCTTGAAGAAGCCGGAGACCAGACCGCCGCGGTGGCCGATGATGTCCTGCCCCGGGTTGGAGCCGTTGACGCGGTTCAGGACGGTCGACTGGCCGACCTGCGCCACGCCATGGGACACGGTCTCGATGAAGTTGGGGTTGGCGGCTGTGCCGAACTTGGCACTGAAAACCTCGATCTTCGCAGGGGCCGGGGTGGCCGCGCTCGCGGAGAACGCACCCACCGTGCCGATGCTGCCAGCCGCCGTGGTCAGCAGCGCCACCGCCGCAAGTGACTTGATCTTGATGATCATATGGGATTCCTTCCTCAGGTCGCAGCCCGTACGCGGATGTCACGGTCCGGGCCACCGATAGGAGCATATGCTCCTATCGGTGAGGTGGCAAGCAGGTCTCTCCCTTGCCTTCCCCGTCGGCCCCGCAACGGGGTGCGGGCCCCGGGTCGGCATGACGTCCGCGCTGCGACGAGGACGCCTGAGAGCTGCCTCGCCGACCGACACCTCACACCCCGGCGGTCCGGATCAACGGCCCCTTGCAGGCAACTGACCGATCGCTCCGTATCGCGGCACCGCGCCGACCCTTCGCCGAGGGCTAGCAGGTGCGGGCAAAACCGTGTCAGCATCCGGGCGCACCAGGCTGCCAGGCTGCGTGCGGGGACGCACCGGCGTCGTCGAGGTCGTCCAGCCCGCCGCCGTGCTGCCGCACACCTACGTGCAGCACCTGAGCGAGATCCCGCAGTGCGTCTGCTCAGCGTGGGCTCGCGCGAGTCGCGGGGCGCCGACGCTGAACCCTTCGCACTCCCCGTGGAGCCGTACGACGGCCCGGGCGCACTGGCAGGCGCGCATTGCGGGCCGGCTGACGCAGGCGGCCGGACGCCGGACGAACGCACACGGTCTGGCCAGGCAGGCGCGGACCGCGCCGCCCCGTCCGAAACGGGCGGTGCGGCCACACACCTCTCGCGGGACCGTGCGCCGGTGACGGATGAGAGTTCTACTCAATCCGGCCCGCGGCGGCACCACCAGGTTTTCTGTGACACCCAGGCGCTCCGCAGCACTCGCAGACGGTCGGGATGGCTCTTCGGCCACAGCGGCAAGAGTCGGCGTTTCGGCGCATGCCGAGATCGATGAAGGCACGCCCCTCCCCCGCCCGAGGCAACCCGCCGGCCGTCGCCCACAAGCCATGCCTGGGTCACGGCGCCGCCGTCGGTGGGGCACTGGACCGTGTCAGGGCAGGTCAATAGGCGGCGTTCGGTGGGCACCGAAGGGGTCAAGCGCGCCGGACGCAAGATCCGTCAGACCGCTGAACGCCCAGGAGCTTCCTGAGAGGTGACTGCTTGCCGAGTGGTCTGCCACCGAGCCGCAGCCGGTGCGGTTCCGGGTGTCCCAACCAGCCTCGGGCCTTCGGCGACGGCGACCTTACTCGGCCCAGGGCGTGAAGCCGGTCTCGAGGACGGCTTCGAGGAACGCACGCATCTGGGCTGCCTGTTCGGCCCCGAAACGCTCCTCGAACCGGGCTTGCATCTCCCGCCACAGCGGCAGCGCGGCCTTCATCCGGGAAACCCCCTCCGGCGTGATGGCGACGATCCGTGCCCGGCGGTCGGCCGCCGACGGCTCGACGGTCACCAGGCCCTCCCGCGCCAACGGCTTGAGGTTCGAAGCCATCGTCGTACGATCCATCGCGATCATGTCAGCGAGACTGGTGATCGTCATCTCCCCGTGTGCACTGAGCTTCTGCAGAATGCTCAACTGCGTCGCACGAAGACCGACCGAGGCCAGGGCTTTGTCATAGGTCGCACTCAGATACCGGGCCGCCTTACGCAGAGCCAGGTTGTTGCACGCATCAGCGGGGTCCGCCGGTGTAGTGACCATCTTCGCCTCCAGAGCACTCCCACCCATAATAAGAGCATATGCTCACCACAAAATTCCAGCTCAGGCCCCACTCGCGGTGACCCAATACCCGGCGCCCGAGGAAGCCGCTCCTGCTGCCCGGGACACATAGGAGCATACGCTCCTGAAGTCTCTGTCTTCACCGGCCGGGCCAGGCAAAAGCCGAACCGCCGATCATGCCCAAGCCGCAGGCGGGGCTCCTCCGGCCCTCCCCAGTCGCAAGATCAATCTCCGCTCCCTCGTCCCGGTGGGCGCGGCCGCCGCAGATCTCGCCGGAGCCCCGCTGGCATCAGCAAGCACCGGCAGCACACACGGCACGCACCAGCGCACGCAAACCATCCAGCTGGTCGCCAAGCAGACCCAGTCCCACCCCATCGACGTGGGCAAGAAGAGATACAGCCTCGGCGACCAGCTCGTCGTTGCCGAAGACCTGTATCAGAACGCAAAGAAGATCGGTGATCACGCCGTGGTCTGCACGTACGTGCACATCGGCCCGGACGAACTGCAGTGCCTTGACACCTTCGCCCTGCCCCAGGGGAAGATCACCGGACAGGCACTCCTCCACCTCCCGGCCAGCTCCACCGTCGATGTCGCCATCACCGGTGGCTCGGGCGCCTACAGCGGCGCCGGGGGTTATGTCCACACGGTCCCCGCCGGCACGACGGAGAGGCATGATCCGGCGTGCCCCGGGCGCCCCGCCATGCTCATCGCCCTGGCCTCCCCCTGAGCGGCTCACGAAGTGACGACCCGGCGGATGGATCTCGACCGTAGGGCGGCCGGCCGGGCAGCGGCATCGTAGGAACTCCAGGTCTGGGCGAGCACCGCGGTGCCAAGCCGGGAAGGGATCAGGTCTGGTTCGCGAGAATGGCGCTCGTCACCTGTCCCCGCACGAAGTCCTGGGCGTCGTACGGCGAGGCGGCCATGCGCTCCGAGCGAAAGGCGCTCGGCGTGCGGCCCGTCATCGCCTTGAACACGCGGTCGAAGTGGGGCTGATCGTGGTACCCGGCTTGCGTCGCGGCATCGGCCCAGCTGGCACCGGCCTCTTTCAGGTGTAAGGCCGCCTGCAGCCGCATCACCTGCGCCGCCCCCTTCGGCGTCAGCCCTGTGTAACAGCGGAAGCGCCGTTCGAGGTGGCGACGGCTCCAACCGGTCTGTGCCGCGAGTTCCTCGACCCGTACCCGTCCACTGGTCCTCTGTATCTGGCGCCAGGCCCAGACCACCTCGGGGCTCACAGCAGGGCCTGCGTCGAGTGCCGCGCGCAGCACGCGGTCCAATACAGCGAAGCGGCTGTGCCAGTCCGGGACCTGCGCCAGCCGGGCGGGCAGGTCTGCCCAGGGCCGGCGGCAGAGGTCCTCGGGAGGAACGGACAGCTCAGCCCATTCGGACATGGGCACTCCGAACAGCCGGTAGGCGGCGAGGGGGCTGAGCAGGACGGTCACCCCATGGATGAGGCCGGTGTGCTCGCCGATCGCGCCCGTCGTCCGGATGCCGCCGGCCAACGAGGACCCGCTCCACGTGCGTCTCGGGTCACAGGAGTCGAGAACGCGCAGCGGGTCGCCGAAGCCCAGCATCACCTTCACCACTCCGTCAGGGATCAGGAGTCTGCGCCGTGCTCCGATCGCATGGAAACGAAAGCCGCGATAGCCCAGGACCTGATCGCGTAAGTCAGGGGCAGCGCGCCGTTCGAGCAGTTCGTGTCTGTACATGGGTCGAACCCCCATAGGTCGACGTGAACACGGCAAAGACCGTAGGCGATACAGACGCTGTAAGGCACGAGCGAGGGGAATTTGGCCGAATCAGGCACCGAGGGCCGGTAGGTCGCATTCGTACAAGCCTGGCCACACGTTCCTGGAAACGCTTGGGTCAGCGCGGACGGCCGGTGACGGCGGCCGCGTCAAGGCTCTGCGGAATCCGATCGGAAAGAGGAAGCAATGCGATCTTCTCTGACTAAGGCGCTCCTCACCGCAACCGCCCTCGCCGGGATTGCGGCTGGGAGTCTCGCGGGCGCAAGCGCGAGCGTGGCGGCCCCGCAGGCGGCCGCCACGCCCGCGGTCGGCAGCCGGCACATCTCCCCGCTCGCCGTGAACAACCTCGGCCTGAACACGGCCCGGGCAGAAAACTGGCAGAGCTGCCTGAACGCCTGGGGCTTCAACGCCGGCACCGTCGACGGGCAACTGGGCACCAACAGCTGGGAGGCGGCGCAGAGGATGCTCAACGCCTGGGGCTACAACGCCGGCACCGTGGACGGGATCGTCGGCACCAACACGATCAAGGCGCTGCAGCGCTTTCTGAACGCCGTCGGCTACAACGCCGGTGCCGTTGACGGGATCGCCGGATCGCAGACCAGGACCGCGTTCTGGAACTACAACGCCACGGGCTGCTGAGTCAGCCAGCCGTGCAGCGCCGGTTGCAGCAACCGGCGCTGCACTGTACAGGCCTGGAACCTTCGTGGAAGCAGTGCCCGGCCAAGTAGGCCGAGCCGCCGCCGTGGGGCCGAACGCCTTCCCGGGCGGCCCACGGCCGAACGCACAAGCCTCACGGCAGGAACGTCACCTCGGGGAAGGCCGCGGACGGACCGTCGAGCAGGCGCCCCCGGCGGTGCCGCAGATGCAGGTCGAAGAAGGCGCGCGGGTACGCCTGCTGGATCCGCAGCGCCCGGACCGGCTCGAGCGTGCCGATCCAGCCCCGAAGCTCCTCGTCGCTCATCCCGGTCGCCTTGGCCAGCTGCGGGACCAGCACCTGGGCGTCACAGTACGACGAGTGGACCGCGCCCTCGGCCTGCACATTGAGCCGCCATCCCGTCAGATGCGACCAGAACTCCGCGACGCTCGGCTCTTCGGCCCGGGTGAACACGGCGGTCATCATCATGAACGGCTGGTCCAGATCGGTGGTGATCGTCGGCTCCATCGGGCCGTCGAAGCTCAGTCCGGCCCTCACGCGCCTGTCCTCCAGCATGACGAGGGCGGTCGCCGTTCCGCCCTTCGACCAGCCGAACATGCCGATACGGTCCAGGTCCAGGGCACCGCACAAACCGGCCGGCAGCGGCCGGTGCTGGGCGTCGGGGTTGCGTCCGGCGCCGAGGTCCTCGACCCGGTCGAGGACGAACCGGATGTCCCTCGCGAAGTCCGCCGGCCCCAGCACCTACCGCGGGTCGTGGAGCGGGACGACGACCCGCCCGTCGGGAAACTCGCTGAACGCATCGCCCGTGTGATCCACCGTGATCACCACATATCCATGGCCGGCCATCTCTTGCACCACGACAGTGGTGTCGGACCGGTGGTCGTGGGCGCCGTGCGAGAACACGACGACGGGCAGCCTCGCGCCCGCGCGCCGCACCGGAGCGCCCTCGTGACCGGCCGTGAGCGGCGCGAGCACGACGTCGGCGGGGAACCCAAGCGAGGTGAGAAGCGCCTGCAGCGGAGCAGCTTGCATCCAGGGCGCCCGCGGGTACCGGGCCACGTCCCGCGCGGGATACCAAACGCCGGCCATCAATTCGCGGTGCCGGCCCGGCCCGGCCCGGCCGCCGGACCCGGACGTGAATCGTCCGCAAGGTGCAGCGACATGGTGCCCACAGAATACGGCCCGGTGGGCATGGGAAGGGTGGGCCGCACCGAGCCCGGAGCGGTCGGGGCACCCCACGCGGGGCGCGCGACACCAAGTGGCACAGCGGCGCCGGCGGCCAGCGTGGCGCCCAGCAGGTGACGGCGTGTCATTCCATCGCGGTTGTTCGTGTCCATGGCGAAACGCTGTCAGGCGAGCAACCCGAGTACATCCGACCATGGGTTGCATGTCCACCGGGCATGCAACCACAGCCGTACGCCTGAGGGTCGAGGGTCAGAACCGCTGTGCCTGGCGTAGCTGGTCCATGTCGCCCACCGGACCGGGCAGCGGCTTCCCGAGGGTGACACCAACCGGTGTGCGCCGGTGGCGCCACTGCCGGCGGCCGCCGTGATGTTCTGTGTGATGGGACCTGGTGGGCGAGCGCGGGGCGGGAGAGGGCGGCCTCGCCGAGGAACTGTCAGCTGAGTCCGTCGGCCACCGTCTTGTAGGCCGCAGCCTGCGCGGGGGTCAGGTAGGGGGAGACCCGCACGAGGACAGTCGCGTGGACGTAGTCGTATTCGACGAGCACTGGCATCGACTTGGTGACCGCGAGACAGTACGCCCCGACCTCCAGATCGAGATCACTTTCGACTTCAGCTTCCCGAACGAGCCCGTGTTCCTTGCCGCCAACGCCGAGACCCGAACAGCGCCGCCAGGTTGCGCCGTACCAAGCAGGTATCGGCGACCGTCACGATCAGCAACGCCGGCCAGTGCGCCGCCAAGAAGCCAGGCCCTGGATGGGCCCATATGCTCGGGCTCCACTCGATCCAATGGGAGGGCGGTACGGACAGCATCGTTCACGGAAAGTGGTCACGAACGCTGCCTGGCCTCGACTTCACCGGCCTGACAGAACTGGCACCTGGCAACACGGAAGCGGGGCGAGACGGGCAAGCCCCAGCCGGTGGACGCACTGGCTGGGGCTTATTCGTGGCGTCGTCAGGCGGGGCGGATGTGCTCCGCCTGGGGGCCCTTCTGGCCCTGCGTGATGTCGAAGGTCACCTTCTGGCCTTCCTGCAGCTCCCGGAAGCCCTGGGCGTCGATGTTCGAGTAGTGGGCGAAGACGTCGGGGCCACCGCCGTCCTGCTCGATGAAGCCGAAGCCCTTCTCCGCGTTGAACCACTTCACCGTGCCTGTAGCCATGTGCCTGTCTCCCTCGAGGGACTCGTATCGGGCCCCGCACCGCGCGGGATCCGGAGGTGATCGCCCTGGTCCGGAGAGGCGTTGAACAGCAAAAACGCCCGTGACTGCGATCACGGGCGAACGGGACTTCGGAACCACGACTGCTGATCACGACGCTACACCGGCTGGTGCGACTCGGCCACTGGAACACGGCGTTGGCTTCGTCGGACTGCATTCGTCACCACTCACATCCCGAGGTCGGCGACCGCAGGAGCACACGCGCCGCCGACCTCCGGTTACCCGACATAGGAGGCCCGGATGGGAGGCCCGGGAGTGGAATGGGAGTGTCGCATTGATCGAGCCCGGCCGGAGACCCGAGCCGGCCGGGGTCTGCATCAGCGGCAGCGCTTCACAGCGCTGAACAGCTCATGCAAGGCCTCGCCGGTAGCAAGTCGGCCGCGACGGGCTCCATGCCGATGGGTACGCCACCGCAAAGGGTGTCACTACGACACCGTCCCGATAGGTGTCGAAATCCGCCGTCCGACCGATCCGCTTCCGGCCCGGGAAGCGTCCAGCCTGACCGCTGGGCCAGCTCAGTCGGCATCGAAGTTCTTGAAGTGGAAGCTGTCCCTCATCACCGGAACGGATATCCCTGCCGGTTGTGTTGTGGCTGAGCAGTTCGGATGGCCTGAGGGCCATGCTGCCTGCTTTCGCCTGCTTCATCGAGCCGTTCGGCTAGGAGCATCGCCGCATCATCCGCCAGGTAACCGTGGGTGTGGCGGATCAGTTCCTGGTGCAGCCGTTCCAGGAACTCCGACGGGGTACAGGGGTGCACCGATTCTGTGGTCTTGCGTAGCGGAAAGAAATCGCCGTCGGGGCTGCGGGCTTCGATCACGCCGTCGGTGTGCAGCAGGAGACGGTCACCGGGTACGAATGGGTAGCTCTCCGCTTTGGCAGGCGGAACGGTCATGAAATCTTCCAGGCCCAGGGGCGGCAGTGGGCAGGCGGGGATGAGGGCCTCCACCTTGCCCTGGCGGAGCACCAGCGGGGGCGGATGGCCGCGATTGAGCACCTCGACCACGAAGGCGTCTGATACCTGAGCCACGAGGGCTGTGACGAAATCCTCGGTCAGGTTGTCTTCCTCGGCCTGATCAACCGCGCTGAGCGCCGCCCGCTCGCGTTCCAGCGCTGCCGCGCAGTGATTCACCACCTCCGCGAGATCCTCGTCGTAGTGCGCGGCCTCCCGGAACGCACCCAGCACGGCTGCGGCCAGGCGCACGGCGGGCAACCCCTTGCCACGGACGTCTCCCACGATCATCCGGACCCCGTACCGAGTGTGCACTGCCTCGTACAGATCGCCACCGATCTGCGCGCCCGTCTCTGCCGCGAGGTACTTGCTGGCCATCTGGACGGGACCGAGCCGGGGCGGCACAGGCCGCAACAGAACCCGTTGTGCTGCCTCGGCGACTCGGCGAACCTGGTTGAGCTCGCTCTGCCTGCGCGTGCGCACTGCATTACTCATGGTGACACTCGCTGCCGACACTACGAGGAGGGAGATGAGGTTGCTGTAGACCTGGCCTCCCCAGCTGTGGTGGAGGGTGGCCGTGAGGACGGTGACGGTGAAGGCTCCGGCCGCTGCAGAAAGGGTGCCCTTGGGGCCCATCGTCAGCGAGGCCAATGCCGGCATGGCGGCGAGGAGAGGACCGGTGATCACCGCGTGTGCAGGGGAGAGTTCGATCCCCAGCGCGAGCAGTATGATCACGAATGGCACACACTGTACGAGTCTGAAGAGGACCGGGCTATGACCGCCCGCCACTGATGGACTGGATGGGCGGATGAGCGACCGCATGACTACAGCCTGCCCCTCCGATGTTGGGTGTTCCACCCGGCGCGGCTGTGAGCGCTCGGTACGCCATGCGACCGCTGACGTCGGCCAAGTCGTTGGCTCGAGTCCTTTCCCGTGTGGGCGATCCGCGGTCGAGGGGCCCACTGAGGCGCGCGAACTTCGGTCGGGCGGCGAGTCGAGGAGCAAGCGAGGCCTACGGCAGATTCTCGCTGTGAAGTCCACCGGGGCCTGCCGATCTGGCAGCGGGCATGGCAGAGCTGTCCACGCCGATGCGGGTGTAGGTGGCGGCCGGGCGGTTCACCGAGCGGACCCGACCTGCGAGAGCTAGCCGCGCGTCGATGCCGGCATCGCGAGGCGCGGCGTACGGCGCCTCGGCGACCGGCGTGCTGCACCGCCGACCGGAGCCGACCGGCACTTCGCGGGCAGTTGCTTCCCCAGTGGACCCGACCGTTGCCTGGACAGTTTGCTGCACCGTTGCACCGAGAGTTGCCGCACCCGTCTGCGCGTTTCCGGCGTACGCCCAGCTCACCCCCCATGGGCAAGCCCCCCGCCCTTACCGACACCTCACATCAAGGCCGCAGGACATGCGGGCTCAGCCTGTGGAAACCTTGGCACCAGCCGGTCCGTGAAGCTGGAACCCGTAAGCCGGGCGACCGGCCGAACCCCCTCATCGGGGAATCCCCGGGCTGGCGAGTGGCGGACCGAAGATCTCCCGTGCGATCTCCTCGGCCTGCGCCTGGGCGACCACGCGGCCGGCAATGCCCGGATGGTCGGTACCTCGACCAGTTCCACCTCCGCGGCCCGGCCTGCCAGTGCCACGGTGACCCGCTCCATGGCCAGCGGGGCGTTCGGGCACTGGGGAACCGTCAGCACCGTGATCCGCATCCTGATTGTCCTCCCGGCTCATCATCTGCCGCGGGGCTAGACCTTCCAGCGCACTGGAAGGTCAAGGCCCAGCTTGGAGGCATGCGCATCGGCGACCTCGCGGCGGTCAGCGGACTGACCACCAAGACCATTCGCTTCTACGAGCAGGCCGGCCTGCTGCCCGCCTCACCCCGCACCCCCGGCGGCTACCGCGACTACCCCGAGCAGACCGCCGCCCGGCTCGCCTTCATCCGCGACGCCCAGGGCGCCGGCCTCAGCCTCGCCGAGATCCGCTCCGTCCTCGGCCTGCGCGACTCCGGCCAGGCCCCTTGTGCACACGTCACCGCGCTCATCGACCAGCACCTCGCCGACATCGAACAGCGCCTGACCGAACTGACCGCCACCCGCGAGGCACTACGCGGCCTCGCCCGAGTGCCACCGCCACCGACCCGGCCGCCTGCACCGACGACGACATCTGTACCATCCTGACCCCACCGGCTACCCGGCCCGCCGCCTCTCACAGATGACTGCTTCCGAGAGACTGATCGGCAGGGCCCGCACAACCAGGCGCGGGCCCGCCCTGGCCGACCACCCGCACGAGTGAAGCGACGAGCATGTCTGGCCGTTCTCCAGGTTCTGGCCGCGATTGCGTGACCGGCCGGGAAAGGTGTCAGGTTCTCCGAAGAGACAGTCGATGGCCGGTCGTCCTGTCAGTCACGGCTCTCGTTCCGAGGATGTTGTGCAGGGCAACACGCGTTGGCCCGAATCGGGCATCAGCCGGGCAGACGAAGCCAGGGCGTGTTCGTGTGGTGACCTGCACGGCCAGAGAGACAGCAGTCGGGGTCTCGAACGCACGGAGGTGAGGGGCTTCCTCGCACCCGCCCCATTCCACCATGACCGTGAGGGTGCGATCGTCGCCGCTCACTGTGACCGGTCCGCTGATCGGCTCGTTCCTTGGTTCAGTCCTTGTGGGTCCTCCCGTTGTTGAGCAGCCTGTCAAGACAAGCAGCGTGACGATGGCCACCAGTACGACGGGATGATTGAGCGTCTGCGACTTCACGTGAGTTCGACGCCCGTAGGGGCGGTCAGGTTCGGCCGTCGGCCCGGCCGCACATCGCTCGCTTCAGCGTCTTCAGGCGGCTCACGTGCCCCTCAATGACGCCGGCACTTCACGGCAGGGTCAGGTCGGCGGTGGCGGCGTCGACGCCCCGGCGGAGGAGTCCGGCGAAGCCCTGTATCGGCTTCGGCCCCACTTGCTCAGCTTGGCGGAACGACTCCGGCAGCAACTGTCCCCGCCGGTGACGTACCAGATCGGCGAATGCGCGGGCGAGGCCGCGGGCCCGTGTGACATCCCGGCGGCCCGGCCGGACCGTTCTGCTGTACCGGCCCGCAGGGCGGCGAGGTGTCTGCCGATGGCGTGGTGGCCGCCCTGGCAGCCTCAGGCGCCGGCCCCCGCACATGCGGGAGTGCTGCGACGCCTGGATCGCTGCCGCTCGTCCACGCGATGGTCCCCGCGTACCGGTGTGCTCTCTTGTCAGGTCTCGCGGACGAGTGTGGTCCCGAGCATGCGCAGACGGTCCCAGCTCGGTGACGGGACATCGAAAGAAGACCTCCGACGAGACCTGTGTGCGGGTGGCGAGGGCGCGGTCAGAACCAGTGCAGGCAGTGCGGGGAGCGCTCGGCGCGGAAGAGGGCATCGGCGAGGGCGGCCGCGCCTGGGCGGTGGGCCCGGATGTGCCCGGCACGCACGAGCGTGCTGGGGGCGGTGCCGCCGAGATAGACCGAGCCCAGGTCGCTCACGTCCAGCGACAGGTCGGGCTCCCGGTCCGTCGGGACGCAGTCGGCCTTGCCGTCCCGGACGGTCAGCAGGTAGCGGCCGTGCTCGCCAAGGAACGGGTCGTTGACGTCGAGGACGAGGTCGCCGTCCACGAACCAGCCGCGCGCGGTCAGCGCACGCGGAACGTCCAGCAGCCGTACCCAGAGCCAGTCGGTGTCGCCGCTCACCTGGCCGGCGCGGAAGTCCGCGAACTGCCAGCGCAGCGGGTGCTCGGGCGGGAAGTGTTTGAACACGACCTGAGTGACCAGGTCGTGTCCGAGGACGAACCGGGCCAGGGATGTGAAGACGGCGTCGTCGGTGGCTATGGTCTCGTCGACCGTCAAGGTGTCGCCGTCGACCGCATAGCTGGCGTACCCGTCCGGGACGCCGTCGGCGTCACGGTGGACGGCGACGTAGCGCGGCGTCGGAGAGATCGGAGGCTGCCCCGCGCCCAGTGCCCACCAGCTCTGCGGCCGGGACAGCGCGCCGGGCTGTGTGCGGCGGTACCGGTCGTAGACCTCCTCCAGGATCTTGCCGCACTCGGCACGCCGCAGCAGCTCGATCGTGCCGGTGTCCGAGCCGGTCACCGGCGCGTCGGCCCCGCCCCGGGCCCGGGGATGGGCGAGGGCGGCCTTGTGGCGCGGCACCGTCAGCCGCTGTGTGTAGGTCGCCGGTCCGTAGCCGAATCTGCGGTAGATCAGCGCCTCGGAGGCCAGCAGTACGGAGAGGAACTCCCCTCGGACCCGCAGCTCGGTGAGCTGATGCCGCATCATCGCGCTGAGAACGCCCTGGCGTCGGTGCGAGGGCAGGACGCCGACGGCGGTCACCCCGCTGGCCGGGACGAGGATCTCACCGGGCAGGGTGAGCTCGAAGGAGTACGCACCGGCGGTGCCGACGGGCCGTCCGTCCGCCGTCATGGCGAGGAGGTTGCGGTCCATTTCGAGCGCCGCCCACCAGACCCCGCCGCCCTCGGCCGGGGTTTCCGGGAAGCGCCCGAACGCGGCATGGAGTGTGTCGACGAAGACGTCGAGATCCTGATCGGTCGTCGGACGGATCTCCATTGCTACCGCTGCCTCCCCGGGATGCCGGCACCACGAGGCCTGGTGCCCCGCCACAGTGCAGCGTTGACCCCATGGCCAGGTCAAGCGGATTACGGCCGGGCCCACGGCCGGTCACCGCACAGGCCGGTCCCAGCCCGGCTCCGGAGTTGAATTGCGGTGGTCGGGCTCGGCGACGGTGATCCCCACCGCTGCCCGCAGGCGAGGCCCAGCCCTCGGCACCACCGCCGGTATACGCCGTGGCGCAGTCGGAGGTCGAGGAACTGTCGTAGCCAGGCACGAGACCTGGATCCCCGCCACGTAACCGGTGCACCAAACCCGGGTGGTCAATCTGGCCGCGCTGTAGGGCTATTCGTACGCCTTCGACAACTCGGCCACGATGCCTTGCATCGGGGCTTGCTAGTAGCAGGGACGTTCGCCATCCGTACGTGGACTCAGTACCCTGCCAAGGCCGCGTGACGAGTCCGCCGAGCCTGGCCCGGGCAGAACCATCCACACAGGCGCCAATCCGCCTTTTCACTCCGAAACGGGCATGACCAGCGTCTCCACGAAGTCGACGGCGCCTTCACGCCGGTAGAAGCGCAGGGCACCGTCGTTGCCTGCCATGACGGAGATCTTCATGACCTGGACACCCGACTCGGCGAGACGCTGGCGCGCGGCCCTGAGCAGGGCCTGCCCGACTCCGGCCCCGCGGGCCTCGTCACCGACCACGAGGGTTTCCAGGACGCCGACTTGGTCTCCCCACTGCCATGATCCCGGGGCGTGGAGGATGCGCACTACCGCATAGCCGCGTAGGTGATCTCCATCCCGAGCGACCAGTACCGCGGTGAGCGGCTCCTGCATCCATTCGAGGTACTGCCCCCGTCGCAGACGCCATGAGTCCTCAGGCGAGCGAACCGCGCCCAGAGCCGCCAGATGTGGGGCCTTCCGGCTGTGGTGGACCAAGAGCTGCCCCCAGAGGCGCTCCAAACAGTCCACTTCAGAGGAAGCCAAGACGTCGATCACGGGATTCACGCAGGGAAGCGTAGCCAG
The DNA here is from genome assembly GCF_053593835.1 of Streptomyces sp. NPDC002076. Taxonomy (NCBI): domain Bacteria; kingdom Bacillati; phylum Actinomycetota; class Actinomycetes; order Kitasatosporales; family Streptomycetaceae; genus Streptomyces; species Streptomyces sp. NPDC002076. The sequence continues at coordinate 82,548 of NZ_JBSFDI010000033.1, forward strand.
CGAAGCCCCTTGGCCCCAATCGATTACCGGGTCAACCATCCGAGCAGAGCCCTGGATCGCAGTTCCTACCGGAGATCAGCGGGAATTGTGGATCTCCTCGGCCTGACCCAGCCGCGACCGGTCACCTTCGTGCTCGCCAACGATGTCGTGGACGCAGACAGCGGGCCTTGACCCCGAATCTTGGACACGGGCTATGCGGCTGGTGTCAGCGTAGTTGGTGCTGTTCGGGAGGCGGTTTCGTAGGCGATCGGGCTGCG
>NZ_JBSFDI010000034.1:0-81940 GCF_053593835.1 Streptomyces sp. NPDC002076
GGGGGTGCCCCCTTTGGGGGAGCGTGCATGGCGTCGCGGGGCTGGGGGCACCGCCCGGCCGAAGGCTGGGGGAGGGAGTTTGACGACAGGGCCTAGCGGCCCAGCGCCTGCCAGATCGTCACGAGGAGCGCGCCCAGGGAGGTGAGCGCGGCGAGCGAGGGCAGCGGCCAGCGTGCGTGTTCCAGCGAGTTCAGGCGGGTGTCCAGCTCGTCCAGTTCCTTGGCGGTCTCGTCGGTCCGGTGCCGCAGCAGCGCCAGCCCGCCCTCGACGTGTGCGTAGGCCACGTCGAGGCGGCGCCGTAACTCTGCGAGTTCTCCCCGGATCACGGGATGCTCCGGATGGGCGGTCACGTGTCCACTCCTTTCCGTAGTCGGACGTTGTTGCATCCCTTGCATGGGCATGAGGAGTCAACTCGCCCGGCGGACACGTGGGGAGCGTGTGCGACGGGCATATGCGTGCCCGTCGCACACACGGCGTGTGAAGCGCCGTTGTCCGTGATCAGCCGTAGGTGTAGAAGCCCGAGCCGGTCTTCCGGCCCAGCCGGCCCGCCTCGACCATGCGCTGCAGCAGCGGGGGAGCGGCGTACAGCGGCTCCTTGTACTGGTGAACAGGTAGTCTGCAACGGCCCCCAGGCACAGGACCGGAACCGGGACCGGGAGGCGCAGCGGGACCCGCGCCGTACCGGTCGTCAGCAGGGCCCCGAGCGCTGACGGTCACTCGGGGCCCCGCCCGGCATCAGCTGCTGGTGGGGTAGGCGATCAGGTTTGAACCGCTTCTTGTCCAGGGCCAGGCCGGCCGACTCGTTGACGAGATAAGGCGCGACGCCCGGGTTCGGCAGATCCTTGCCGGTGCGTGCGTCCAAGGTGACTGTGCCATGGTCCGTTGTGCCGTAGACCCGTCCGTGCCAGACCGCCGTGACCTGCGGGGCGATACGGTCGGCCTGCTGGTCGGGGAGCTGCCACAGATCCTTGCCGTTGGAGGCGTCCAGACCGTACGCGAGCAGCCCCTCCGGCCCCGTACCGAAACACACCAGAGCGTTGCGATCGTCGTATACACACTTGGAGCTGGCGAGGTCTGCCGGCATCGTGCGCACGGTGTGGCCCGAGCCGGGGTCCACCAGGCGGTCGTAGGCGTCCCCGCTGTCGTAGTCCTTGCCGGAGACGCGTACCAGGCGGGGGCTGGCCGGGGCGGTGCCAACGTCGGTGCTGCGCCCTCCGCGCCAGCGGGGTTGCCGGTGGTGAGGTCGTACCCGGCGGGATGCTGGTCGACGCCGACGCTGTCATCGAGGGCTGTTCCCACCACGGAACCCCCGGCTACCGCGCCCGCCTTGAACTGGTCGATGGTCCATGTCTGGCGGGAGGTGTCCAGATCGATGCCGTACGCCATGGCGTGATCGCCGCTCTGTGTGGAGACGCGCACCACAGCAACGCCGTTCTCCGCGCCCACGATGGATGTCCGGAGATCGGAATAGACGTCGTCCCAGTGAGGCGGGCGGAGCGCCAGCTGCCATATGAGCTTGCCTGTGGCGGCGTTGACTCCGGAGACCTCCACGACCGTGTGGTCCGCTTGGGTTCCCGTGCCGGTCTGCCGCACCACGAACGGCGGGATCACGGTCTCGGTTCCGTCTGCGGTGGCCAGTACCGGGGCCGAGGCGAGAACGGTGTCGGTCCATCCGTCGCCCGAGCCCACCGGTTTGCCCTGGGGTGTGACCGTGGCTGTGATCTGCCCGGTCGCGGTGTCCACGGCCTGCAGCCGGTTGGTGGTCGCGATGAACGCGGTTCCGCGGTAGAGGGCCACCGGCAGCCGAGACGGTGAGATTCACGCCATCGGCGCGGACGGTGGCCGCTGACCTGTGGCGGAAGGCTCCGCGTGCGCTCAGGCCCGAAGCGGCACGGTTGGCCGAAATGGTGGGGGTGAGCGCCGCCAGCTAGGGGGACGGCCCGTGAACCTGGGACATCCTGTCCCTGTTACTGCCTGGTAGGAGCCCTACGGTAGCGGACCTTGCACCGTCCGTATCTGATCGCACGGCAGGACTCAGACACGGGCGGTATCGCGCTGCTCCGCTGTGGCGCGCTCTTCGCTGCGGTTCGCATGACCGCCGACCTGGTGCACGCGGCGGCCGACACAAGCGACGCCGAGAAGGTCAGCGAATACCTCGCCGAAGCGCTGTTTGGCGGGCCGGTCTTCCTCGACCAGCACAGCGCCCGCTACTACGTGCTCGTACCAGCGAGCACAGCGAACCGGGCGGAGTGGCACGACCGGCGCCACGCGCCGTACGCCGAGTGCCTCGGCCGTGACTCCTACGTTGGTGTACCCCGGCCGGATATCGACGCGCCGGATCGGCATTTCAGCTACTGGTGTGTGCCGATGGGTGGGCCGGGCGCCTTATGCGACGCCGAAGCCGTGTCGCAACTCGCCTCCTACGGGCGACACCTGCTCGTGATGGGCGAGGGTGACAGTGGGAACTGAGCGGGCCGCTCCCTTCGACCCCGAGACCATCAAGGCAGCCTGTCGTCGGGTGTTGTGGGACATCACCCCGTACGAGTCAGGAGAGGCGGAGTCGCTCGTCGAGGCCCTCGAGGGGTTCGTCCGGCAGCTTTCGCCCGAGGTCGCGGCGCTCACCCCTACGCTCGAGGACGAGATGCAGGGCGCCGCGATGCACACGCTGCGGTACGCGGACGATGTGCTTGACCCAGCGGCGCCGAGAGCCGACCGGCCGGCACGGCTGCATGACCTCGGCGTGATTGCGCGCTCGCTGCTGACAGTTGTCGAGATGACCGCTGAGTATGAAGCGAGGCGGGGGCTCGATGGTGCGGCGGCGGGCCATCGGTAATTGATGGCTCGGCTGCGGAGGAATGGCTTGGTGTACTGATGCGATGAAGGGGGCGGGAGACCCCCTCATCGGATCACTAAGTCACCACAGGGAGGCTGCGCAATCCCCGCTTGTGAAATGTCGGCCACCACTCCAGCTCCTTGGGCGCTACCGCCAGTTCAAGCGTGGGGAACCGTTCGAGGAGGGAGCGCACGGCGATTTCTGCTTCCATTCGTGCGAGCGGGGCGCCAAGGCAGTAGTGCACTCCGTAGCCGAATGCCAGGTGAGTTGGTGCTCGGCCTGGGTCGAACACGTCGGGAGACGGGAACTCTCGCCCGTCCCGGTTCGCGGACGCGATGGAGACCCACACTCGGTTGCCGGCCGGGATGAGAGCGTTCCCGATGCTGACGTCTTCGAGGGCGAAGCGGCGTACCGCCAGTGCGAAAGGGGGGTTCCAGCGCAGCGTCTCCTCGACCACCGACCGTATCGGGACGGCGCCACCTCGCACTGCCGTCAGCAGTCGGGGATGCAGCAGCAGACTGAGTGCTGTGTTGCCGATGAGATGTACGGCGTTGTCGTAGCCGGCGAACAGGATGAGGAACGCCAGGGAGACGAGTTCGGACTCGGTGAGTACGTCGCGGTCGTCGCGTGCTTGGACGAGGGCAGACAGAAGGTCATCGGTTGGACTGTTTCGTTTGTCCTCGATGACCTTTTTGAGGAACTGGTGCATCTGCCTCATCGCAGTGCGTGACTCCGTTGCCGCTCCCGGCGCTGGTGAGAAAAGAGTGTCGGTCCAGGCCCGGAAGTCGCGCGTCACCGTCTCCGGGATGCCGAGCAGTTCACAGATGACGCCCATCGGCAGCGGAACGGCCACATCGTGGACGAGGTCCACGCGAGGCCCGGTCATCGTGGTGAGGAGTTCGTCGGTCAGCTTCTGGATGCGCATGCGCAGGCCCTCGACGCGACGAGGAGTGAATGCCTTCGCGACGAGTCGGCGCAGGCGAGTGTGGTCGGGCGGATCCATGTTGAGCAGGTGAGCGTCGAGCTCAGGGGGCATGGAGGATCTGTACTCGCCGCTGGTCTTGGCGTTCGCCTTGTTCAGGGATAGCCGGGGGTCTGCCAGGGCCGCGCGGGCCTCGGCGTACCGGGTGATCAGCCACACGGGTTCGCCGTCGGGAGTGGTGGTGCGGTGGACCGGGGCGGCTTCGCGAAGCCGGGCGAAGGCACCATGTGGGTCGGCGATGAGTGCTTCACTGAGCAGTGACGAGACGCTGGCGGTCCGTTCGGTGCTGCTCATGCGTCTGTCTTCTCCGACTGGAGCCGCTCGAGAACGGCGGGGATGACGGTGGAGGTGCTGAAGGCGTCGGCGACCCGGGTCAGACGAGCACCTTCCTTATTGAGGTCGCCGTTGGCGGCGTCGTCGAAGTCTGTGCCGTGTCCTCCTGATGCCTCGCGGCCGGTAGACCGAGCCTGAAGGGCTGCTGCGAGGCGCGCGGCTTCTACCACGGCATCGGCCTCGTCGCCGGTGACGCTTTGGGCGGCTGCTATTTCTCGTGTCATACGGCTGATTTCCGGGTCATGGTGGGGACGAAGTCTCATTTCGCCGTCGAGTATCTCGATCACCTGACGGCCGAGGAAGAACCGGAGGTCGCGCGCCAGTTCCCTGCGGGAGGCCGGCGGGGCGACGAGGACGACTTCGGGGAAGGCGTGGGTGATCGCCTGCCAGAGCGGGTAGCGGCGGTGGAAGGTGCGGTAGTCGGACATCCACGCCATGGCCCTGCCGAGGCCGACGCCCCAGGCGGGCATGGTGAATCCTACGGCGAAGAGTGCCGCCGAGACGCTGGCGAACATTGGGGCGACGACGGAGTTGACGAAGCCGAGTGGCGAGATGCCGAGCTTGTCCCAGACGAGGGAGATGACCTTGGGCAGGCAGTAGCCCAAGCCGGCCACTGCTCCCGCGGTAACGGTGCGCAGGCCACGGCGCAGCCAAGGCTCGCCGACGATCTTGGAATAGCGCCAACAGAGACGGATCAGGCCGATCATGCTGACCGTGTACAGGGTCTGGTGGACGAGGAGGAACTCCCAAATGTACGCGGCCTTGGCATAGTGAACGTCGAAATCAAGGGCATGGGACGTATCGGTGGCGTCCCCCAAGAAGAACAGTACCCAGTTCGTGGTGACCGTGGCGATGGCGTATCCGAGGATCAGCCGGTGACGGAGCTGTACCTTCGACTGCGCAGACGACCAGCTGATGAGGAGGGCCAGGAACGAGGTGAGGCAGACCTCCACGGTCGTGTAGATGATCAGCGAACTGATGTTGGGCGTGCCGATCAGAGCATCGACATGTACGTACACTGGGGGAGCGGCGAAGCCGAACGGCGCGGCGAACATTGCGATCGCCAGACACAACAGCTGCAGTTCCTTGTTGCGCCAGTCGCGGGCGAGGTCTCTCAGCTTGAAGGCGAACGCGCTCCAAGCGATCAAGGAGAGCGTTCCGTAGACGATGTTGAATAACACTCGGTTATGTCCTTAGTGCGGAACTGCGCCCCAGGGAACGCTCGAGGTGGCTGACGAGGTTGCCCACGTCTTCCGAAAGACTCGCCGTCGGCCGGGGAGCGGCGTTGGTGGCCTGCAGGGGGATCAACGAGGCAACGAGCTCGGCAGCCTTCTCCTCGCTCCGGTCGTAGCAGGTACGTCCGAGGACGGTCCGCACGAGCGCAGGGTCGATGTTGGGCAGAAGGAGTCGGGAGACCTCTTCCTCCTCAGCCGGCGTGGACTCGTGCTCGCAGAGCATGTGGCCGATCTCGTGGAGGACGATGTGGCCTTGGTGTGCTTTTCTGGCCTTCGCCTCGTAGATGACGTAGTCCACGTCGGGGGTAGCGACCCACATGCCGCACAGGCCTCGGTCGGCGGGGAGCGGCATCGGTACGAGCGAGATGGCACGTCCGCGGCGCTCCTCTACCTGGTCGACGAGAGTGTTGATGTCGAACGGCTCGGGGAGATCGAGCTGCTGGACCAGGTCGGCACAGTAGCGACGTAGTTCCCTGTCATTCATCCTCGCTCCCCCCGGGTCGGCCCACTGCCACTGAACAAAGACCACTCTCGTGCTCTCTTTCACCACCATGGCGGCTGTCTCGCTCGGCAGCGGTGAAAGCCCGCATGAACCGCAGGAATCAAACCAGTTGGCTGCAGCGGAGCATCTTCGTATTCCCCTCTATCAGAAGCTCACATCCGTTGCCTCTTGCTTGCCCGCTGCAGGTGCTGGATCACCGGGACAAGGGCAGCAAGCGCCTCCTCGTCCAGATCGGCAACTGCCCGAAGAGCGATCTGGCGGGGGCCGATGCCCTGGGCTTTCAGTGTCTCCACCAGGTTGAGATCCGCGGAGACCTGAGAAGCTACTTCGTCGCTGACGAAGTAGCCCACCGGCACGCCGAAGAAGTCAGCGAGGGCTTCGAGTTGCTCAGCACTCGGCGAATCCCAAGTGCCGCGCCGTAGCTGCTCGACTTGTGCTGCCGTGATCTTGACGCCATGCGCAGTGACTGTCTCGGCGACCTCGTGCGAGGTGTACCTCTCACGCCCCTTGGGGTGCATGACCGCAAAAAGGCGGTTCAGCCTCGTCGAGAGGTCCCGGACGGCGGATGGCGGCGGTGCCGGCCTCGGTGCGTTGTCGGCGTCCGCCTCCCGAGGCGAGGGCACCGACACTGGGCGTCCCGCCGGCGAAGTGGCCAAAACTTCAGCCTCCGGCCTCACTGAGGTCTGCTGCAGTGCGGCCAACATGGGCAGCAGTACGCGGTTGAGTGCCTCAGCAGCTGGCGCAGTAAAGAACGCCTCGCCCCCTTCGATTCCGAAGAATCCCACCAGACCGTGCAGCAGTTCAACACTGGGGATTTTGTCGCCCGAGCACACCTGCCGTGCCCAGAAGGAGGAAACACCTAGCTGTCGGGAAATGCTGCTAGCCAGGTCTGACATAGGCTTTCCGGTGCGTACCAAGTAGGCATCTGCGAGAACCTTGATGCGTGCGCTGACCCGGGCAGTCACGGTTTCGGCCGGAATGTGACCGCCTCCCAGCAGGGCGGCGACGGTGTCTTCGGGAAGTGCCGTCTTGGCTGCCAGTTCCCCGATGTTGAGTAGTTGCGATCGATTCATGCCCCGTTCTTTGAGCAGTGTCTCGAGACGCGCAAGCGTCATCGGCAGGGGTGAGGCGGAGCCCACTGAGACACTCCCAAGGTACGGGTGGATTAGGTTGGTCTGGGCATGGGATCTTACAGGGCCCCCGGTCGGCGGCTCAACGATCATTTATCGCCGAAATTGAGATCGCTGTGCATCGGTCCACTCGTGCTGGCAGGACGTAAGGAGGCGGTGTGCAGCGTAGCTCTGCGGATGCGGCAACGCCGTCATCCCGTGTCGCGGGCGCCGTTGGTGCGGCGGCCCGTGACCTGCCCTGCGAAGTGCCGGACAGGCGCTGACGGGGCGTGGGTGAGTCCGCCACGTCAAGTGGCACCTGCAGCGCCGCTGGTGGTCTGAACGCCCAGGTGTGCAAGACCAGCGGGTGTGGCGCACTGCATGCTTTCAACGATCCTTTAGCCGAAAACGATCGTTGACATTGCTTATTGGGCCTAGCACGATCTTGGCGAGTCGAGCCGTGTCCGATGGGCAACTTCCCCATGACGGAGATGTCGCGATCTGTTTGTTTTTCAATCGTTGAATCGGAGACGTGTGTATGCGTGCGCCAACTGTGCGGAAGGCGCTTCAACTGACTGACGGCGACTTCACCGAAGCTGATGTGGCCGAATTCCATCGCTTGATGGCAGAGATTGTCGTGGTGTGCAAGGCGATCGGGGAGCTGTACGCGCCCGGGGGTGAATGGGACCCGACCGCCTCCGGTCTCCTTGAGCAGTTCGAGGAATCCATGCAGGTCACCGCCGATATTTCCCGGCAGCTCAACAAGACGCGCAGGGGTATCCGGAGAATTACAGACAGGACCCGAACGCGCAGGGGTGACGGTCATGGCGGCCGCTGCGGCCATCCGTGGCGGCCCTAGTGTCCCGGTCCGGAGATCCTGTCGCAGAAGTGGCAGATTCGGTCGATGGTCTGGTCAGGGGTCTTGCTCCACTTGAAGGGCCTGGCCTCTTGGTTCTAGGTCTTGATCCATTCCTCGAGTGGGGTCTTCAGCTCGTCCAGTGAGCAGAACACGCCGCGTTCGAGGCGGCGCAGCTCCAGTTCGGCGAACCACCGCTTCACCTGGGGGCGATCTGGCCGCGGCGTACGGCTTCAGCAGCGGCAAGCAACGGCCGGCAGTGCCGTGTCGCCCCGATCTCTGTGGAGTCCCGGTTGCTCAGACACTCCTGACGTCCCATCGACAGTTGCACAGATTTCTGTGCATATGGAATTATGCATACCGTGCCCGGAGAACCCAGGCTGAGAGAGATCGCCGATCTGGCGGCTCTGAAGACCCTCAGTCACCCACGGCGGTATCAGATCTTCCAGCAGCTTTCCCTGCTCGGCTCGGCCACGTCGGCGATGCTCGCGCGGGAACTCGACCTCAACACCGGGGCCACCAGCTACCACCTGCGGGAACTGGCTCGGTACGGATTCATCGAGGAGGTGCCCAAGGATCCGTATGCACACGCGCGGGAGCGGTGGTGGCGGGTGGCCCCCGTCGACCTGCGGTTTCCCGAGCGCAGCAAGCAGAGCGCGGAGGTTCGCCCGGTCATCGACGAGATGAATCGCCGGGCCTACATGGCGGATATCGAGTTGTTCGAGCAGCTTCAGCGGCAGAGCGACGATCTCGCCGAGTGGGCCGACGCGTTCCTCTACTCGCGGGGCTCGATGCAGTTGACCCTCGACGAACTGCGCTCCTTCTTCGAGGACTTCATCACCCTGATCAACCGCTACAAGCGGACCGACGACGAGGTCCCAGCCGGTGCGCGCACCGTGCTGACGCGGTTCTTCGCCCTTCCGGCTCCCGATCCAGAACAAGCCGAGACCCAGACCACCGAGACCGTTGTACCAGGGGCCGCGTCCGAGCCCGTGCGTGAGAGGAACGAGAGTTCGTGAGGATGAGAGCCAGGGGCAGGTCAGGCATGGGAGAGAGCATGATTGGCCAGGCCGTGCGACTCGAGGCCGTCAGCAAGACATACGGGCGCGGAGCCCACGCCGTCACCGCGCTGAACAATGTGTCCGTCACGATCCCCCGAGGCACCTTCACGGCCGTCATGGGCCCGTCCGGCTCCGGAAAGAGCACGTTCCTGCACTGCGCCGCGGGCCTGGACCAGCCCACCTCGGGCTCCGTCAAGATCGCCGATCAGGAGCTGACCGGCATGGACGAGACCGAGTTGACGCACTTACGCCGACAGCGCGTGGGCTTTGTGTTTCAGGCGTTCAATCTCGTCCCCGCGCTCACGGTCCGGCAGAACGTCACACTGCCGCTGCGCCTGGCGAGGCAGCGTGCCGATCGGGGGTGGCTGGAGGAGATCCTCCACAGCGTCGGGCTGTCCGGACGCGCAGACCACCGGCCGGCGCAGTTGTCCGGCGGCCAGCAGCAGCGGGTCGCGATCGCCAGGGCCCTGATCACTCGGCCCGACGTCATCTTCGGTGACGAGCCGACCGGTGCGCTGGACACCGTCACCGCAAAGGAGATCCTCACTCTGCTGCGAGGGTGTGTCGACGAAGACGGGCAGACGGTCGTCCTCGTCACTCACGACCCGGTCGCGGCCTCCTACGCGCACCGGGTGCTGTTTCTCGCTGACGGCCGCATCGTGGACTACGCGGACAACCCTACGGCCGACCAGGTCGCCGAACGCATGACGCATCTGGGAGCGTGGGCCTGATGATCCGTTATGCGTTCAGCACGCTGCGGTTCCGGAAGGGCGGCTTCATCGGAGCCTTCCTGGCGCTGCTGTGCGCCGCCGCCCTCATCACCGCCTGCGGCACCCTGCTGGTGACCGGGCTGAGCGGAAAGATCAAGGCAGAACGCTATGCCGCAGCGCCGATCGTGGTGGCCGGGGACCAGAACGTCCACCAGACGACGGTGAAGGAGAAGCACGGCAAGAAGAAGGTCAAGCACAAGGCCAAACCGCTCGACGAACGGGTCTGGCTGCCTGCCGGCCTCACCGCGAAGATCGGTGCCGTCCCCGGTGTCAGAGCCGCCGTGCCCGAACTGGACTTCCCCGCCTACGTCGTCACTCGCGACGACCGGATCGTTCAAGGCCCGGACGGCAAGGCCTCGTGGGGTCACTCCTGGACGTCGGCCGCGCTGACGCCGTTCCGGCTCATGGCCGGCAACGCCCCCCGTACCACTGGGGAGGTCGTGCTCGACCGGGAACTGGCCGCGCGGGCTGGCCTCAAGACCGGCGACCGCGTCACTGTGCAGTCCACAGCGGCGCCGACCACATACCGAGTGTCCGGCATCGCTGCCGCCGACGGCGGTGATCTGCGCGAGCAGTCCTCCCTGTTCTTCTCCGATGAGGAGGCCAAGCGGCTGAGCGAGCGCCCGGGCCATGTGGCCGCTATTGGGGTCATCCCCAAGACGGGCGCCGACCCAGGGCAGCTCAAGGACGCCATCTCGCGCGCGCTCGACGGCACCTCCGCCCAGGTGCACGGCGCCGACGACCGTGGCGGCGTGGAGTTCCTCGGTGCCAGCAAGGCCCGGGTATCGCTGATCAGCATGGGTGGCGCGATCGCGGCGGTCTCCCTGCTCGTGGCCATCCTCGTGGTGGTCGGAACCTTTGCGCTCTCCATTCAGCAGCGGCACCGGGAACTGGCCCTGCTGCGTGCCGTGGCGGCGACACCCCGACAGATCCGCCGTCTGATCGGCAGGGAAGCCGCCATCATCGGGCTCGTCGCGGGTGCCGTCGGCGCGGTCGCCGGGCTGCCGATCGCCCTCTGGCTGCACGGCAAGTTCGTCGACTTCGGCACCATTCCGGACACGCTGGAGTTGACTCTCAGCCCGTACCCGATGCTCGCCGCAGTGGCCGTCACGGTGCTCGGTGCCTGGGCGGCGGCTCGGGTCTCGGCCCGGCGGGTGGCGAAGATCCGCCCCGCTGAGGCGCTGTCCGAGGCCGCGATGGAGACCCAGGCGTACGTGCCGCGGCGGCTGATCCCCGGCGCGATCTTCCTGGCGGTCGGCATCGTGACGCTGTTTGTTCTGAGCGTGCTGCACACGGAGCCGGCGTCGGCGCCCGTCACCTATCTGTGCGTGATCATGCTCTCCGCCGCTGTGGCGCTGCTGGGACCGGTCATCGCGCGGGCCGGTATCGCCGCGCTCAGCAAGCCACTGGGGCTGTGGCGGATCAGCGGATACCTCGCGATGGCCAACAGCCGGACCAACCTGCGGCGGGTTTCCGGTGCCCTCACTCCGCTCACCCTGCTGGTGGGCATGACCTGCACCATCATCTTCGTCCAGTCGACCCTGGGGCACGCGGCACAGAGCCAGGCCAGGGAGGGCAACCTTGCGAACTACACCCTGGCTTCCGCCGGGCCGGGCGTGCCTCGGGAAGCGGCGGACAAAGTACGTGAGTTGCCCGGCGTCAGCACCGTCACCGAGGTCGTGCGCAGCACCGTACGTGTGGGCCTGGACAAGTTCCAGGTACAGGGCGTCAGCACCAAGGGCCTGAGCAAGACCATGGATCCGGACGTCGCCTCGGGTTCCCTGGGCGATCTGGGCGGCAATGGCGTGGCTGTCAGCAAGGTGGCCAAAGGCATCGTCGGCGGCGTCGGCAGCAAGGTCAAGGTGACCATGGGAGACGGCACCCGGGTGCGGCTCACTGTGGTCGCGGTGTACGACCGGGGGCTGGGCTTCGGCGATCTCACCATGGCCCATGACCTGGTGGCCGCACACGTTGACAATCCGCTGAGTTCCGCGGTCCTCGTCAAGACCGACCGGTCGAAGCAGGAACTGGCCGCCGCGGTGCGTGGCTATCCCGGGGTCCACGTCCTCGACCGTGACCAGGTGGACTCGCTGTCGGCGGACCAGCAGCAGTCCAACGCCGCCGTCAACTTCGTGGCGATGGGCCTGATCATCGCCTTCACGGCCATCGCCGTGGTCAATACGCTCGCCATGGCCACCACGGGCCGCACCCGGGAGTTCGCGCTGCTGCGGCTGGTCGGTACGACCCGGCGGCAGGTACTGCGGATGCTCCGCCTGGAGTCGCTCACGGTGGTACTGCTCGCGGTGGTCGTCGGCACGCTCATCGCGGTGGCGACGCTCACCGCGTTCGCCATCGGTATGACGGGCAGCGCGTCGCCCTATCTCTCCTTGTCCGTCTACGCGGGTGTGGTGGCGATCGCCGCATGCCTGGCGCTGGCCGCAACGATGATCGCGGCCAGAGTCTCCCTGCTGGGCAGGCCGGCGGACGTGATCGGCGCCCGGGAGTAGCCCGCAGGGGCGAGTCCGCCGGTCCCGCGGGCCGACCGCTCCTTCTTCCCGCCCGGACACGGGCGGGAAGAAGGGCACTTCGATCAGGCCACTGGCCGTGCAGGCCAGCCTGGCTTCACCCGTGGCTTGAATGTGTTGTCTTCTCTGCGAAGAGCGTAATTTAAAAGGACGGAGCGACCGGAGATGTGGTAGATCGCCCGTCTGTACCGCTGCCGCAGGGGCGAATCCGTGTTCGGGTAAAGGACTAGAGAAACCGAACGCGAGCTGTGTACGTTACGCGTGATGGCTTTTGCGTGTTATCGAAAGAGCACGTTGCTTTCGTGTCAGGGGATTGGCCGGCAGATTGAACCCATGGGCGGCTGGATCTCGATGGCTCGGTGACCGCTCGTCTCTCTTCTGTGTGACTGGAATTGAGCCGATGGGCGTTTTCTGATCCGCCCCTTGGACTGCCGGCGGAAGTGATGACTTCCCTGACCGATTCGGCATGGAAACTCAATAACACTACGGGGAAACATGAGATTTCAGGTTCTAGGTCCGGTAGAAGTCTGGGAGGGGCAGACTCAAGTCCTGCTCGGTGGACCGAAACTCCGGACCGTGCTCGCGGCGCTGTTGCTCGCCCGGGGACGAGTCGTCAGTGACTCGAAACTTACCTCCCTGTTATGGGGCGAGGTTCCGCCCTCCACGTACACCGCGCAGATCCACACCTACATGTCCCGGCTCCGGCATCTGATCGGCCCGCAGGCCGCGGTGATTCGGCAGAGCTCCGGATACCTGTTACGGATGCCGCTCAACACCCGGCGGGAACCGGCCGTTCTTGAGCCCGCAGTGACCGTGGATCTGCTGGAGTTCGAGCGACTCACCGCGCAAGGACGCGAGGCGCACAAGCGCGGGGACGTCGTCGCCGCATCCGACCTGCTGAGCGCGGCGCTCGCCACCTGGTCCGGGCCGGTGCTGGGCGGTGTCACAGACTCTCTGGCAGAGGACGAGCGCCCGCACCTGGAGGAGACTCGGCTGTCGGTGCTGGAGCAGCGCATCGAAGCCGATCTCGCACTCGGCCGCCACGCGGATCTGGTCCACGAACTGATGGGCTGGGTCAGGGCACACCCGTTGCGGGAACGGCTGCGGGGCCAGCTGATGACGGCGCTGTACCGATGCGACCGGCAGGCGGACGCCCTCTCCGTCTTCCAGGAGGGCAGGCAGGCGCTCGCCGAGTCGCTGGGCATCGATCCCGGTCCCACGCTGAGCAACCTTTATCAGGCCATACTGGTGGGCGATCCATCCCTGTCTGCCCCTGTGCAGCGCCTGGCCCTCGGCGCGCACCCGGTGGCACCGGGGCTGCTGCCCGCCGCACCGGCCGACTTCACCGGTCGGCAGGCGGAGGTGGCGGAGCTCAAGGAGTTGCTCGCCGCACCCGGGAAACGGTCGGGCCCGCCGGCTGTGGGGGCCGTCATCGGGATGCCCGGAATCGGCAAGACCGCACTCGCCCTGCACGTCGCTGGCCTGGTGTCCGGCCAGTACCCCGACGGTCAGCTCTTCGTGGATCTGCGCGGCAGCCGTCCCGACCCGCTGACGGCGGACGGCGCCGTCGGTGAGATCCTCCGCATGCTCGGCGCGGACGAGGACGAGCTGCGCGCACCCGCGGACAGCCGCAGAGAAATGTGCCGCAGACGCCTGATGGGCCGTCGGACTCTCATCGTCCTTGACGACGTGGTGGATGAGCGGCAGATAAGGCCGCTGCTGCCGACCCTCCCGAGCTGCGGTGTGCTGCTCACCAGCCGCGCCCGGCTGTCCGCCCTGCCGGGCATCAGGCCCGTCTCGCTCGGTCCGTTCACCGCCGCCGACGCGCACGCCCTGCTGCAGAGCATCGTCGGTGCCGAACGCTTGTCGGCCGCTCCGCAGGCGGCACGGACACTCGTGGAAGACTGCGTCCGGCTGCCGCTCGCCGTACGGATCGTCGGTTCCCGGCTCGCCGCCCGCCCGCAGTGGCCGCTGGAACGCATGACCAAGCGGCTGGCGGAACCTCACCGCCGGCTGGACGAGTTCCGAATTGCTGACCTCGCGCTGCGGGACGTCTTCGCCTCGAGCTACGACCGCCTGTCGCCCTCCGCGCAGCGTGCCTTGCGCCTGCTGTCGCTCCTGGAGGCCCCGACCTTCTCCACCTGGACGGCGGCCCTCCTCCTCGATCTCCCCCTGGACGCCACGGACGACGTCATCGACCAACTGGTCGACGTCCACGTGGTCGACCTGGCCTTCGACACCACCACCGGTCAGTCCGTCTACACCCTGCACAGCCTGATGCGCTCCTATATGCGGGAGCGGGCGAGGGCGAACGGCAGCGTCAGAGAACGGCGGGAAGCCCTGGAGCGGCTCGACCGCCCGGCGCACTTCAGCCTCGGCCGGGACGAGAGCGCAGATACGCATCGTCTCGCCTCCCGGCTGCGCTTGGAAAGCGCCTTGGCCTGCGGCCGATGAACGAGCCGACCACACAGGCCTGGAGGAATCACCGCCACTGGAGGACCCCCCCACATGCCGACGAACATAGTGGATGTCGTCACGAGTCGCGCTGACGATTTCCCCCACCATCCAGCGGTCATCTTCGTGGACGAGGAGGACGGGCGGCAACCGCGTGAGACAACCCTGTCCTACGCAGAACTCGACCGAGCTGCGAGGGCGCGCGCCGTGTGGCTGCGCGAGCGATGCACGAGCGGGGAACGTGTCCTGCTGCTCTATCCGGCCGGCCTCGAATTCGTCAAGAGCCTGCTGGGCTGCCTGTATGCCGGAGTGGTGCCGGTACCGGCACCGATGCCCGACGGCCGGCGCCACCATCTGACTCGTGCCACTGGGATCGCCCTGGACGCTGACCCTCGCATCGCCCTTACCGACAGCGCCCATCTGGCGACTGTGGCCGCGTGGGTGGACCAGCAGGGGCTGGACCGGATGCTGTGCAGCGCCACCGATATCGCCGCCGCGGGACCGCCCGAGGAGTGGCGCCCGCCGCTTATCTCCCGTGAACCGTTCGCGCTCCTGCAGTACACCTGGGGTCCGGCGGCCACCCCGCACGGGGTGATGATCGGTCATGACAACCTGCTGCACGCCCTCGACGGCCACCGGCGGGCGCTGCGTCTGGACTCGGCCGCGGTCTTCGCCAACTGGCTGCCCGTCGAGCAGGGAACGGGGCTGGTCGGGATGCTGCTGACCCCCCTGTACCTCGGTGCCACGACCGTCATGACGTCATTCGGCGCGTTCCTCCGGTCCCCTGAGATATGGCTGCGGATGATCAGCCGCTGGGGTGCCGAGGCCAGCGTGGCGCCGGCGTTCGGTTTCGCCCTGTGCGCCGCGGAGGTGACGACACAGCAGGCGGTGGAGCTGGACCTGTCCGCATGGCGGCATGCCTTCGTCTCGGGCAGTCCCGTGGACGTTGCCGCTCTGGACCGGTTCTCGGAGCGCTTCGCCGTGTCCGGCTTCCGGCGCTCGGCGCTGCGTACTGGCTACCACTCGCCCGGCACGAGCGGATGCGCCACCCTGTCGCCCACCGGACGGGCCCCGTCCGTCCACACGGCACGCCCGAGCCGGGTCTTGTTCGTCAACGGGCTACCCCGCGCCGCGGACGCCACCTTGCCGCAGTTCGTCAGCCGGGGAGCGCCCATCGGCATTGATGTGCGCGTTGTCGATCCGCAGACCCTCGCGGTTGTACCCGACGGGCACGTCGGGGAGATCTGGCTGCGCGGCAAGAGCCTGGGGCGCGGCTACTGGAACAAGCAGGACGCCACGGTGCGCACCTTCCGGGCAGTCACTGCGGACGGAGAAGGGGGGTTTCTGCGGACGGGGGACCTCGGCGTACTCCGTGACGGGGAGCTGTACGTCTCCGGACGGCTGGAGGACACCGTCTTCCACGAGGGGGGGTATCTCTATCTGGATCATGTGCTGAAGCTGATCGAGCCCTTGGACGACGGCCTGTGCGTGCTGGCCGGCAGCGTCTTCACCGTGGCGGCGCCAGGGCAGGAGGTCGTGGTCCTGTGCGAGTACGACGTCACCGCCTCGGCGCGCAGTCCGCAGGACCTCGTGAGTGAGATACGCAGAGCAGTGGCAGGCTCGTGCGGTGTCTCGCTGGGCGGTGTGGTGTTCGTCCAGCCGGGCGGTGTGCCGAGGACGGAGACCGGCAGGGTCTCGCGCAGGCTGACCCGCGAACTGTTCATGAACGACGCCTTGGTCTGCGTGTACGAGGATCTGCGCCCCGAACTGCGGCGCCGGTACCGGCCGCACGCCGCCCCGGTAGCTGAGGGAAGCCTCATGTGAACGATGCCTCTTGCACGTCGATGTGGCAGGACCGGACCGCAGGAACGACGGATACAGGGAGAGGTTGATCATGATCGCTCGACAAGGCGACCTGCCGCCGACGGTGAGCCGTACCGGGCTCGACCACGCAATCCGCATGGAAGAGGTCACCAAGACCTACGGAGGCGTCGGGAGGCGGGTACAGGCACTCGACAACGTGTCCCTTTCCATACCGCGCGGGACCCTTACCGCCCTGATGGGACCCTCGGGCTCCGGGAAGAGCACCCTGCTCTACTGCGCGCTCGGCCTGGAGACGGTGACCTCCGGCGTGTTATGGATCGGCGGCACCCGGATAGACGGGCTGGACGAAGCGCAGCTCACCCGGTTGCGCCGCACGCGGGTGGGGTTCGTCGCCCAGTCGTTCAACCTGGTCCCTGCACTGACCGTCAGCGAGAACATTATGCTGCCGCTGCGCCTGGCCGGGATGCCGGAGGACGCGACGTGGGTCGAAGAGATCATCCTTCGGCTTGGGCTGCGCAACCAGGTCCATCGGCTTCCGGCCCAGCTCTCTGGCGGGCAGCAGCAGCGCGTCGCGGTCGCCCGGGCACTGGTGACCCGGCCGGACATCATCCTGGCCGACGAGCCCACCGGCGCCCTGGACACCGTCATGGCGAAGGAGATCCTGACGCAGCTGCGGGCGTGTGTGGACGAGACAGGGCAGACCGTCCTGATGGTCACCCACGATCCTGTCGCGGCCTCCTTCGCCGACACCGTGTGGATCCTCGCCGACGGCCGTGTGGTGGACCGCGCTGACGCGCCGACGGCGGCCCGGGTCGCGGAACTAATGACCGGACTCGGGGCGCCCGCCCGCTGACGTCGGGCTCCGTCGCGCGACGCCTCCTGGCGCCGCGCGGCCCGCTCCGGGCCGTCCCGGGCCGGCGGTCAGCCCCATCCGCCGAGACGCAGGATCAACTCCTTGATCTCCGGGGCGCGGAAACGGGCCCGCTCCTGCGACGACTCGGAACAGAGCACCACCGGCCCGTCCGCCGCGTCGTCCGGCAGTCGGCCGTGCGTCCCGCGCACACACGCCGGGTCGAGCGGCACGACCGTCAGCGGTGCGCGCATACCGGCCTTCTTCCGCAGCAAGGTCATGGCCGCCTTGGCCTTGACCAGCGGGTCGGCTGGGTCGAAGAACAGCTCCGCCGGGTCGTAGCCAGGCTTGCGGTGGATCTCGACCCCGCGTGCGAAGTCGGACGCGCGGTCGTCGTCCAGCCAGTAGTAGTACGTGAACCACGCTCCAGGATCGGCGACGGCCACCAGCTCACCCGCGTTGGCGTGATCGATGCCGAGCTGCTCCTGCCCTTCGCGGTCGATGACCTCGTCGACACCGGGCACAGCGGCCAGCACGTCCCGTACCCGTGGAATGTCCGCCCGGTCATGAACGTAGACGTGAGCTGCCTGGTGATCGGCCACGGCAAAGGCCCGGGAGGTGTGCGGATCGAGGTACTCCATGCCGCTCTGGGCGTACACCGTGAGCAGACCCTCGCGCCGCAGGGCACGGTTGATGTCCACCGGGCGGTGCGCTGGTGTGATGCCGTACTCGCTCAGCGCGAGTACGGCGAACCCCCGCGCGCAGGTCGGCGAGGAGCGGGCCGAGCGCGGTGTCCGCCTCCTGAGCGGCCCGGACGGCCTGCGCGCTACCGGGGCCGAACCGCTGCAGGTCGTAGTCGAGGCGCGGGACGTACACGAAGACCAGATGAGGATCCCTGCTGTCCGCCACATGGCGGGTCGCGGCGGCGATCCAGCGGCTGGAGGCGATCCCCGCGGTCGGACCCCAGTAGGAGAACAGCGGGAACGGACCGAAACGCCTGGTGAGTTCGTCGCGCAGGGACGCCGGTACGGTGTAGCAGTCAGGTCCCTTGCGGCCGTCGTAGTGGTACACCGGGCGCGGAGTCAGCACGGTGTCCACCTCCGCGCCCATCGCCCACCACCAGCACAGATAGGCCGAACTCAGCCCGGGCTCCCGGGAGCGCGCCGCGTGCCAGACCTTGTCGCCCCGTACCAGCCCGTTGTGCTGGCGCCACATGAAGACTTCGCCCTGGTCGCGGTGGTACCAGCCGTTGGCGACCGCGCCGTGGTCCCGGGGCAGCAGACCGGTGGTGAAGGTGGCCTGAACGGTCACGGTGAACGCCGGGAAGCTGGTGTCCAGCCGCGCGGTGAAGCCCTGCTCGCCGACGGCCCGGAGGTTGGGCATGTGGCGCAGCAGACGTGGTGACACCCACGGTGCAGATCACCGCCACCCGCTTGCTGGTCTGGTCCGCGCTCACGGCGCCGTCTCCTCCATCATGCCAAGCGCGCTCAACACGCCGCGCATTCAGTCGAGTTCGGCCGCGATGCCGGTCGGCAGGTCCTCGCGGGGGAGCGCCGGTGGCGCTCGGGCAGCACGGACCAGGTGTAGGTCTCCACCTCGACGTGCCGGGTGCCCGCGGTACGCCCGGCAAACAGTGCTTCCAATGTCCGGGCGAGCGTGGGGCGGGTGCTGCGCAGCGGCGGACACGGATCGGCGTGCAGGGGTACGTGGTAGTGGACGCGCCATGCGTTGTCACCGGGGAGCCCGGCGGTCGGGTCCAGTGCATCGGCGAGGTCGCCCCGGTCGAGCAGGACGACCGTACCGGCACGTCGGACGGCCTCCCGGGTCTGGTGCAGGAAACGCGGCTCAGCGAAGGGGGCGAGGGCCTCCCGCACAGCCGCCCGGTCCGGCCGATCGGCCTGCAGCGCCGTCGACGCCTGGAGCTTGACGACGGGCCTGCCGGAGCCCCGGACAATCTCATCCAACGGACGCGCCGACCGCGGACGGTGTCGCGGAGCGGATGACACGCCTTGGGGCCTGGGCGTAGCACGGAGCCGTGTCGTTGCTCGGTAGAGTTCAACGGGGGCGGGTGATAAGCCAGACGTCATGAGGGACGGGTCTGCCCGCCGTCCGCTGCCGCCGGGCGAACGCCTCGCCCATCCGGGCCAGTTCGGCATCGCGGCGCTTGTCGAGTCCAGCGACACCGATCAGGGGAATGCCCATGGACAGGCACTTGACAACGGCCTGCCGCCAACGGGCTTGGTCCAGGTACGCCCCCGCGTAGGGGCCCAGCGCGGCGCGGACCAGGCGGCTGTCGTCGGTGTCCAGCGCGTCGTCGACGATGGGCAGTGCTTTGTTTCCGATGGCGAGGAACGGCAAGGCGTGCAAGATGCCACGGCGCTCGGCCAGGTCTCCGCACACATAGAGTGAGCCCGCCATGGCGACCAGTTCAGGGCCGTCCGGCTCGGCACTCATCAGGAGCCGGGCGCGGGCGCCGTCGGTGCGGCTCCAGTCTCTCCAGCCGGGCAGTGGTCGTCGGCCGCACCGGGGGTCGGCCTGGCGGTAGTGGTCGCTGAGCAGTGTGATGTCCTTGGCGATGAGGGTGCTGGACTCCTCCAGCCAGTTGAGCGCGCCGGGTGTGAGCGTGGAGCGGAGCGTGGCGTTCAGGGTATGGATGACGATCGGGTCGTGTACCGGGCCGGCGGTGGTCGCCTCCACGTGAGCGTCACCTCCTGCGCTTGGCTCGGGTGGGGTCGGCCTTCCCGCGCGGGTGCGTTTCTTCTCGGTGGCCACGCTGGAAACGCACCCGCCGCGCTGTCACTCTTTCGGAACCGGAAGGGTCGCGCCGGCGCGGACCCCGGGGGAGAGCGCGGTCAGCAAGGCGGTGACGCCCATGACCACGCTGAAGACCAGGATCGTACGGGCGGAGCCGACGGCCTCCAGGAGGTTTCCGGCGATCAGCGGCCCCGTCGCCATGGCCCCGGAACTGACCAGGATGACAACGCTGTTGGCCCGCCCCTGCATGTGGCTGGGCGCGGTGCCGGTCAGCAGGACCCCGGCGACGACGTTGAAGACGCCGCCCACGTATCCACTGGCTGCGAACAGGGCACCGAGCGCCACGGGTTGGTGGAGGCCTGCCACGGGGACCATCAGGGCCGTCCACGCCACCAGCCCGCCCACCACCAGAATGCGCAGGGTGCACCGCCGCATCCACCTGCCGGCTCCCAGCGACCCCACCAGTCCGCCGGCGCCGCTGAGCATGGTCACCAGTCCGATGGACAGGGCCGACCGCCCGTCGCCCTTCATGGCGGCCATCACCGAGAGGTTGAGCCCCTGGAACAGCACGTTGGTCACGGCGATGGCCGCGATCACCGCGCGCAGGAAGTGCTGCCCCCACAGCCACCTCAGGCCCTCCCTCACCTCGGAGGCGATGGTGCGCCGCGGAACCCCGCTCACCTCCTGGAAGGGTCCGCGCGTCCGGGCCAGGAACCCCAGCGAGGCGGCGTGTGCGAGGGAGGCGAAGGCGAACGGCAGACCGGCGGCCACACCGGCCAGTCCACTTCCCACCGGCTGGCCCAGCACCGATGCAGCCCGGGTCCGCGCCTCGTTGCGCACCAGGGCGGAGGGAAGCTGCTCTGGCGTTACCACCGCGGGTACGGCGGCCCGCTCCGCCAGCTGGTACAGCGTCAGCAGACAGCCCTCCGCAAACGCTGACGCCAGCAGGTGCGGAAGCCACACGGTGCCCGACAACAGGGCCGCCGCGACCCCCGCTGCCACCAGCGCCGAGCCGGTGGCGCACAGCAGCATCAGCCGTCTGCGGTCGCACCGGTCCACCACTGCTCCCCCCGGGAGCTGGATCAGCAGGTAGGGCAGCAGCAGGGCGAACCCGACCAGCCCGGCCGTCCGGGCGGAGCCGGTGGTCCACAGGACCGTCAGGGGATAGGCGAAAGCCGTGGTCCGGCCGCCGAGGACCACGAGCCCGGCGCCGCCCCACAGCATGTGGAAGTCACGGTTGTGCCGGAGCGGGACGGGAGGATCGGTCGGTGTCTCGGCGAGTGTCATGTCCTCCCCGTACCTATGGCCGTGCGCGGCACCCCGTGCGCATGGCGCGGCCGGACAGGGCGGCACCAGTCGAGGACGGCCATCGCGCTGTACGCCTTGTTCTCCGCCTGGTCGAACGCGATACTCATCGGCCCGTCCAGGACGTCGGCGGTGACTTCCTCCCCCCTGTGGGCCGGCAGGTCGTGCATGAAGACGGCTTCCGGGCTGCCGTGCCACAGCTCCTGGCCGACCTGGAACGGCGCGAAGGTCTCGTGCCAGCGCGGATCCGGTTTGGTGGTGCCCGTGGTCTGCCACCGCGTGGTGTAGATGACGTCAAAACCGGGAGGGAGCGCGTCCATGTCGTGCCGCTCGTGCACCGCCGCCCCGCTTCGGGACGCCTGCCGGCGAGCCGTCTGCGCGACCGCGGCCGACAGCCCGTAACCAGGCGGGGTGCGCAGCTCAAGCCGTACATCCGGATAGCGGCTGAGAGCCAGGGCGAGTGCGGCCGCCGTGTTGTTGCCCTCGCCCACGTACAGGACACGAAGCCCCTCCACGCGCCCGAAGTGCCGGGTCAGCGTGGTCAGATCGGCCAGTGCCTGCGTGGGGTGCTCTTCGGAACTCATGGCGTTGACCACCGACATCCGGCTCTGGCGGGCCCACATCCGCATCTCCTGCGGGTCACCGGCGGTGCGGGTCACCAGCAGGTCCAGCATCCGGGACATGATCCGGCCGGTGTCCTCGGCGGTCTCGCCCGTGTTGGTCTGGAGGTCGCCGGGACCGTAGGTGACGACAGATCCCCCCAGCCGCAGCACGGCCGTGGAGAACGCCGTGCGCGTCCGGGTCGACGTCTTGGTGAAGTAGATGCCCGCCACCAGTCCCTCAAGCGGGTGCTGTGTCCCCGCGCCCTCCACGGCATAGTGCACTCCGCGATCCACCAGCGCGCGCAGGTCCGCGTCGCTCAGGTCTTCGAGGGAGATCAGATGGCGCGCTGGGCGCTCTTCCACAGGAATCAACCTTCCGTAGGGGCGCCGCCGACCGCAGCCCGGGCGCCGTCCAGAGCCGCGGCGAGTGCGGCGATCGTCGGGTGTTTCAGGGCGGTGGCCAAGTCCACATCCAGCCCGAGCCGACGGGCGGCGGACAGGACGGACAGCACCATCAGCGAGTCGCCGCCGAGATCGAGGAACGCGTCGTCGAGTCCGACCCGGTCGATGCCGAGCGTCTGCTCCCACGCCTTGGCCAGCTGCCGCTGTGTGGGGGTGCGCGGGGCCCGGAAGGCAGGGCTGACCGCGGTGTCCGCCCGGGACCTTGAGGCCGGGGGCGTCATGGCCCGGCGGTCCCGCTTGCCGTGCTCGGTCAGCGGCAGTGCGGCGACCGTCTCGAAGGACGCCGGGACCAGTGGTGCCGGCAGCACCGCCCGCAGCCGGTCGCGGAGCCGGGCAGGCGCCGGCGGCACGGCCGACCCCTCGGCGGGGACCACCCACGCGACGAGGCGCGGGGCTCCGGACGGCGCGGGCACGGAGGCGACCAGCGCGTCGTGCACGGCCGGGTCGGTGCGGAGCGCGGCCTCGATCTCCGCGGGTTCCACCCGGTGTCCGCGCACCTTGATCTGGTCATCGGCGCGGCCGCAGAACTCAAGTTCACCTTCGGGCAGCACGCGCGCGAGGTCCCCGGTGCGGTACATCCGTGCGCCCGGCGGACCGTACGGATCGGGCAGGAAGCGGTCCGCGGTCAGCGCGGGCTGCCCGGCGTAGCCGCGGGCCAGGCCGGGGCCGGCGATGTGCACCTCCCCGACGACCCCGAGGGGGACGGGCGCGGCGTTCTCGTCCAGAACCCGCAGTGCCGTGCCGGGCAGTGCGCGCCCCAGCTGCACCAGGGGACGCCGCGAGGGCCCGTCGAGGAAGTGGGCGGCGGCGGCCACGGTGGCCTCGGCGGGCCCGTACTCGGACACGAGCCGGGTCCGGCTGCCCTGGCCGGCCAGTCGTGCCCGCACCCGGTTGGCCTGGGCGCTCGGATAGGCGTCGCCCGCACAGGCGAGCACCGCGGTCAGCCCGGCCAGCTGCGCGTCGCTCAGCTGCTCCTCCAGCAGGGCGAGGTGGCCGGGGGTGAGTCCGAGATACGCGTAGGGGGCGTGCTCGGTGAGCAGCTGTCCCAGCCGCGCCAGGTCGAACCGCTGCGGGAGCAGGTGGACCGGCCGCCCCCTCATCAGCGGTGCGAACAGGGCGGTCACGCCCAGGTCGGAGCCGACGGAGGTGAAGGCCGGCGCGCCTCCCGGGTGGCCGGTGAGATAGGCGTCGGTGGCCCAGCCCAGATAGTGGGCGAGGGCACGGTGGCTGACCATGACGGCCTTCGGCGTTCCCGTCGAGCCGGAGGTGTGCAGGAGGTAGGCGAGCCGCCGGCCGTCGCGCGCCGCGCCGTCGCGGGCGGGCGGATCCGGTAGCTCTGCCCGCTGTGCCGCCCGTTCTTCCTCCGTGTCGAGGACCAGGGACCGCAGCGGCGCGACGCGCTTGGCGTGAGCGCTCTCGGTGATGACGATGCCGCATGCGCCGGCGGCGAGCTGGGCTCGCAGGCGCGGCTGCGGGTCACACGGGTCGATCGGAACGTAGGCCGCGGCCGCCTTCCACACCGCCAGCATGGCCACCACGAGGTCCGGTCCCCGGTCCAGCAGGACACCGACCCTGCTCTCCACGCCGACGCCCAGCGCGATCAGCCGGCGGGCCAGTCGATTGGCACGGACGTCGACCTGGCCGTACGTCAGCCGCTCACCCCCTGCGACAACGGCGAGGGCGTCAGGGGTCAGCCGGGCCTGTGCCTCGAATCCGGCCAGCGCGTCGACCGGTTCGGGGCCCGTGCGCGCGGTGCCGGTCGCCGGGTCCGCCTCCGGGTCGTACGCGTAGCCCTTCAGCGCCGTACCGGCGGGGCCTTCGGCGGCCATGTCGGAGAGCACCGCGCGATAGAGGCGGGCGAGTCGCTCGCCGTGTTCACGGCGCAGGGTGCGGGTGTCCGAGGCGATGCTGAGGTGACCTGCCGACGGTGTGCCGACCACGAGGGGGAACTCGTTCGGGCTGTCGTCACGGCTGGCCGCGATGTCGACGAGGTCGGTGTCGATCTGGTGGAAGTCCAGGTAGTGGAAGAGCACGTCGACGAGGTGCCCCTCGTCGGCGGTGCGGCGCATGGAGGGCATCGGGAAGCGGCGGTGCGGCCACAGCTCGACCTCCCGGTCGAAGACCTGCTGGACCAGTTCGCCCCAGGTGCGGGCCGTGCGTTCGTAGGGGAACGGCACCGAGTTCAGGTACATGCCCGACACCCGGTCGGCACCGGACGCCTCGGGTCTGGCGTCGATGACCATGCCCCCGCGGAATGTCCCGGCCCGGGTGAGCAGACCGAGCACCTTGGCGTGCGCGGCGTGCAGGACACTCTTGTACGAGGTGCCGGTCGCCGAGGCGAGGGAACGCAGGCCGGGTTCGAGTTCGTGCAGCGGGATGTCGATGCGGTACCGCTCGCGGTCCGAGCCGGGGCCGCCCGTCCACTCCCGGGGAATCCGGAACTGCTCGTGGCCGTCGATGAGGCGGTGCCAGAAGGCGCGGTCCTCGTCCGACGCCAGGGAGCGCAGTTCCGCGGCGATGAAGTCGGCGTAGCGGACCGTGCGCGGCACCGGTGCGAGGGCCGGCTCCTGCCCGCCGCGGATCCGTTCGTAGGCGTGGAGCATCTCCATGAGCTGGGAGTGGTAGCTCCAGCCTTCGATGATGGGGTGGCACTCGGTGATCGACAGCCACCAGCTCTCGTCGTCGAGGACGTGTACGGCCATCCGCATCAGGGGCGCGACGGAGATGTCGAACAGTTCCCGGCGGTCCTGGTCGCAGAAGTCCGCCAGGGCCTGCTGCCGTTGGCGCTCCGGCAGATGTGTCACGTCGTGGTGGACGACCGGCATCGTCGCGTGCCCGTGCACGATCTGCAGGGGCTGGGAGAAACCCGTGAGGGCGAAGGAGGTCCGCATCACCTCGTGGCGCGCGACAACGAGGTCGGCGGCCGAGCGGAAGGCGTGCGGATCGAACGGGATCTTGTCGCGGATCCGGAATGACGTGACGTTGTGGTAGTCGTTCTGGCCGCTGCCGCCGAACATCTCCACGAACATCCCGGCCTGGACGCGGGAGAGAGGGTACGCGTCGACGGCGTCGGCGGGCAGGGCGCGCCGGTCGTCCTGCCCGATCAGGGCGAAGGGGGCCACTTGCTGCAGCGGGGCCGCGGCCTGTCGGCCCTGCCCGTGGTCGAGGGCTTCACACAACCGTGCCACCGTGCGGTGTTCGATGATGTCCCGGACCGTCACCGCGAGCCCCGCTTCGCGCAGCGCTCCGGCCAGGGCGACGGCGCGAAGGGAGTCGCCACCGAGGTCGAAGAAGTTGTCGTGGACCCCGATGTCCTCCACCCCCAGGGTCCGTGTCCACACCTCGGCCATCGCGCGTTCCGCCGCCGAGCGGGGCGCCGTGTGCTCGCCCACGGCCGTGGCCCCGCGGCCCGGCGCCGGCAGCGCGCCGCGGTCCAGCTTCCCGTTGGCGGTCAGCGGCAGGGACTGGAGGACGACGAAGGCCGCGGGAACCATGTAGGAGGGCAGCGATTCGGCGAGGCGGGCCTGCAAGCGGGCCGGCTCCAGTGCGGATGGGTCGGCGTCATGGGCGGGCACCAGGTAGCTGACGAGCCTCCTGTCGCCTGGCTGGTCCTCCCGTATGACGGCCACCGCCTCGGCTACCGCGGGGTCGTCGGCGAGCACGCTCTCGACCTCGCCGAGTTCCACCCGGTAGCCGCGCAACTTGACCTGATGGTCCGTCCGGGAGACGAAGTCCACATTGCCGTCGGGCAGCACGCGGGCGAGGTCACCGGTGCGGTAGAGCCGGGACCCCGCGGGCCCGTACGGGTCCGGTACGAACCGCTGCGCTGTCTGCCCAGGCCTGCCGACGTACCCCCGGGCCAGGCCGATACCCCCGATGCAGACCTCGCCCACGCAGCCGACCGGCACCGGCCGCAGGTCGTCGTCGAGGACGAGCATGGTCGTATGCGGGATCGCGCGGCCGATGGAGACCAGTTCGGTGTGCGGCGGACCGTCGATGAAGTAGGCCGAGTTGCCCACGGTGATCTCGGTGGGGCCGTATTCGGCCGCGAGCGCGGTCCCCTGTGGTCCCGCGGCCCGCGCCCAGCGCTCGGCGAGCCGGCTCGTGAAGGAGTCGCCCGCGGCGATGACCAGGCCGGCCAGCCGGGCGATCCGGTCCGGCGGCAGCTGCTGAAGCAGCAGGTCGAGGTGGCCGGGGGTGAGTTTGACGAACGCGTACGGCGCTCCCGCCAGGAGCAGGCGGCCCAGGTCGGCGACGTCGAAGTCCTGGTCGATCAGGTGGACCGGCTGACCGGCCATCAGCGGGGTGTAGAGATTGGGTACGCCCAGGTCGAAGGCGATGGAGGAGAACAGCGGGGCACCGCCTTCCCCGGCGCTCGCGTACGCGTCCACCGTCCACCCGACGTAGTTGGCCAGGCCCCGGTGGGAGACCAGCACGCCCTTGGGCCGGCCGGTGGATCCCGAGGTGTAGATGACGTACGCCAGGCTGTCGAGGTCGTAGCCGCCCGCGGGAGGCGACGGGGCCGCGCAGCGACGCAGGGCACCCTGTTCGTCCGGCGCGTCGATCACGACGACCCGGGCGTCGACGCCGTCCGTCCGGTCGGCGTGGCGGCGTTCGGTCACGACGACGCGGGCGGCGGTGTCGGCCAGGATGTACGCCAGCCGGTCGTCCGGGTATCCGGGGTCCAGTGGCACATAGGCGGCACCGGACCGCCAGATGCCCAGGAGGCAGGCGACCATCTCCGGTGTCCGGTCCAGCAGGACACCGACGGTCTCCTCGGGTCCCGCACCGAGCGCACGCAGCCGCCCGGCCATGCGGCCGGCCAGGACGTCCAGTTCTCGGTAGGTGACCCGGCGCTCCCCGTGCACCACGGCGACCGCCTCGGGCGTGGCCAGCGCCTGGCGGGTGATCTCCTCGTGGATCGGGCGCAGCGCGTCGGCATCGAGGGCGGTCCGGGTACCCACGGGCTGGCGCGGCCCGTCCAGGAGCAGCGCGCGCTCGTGCGGGCCGAAGATGTCCAGAGCGGCGGCGGGGAGCCCGGGCGTGGCGACGGCGGCGGTCAGCAGTCGAGTGTAGTGGCCCATCATGCGGCGGATGGTCGACGCGTCGAAGAGGGCCGTGGGGTACTCCACGAAGCCTTCCAGGGAGCCGTCCGAGCGCTCCTCCAGGTGCAGGGTGAGGTCGAAGCGGGAGATGCGGCAGGCCGGGCGGATGGGCACTGCCTCGATGTGCGGCAGCCCGAGCGCGTCCGCGCCGTCCGCGGCGGCGAGGTCGAACATCACCTGGAACAGCGGTGTGGCTCCGGGGGCACGTTCGGGTGCCAGTTCTTCGGCGAGCCGGTCCAAGGCGGTGCTCCGGCGGTCGAAGGCGGCAAGGAGCCGTTCCCGGTTGCCGTCGACGAGCTGCGCGAAGGAGGCGTGTCCGTCCCAATGTGCCCGCAGGGCGAGGCTGTTGTAGGCGTAACCGGCCATGGCCATCAGTTCTGGCCGGTCGCGCAGGGACACGGCGGTCCCCACGGTGACGTCCCGTGTGCCCGTGTAGCGGGACAGCAGGACCTGGAAGGCGGTCAGCGTCACCATGAACAGGGAAGCGCCGTGCTCACGGGCGAACTCGCGTAGCCGCCCCGTGGTCGCGGCCGGCACGGTGAACCGTTCCTCGCTGCCCTCCCACGAGGGTACGGCCGGCCGCGGGCGGTCGACCGGCAGATCGAGCGGGGCGGCTCCGTCCAGCTGCTCGACCCACCAGCCGAGGTCTCGGCGTGCCTCGGGGCTGTCCTGCCGTGTGTTCAGCCAGGCCGCGTAGTCGGCGTACTGGGTGGGCGCGGGCAGCGCGGGGGCCCGGTGCTCGATCCGCGCACGGTACAGCTCGGCGAGTTCGGCCATGAGCAGCGGACGGGTGGACGCGTCGCACGCGATGTGGTGGAAGACCATCACCAGCAGGTGGTCGTCCGGGGCGAAGGCGACCTGGCGCACGCGCAGTGGCGGACAGGCGGCCAGATCGATGGGGGTCAGCGATTCCCGCTCCGCGAACTGGGCCGCCACGCGGTCGCGCTCGTCGTCGTCGAGTCCGATGCGCTCCGTACGGCGGAAGTCCACGCGCCCCGGCGGATCGATGATCTGGTGGGGTTCGGTGCCGACGAGGCCGAAACGGGTGCGCAGGATCTCGTGTCGTTCGGTGAGGGCTCGAAGCGCGTGGTCCAGCGCGCCGGTGTCCAGCGGTCCGCGCAACCGGTGGACGAGGGGCAGCAGGTAGGCGGGGGAGGCCGGGTCGAGCTGGTGCAGGAACCACAGCTGGCGCTGGCCGGGGGAGAGGGCGAGCGTGGTGCGGCGGGAGACGCGCGGGATGACGCGGCGGGGTCCGCCGCCGCTGAGGCGGCGGCGGAGGAGTTCTGCACGCCGGTCGGTGCCGCGGTCGGGGACCGCGTCGTGTTCGGAGGGTGTGGTCACGGGTGGAACTCCCTGTAGGCGTCGGCCACTTCGGCCTCGCTGAGTGCCGCGATGTCGGCCCGTAGCGCCTCCTCGACCGCCACGGCGAGTTCGGCCACCGTCGTCTGCGTGAACAGGACACGCAGCGGCAGGTCGATATCGAACTCCTCACGCAGGCTGGCGACGACGCGGGCGGCTCCCATCGAGTCGCCGCCGATCCGGAAGAAGTCGTGCTGGGCGCCGATGCGCGGCGTCTGTCCGTCCGGCCCGGCCAGTACCTCGGCCCAGACCCTGGCGATCGTCTCCTCCGCCGGTCCCCGTGGAGCGACGTAGGGGACATCACTCGACATATCGCCCATATCCGGGGCCGGGAGCGCGGCGGCGTCGACCTTGTTGTGCCGGGTCAGCGGCAGCGCCTCCAGGGGTACGACCAGCGCGGGCAGCATGTGCTCCGGCAGGTACCGGGCACAGTGCTCGATCAGTTCGGCCTCAGGGGGCAGCCGGTCACCGGCGGGTACGCAGTAGGCGATGAGCCGCGCGTCGTCGCCGGCGCCGTGGACGGTGACGGCGACGTCGGCGAGGCCGGGGTGTTCGGCCAGTACGGACTGCACCTCCCCGGTCTCCACCCGCCGGCCCCGGATCTTGAC
This sequence comes from Streptomyces sp. NPDC002076, assembly GCF_053593835.1. NCBI lineage: Bacteria > Bacillati > Actinomycetota > Actinomycetes > Kitasatosporales > Streptomycetaceae > Streptomyces > Streptomyces sp. NPDC002076. The sequence continues at coordinate 29,530 of NZ_JBSFDI010000034.1, forward strand.
CTGGTCGTCGGTGCGTCCGGCGAAGGCCAGTGTGCCGTCGGGCAGTACGCGGGCGAGGTCACCGGTGCGGTAGAGCCGGGCACCCGCCGGCCCGTACGGATCGGGCACGAACCGCTCGGCCGTCAACCGCGGTTGTCCGGTGTAGCCGCGGGCCACTCCGGCGCCGCCGATGCACAGCTCGCCGATCACCCCCACGGGCACCAGGCCCAGACGGGAGTCGAGCACGCGAGCGGTGGTGTGCGGGTAGGGCCGCCCGATCGGGACGGCTCGCGCGTCGGTGCCCACGTCGCAGCGAGTGGTGGCGATGGTGGTCTCGGTGAGGCCGTATTCGTTGATGAAGCGGGTGAGGCGGCGGGCCAGCTCGCGGGCGAGCGCGGGCGGGCAGGGCTCGCCCCCGGTCAGGCCCACCAGTGCGCGTTCCTCCAGCCCGGCGTCGATGAGCATGCGCCAGTGCGACGGGGAGACCTGCAGATGGGTCACCCGGTGCTTTTCGATCAGCTCCAGCTGGGCCGCCGGGTCGGCGCTCTGCTCCTGGTCGGCGAGGACGACACGGCTTCCTGCCACGAGCGGCATGACCAGCTCGGTGAAGGAGATGTCGTACGTGGGCTGGGCCAGGGCGAGCCACGCGTCATCCGGCCTTTGGCCGAAGTCCAGATGGTCCTGTGAGGCCAGCAGCATCCGCAGCAGGGAGCCGTGCTGGACCTCGACCCCCTTGGGACGGCCTGTGGAGCCCGAGGTGTAGAGGATGTACGCGAGGTGGCCGGAGGTCAGGTCGCGGACCGGCGGGGTGGTGCCGGCCGCGGCCAGGGCGGTGTCGTCGTCCAGGGCCAGCGCCGGGACGCTCCGGAGCCGGCGAAGGCGCCCGGTGCCCTGGAGGTCCGACACGACGACGCCGACGCCCGCGTCGGCCATGATGTGGGCCAGGCGCTCGTCGGGGACCGTCGTATCGAGGGGAACGTGGACGGCTCCGGCCTTCCAGACCCCCAGCAGGCAGGCGATCAGGTCCGGGACCCGGTCGAGCATGGTGGCCACGGTGGTCTCCGGTCCGGCGCCCAGTTCGAGCAGCCGGTGCGCGATCCGGTTGGCGCGGGCCTCCAGCTCGGCGTACGACCACACCGCCGAGTCGTGGACGACGGCGACGGCGTCCGGCATCCTGCGTACGGTCTCTTCGAACGCCGTGTGCACGCAGATGTCCGGTGCGAGCGCTCCCTCGCCACGCGGTTCGGGGGCGCCGAGGGCCAGCAGCCGGGCGGATTCGCCGGGCGGGAGCAGCCTCGCCTCGGTCAGGTTCGCTGAGGGAGCGGCCGCCAACGACTCCAGGAGCTGCGCCCAGTAGGCGGCGAACCGCTCCACGGTGGTCGCGTCGAACAGCGCGGTCGCGTACTCCATCACACACAGCAGACCGCCGTCGCTCTCGCGCTGGACCACGAGGGTGAGGTCGGTACGGGCGCTCTGCCAGGCGTCACGGACGGTGTCCAGGTCGGTTCCGGAGGCGTTGGTGGAGGTGCGGCCCTCCTCCTGGAAGTTGAACATCACCTGGTAGAGGGGGGTGCGGGACGGATCGCGTTCCGGTACCAGCTCCTGTACGAGCCGGCTGAACGGCATCTCCTGGTGGGCGAGGGCGTCCCGGGTGGTCTCCCTGACCTTCGCCACGGCCTCGGCGGCGGTGTCGTCGCCGTCCAGTCTGCAGCGCAGGACGAGGGTGTTGAGGAAGACACCCACGGTCTGCGTTACTTCGGGGCGATGCCGGCCGGCCACCGAGATGCCGATGGCCAGGTCCATACAGCCGGAGAGGCGCGCCAGCAGGACGGCGTACGCGGTGAGCAACGTCTGGTGCAGCGTGGCGTCGACGCTGCGGCCGAGCGCTTCGGCCTGTTCGACGACCCGGGCCGGCACGGTGAAGGTGTGCGCGGCACCCCGTGCGTCGCGTTCGGCGGGGCGGGGGCGGTCGGCGGGCAGGTCCAGCGCCGGGCTGCCGTCGAGTACGGCACGCCAGTAGGCCAACTCCTTGTCGAGGACGTCCGCGTCCAGGCGGCGGCGCTGCCAGACCGCGTGGTCGGCGTACTGCACCGGCACCGGTGGCAGGTCCGCGGGCGCACCGTTGCGTACGGCCTCGCCCAGGGCCAGCAGGTCGCGCTCCAGGACCACCGACGACCAGCCGTCGCAGGCGATGTGATGGATGCTCAGAACGAGTGCGGGTTCGGTGCCGGGGGTACGCACCAGCAGTGCCCGCCACACCGGTCCCCGCTCCAGGTCGAAGCCGTGGGCGAACTCCGCCTCCAGCGCCGCGCGTACCTCGTGGGGCCCTGCCGCGTCGACGACGCGCAGCCCGGGCCTGCCGTCGGCCGGGGCGATGATCTGGACGGGACCGTCGTCGCGCACGGCGTAGCGCGTGCGCAGGGCCTCGTGGCGCTCGACGAGTGCCGCCAGGGCCGCGCGGACCGTGTCCTCGGTCCAGCCCGCGGGCAGGCGGATCCACAGCGGCGCGACCCATTCGGGGCTGCCGGGCTGCATCTGCTCGGACAGCCACATCCCCTCCTGGCCGTAGGAGAGCGGCAGCGGCTGGTCACGCGGGACCGGCGTGATCGCCGCGGAGCCTGCCGAGAGCGTCGCGTCGGCGCCGTCGGGGCCCGTCGTGGAAGCCGCTGCCAGCAGAGCCGCCTGTTGTTCGACCGTCGACGCGGTCAGCAGGGCGCGCAGTGCGACCCGCCGGCCGGTGGCCGTGAAGAGCCGTTCGGCGAGCTGGGTGAGCAGCAGTGACGAGCCGCCGTGCTGGAAGAAGTCGTCGTGCACGCCGATCGTGTCGCCCGGGATGTCCAGCATCTGTGCCCAAACCTGGACGACCGCACGCTCGCCCTCGTCGCGTGCGGCGATGTGCTCGGCACGCAGCTGTTCACCGTGCCGGGGTTCAGGCAGCGCCGACCGGTCGATCTTCCCGTTGAGCGTCCGCGGGAAGGCGTCGACGGCTATGAAGACGGACGGGATGAGCGGTTCCGGCAGCGTGCGGCGGAGGAAGGCACGCAGCTCCTGGGGGAGGGGCCGGGTGCCGCGCGCCTGTACCCAGGCGGCGAGCCGCAGGCCGCCCTCGCGGCCCGGGAGGGCCGCCACCACGGCGGCCTCCAGCCGGGGATGGGCGGCCAGCGCGGCCTCCACCTCGCCCGGCTCGATGCGCACACCGTTGACCTTCACCTGCTGGTCCAGGCGCCCCAGGTACTCCAACGCGCCGTCCGCGCGCCACCGCGCGCGGTCGCCGGTGCGGTACAGCCGGGAGCCGGGAGGCCCGTAGGGGTCGGGAACGAAGCGCTCAGCGGTCAGCCCCGGGCGACCGAGGTAGCCGTGCGCGAGGCCGACACCGCCCACATGCAGTTCGCCGACGCCGCCTCGCGGTGCCGGCAGGCCGCGCGGATCGAGGATCAGCACCCGCAGCTGCGCGAGGGGGCGGCCGATGGGCACCGGACCCGTGGTCTGGGCCGGGTCGAACTCGTGCTCGGTGATGTCGACCGAGCACTCCGTCGGGCCGTAGGTGTTCCAGATCCGTGCCTGGGGCGCGCGCGCCAGCAGGCGGTGGCAGAGTTCCGCCTGCAGCGGTTCGCCGGCGCTGAAGATCAGCCTCAGCGCGCCGCAGCCGGCCCAGCCGGGCGCGTCCGCGAGGGCTCGCAACACCGAGGGCACCGCCTGCAGAACCGTTATCCGTCCGTCGGCCACGGCGCGGACCAGCGCGGCCGGGTCGCCTTCGGCGCCCTCGGGGGCGAGCACGACGCGGCCCCCGCTGATCAGCGGGGCGAACAGCTCCAGTGCGGCCGCGTCGAAACCGATCGTGGTCTTCTGCAGCACGCGGTCACCGGTGCCCAGCCCATGGCGGTCCACCAGCCAGCGCACACGGTTGGCGATGCCCGCGTGCGGCACCACGACGCCTTTGGGACGGCCGGTGGACCCCGAGGTGTAGAGCACATACGCCGGCCGGGCCGGATCCGCGGGACCCGCCTGGGACGCGAAGCCGAGGCCCCCCTGCCTGCCCTCGTCCGCACCGGTGTCGTCCAGCGCGACGACGAGGGTGCCGTCCAGGTTCAGCAGAGCGTCCGCGGCGTCGCCGCGGGTGAGGATCACCGAGGCCCGGGTGTCCGCGACGCACCAGCGCAGCCGCTCGGCGGGGTGGCCGGGATCCAGCGGCAGATAGGCCGCTCCCGCCTTCCACACGCCCAGCAGAGCCGCGAGCAGGTCCGGTCCGCGCCGCAGGCACACGCCGACGACGGCGCCGGGGCCGACGCCGAGCGCATGCAGCCGATGCGCCACCTGTTCCGCCCGCTGCTCCAGGGCACTGTACGTGAGGGCGCCCAGCCCGCCGGGAGCGGCGGTCTCGACCGCGATCGCGTCAGGAGTGCGGGCCGCCTGAGCGGCGAACAACTCGTGCAGCGGTCGGGTGTCCGGTGCACTCGGCACGCCGCTCTCCGCAGGTGATTGCCTCGACAAGGCACAGTCGTTCACAGGTACTCCTTGAGAAGATCGCCCCAGCGGGCATGACGAGGGGAGCGGCGGGGCGGCGCCTTATCCGGCGGTCTCCGCTTCCATGCGGCGCCGCAGGCTCAGCGGCCGCATGTCGGTCCACACTTCTTCGATCCGGGCCAGGCACTCCTCCCGGCTGCCCTCGGTTCCCTCCGGGTGCCACCCGTCGGGCAGCGCCCGGTCGGCCCACCAGATCGAGTACTGCTCCTCGTCGTTGCGGACCACGCGGTGGGTTCGCTCCGCAGCGGCGGCGGTGCCGTCGTTCATGAGTTGACTCCTGAGTCGGTGTGAGGTTCTGCGGTCCGGTACAGCTGAGCGGCGATCAGCAGCGGACGGTTTCCCGGGGCCACGGGTTCGCGGGGTCGAAGTCCTGCCACAGGTGCGCGACGTCACCGAAGTGGCTGCGTACCCAGGTGTCGGAGTACACGGTGTCCAGATAGCGATCGCCGCCGTCCGGCAGCACCAGGACGCACGTGGAGCCTGCCGGGATGTCGGGGGCGATCTTCTCCAGCGCCGTGGCGACGGCTCCCGATGACCCGCCCGCGAGCACGGCTTCACGCTGCATCAGCCGGCGGCAGCCCACCACCGCTCCCAGGTCGTCGACGTGGACCACCCGGTCGGCGTCCGAAACCGCGAGCAGGGCCGGCACGACCGAGGCACCGTGCCCGGGGATGAGGCGCTGGCATCTGACCGGGGAGTCGAACAGCACGCTTCCGACGGCGTCCACCGCCACGACCGTGGTGGGCAGGGAGTGGTACCGCACGTAGTCGGCACACCCACCCAGGGTCCCGGCCGTGCCGACCGCGCAGAAGACATAGTCGACGGCGCCGTCCAGGGCCTGGTCGATCTCCCGCATGGTCTCCAGGTGCGCCCGCCGGTTGGCCGGGTTGGCGTACTGATCGGGCCGGTACGCGGACGGCACCGTACCCATCAGCTCCTCGACCCGGCGCAGCCGCTGCGGCAGGTACTCACCCGAGACGGGGTCCGGTTCGGTGACGATCTCGATCTCGGCCTGGTACGCGCGCAGGATCGCCAGATTCTGCTCGGTGGTCCGCGCGTCCACGACACAGATGAACCGGATGCCGAAGTAGCGGCAGATCTGGGCTATTCCGATGGCCAGGTTCCCGGAACTCGACTCGATGACCGTGGACTTTCCGGGTATGAGTTCACCCGCCTGAATGGCGTGCATGAGCATGCCGAGTGCGGAGCGGTCCTTGACACTGCCACCAGGGTTGCCACGCTCAATCTTGGCGAATACCCGAAGTGGATATCCGTCCAGCAGCCTTTCCAGCTCGACCAGTGGTGTATTGCCCACGGCTGAAAGGATTCCTCTGAGTCCCGTCACCGCCATACTCCCCCCTTTCACATCGGATGCCCGTCGCTGATGCCCAGCTCCAGCAGCTCCGCCAGGTCGTCCGCGCCCGTCAGCGGAATCTCGGCCACGGGCATCCCCGGGGTCCGGACAACCGCGCGCAGAATCCGCTCGAATCCGTCCGCGAAGCGTTCGACGGACCCTCGGTCGAAAACATCCGTGCTGTAGGAGTACGCCGCGGATATCGTCGTCCTGCCCCGCTCCAGACGGATCATGAGATCCATCTGCCCTTCCTGTTGCGGTGTGTCGATCATGGCGACCCGAAGCCCCGCGTAGTGGGCCGAAGGCCCCTCCAGGGAACCTTCCGGGGGGCGCGGCACCGACCTGTACATCTTCTCCAGGTCCACCATGAACAACGCCATGTGGTACAGGGGCGCCCGCCCCGCGTCCCGTCCGGCACCGGTGGGAAGGCTCAGCAGAGCGCTGGGATAACGTCCGTCCCTCAGCCCGCGCAGCACCTCACGGCCGGCCGCCACCGCCAGGTCGTCGAACGTGAGACCCGGGTGGCATCTCGCCCGCACGGGCACGGTGTTGGTGAAGCAGCCCACGACCTCACTGAAGCGGCGGCCGACCCGCGTGGTGGCGGGGACACCCACCAGGAAGTCGTCCTGTCCCGTCCAGCGGTGGAACAGCGCCTGGAAGGCGGCCAGCACGAACGCGAAGGGCGTCACCCCCACGGATTCGGCGCGGCGCGTCAGCGAGGACACGAGGTCGGCGGGCAGGTGTCGCTGCACCGTGTCGCCCTCGTAGGAACGCACCGCGGGCCGCGGACGGTCCAGGGGGAACTCCGCCGGGACCGCGCCGGCGAGGAGCCGGCCCCACCGGGCAGCCGTCTCCTGCCCGGCGGCGGACACCACGTAGCGGCGTTCCTGTTCGACGTGGTCGGCGTAGGAGGCCGTCGGGGGCGGCAGCTGCGGATCCGCGCCCGCGGCCAGGTCGGTGTAGGCCCCGAGGAGGTCACGCACGATCAGAGCGCGTGAGACGAAGTCGTTGACGATGTGGTGGACCGCGATCACCAGGACGCCGTCCTGCGGACCGCGGCGCACCAGCACGACGCGCAGCGGCCCCGAGGCCTCCAGCCGGAACGGCGCCAGGCAGGCCTGCTGGGACGCGGCGAGCAACTCCCCTTCGCCGGCCCCGGTGAGGTCCTGCAGCGCGAAGCACTCCGGGGGCTCCTCCAGCGGGATCCGGCAGGGCCGGCCCTCGACCTCGGTGAACAGCGAGCGCAGCTGCTCGTGACGTTCCTGCACGGCCCGGACCGCCCGCTGAAGGAGATCGATGTGGACGCGCCCGCGCACGCGCAGCCGCAGCACGGTGTTGTAGGCCGAACTGCGCGGTGCGATCCGGTACGCGGCCCACAGGGCTTCCTGGACCGCGGAAAGGGGCATGGGCGGTGTCTTCGAGGTCATCGCAGACCGTTCCCGTCTGCCGTGGCCGACCGGAACAGAGCGCAGGCGGCGCTGCCCTCCCCGTCGACGGCCGTCACCAGCGCCAGGCGTCGGGTGCCCCACGGCGCATGGGCGGCGAGAGTGAGCAGCCCGGCGAACTGGAGGGCCGCCGAGGCCGCTCCGGTGCCACCGAGCAGGTCGTGCAGCTCCAGGCGGGCCCGCCCGTCGGTGCCTCTTCGGCCCAGGACCTCCTCCAGGGCTGCCGCCTCCTGCTCTCCCAGGAATCCGGGTGCCCCCGTCGGCGCGACCGCGCCGATCTCCCCGGCGTCCGTGCCCGTCTCCCGGAGCAGGTCGGTGACGCAGGTGACCAGTGCCTTGCCGGCCAGCTCAGGCCGGGTGAAGACGCGGAACCGGCAGCCGAGCAGTTCTGCCCGGGGAGTGCGTCCGCCGCGCTGCGCGCTGCGGACGGACTCCAGGAGGAAGAACGCGGCACCCTCACCGAGTGGCGCGCCCGTGCCCTCGGTGAGCACGTGCTCCAGGCGGGCCCGCTGCACGGAGAACTCCTCCGCAGCGCCGCACATCACCGTGCCGGCATGGCTCCCGCGCAGCAGCCGGGACGCGTAGTTGAGGGCGTGCAGTCCGCTCGCGGCACCACCGGAGACGCTCACGTTCGGGCCTTTGAGGCCGTGCCAGATGGCACTGCGTCCGGCGGGGTGGTTCAGCACGGTGTTGGGGAAATGGGCCGGATTGACGTTGTAGGGCCGTTCCCCGGAGAGGGCGTCGTGGGTGAAGGCCATGACGCTCTGGACACTCCCCGGGGTTCCCAGCACCAGCCCGGTCTCCTCCGCGGCATCCGCGACCGCGGTGCCGCACCTTTCCAGCAGCAGCCCCGTGGTCGCGACGACGATGCCGGTGAGCCGGTCCATGGAACGGGTGCCCTTGGGACCGAGCGCTTTCACCACGTCGAACCCGGGAATCAGCCCCGCCTCGGTGTACGGGACCGGCCAGTCACCGGCGTCGAGGGGAGCCGGTGCCCGCCGTCCGGCGAGGATGCCTTCGGCGAACGCCTCCTCCCCGAGCCCGTACGGCGAGGCCACAGCCATCTCGGAGATGACCCATCCGCCCAGGGTGTCAGCCATTGCTGCTCCTCAGTCGTCCGCGAGAGCCGTGCGCGTGAGCGCCGGCCTGTCCCGCTCGTCGTATCGGGCGAGGACGAGGACGGCGTTGTTGCCGCCGAACGCGAGCCCGTGGTTCTCCGCGACTCTCAGGTCCGCCTCGACGGCCTTGTTGGGCACGCAGTCCACGGCACATTCCGGGTCGGTCTCGACGTGGTTGATGGTGGGCGGGATGAAGCCCTGCCGCAGGGCGATGGCGCACGCGACCGCCGCCAGCGCGCTGGCGGCGCCCATGGCGTGGCCGATCATCGATTTGATGGACACGGTCCGCGGCATGTCCTCGCCGAACACCTCGCGGATCGCACTGACTTCGGTCGCGTCGTTGGCCCGGGTCCCCGTGCCGTGCGCCGAGATGAGGTCCACATCCGCCGCGGTGATGCCGGCCTGCCGGTGGGCGGCCCGGATGCTGCGGGCGATGCTGTCGCGGTCCGGGGCCACGGGGTGGCGGGCGTCGCAGGAGAGCCCGTAGCCCAGGACCTCCGCGTACACGTGCGCTCCGCGCGCCAGCGCGGACTCCAGGCTCTCCATCAGCAGCACGCCCGAGCCCTCACCGACCAGCATCCCCTCACGGTGGAGGTCGAAGGGACGGCACACCTGTGGCGCGATGGTGCGCAGCCGGTAGAACCCCGTGAAGGTCTTGCGGCAGACGGCGTCCGTGCCACCGCACAGCGCCATCTCCACATCACCCGCGCTGATGCCGTCGTAACCGGCTCCGATGGCGTAGTTTCCGGCGGCGCAGGCCGTCGGCACCGTGACAGCCTCCACGTCCTCCAGGCCGAGTTCGCGCGCCACTCCCACAGACAGACGGCTCAGGCCGACCCTGCGGGCCACCGTCGGATCCATGCTGCCGGTACCCCCGGCGATCTGGGCGGCGACCAAGTGGTCCAGGTCCCTGCTCTCGCCGTCGCTGGTCCCCACGGCGACCAGCGCGCGACGGGCCTGCACGTCCTCCTCGGTGAGTCCGGCGTCGGCTACCGCCATACGGCTCGCGGCCGCGGCGAACCGCGCCGCCCGCCCGAGTTCGTCGGCGGGCAGGGTGCGCAACCAGTCGGCGGGCTCCGCGTCGGTGATCTCACAGCCGATGGAGTGGGCGAAGCCCGAGGTGTCGAAGGCCGTGATCGGCTTGGCGCCGCTGCGGCCGGCCCTCAGGCCCTCGGCGAACGCGTCGACTCCGGTGCCGATGCAGCTGATGACCCCCATGCCGGTGATCACCACTCGACGCCGGGGTTCTCGCGCGGTGCGCATCACTGCTCGACCGGTCCCCGGGCCGTGGCCACGGCCACGTAGAGCGCCTCAAGGTTCGTCATGTCGACCAGTTCCAGGTGTTCCAGCGAGATGCCGTACTCCTGCTCCAGGCCGGCCTGGACCTCCAGCAGGCCCAGCGAATCCGCACCGTGCTCGGCCTTGAAGAGGCTGTCATCGGTGAGGTCTTCGGGATTCAGCTCCAGAATGCCGCAAACCAGTTCCTTGATACGTCGGCGTTCCTCGTCCAGGAGCCTCGCCGTCTCGGAGGTTGCCATGCGTCTCTCCCGCTGGGTGGGTGCGTGGTGGGGCTGCTCAGCGGAGTGTGCACAGCGGTTCTATACATTTTCTACGGCAGCGGTGATTCCGCATCAGTTATAGATGCTTTATAGCCGGGCGCGGCAACCTGACGGCACATCGGAATGCGAGCGCGGATATGCGGATGAAAAAGAGGTAGGTCATCATGGCTGACACCGACATACTTCCACCTCTGCACGCGACGACGCTGAGACTGGACGACATTCAGCGTGCCCAGGTCGCCGCCGTCGCCAGGGAACTTGTGGAAACCACGCGAGAGCCGTTGGACAGCGCCAAGTGGCTGGACGCGGCGCGCGCGGCGTCCACTCGCCTCCCCGGCGAACTCCTCACCGCACTGCGCTCGTTCCGGCACGACGCCGGCCCCGACGCCCTGCTCCTGATCGGCAACCTTCCCGTCGGTCCGGCCCTGCCCCCCACTCCCACCGAAGCCGACTCCGTCGAGCGCACCCCCACCACCTCCGCCGCGGTCATCACCCTCGCCATGCTCCAGCTCGGCGAGGTGATCGCCTACCGCAACGAGAAGGGCGGCGCCCTGGTGCAGAACGTCGTCCCGGTGCCCGGCAGGGAACGGCAGCAGAGCAACGCCGGATCCGTCCGGCTGGAGATGCACTCGGAGAACGCCTTCCACCCCGGCCGCCCGGACTACGTAGGCCTGTTGGGCGTACGAGAGGACCCCTCCGGGGCCGCGCGGCTGTGCACCGCGTCCATCCGCCGCGCTCTGCCACTGCTGACGCGCGCCACGCGCCGTGTCCTGTCCGAGGAGCGCTTCATGACCGAACCGCCCCCGTCCTTCGGCGGGCTGGGAACGGTCACCCCGCACCACGCGCTGCTCACCGGGGCCGCGGAAGATCCGGATCTGGTAGTGGACTTCGCCGCCACCCATCCCCTCGACGAGCAGGCCGCGGCCGCCATGACGGAGCTGAGCGAGGCCCTCTCGCGCACCACCGTCGCGCACCCCCTGCGAGCCGGTGACCTCGCGGTGGTCGACAACCGGCTCGCCGTACACGGACGGACCCCCTTCACACCCCGCTACGACGGCAGCGACCGGTGGCTGCACCGGGTCTACGCCTGCCTGGACTACCGCCGCTCCCGGCCCGCACGAGAGGCCGACGGGGCCGTCCTGCGCTGATTTGGGACGGCGACCCCATCACCGACACCACTACCGCCACCGGCCGGCGCGGACCCCTTTCGCCGGCTGTAGCGAGACGAGGAACCCCTATGGAGAATCACGGCAATCGCATTCGGAGTGTCGTCATCCTCGGCGGCGGCACCGCCGGCTGGATGACCGCCGCCTACCTCGGCAAGGCCCTGGAGGGTACTGCCGACGTCACCGTGCTGGAGGCGCCGTCGATCCCCCGCATCGGGGTCGGCGAGGCCACCATTCCCAATCTCCAGAAGGTGTTCTTCGACTTCCTCGGCGTCGACGAGGAAGAGTGGATGCGCGAGTGCAACGCGAGCTTCAAGATGGGGATCCGGTTCATCAACTGGCGTACGGACGGCAGGGGCCGGCCCGAGCCGCGTCCGCTGCCCGGCGGCGGCGATGACAGCTTCTACCACACCTTCGGGCTGCTCCCGGATCACGATCAGGTGCCGTTGTCCCACTACTGGTACAACGACTTCCACCACGGCCGGACCGACCAGCCCTTCGACTACGCGTGCTTCCCCGAGCCCGCGGTGATGGACGCCAAGAAGTCACCGCGCCGGTCGGACGGCACACCCTCCACGCGATACGCCTGGCACTTCGACGCGCAGCTGGTCGCCGACTTCCTGTGCCGCCTCGCGACTCAGCGGCTGGGAGTACGGCGCGTGGCGGACGAGATGACGGAGGTGGTCACGGACGAGCGCGGTTTCGTCGAGGCACTGCGCACCAAGGGCGGTGAGCGGATCGACGGCGACCTGTTCATCGACTGCTCCGGCTTCCGCGGCCTGCTGATCAACAAGGCGATGGCGGAGCCCTTCATCGACATGAGCGACCACCTGCTCTGCGACAGTGCGGTGGCCACCGCCGTGCCGTACGACGATCAGTCGGAGGGCATCGAACCGTACACCTCGGCCATCGCCATGTCCTCCGGCTGGACGTGGAAGATTCCCATGCTGGGGCGGTTCGGGACCGGCTATGTGTACTCCAGTCGCTTCTCCTCACAGGACGAGGCGACGGAGGAGTTCTGCCGGATGTGGAACCTGGACCCGGAGCAGCAGCCGCTGAACCACATCAGGTTCCGGGTCGGCCGCAACCGCCGCGCCTGGGTGAAGAACGTCGTCAGCGTCGGCCTCTCCTCGTGTTTCCTGGAGCCGCTGGAGTCGACCGGGATCTACTTCATCACCGCCGCGCTCTACCAGCTCGCCAAGCACTTCCCGGACCGCTCGTTCAACGATGCCCTGATCGACGGCTTCAACCGCGAGATCGAGGTGATGTTCGACGACTGCCGGGACTTCGTCCAGACGCACTTCTACTTCGCCCCCAGGGCGGACACCGACTTCTGGAAGGCCAACAAGGAGCTGACGCTCGCCGACAGCATCCGGGAGAAGATCGCGGCCTATCAGGCCGGACTGCCGGTCAATCCGCCGATCACCGACGAGAGCACCTACTACGGCAACTTCGAAGCCGAGTTCCGCAACTTCTGGACCAACGGCAGCTACTACTGCATGTTCGCGGGTCTGGGCTTCCTGCCGGACGGCCCGCTGCCGTCGCTGGCGCACCGGCCCCGGTCCGTCGAGACCGCGCAGCCGCTGTTCGACGAGGTCAGGAAGCGGCAGGAGCACCTCCTGGAGACCCTGCCCAGCACGTACGAGTACCTGTGCCGGCTGCACGAGCGCTGAGCCGCCGACGGTGCCCGGCCCCCTCCCGGTCGTGCGGCCGGTGCGTTCGCCGCTGTTCCTCATGACATCCCACCGACGGGAGGAGCCCTGAATGTCCCGCTTGGTACCTGCCTCCGTGCCGGGAGCCGCCTCCGCCGAGCAGCCGGCCGAGGCAAAGACGCCCGTGGATCTGCGTCCCTTCATGGCCGCCTTTCCCACCGGCGTCGCCATCATCGCCTCCCTCGACGCCGATCTGCGGCCGTGGGGCATGACCTGCACGTCGCTGTGCAGCGTCTCACTCGAACCGCCCACTCTCGTCGTGTGCCTGCGCAGTGCCAGTCCGACCCTGGCCGCTGTGCGACAGCACGGCGGCTTCGCGCTCAATCTGCTCCACGACGGGGCCGAGGCGGTTTCGCGCTTCTTCAGCCGCGGGGACCCCCATCGGTTCGACGCCGTCGACTGGCAACTTCCGGTGCGGGCCAGGGGCCCGCACCTGGGCACCGTTGCCCACGCCACGGCCGACTGCGCCGTGTCGAGCACCACCCCGATCGGAGACCACACCGCCGTCTTCGCCGAGGTCGAGAACGTCGTCTCGCGCGATCTGACACCGACTCCCCTTCTGTACGGGCTGCGCCGATACGCCAGCTGGCCGGCACCGGCCGGTGCGGTGACCGAAGAACAGAGATGAAGACCGGACCGGGGCCCCGTCCCCCCGACTGCTTGGAGAGCTGACCGCCATGGATGACAACCGCATCAAGAAAATACTCGTACTCGGGGGCGGTACGGCCGGCTGGATGGCCGCGTCGTACCTGGGAAGAGCACTCGGGCCGACGGTTTCGATCACGGTCCTGGAAGCGCCGGGCGTTCCGAAGATCGGCGTAGGCGAGGCCACGATCCCGAACCTCCAGAAAGTCTTCTTCGACTTCCTCGGCCTGTCCGAGGAGGAGTGGATGACCGAGTGCAACGCCAGCTTCAAGATGGGCATACGGTTCGTCAACTGGCGGACCCCCGGCACGGGTGCGGCCACGGCGCGGCCGTTCGGCAACGACGTGGACCACTTCGACCACCTCTTCGGGCTGCTGCCGGCCCATGACGGCCTGCCGCTGTCGCACTACTGGACGCACAAGAGGCTGAGCGGCGCCACAGACGAGCCCTTCGACCGCGCATGCTACCCGCAGCCGGCGGTATTCGACCAGAACCTGTCCCCCCGCCACCTCGACGGGACCAGGTGGGCCAGTTACGCCTGGCATTTCGACGCCAATCTGGTAGCGGACTTCCTGCGCCGGTTCTCCACCGAGAAGCAGGGCGCGGTGCACATCGAGGACAGGTTCACCAGCGCGGAGATCGATCAGTCCGGTCACATCGTCGCGGTCAGCACAGAAGCCGGACGCAGGATCGAGGCCGACCTGTTCGTCGACTGTTCCGGCTTTCGCAGCCTGCTCATCAACCAGGTGATGAAAGAGCCGTTCCTGGACATGAGCGATCACTTGCTGAACGACCGGGCCGTCGCCACGCAGGTGCCGCACGACGACGCGACCGAGGGGGTCGAGCCCTTCACCTCGGCTATCGCCATGTCCTCCGGCTGGACGTGGAAGATTCCCATGCTGGGGCGGTTCGGGACCGGCTATGTGTACTCCAGTCGCTTCTCCTCACAGGACGAGGCGACGGAGGAGTTCTGCCGGATGTGGAACCTGGACCCGGAGCAGCAGCCGCTGAACCACATCACGTTCCGGGTCGGCCGCAACCGCCGCGCCTGGGTGAAGAACTGCGTCGGTATCGGCCTCTCCTCGTGCTTCCTGGAACCGCTGGAGTCCACCGGCATCTACTTCGTCTACGCGGCGCTCTACCAGCTGGTCAAGCACTTCCCGGACAAGCGTTTCGATCCGGTCCTGATCGGCCAGTTCAACCGTGAGATCGAGACCATGTTCGACGACACCCGGGACTTCATCCAAGCTCACTTCAGCTTCGCGCCGCGCAACGACACACCGTTCTGGCAGGCGTGCAAGGAGCTGGAACTCGCGAGCGACTTCCAGGAGAAGGTCGCCGTATACAAGTCGGGTCTGGGAGTGAGCCTGCCCGTCACCGACGAGAGCAACTACTACGGCAACTTCGAAGCCGAGTTCCGCAACTTCTGGAGCAACGCGAACTACTACTGCGTGTTCGCCGGGCTCGGGATGCTGCCAGACCACTCGCTGCCCGCACTGCACCACCGGCCGTCGTCGGTCGAGTCGGCCGAGACGGTTTTCGCGGACATCCGGCGCAGGCGAGACGAACTGCTGGAGACCTTGCCCTCGACGTACGAGTACCTCTGCAAACTCCACGGCAAGTGACGTCGTCTTGGCCCTTCCGCCCGGAGAAGAACACACCATGCCCCTCCAGTCGCAGTCGAAGGCGGCCGATCCCGAAGCCCTGGATCTCACCGACCCGCAGACCTTTCTTGATCACGACCCGCATCAGATGTGGCGGGCCTACCGCGAGCACAGCCCCGTGCACTGGCACCCCGCGACGCGGCGGGCGCCCGGCTTCTGGGTGCTGTCCAAGTACGCCGACATCGTCGCCGCGTACCGGGACAACGAGCGGTTCACGTCCGAGCAGGGCAACGTCCTGACGACCCTGCTC
Organism: Streptomyces sp. NPDC002076; assembly: GCF_053593835.1. NCBI lineage: Bacteria > Bacillati > Actinomycetota > Actinomycetes > Kitasatosporales > Streptomycetaceae > Streptomyces > Streptomyces sp. NPDC002076. The sequence continues at coordinate 44,946 of NZ_JBSFDI010000034.1, forward strand.
AAGGGCGAGGACTCCGCGTCCCGGCAGATGCTGGCCGTCACCGACGGACCCCGGCACCGCGAGATCCGCAATCTGATGCTCAAAATGTTCGCGCCGCGCGTGCTCGAACCTGTCGTAGAGGGCGTACGGCGACGTACCGACGAGCTGGTCGCGTACGCGGTGGACCGCGGCGACCTGGACTTCGTCGCGGACGTCGCCGACCGCATCCCCATCAACACCATCGGCGATCTGATGGACATCCCGACCGCCGACCGGGAGCAGCTGGTCGAGTGGAACACCATGACTCTCTCCCGCCACAGCTCCGACAGCAGTGAACTGGACGAGATGCTGGCGCGCAACGAGATCCTGCTCTACTTCTCCCAACTCGCCGCCCGTAGGCGCCGCAACCCCGGCGACGATGTCATCAGCGTTCTGGCGACGGCCACCATCGACGGAGAGCCGCTCTCCGAAAAGGAGATCGTCTTCAACTGCTACAGCCTCATCCTGGGAGGCGACGAGTCCAGCAGGTTCTCGTCGGTCGGCGGCCTCATCGCCTTCAGCCAGCACCCCGAGCAGTGGCGCCGGTTCAAGGAAGGCGAGGTGAGCGTCGAGAGCACCACCGAGGAGGTGCTTCGCTGGACGACACCCGCGATGCACTTCGGCCGGCGCGCCCTCGTCGACGTCCCGGTACGCGACCGGACGATCCGGGCGGGCGATGTGGTGAGCCTGTGGAACAGCTCCGCCAACTTCGACGAAGACGTGTTCACCGACCCGTATGCCTTCGATCTGGCGCGTACGCCGAACAAGCACATCGCCTTCGGACACGGCCCGCACTTCTGCCTCGGCGCGTTCCTGGGCCGGGCCCATGTCAGCGCCATGGCCGAGGCGTTGCGCACCCGGGTGAGCGAGATCCGGCTCCAGGAGGCGCCCCAGCGCCTGTTCTCCAACTTCGTCCACGGCTACAGCGGGCTTCGGGTCACGCTCACCCCCGAACCGACGCTCGGAAGGCAGTACCGATGACCGTTCCCGACCCGGAAGAGCTGCTGTACCTGGACGCCGCGCAGGTTGCCGATCTGAGCCGGACGATCGACCCGCTCCAGGTCGTCACGGACAGCTTCCTCGCCGTGCACGCGGGGAAGGCCGGGATCACCCCCGAGGCCGCCCTGCGCTGGAGGGCGTCCGACGGCACCGGCGCGCGGAGCCTGGTGCTGCCCGCCTGGCACGGTGACTCCTACGGCTGCAAGATCATCAACGCCTGTGTGGGCAACCCGGACCGCGGCCTTCCCCGCGCCCACGGGCTGATCCTCCTGTTCGACCCGGACACCGCCATGCCGGTGTGCGTCATGGAGGGCGGTCGGCTCAGCGCCCTGCGTACCGCCGCGGTCTCGCTGGCCGCGGTGCGCGGGGTCCGCGACCTCGGCGACATCCGTCACCTGGCGTTCCTCGGCGCGGGTCGGCAGGCGGACACCCATCTGGAACTGTTCGCCGCCCGCACCCACCCGGTCGCGGTCACTGTCCACGACATGGACGCCGGGCGTGCGGCGGCTTTCGCCGACCGGGTGGCGCGGACGCTGCCGGACGCCGCCGTCGAGGTCGCGGTCACCCCACGGGACGCGGTACGCGCCGGGGACGTGACCATCGCCGCGACCACGACCACCACCGCGTACGTTCCCCTGGAGTGGCTGCCCAGGGGCGCGGTGTTCGTGAACGTCTCGCTGGACGACGCGACCGAGGAACTGCTGCTGGGCTGCGACCACCTGCTGGTCGACGACTGGCCGCTGGTCGCCGAGGACGAGACCCGCCTGCTGGGCAGGCTCGCGCGGGCGGGCCGGGTGACCGGGCCGGACGTGGCGCCGCCCCAGGGCGGGCGGCAGGTCGATGCCGACCTCGCCACCTTGTTCTCCGGCGGCTACAGGCGGCCCGTCAGCGCCGAGGACCGCATCGTCGTCAACCCCTTCGGCATGGGCGTCCATGATGTCGCGCTCGCCGCGCTGGTGCACGCGGCCGCACGCAGGAACGGGACCGGCACCCTGCTGGCCCGCTGACACCGCGGCCGCACCGTGGAGGCGGCCTGGGGGGTGTCCGGCAGGCCATGCGTGCGAACGGAGGGCGACGGCGACTTCCTCGCGACCGGATGACCGGTTCCGGACCCGCGGTCAAGGAGCCCGCCCGCTGCCCTCCGGCTCCGCGGCCGTCTGCCGAATCCGACGCAAGTGCCCCAAGTGAAGGACAACCTCCATGAGTGCGGGACACGCACCGCTGTTCCTGACCCACGTAGCCGTATGCCTGGGAGCCGTGCTGGCCCTGGCCCGGCTCGGCCGCGGCGCGGCCCGGCGACTACGGCAGCCGGAGGTGATCGGCGAGATCACCGGAGGCCTGCTCGCCGGGCCGGCCGTCAAGGCACTGGTCGGCACGGACGTATTCGGGCAGCTGCTGCCCGGCGACGTGTTGCACGCGCTGAAGACGCTCGGCGAGGCCGGACTCGCGCTGCTTCTGGTCGGTCTCACCCACGAACTGCGCACAGGAGCCTTTGGACCCGGCCGCCGCACGCTGTCCTGGATCGTCTTCGGTGCGCTGGTACCCCCGTTGTGCGCCGGCACACTGCTGGTCGGCTGGGTGCTGCTCGTCGACGACCCGGCGCTGCGCGGCACCTCCCCACTGCCCGCGTTCGCGCTGTTCACCGCGGTGGCCATGTCGATCACAGCGGTGCCGGTGCTGGCGCGCCTCTTATCGGACCGTGGCCTGACGACCTCACGTGCGGGACAGCTCGCCCTCACCTGCGCGATCATTCTCGACGGCGTGGGCTGGATCCTGCTGTCCGTCGCGGTCGGACTCGACAAGGGAAGCGTGAGCGGCACGCTGCGGGTGCTGACGATCACCGCCGCGGTGGCCGTGACCATGCTGCTGCTCAGACCTCTCCTGCACACCGGGCCCGCCCGGGCGTGGGTCACCCGGTTCCCGCGCCTGGGAGCCGCCGCGGTCGGTGCCGGTGCCATCGCGGCGGCACTGATATCGGAATCACTCGGCCTGTCGATGATCTTCGGTTCGGTGCTCTTCGGCCTTGCGATGCCCACGGGCACGTCGTCGGCCTGGACCCCGGCCGTGACCTCTGTGACCGGCTGCGGCCGGCCACTCGTGCCGGTGTTCTTCGTGGTCACCGGTGTCACCGTGTTCACCAAAAGCCTCAGTTCGGCGCCGTGGACCCTGCTGATCCTCACTACCGTACTGGGCACCCTGGGCAAGATCGGCGGCGGCTTTCTCGGGGCACTCCTGGGCGGGGAGTCCCGATGGACGGCGGCACGCCTCGGTGTCCTGCTGAACACGCGGGGACTCACCGAGCTGATCGTTCTTCAGGTCGGTTACAGCACCGGAATGGTGACACCGCCCATGTTCCTGGCCCTGGTGGTGATGGCCCTCGCCACCACCACCCTGACGGGCCCTCTCCTGTCCCTGCTCGACCGGGCACAAGCCCGCCTGCGCGCAGGGCGACCACCAACGCGGCGGCAGCCGAGCACCGTGGCGGAAAGGTAACCCCCCGCTGTGGCGGTGCCGGGCCGGCCGGCCCCGGCCCATGGTGGGGATATCCCCACCATGGCCCGGGGTGCCTGCAGGATCGTGCACAAAGGTCTGTGCACAGCAATCTGTGGACATGACGTTCATCCCCTCCCTCAGCGGGCTGAAGGCTCTCGCACATCCCAGACGCCAGCAGATGCTGGAGCAGTTGGCCATGCACGGACCGGCCACGTCCGCCACCCTCGCCCGTGCCCTCGATCTCAACACCGGCGCGACCAGCTACCACCTGCGAGAACTCGCCCGGCACGGTTTCGTCGAGGAGATCCAGGCCGACGCCGTATCCGGGAACAAGGGCAAGGGACACGGTCGCGAGCGCTGGTGGCGTGCGGTCTCCGGCGACCTGCGGCTACCGATGCGCAGCGCGCAGGATCCGCAGACCCGTGTCGTCGTCGACGAGATGAACCGGCTCGCCTACACCGCGGATCTACGGCTGTTCGAACAACTCCAGCAGCAAGGCGAAGACCTGGGGGCGTGGATGGACGCCTTCCCCTACTCACGCGGAACCGTCCAGGTGACCCTCACCGAGCTGCACGACCTCTTCGAGGAGTACATCGCGCTCCTCAACCGGTACAAGCGGCCCGAGGGAGCCCCGGCGGGGGCACGGACCGTACTCACCCGATTCCTGGCCTTTCCGGCCCCGAACCCGTCAGGAGAAGACGTTGCTTAGCGGTACGCCCCAGGCCGTCCGGCTCGATTCGGTGACCAAGATCTACGGCAGCGCAGACCGCAGAGGACGTGAAGTCCGGGCGCTCGACACGGTGTCCGTCACCATCCCACCCGGCACCTTCACCGCGGTCATGGGTCCGTCGGGATCGGGCAAGAGCACGTTTCTGCACTGCGCGGCGGGCCTGGACAGCCTCACCTCCGGCGCCTGCTGGATCGGCGGCATCGCGCTCAGCGGCATGAACGAGACCCAGTTGACGAAGCTGCGCCGCAAGCACGTCGGATTCGTCTTCCAGGCGTACAACCTCGTGTCGTCACTGACGGTCCGGGACAACATCATCCTGCCACTGAGGCTGTCCGGTGAACGGGTCGACAGGCGCTGGCTGGAGGAGGTGCTGGCCCGGGTGGGTCTCACCGGAAAGGCCAACACGCGGCCGTCCCAGCTCTCCGGCGGCCAGCAGCAGCGGGTCGCCATCGCTCGTGCGTTGATCACGCGCCCTCATGTCATCTTCGGTGACGAGCCGACCGGCGCGCTGGACACGGTCACCGCCAGGGACATCCTCACCCTGCTGCGTTCGTGCGTCGACGCCACCGGCCAGTCGGTGGTGATGGTCACCCATGATCCGGTCGCGGCGTCCTACGCGGACACGGTGCTCTTCCTCGCGGACGGCCGCATCGCCGACCGGATGCAGTCGCCGTCCGCCGACCGCGTCGCCGACCGTATGACGCACCTCGGAGCGTGGGCCTGATGCTGCGTTACGCACTGCAGTCCCTGAAGGCCCGCAAGGCGGGGTTCATCGGGGCATTCCTGGCGCTGATGTGCGCCGCGGCTCTGGTGACCGCCTGCGGTGGTCTGCTGGAGACCGGACTGCGCGGCGAGATCGGTACCGAACGGTACTCCGGCACGCCGGTCATCGTGGCGGCAGACCAGAACGTCCACCACGTCACGAAGAAGAAGGGCAAGACCAAGGACAAGGCCAAGCCGCTCGACGAGAGGGTGTGGCTGCCCTCGGCCGCCCGAGAGCGGATCGAGACAGCCCCCGGGGTGCGGGCGGTCGTGCCGGAACTCGACTTCCCCGCGTACGTGGTCGGACCGAACGGCAGGATCTTCGGCGGCCCGGACGGCAAGGAGTCGTCGGGGCACGCATGGGCGTCTGCCCAGCTGACACCGTTCCGCATCGACAAGGGGACGCCTCCGCGGACCGACCATGAGATCGTCATCGACCGGGGACTGGCCTCCCGTGCGGGTCTGGCCCCCGGCGACAAGGTGACCGTTCAGGCCACCGGCTCGCCTTCGACCTACACGGTGACGGGGATCGCCACCACCCCCAACGGCGATCTGAAGGAACAGGCCGCGGTCTTCTTCTCCTCGGACGAGGCCCGGCGGCTGGCCGGCCACCCTGGCCAGGAAGCCGTGATCGGCGTGCTGCCCAAGGAGGGTGTGAGCACCGGGGAGTTGGCCAAGGCGGTGCGGACGGCCCTCGGTGAGTCGTCCCACGAACAGGTGTCCACCGGCGGTGACCGCGGCCGGGTGGAGTTCCTCGGGGCGGCCAAGGCCCGGGTCAAGCTGATCAGCATGGGAGGCGCGATCGGCGCCATCGGGCTGCTCGTGGCGGTCCTGGTCGTGTCCGGCACGTTCGCCCTGTCCATCCAGCAACGCCGCCAGGAGATCGCCCTGTTGCGGGCCGTGGCGGCAACCCCCAAGCAGGTGCGCCGGCTGATCGGCCGGGAGGCGGTGTGCGTCGGCTTCGGCGCCGGTCTGCTCGGCGCGGCGGCCGGTCTGCCGCTGGCGTCCTGGCTGCACGGAAAGTTCGTGGACTTCGGGACGATCCCGGAGACCCTCAAGCTCGTCCGCAGCCCCTTCCCGGTGTTCGCGGCGATGGCCGCGACACTGTTCGCGGCGTGGGCGGCGGCGCGTATCTCGGCGCGCCGCATCTCCCGGATCCGTCCGGCCGAGGCGATGTCCGAAGCCGCCATCGAGGGCGACCGCCTGCCCTGGGGGCGGCTCGTGGCCGGGGGAATCGCACTGGTCGGCGGGGTCGTCCTGCTCGTGGTCCTGGCCGCACTGCACACGGAACCGACCTCGATGCCGGTGACCTACCTCGTGGTCCTCGTGATCTCGATCGGGCTCGCGCTGCTCGGCCCGCTGACGGCCAAGGGCGCACTGGCCGTGCTGGGTGTTCCGCTGCGGCTGTCCAGGGTCGCCGGGTACCTCGCGGCGCACAACGCTCGCGCCAACGCCAAGCGGCTGGCGGCCGTGATCACGCCACTCACCCTCCTGGTCGGCATGGCGTCCACCATCATCTTCGTCCAGACCACCCTGGGCAATGCGGCCGAGCATCAGGTCCGCGACGGTGTCACAGCGGATTGGGTGGTCGACTCCACAGGTCCCGGCGTGCCCGGCGCCGTAGCCGACCGGATACGGGGCCTGCCCGGCGTGATGGCCGTGACCGAGATCGTCCACACGTCCGTCCGCACGCCAGGCCTGGACAAGTACTCCGTCCAGGGCGTAACCCCCCGCGGCCTTGCCTCGACCATGGACCTGAAGGTCACCGAGGGCTCATTGGACCGGCTCGGCGGCCACGCGGTCGCCGTCAGTGATGTGGTCGCCAACAGCAAGGGCCTTCAGCCCGGCGACACGATGAAACTGGTGTTGGGCGACGGCACTCCCGCCACCGTGAGCGTCGTCGCGGTGTACAAGCGGGGTCTCGGCTTCGGAGACCTGACCATGGCACATGATCTCGTGGCCGGTCACATCGACAATCCGCTCAGCGACTCCGTGCTCGTCGCGGTCGGCGGTGGTGCCAAGCGGGACACGGTACGGGAGCAACTGGCAGGGGTCGTGAGGGACTTCCCCGGCGCGGTGGTCACCGGCAGCGGACGTATGGCGGACCGTCAGGCGACGACCCACAAGGAGAACGCCGAGGTCAACTACGTGGCCATGGGGCTCATCGTGGCCTTCACCGCCATCGCCTCAGTCAACACCCTGGCCATGTCCACCGCCGACCGGTCACGCGAGTTCGCCCTCCTGCGCCTGGCCGGCATGACCCGGCGGCAGGTCCTGCGGATGCTCCGCCTGGAGGCCTTGACCGTGGCACTCACCGCGATCGTGCTCGGCACGGGGATCTCGTTGGCCACGCTCACGTCCTTCAGCATCGGCATGGCAGGTGAGGCGGCTCCGGCCATGTCCCCCGTGATCTATCTGACGATCGTGGCGGCAGCCGCGACGCTGGCCCTCATCGCGACGGTACTGCCCGGCAGGATCACCCTGCGGTCAAGCCCCACTGACACGATCGCAGACTGAGGCCCGAAGCGAGAAGAAGGATGAGGCAGGCTCGGCGGAGGTGCGCTGAACAGTTTCCAGGAGCCGACGATGGACATCGGTCCGGTGACACCGTCGACGCCGGAGGACAGGCCCACGCCGGAGACCCCGGCGCTGTCGGCCCGGGTGTGGGCGTACCAGAAGTGCCCGCCCCAGCCGCCGCCGATCTGCTGAAGGTCCATGCGGGCCTCGTAGTAGCTGTCGGCGTCCGGCTGGAAGGAGAAGAAGAAGGCGCCGTCGTCACCGCTGACGTTCCCGCAGTCGGAGTAGGTGGGGGTGCCGTTGGGGACAGTGGTGACGATCTGTGCGCCGGAGGGCAGGCCGCCCGAGCACTGGGTTTGGCCGTGCAGGAGGTTGTAGCCGCGCCCGGGTTCGGCGCGCAGGGCGTCGTACTTCAGGCTCTCGTGGCCGCAGCTGGTGGAGCAGTCCGATTTCCAGGTCGCGTTCTGCTGGTGCCACCAGTGCGGGATGTCGCAGGAGGAGCCCAGGTGCTGCGGTTCGCACTGCGGCGGGGAGGCGGTGTCGCAGGCGTTGGCGCTGGTGGAGCAGAACGTTTCCAGTGGCGGCTTGACCATGATCCGGTCCTTCTCGGTGTCCCACCACGCGGGGCGGAAGCCCGCCGTGGAGTAGCCGGAGGCGCCCTGGCGGTCCTGGTTCCCGTCGGTGTCGTAGGAGTAGCCGGTATCGATGGACTCGGTGGCCCAGCCCATCACCTTCTCCTCGTACGGCCAGTTCGCCGGGTGCGCGGCGTCGACGAACGAGGGCTTGTCGGTGACGTTCGTGGCCGCTGGCTGCGCGCAATGGGATTTAGTGGCACCGTCCAGCACTACCCGGGATGATCTTGCGGGCCCTCGTAATGCCCAGGTCCTGGGTTCGAATCCAGTCGCCCGGGACGCCCGTGCGGGGCCCGCAAGCGCTCGACAGGTTGCTCCGAACCAGGGACTTTTCAGGGACTTTCAGCTCTGTCCCAGGGACTTCCAGGGATTTTCCGCTGAGTAAGCGGGAAAGACCCTGACAGCTTCGAAAGACACAAAGCCCCAGGTCAGAGCCCATTTGGTGTCGGTCGAAGCCGCTCACAAGGCCGTGTCCCCGTGCAGTCCACATGGGCAGGGCGAGGATGCGCGGATGAGGACCTGGCGGGCGCAGTGAGAACCCGCGACGGCAACGCCGCCATGGGCGCCGGCCCAGGTGAACTCGCTCTGGAACAGCGCCACTTGGCGGCGTCGCCGCACTCGCTAGTACGTGTAGAAGCCCGAGCCGGTCTTCCGCCCCAGCCGGCCCGCCTCGACCATGCGCTGCAGCAGCGGGGGAGCGGCGTACAGCGGCTCCTTGTACTCGGCGTACATGCTGTTCGCGATGGAGACGATGGTGTCCAGGCCGATCAGGTCGGACAGCTTCAGCGGGCCCATCGGGTGGGCGCAGCCCATCTCCATGCCGTTGTCGATGTCCTCGCGGCTCGCGATGCCCGACTCGAACATCCGGATCGCGGAGAGCAGATAGGGCACGAGCAGTGCGTTGACCACGAAGCCGGAGCGGTCCTGGGCGCGGATGGCGTGCTTGCCGAGCACCTTCTCGGCGAAGACCTGGGCGCGGCTGAGGGTGCCCTCGGAGGTGGTGAGCGCCGGGATCAGCTCGACCAGCTGCTGCACCGGGGCCGGGTTGAAGAAGTGGATGCCCACCACGTGGTCCGGGCGGGAGGTGGCCACCGCCAGCTTCACCAGCGGGATCGAGGAGGTGTTGGAGGCCAGGATCGCGTCCGGGCGGGTCACCACCTGGTCGAGGACCTGGAAGATCTCCGTCTTCACCGGCTCGCTCTCCACCACGGCCTCGATCACCAGGTCGCGGTCCGCGAACTCGCCGAGGTCGGTGGTGAAGGTGAGCCGCGCCTGCGTGGCGTCCCGCTCCTCTTCGGTGATCTTGCCGCGCTCGGCGGCCTTGGCCAGGGAGCTGAACAGCCGGGTACGGCCGATCTCCAGGGCCTCGCCGGTGGTCTCGGCGACCTTCACGTCCAGTCCTGCGCGGGCGCACACCTCGGCGATGCCCGCGCCCATCTGGCCGCAGCCCACGACTCCGACGCGCGCAATGTCTCCCGCTGGGATGCCCGTCACATCGTCCCCTTCGCTGGTTCTCCGGCTCGCTGGCAGGACTCCGGGTTTCGGCGCCTGCTCCGATCGAGCACGTTACCGTCAAGTATCGATGATCGATCGGCGGGGTGGGGGCATCCTGGGGCGCGGAACGATCCGTGACGGAGCGGATCCGGAGCGTATGGGGTGCGCGGATGCGGCAACTCTCGCGGCGGGCCTTCACCACGGCGGCGCTGTCGGCGCTGGCCATGGCGCCGGGCCCGGCGGTGGCGGCGGATCGCCGGCCCCGGGCCGCCGCCGAGATGCGGGGCGTGTGGCTCGCCACGGTGTCCAACCGGGACTGGCCGTCCCGGCCCGGACTCCCGGCCCACGCGCAACGCAAGGAGCTGATCGCCCATCTCGACAGGGCGGCCCGGGACCGGCTCAACACGGTGATCTTCCAGGTACGGCCCACCGCCGACGCGCTGTGGCCGTCGCCGTACGAGCCCTGGTCCGAGTACCTGACCGGAACCCAGGGCCGGAGCCCCGGCTGGGACCCGCTGGGCACCGCGGTGCGGGAGGCCCACGCCCGAGGCCTGGAACTGCACGCCTGGTTCAACCCGTACCGGATCGCGAACCACACCGACCCCGGCCGGCTCGCCGCCTCGCACCCGGCGCGCAAGCACCCCGACTGGGCGGTGCCCTACGGCGGGAAGCTCTACTACAACCCCGGCCTGCCCGAGGTCCGGGCCTTCGTCCAGCGGGCGGTGCTCGACGCGGTCGTCAGGTACCCGGTCGACGCCGTCCACTTCGACGACTACTTCTATCCGTATCCGGTCGCGGGGCAGACCTTCGACGACGATGACGCCTACGACCGCTACGGCGGCGACTTCTCCAGCCGGGCCGGCTGGCGGCGGGACAACATCAACAGGCTGGTGAAGGGGATGGCCGCCGGCATCAGGAAGGTGCGGCCCGGCACCCGGTTCGGGATCAGCCCGTTCGGGGTGTGGCGCAACGCCTCGACCGACCCGCGGGGCTCGGACACCCGGGCGGGCGCGCAGACGTACGACGACCTGTACGCGGACACCCGCACCTGGGTGCGCAGCCACTGGATCGACTACATCGTCCCGCAGCTGTACTGGCACATCGGCTTCGCCGCCGCCGACTACGCGAAGCTGGTCGCATGGTGGGCGGCGGTCGCGAAGGGCACGAAGACACACCTGTACATCGGCGAGGCCCTGTACCGGGCCGGGGCTGCCGGGCAGCCCTCGGCCTGGCAGGACCCGGTCGAGCTGTCCCGGCACCTCACCCTCGCCGCCGGCTACCCGCAGGTGCGCGGGCATGTGTTCTTCGCCGCCGCGGACGTGGCGGCCGATCCGATCGGGGCGATGTCACGCGTGATCACCGACCACTACGGGCGATCGGCGAAGCCACCTCGCTGATTCCGCTCGTCCCGGTGCTTGACCTGGCAGTCGGGCCCGGGGGACATGATTGCCTCGTGTCCGTCCTGGAACCGGACACGGTAGGGCGGGTTGCCCTCCTGGCCCAGCACCTCGACGACTTCCGAGACCTGGTCGTGCTGACCGACCACCCTGCCGTGCTGGACAAGCCGGTCGCCCTTGGATGCGCGCATATCGCAGGCCCTCCTCACGATCACGACCGCTGGGTGACGGCGATGCACACGAGCACGGCGACGGCGGTCACCGGTGCGGCCGCCGTGAAGTGCTCGCCCAGCAGCAGCGCCGACCACACCAGTGTGAGCAGCGGCTGAGCCAACTGCAACTGGCTGGCCCGGGGGATGCCGATGACCGCCATGCCGCGGTACCAGACGACCAGGCCGAGGAACTGCGAGCCCAGCGCCACCCACAGCAGGCCGGCGATGCCGTGCGCGGTGAGCCGGACGGGCTCGTACGTCAGCGCCACCGCGGCGGCCGGCACGCTCAGCGGCAGGCACAGCACGAGCGCCCAGCCGATCACCTGCCAGCCCGGCATGATCCGGGCCAGCCGGCCGCCCTCGGTGTAGCCGGCCGCGCACACCAGCAGGGCCGCGAACAGATACCCGTCGGCGGCCGTGAGCGCGCCGCCGCTCTGCCCGACGGTGAAGGCGACCACGGCCGCGGCGCCCGCCAGCGCGGCCGTCCAGAACCGGCGCGAGGGGCGGTTGCCGGTGCGCAGCGCGGAGAACACGGCTGTGGTCAGCGGCAGCAGTCCCACCACGACGGCGGCGTGCGCGGTGGTGGAGGTCTGCAGGGCGAGCGTCGTCAGCAGGGGGAAGCCGATCACGACACCGGCGGCGACGACGGCGAGGCCCGGCAGATGCCGGCGCTCCGGCAGCGGTACCCGCAGCGCGAGGAGGCAGCCGCCCGCGACGAGCGCGGCAAGCGCACTGCGCACGGCCACCAGCGACCAGGGGCCGAAGCCCTGCAGACCCCATGCGGTGGCCGGGAAGGTCAGGGAAAAGGAGGCGACGCCGAGGGCGGCGAGACCGGTGCCGAGGCCGCGGCGCTCGCGGGAAGCGGTGACCGCTATCGGGCTCGGAGCAGTAGCGCTACTCTGTGTTCTCATGCGCCAGCGTAGCAGCGTCAGTGATCTGGCAGAACAGCTCCGGCACGACCTTGACCGCTACTCTCCCGGTGGAAAGCTCCCGTCGAGTCGGGCGCTCGTCGAGCGGTTCCACGTGAGCCCGGTGACCGTCTCGCGCGCCCTCGCCCAGCTGGCCGCCGAGGGGCTGGTGGTCACCCGGCCCGGCGCCGGCGCCTTCCGGGCCCGGCCGCGCGCGCAGCAGACCCCGGCCGGGGACACCTCCTGGCAGGAGGTCGCGCTGAGCGCCGACGGCGCCGCCGAGCTCGTACCGCGCACGGTGGACGCCTCCGGGGTCACGGTCTCCCTGGCCGCGCCGCCGCCCGGCGTGCTGGAGTTCAACGGCGGCTATCTCCATCCCTCCCTCCAGCCCGAGCGGGCCATGGCGGCGGCACTCGCCCGGGCCGGGCGGCGGCCGGGCGCCTGGGAGAGGCCTCCGCTGGAGGGGCTGCCGGAGCTGCGGGAGTGGTTCGCGCGGGGGATCGGCGGGGGCGTCACCGCGGCCGAGGTGCTGATCGCGGCCGGCGGCCAGTCCGCGCTGGCCACCGCCCTGCGCGCGCTCGCCCCGCCCGGCGCCCCTGTCCTGGTCGAGTCGCCCACCTACCCCGGCATGCTGGCCCTCGCCCGCGCCGCCGGACTCCGCCCGGTCCCGGTGCCCGTCGACCCCGACGGGGTGCGCCCGGAACTGCTCGCCGACGCCTTCCGGGCCAGCGGCGCCCGGGTGTTCGTCTGCCAGCCCCTGTTCCAGAACCCCACCGGCGCCGTCCTCGCTCCGGACCGGCGCGCCGAGGTGCTGCGCATCGCCCGCGAGGCCGGCGCCTTCGTCATCGAGGACGACTTCGTACGGCGTCTGGTGCACGCCGACGCGGGCCCGCTGCCCCGCCCCCTGGCCGCCGACGACCCGGACGGCGTGGTCGTGCATGTCGGTTCTCTGACCAAGGCGACCTCGCCGAGCTTCCGGGTGAGCGCCCTGGCCGCGCGTGGCCCGGTGCTGGAACGCCTGCGTGCCATCCAGGTCGTGGACAGCTTCTTCGTCCCCCGGCCGCTGCAGGAGGCCGCCCTGGAACTCGTCGGCTCCCCGGCCTGGCCCCGCCATCTGCGTGCGCTGTCGGCCGAGTTGAAGGCCCGCCGCGACGCCATGACGGCCGCACTCGCCCTGCACCTGCCCGAACTCGCCCTGCCGCACGTCCCGTCCGGCGGCTACCACCTCTGGCTCCGGCTCCCCGACCGGACCGACGAGTCCGCCCTCACCGCGGCCGGCCTGCGCGCGGGCGTCGCCCTCACCCCCGGCCGCCCCTACTTCAGCGCCGAACCCCCCGCCGCCCACCTCCGTCTGAGCTTCGCGGCGGTCGCCGGCACCGGGGAGATCACGGAGGGGGTACGGCGGCTGCGGACGGCCTGTGACGAGGTGTTCCAGGGCCTGCGCGGCGCGCCGAAAGCCGTTCGACCGGCGCAGCGTTGACCTGCGAGGATCACATCATGGACGGCACACCGCAACTCCCCGACGACTACGAGTTCTCCGCCGACCCCGCCCGCGTCGACGTCGACCGGGTCCACGGCTGGCTGTCGACCGACGCCTACTGGGCGATGGGCCGGCCCCGCGAGAAGCACGAGCGGGCGATGGCGGCCTCACTGAACTTCGGGGTGTACGAGCGGGCCTCGGGCGAGCAGGTGGCGTACGCGCGCGTCGTCACCGACCAGGCGCTGTTCGCCTGGCTCGCCGATGTGTACGTGCACCCCTCGGTGCGCGGCAAGGGCGTCGGCACGGCCTTCGTCGGCCGTATCCGCGACCACCTGAAGCCGTACGGACTGCGCCGCATCCTGCTCACCACACACGACGCGCACGGGGTGTACGAGAAGCTGGGCTTCCGCCCGCTGGACCGCCCCGACAAATGGATGGTCCACCCCTTCGAGTCGGAGTGAGCGGCAGCGTCCCAGTGACCGGGCGCACGCAGACCGTAACTTACAGAGGTCACCCCTTGACCTCTGCTCACTGGAGGCACACCATCACCGCATGCCACTGAGGGTCACGTTCGTCGCCGCCGCACGCAGCACCCCGCTGCTCGCGGAGCGCTTCGACGACGACCGGCCGCTGGACCAGGCCGGCTGGGACGAGGTGCAGCGCGCCGCCGGTGATCTGCTGCCACTGGCGGCCGCCGACCTGCGGTACTGCTCGCCGACCCCGCGCAGCCGGGCCACCGGCAACGCGCTCGGGTACGCCCCGCTGGCCCAGCTGGCGCTGCGCGACTGCGACATGGGCCGCTGGCGTGGACTGACCCTGGGCGAGGCGATGGCCCGCGAGCCGGACGCCGTGGACGCCTGGCTCGCCGACCCGCGCGCCACCCCGCACGGCGGCGAGTCCCTGCTGGGCTTCATCTCCCGGGTCGGCGGCTGGCTGGACACCCGGCCGGCCGAGGACGGCGGCCGGATCGTCGCCGTCGCCGAGCCCGCCGTGATCCGCGCCGCCCTGGTCTACGCCCTGAAGGCACCGCCCTCGACCTACTGGAACATCGACGTGCGCCCGCTGTCCACGACCACCGTCACCGGCCGCGCGGGCCGCTGGAACCTGCGGCTCGACGCCGTCTCGGCTCAGCCCTCGCGCACATAGTCCGTGGTCAGCACCAGATCCTTCGCCGGGCCGCCGACCCGCCACACCGAGCGCCAGCGGTCGGCGTCCCGGACGGTGAACTCGCCCCGGTAGAGGTCGGCCGCGCACGGGTGTTCGGCGACATACCGCCCCGAGGTCAGGTCCAGCGCGTGGAAGGGCCGCCCGTCCGCGAACCGCACGTCCGCCGTACCCGGCGTGGGGCCCGGCAGAAACCGCAGCGTGCGGGTGGCGGGGCGGGCCACGCCCTGCCAGGTGAAGGTGCCGGACTCCTCGTGGAGCAGGCCTCCGGCCTCCAGCGCGGTGAAGACGGTCGCCCCTGAGAAGTGCCCTTCCGCCCCGCTCACGAGATCTCGCACGCCGCGCTGGACCCGCCACCGGCCGGCCAGATGGGCCAGCACATCGGGGACCGGCCAGTACCGGGGCTGCACATCCATGAGGCGAGCTTACGGGCGACCTTGCCCGCGCATTGACGTGCTCACACCCCTCCTCTTCCCCTGCGTTCGAAGTATTGACCAGTGCCTGATATTTCGAACCGACAATCCGAGCCCTTCCACCTCACCCACATCGAGGTCGGCGACGAGGAGAACCTGCCCAACGCGTTCTTCGCCCGCTTCACGCAGTGCCGCGCCGCCGTTCAGGCCGAGTACCCGTACATGCCAAGCCCGGTCTGCGATCATCCACCGAAGTACCTCTGAGCCGCGCGGACACCCTCCACCAGCGCGTCCACCTCGGCCGGTGTGTTGTAGACGTAGAAGCTCGCCCGGGTCGTCGCCGGGATGCCGTACCGCTTGACGATCGGCCGGGCGCAGTGATGGCCGACGCGGACGGCCACGCCCCGCTCGTCCAGCACCTGGCCCACGTCGTGCGGGTGGATGCCGTCGACCGTGAAGGAGACCGCCGAGCCCCGGTCCGTGAGCTCGGTGGGGCCGACGATCCGGACGCCGGGCACCTCGGTCAGCAGATCCAGGGCGCGGGCGGTGAGCGTGTCCTCGTACGCCGCCACCTCTGCCATGCCGAGCCGCTCCAGATACTCCACGGCCGCCGCGAGCCCCACCGCCTGCGAGGTCATCGGCACGCCCGCCTCGAAGCGCTGCGGCGGCGGCAGGAAGGTGGTGCGGTCCATCTCCACGATCTCGATCATCGAGCCGCCGGTCAGGAACGGCGGCAGTCCAGCGAGCAGGTCCGCGCGGCCCCACAGCACGCCGACGCCGTTCGGGCCGAGCATCTTGTGCCCGGAGAAGGCGAGGAAGTCCGCGCCCAGCTCCGTCACGTCGACCGGGCGGTGCGGCACGGACTGGGCGCCGTCCACGACCACCAGGGTGCCGAACGCGTGCGCGCGGTCGGCGAGTTCGCGCACCGGGTTGAGGGTGCCGAGCACATTGGACTGGTGGCTGACGGCGAGCACCTTGGTGCGCTCGTCCAGCAGCTCCCCGGCCCGGGACAGATCGAGCCGGCCGTCGTCGGTGAGCCCGAACCAGTCGAGGCTCGCCCCGGTCCGCTCGGCGAGCTGCTGCCAGGGGACCAGATTCGCGTGGTGCTCCATCTCCGTCACCACGATCCGGTCGCCCGGGCCGAGCCGGCCGGCGTTGCCCAGCGCGTAGGCGACGAGGTTGATGCCCTCGGTGGTGTTGCGGGTGAAGACCACCTCGTCGGCGGCGGCGCCGATGAACCGGGCCACCGTCTGCCGGGCCTGCTCGTACGCCTCCGTCGCCTCGCCCGCCAGCTGGTGCGCGCCGCGGTGCACGGCCGCGTTGCGGTGCAGGTAGAAGTCCCGCTCGGCGTCGAGGACCTGGAGCGGTTTCTGGGTGGTGGCGCCGGAGTCCAGGTAGACGAGCGGGGCGCCGCCGTCCAGGGTCCGCTGCAGGATCGGGAAGTCCTTGCGCAGCACGTCCACGTCGAAGGCCACGGCGGCTCACCTCTCACGGTTTCGATTGCGATTCTCCATGAGTCACGCTAAGTCCTCCTCACGGAGAACCGCAAGGATTACCATGAGAGCCGTGGATCACGAGTCGCCCGTCTACCTGCACCAGCTCCCGGTCCCGGGCGAGGACCGGTATGTCTCGCTGGCGCTGGTCAACACGCGTTTCACCGTCAGTCACGGCCAGGTCGACCTGCTCGACGACACCGAGGCGGCACATCTCTGGCTCGTCCGGCACGAGCTGCTGCCCGACCGGGTGGTGATCAACGGCAGGCAGTCCGGCCGGCTGCGCACCCTGCGCGAGGGGTTGCGCGCTCTCTTCGAGGCCCGTGCCGCCGCGGCACTCCCGCCCGCCGACGCCCTCGACACCCTCAACACCGCGCTCGCCGCGGCGCCCGCCACCCCTCGGCTCGCCTGGACCGCCGACGGCCCCCACCGCGCCGACCTCCCCGACACCGGAAACCCGGCCGCCGCCGCGCTCTCCCTGCTCGCGGAGGACGCTGCCGACCTGCTCACCGGCGCCGACGCCGGACAGCTCACCGAGTGCGCCGCCCAGGGCTGTGCCCGCTGGTTCCTGCGCTCGCACGGCGCCCGCCGCTGGTGCACCACCAAGTGCGGCAACCGGGTCCGGGCTGCCCGCGCCTACGCCGCCCGCAAGGCCGGTTCACCTTGAAAACATCCACCGGAAATCACCGAAAGACGGGCATGGAGGCGTGCCGCCGCCGCATCCTGCACGCCGGAAGCCGCGTCGCCCCGCTGCTCGCCTCGGCTGCGGCGATCCCGGTGACCTTCGTGGTGTCCCGCCGGGTGATGCTGTCGAAGCGGATCGCCCAGCCGCCCGCATAGTCGTTGCATAAACCTGCGGCGAAACGTATAGTCATGCCATCACGAGGAGGATGGACATGGCGGTACGTGCGGCGGTTGCCGGGGCGAGCGGATACGCGGGCGGTGAGGTCCTGCGCCTGCTCCTCGCGCACCCCGAGGTCGAGATCGGTGCCCTGACCGGGAACTCCAACGCCGGCCAGCGGCTCGGCACGCTGCAGCCGCATCTGCTGCCCCTGGCCGACCGCGTGCTCACCGAGACCACGGCCGAGGCGCTCGCCGGGCACGACGTCGTCTTCCTCGCGCTGCCGCACGGGCAGTCCGCCGCCGTCGCCGAGCAGCTCGGGCCCGATGTCCTCGTGGTCGACATGGGCGCCGACTTCCGGCTGAAGGACCCGGCCGACTGGGAGAGGTTCTACGGCTCCGCACACGCCGGCACCTGGCCCTACGGCCTCCCTGAACTTCCGGGCGCCCGCGCCGCGCTGGAGGGGTCCAAGCGCATCGCGGTGCCCGGTTGCTACCCCACCGCCGTCACCCTCGCCCTGTTCCCGGCCTACGCCGCCCAGCTCGCCGAGCCGGAGGCGGTGATCGTCGCCGCGTCCGGCACCTCCGGCGCGGGCAAGGCGCCCAAGCCGCATCTGCTCGGCAGCGAGGTCATGGGCTCCATGTCGCCGTACGGCGTCGGCGGCGGCCACCGGCACACCCCCGAGATGATCCAGAACCTCAGCGGGGCGGCGGGGGAGCGGGTCTCGGTCTCCTTCACACCGACGCTCGCCCCGATGCCGCGCGGGATCCTCGCCACGTGCAGCGCGTCCGCGGTCGCGGGCGTGACGGCGGACTCCGTCCGCGCTGCCTATGAGAAGGCCTACGCCGACGAGCCCTTCGTCCATCTGCTGCCCGAGGGCCAGTGGCCCGCGACGGCGTCCGTCTACGGTTCCAACGCCGTTCAGGTGCAGGTCGCATACGACGAGGCCGTGGGCCGCATCATCGCGATCAGCGCCATCGACAACCTGACCAAGGGCACCGCGGGCGGTGCCGTCCAGAGCATGAACATCGCCCTGGGTCTCGCGGAGACCACGGGGCTTTCCACGACGGGAGTCGCTCCGTGAGCGACGCACGTGCAGCCACCGGGCCGCAGACGACGACGAAGCCCGCACCGGCGCGCTGCGCGGGCGGAGAAGCGAACAGGGAGATGCAGTGAGTGTCACGGCAGCCAAGGGATTCACGGCGGCGGGCATCGCCGCCGGGATCAAGGAGAACGGCAACCCCGACCTGGCCCTCGTGGTCAACAACGGGCCGCGCCGTGCCGCCGCGGGCGTCTTCACCTCCAACCGTGTGAAGGCCGCGCCGGTGCTGTGGTCGGAACAGGTCCTCAAGAGCGGCCAGGTCTCAGCCGTCGTCCTCAACTCGGGCGGCGCCAACGCCTGCACCGGCCCCAAGGGCTTCCAGGACACCCACGCGACCGCCGAGAAGGTGGCCGAGGTGCTCGGCCGGGGCGCCATCGAGGTCGCCGTGTGCTCCACCGGACTCATCGGCGTCCTGCTGCCCATGGACAAGCTGCTCCCGGGTGTCGAGACGGCCGCCGCCCAGCTGTCCGAGCACGGCGGCGAGAAGGCCGCCATCGCCATCAAGACCACCGACACCGTCCACAAGACCTCCGTCGTCACCAGGGACGGCTGGACCGTCGGCGGCATGGCCAAGGGCGCCGGCATGCTCGCCCCCGGCCTCGCCACCATGCTGGTCGTCCTCGCCACCGACGCCGACCTCGACAGCGAGACCCTGGACCGGGCCCTGCGCGCCGCCACGAAGGTCACCTTCGACCGGGTCGACTCCGACGGCTGCATGTCCACCAACGACACCGTGCTGCTGCTCGCCTCCGGCGCCTCCGGCATCACCCCGGAGTACGCCGGGTTCGCCGACGCCGTACGGCAGGTGTGCGACGACCTCGGGCAGCAGCTCATCCGGGACGCCGAGGGCGCCAGCAAGGACATCAAGGTCGAGGTGATCAACGCGGCGAGCGAGGAGGACGCCGTCGAGGTGGGCCGCTCCATCGCCCGCAACAACCTCCTCAAGTGCGCGATCCACGGCGAGGACCCCAACTGGGGCCGGGTGCTCTCCGCGATCGGCACCACCTCGGCAGCCTTCGAGCCGGACCAGCTCGACGTGGCCATCAACGGCGTGTGGGTCTGCAAGAACGGCTCCGTCGGCGAGGACCGCGAGAAGGTCGACATGCGCTACCGCGAGGTGCACATCGTCGCCGACCTGGCCGCGGGCACCGAGACCGCGACCATCTGGACCAACGACCTCACCGCCGACTACGTCCACGAGAACAGCGCCTACTCCTCATGAGCACTCGCAAGCACACGGCCCTGCCCAAGGCCCAGATCCTCATCGAGGCGCTGCCCTGGCTGACCCGGCACCACGGCAAGATCGTCGTCATCAAGTTCGGCGGCAACGCCATGGTGAACGAGGAGCTGAAGGCCGCCTTCGCCCAGGACGTCGTCTTCCTGCGGCACGCCGGCCTCAAGCCGGTGGTCGTGCACGGCGGCGGCCCGCAGATCAGCGCCGCCCTCGACCGGCACGGCATCGTCAGCGAGTTCAAGGCGGGCCTGCGCGTCACCACCGAGGACGCCATGGACGTCGTACGGATGGTGCTGGCGGGACAGGTGCAGCGAGAGCTGGTCGGTCTGCTCAACCAGCACGGGCCGCTCGCCGTCGGCCTGACCGGCGAGGACGCGCACACCATCACCGCCACCCGGCACCAGCCCGAGATCGACGGCGAACTCGTCGACATCGGGCGGGTCGGCGAGATCACCGCGATCGACACGGGCGCCATCGAGGCGCTGCTCGCCGACGGCCGTATCCCGGTCGTCTCCTCCATCGCCCGCAGTCAGGACGACGGACATGTCTACAACGTCAATGCTGATACGGCGGCTGCGGCACTCGCTGCGGCACTGGGCGCCGAGACCCTCATGGTCCTCACCGACGTCGAGGGCCTCTACGAGGACTGGCCGAACTCCGACGAGGTGATCAGCCGCCTCACCGCTTCCCAACTGGAGAAGCTGCTGCCGGAGCTGAGCTCCGGCATGGTGCCGAAGATGGAGGGCTGTCTGCACGCCGTGCGCAACGGGGTGCACACCGCCCGCGTCATCGACGGCCGGGTCCAGCACTCGATCCTGCTGGAGATCTTCACCGACGAAGGCATCGGCACGATGGTCGTGCCCGACGAACAGGGGGAGTCATGAGCAACCAGGAGCTGACCCAGCGCTGGCAGGGCGCGCTCATGAACAACTACGGCACCCCCCGCCTGCCCCTCGTACGCGGCGAGGGCGTCAAGGTGTGGGACGCCGAGGGCCGGGAGTACCACGACTTCGTCGGCGGCATCGCCACCAACGCCCTGGGCCACGCCCACCCGGCGATCGTCGAGGCCGTCAGCCGGCAGATCGGACAGCTCGGGCACATCTCCAACTTCTTCCTGGCCGAGCCCACCGTCGCCCTCGCCGAACGGCTGCTCCAGCTCTTCGGCCGGGAGGGCCGCGTCTTCTTCTGCAACTCCGGCGCCGAGGCCAACGAGGCCGCCTTCAAGATCGGCCGGCTCACCGGGCGCACCCACATGGTCGCCGCCACCGGCGGTTTCCACGGCCGGACGATGGGCGCCCTCGCGCTCACCGGCCAGCCGGCCAAGCAGGATCCCTTCCTTCCGCTGCCCGGCGAGGTCACCCACGTGCCCTACGGCGACGCCCAGGCGCTCGCCGCCGCGGTCACGGAGGAGACGGCGCTCGTCATCATCGAGCCGGTCCAGGGCGAGAACGGTGTCGTCGTGCCCCCGGCCGGCTATCTGAAGGCGGCCCGCGCGATCACCGCCGCCACCGGCGCCCTGCTGGTGCTGGACGAGGTGCAGACCGGAATCGGCCGTACCGGGACCTGGTTCGAGTACCAGGCCCACGAGGGCGTCCTGCCCGATGTCGTCACCCTCGCCAAGCAGCTCGGCGGCGGGCTGCCGCTCGGTGCCACCGTGGCCTTCGGCCGGGCCGCCGAACTGCTCCGGCCGGGCCATCACGGTACGACCTTCGGCGGCAACCCGGTCGCCTGCGCCGCCGGACTGGCCGTACTCGACACCATCGCCGACGACGGGCTGCTGGAGAACGTCAAGCGGCAGGGCGAGAAGCTGCGCGAGGGAATCGAGGGTCTCGGCCACCCGTTGATCGATTATGTGCGGGGCGCCGGCCTGCTCCTGGGTATCGTGCTCACCGGGCCGCACGCGCCACAGGTGCAGCAGGCGGCCCAGGAGGCCGGGTTCCTGGTGAACGCGCCCGCCGCCGACGTCGTACGGCTCATGCCGCCGCTGAACATCACGGACGCCGAGGTGGGTGCCTTCCTCCAGGCGCTGCCCGGTGTCCTCGACGCAGCGAACCCAGTGGATGGGGACGGACGATCCGGAGAATAGGACGACGATGAGCCAGGCGCAGGACCACGAGCAGGCGGCGGGTGCCGGACCGGCCGTGCCGCAGACCCGGACCGCGCGGCACCGCCGGATCGTGGACATCCTCAACCGGCAGCCGGTGCGGTCGCAGAGCCAGCTGGCGAAGCTGCTCGCCGACGACGGGCTGAGCGTCACCCAGGCGACGCTCTCCCGGGACCTCGACGAGCTGAACGCGGTGAAGATCCGCAACACCGACGGCGAGCTGATCTACGCGGTGCCGAGCGAGGGCGGATTCCGTACCCCCCGCGCGCCCTTGGGGGAGTCGGCGAAGGAGGAGCGGATGCGGCGGCTCTCCCAGGAGCTGCTGATCTCCGCGGAGGCCTCCGCCAACCTGGTCGTCCTGCGTACCCCGCCGGGGGCCGCCCAGTTCCTCGCCTCGGCCATCGACCAGGCGGAGTTGCACGACATCCTCGGCACGATCGCCGGTGACGACACGCTGCTGCTGATCAGCCGGGACCCGAGCGGCGGCCAGGCCCTGGCGGACCACCTGCTGCGGCTGGCCCAGAACGGTCACTGAGCCCGCATGCGGGGCCCAGCCCGTCGGCGGAGAATGAGAGTGTGATCTTCCGCGGCGGGCGGGCAATCCACTGGCGGCCGTCGGCCGTATACGGGGGTGTGTCGGGTTTCCGGTTCCCCGTGGGCCGCCTCCCGGACGAAGCCCTGCTGGCCGGGCTGGCCTCCGCTGATCCGGAACTCGCGGTGATCTTCGTACGCAGGTTCCAGCACCGGGTCTTCGGGGTCGCCATGGCCGTCACCGGGGATGCGCAACTCGCCGAGGACGTCGCCCAGTTGACGTTCGAGCGCGCGTGGCGGCACGCCCAGATCTACGACTCGCGCCGCGGCTCGGTCACCACCTGGCTGACGACCATCGCGCACAACCTCGCCGTCGACGCCGTCCGGGCCCGGCGGACCGAGCCGATGGCACCCGAGGACCTCGACTCCGTCATCGGCGTCGTCACCGAGACCCCCGAGCAGTGGGCGCTGGCCGACGAGGCCTCCTCCCAACTGCGGGCCGCCGTGGGGCGGCTGCCCCGGGAACAGGCGAGGGCCCTGGTGATGGCCGGCATCTACGGAATGACGGCCCAGCAGATCGCCGACGCGGAGCGCATCCCGCTGGGCACCGCCAAGACACGCATCAGGGCCGCCATGGCGAAGCTGCGCACCACGCTCGCGCCCTTGAAGCGAGGCGACCATGTCCCGTGACGCGAACTGCGACAAGCTCCGGCAGATCGGCGCGGAGCTGGCGCTGGGCGTGCTGCCCGGCCGGGAGCGCGCCGAGGCGGTCGCCCATCTGGACCAGTGCGCGGACTGCCGGGAGTACGTCCGCCAGCTCACCCTGGTCGGCGACCGGCTGATCGGCCTGCTGCCGGACAGCGAGCCGCCGGCCGGGTTCGAGACCCGGGTGGCACGCAGGCTGGCCGAGCAGGCCTCGGCGCCCGAGGCCTCCGCGGGCGCCGCCGGCCGTGCGTCCCGGGACCTGCGCGGGCGTGCCCGGCGGGCCCGGCTGCGGCTCGCGGCCGTCGCCACCGCGCTCACCGTCGCCATCGGCTTCGCCGGCTGGGGGATCGGCACCGCCATCGAGGAGGTCGTCGCCTCGACCGCGCCCGCCACCGAGTCCGAGCCCATGCTGGTCGGCGACATGACCTCGGCCACCAGCGGCGGCAAGGTCGGCGAGGTCTACGTCCATCCCGAGACCCCCGGCTGGATCTTCGTGTCCGTCGAATCCGCCGGCTCCCGCGGCTCGTACACCGGCAAGGTCACCTGTCTGCTGGAACACTCCGACGGCACCACCGTAAGGGTCGGCGACTTCCCCCTGATCGCCGGACACGGCGAGTGGGGCGTGGCCGCGCCCGGCGACCTCTCGACCCTCTCCGGCGCCCGGCTGACGACCCTCGGCGGCACCGTCCTCGCCACGGCCCACCTGGAGATGGGGCACATGGTGCAACCGCTGGTGTGAACTGGGGCAGGTCATCGGCGGTGCGCGAGTCTCAGGGGCGCCGCGGCAGGGTCCCCTCCAGGGCCGAGGCCGGCTCGTCGACCGTGAGCCGCCGAGCCGGGCCGGCTCCGGTAGGGCGTCGACGGCGGCGGCGAGCGCGGTCGGCAGCCGCTTCCGGTCCGCGGTCGGCGGGGCCGCCTCCTCGGTCCGCGGACACTGGTCGCTCGCGCCGTCGCCGTGTGTCGTCGGGCTCGTCCACGGTCTCCCCACGGTCGAAGGGGACGTCACCGCACGCGACCTCGTACCGCGTGACGCTGATGACCCCGACCTCGTCTCCGTGGTGGCTGTGACGGTGGTCCTCGGCGGCGCCGCATGCTCCCGTCGTCGTGCCGTGAGGGAGGAAGCCGGTCAGCCCAGCCGCGCAGCCAGCCCCCCGGTGCACCGCACCTCGTCGCCGGCGGTGATCAGCAGCCCCTCCACGTCCGGCAGCGACTCCAGCCACGCCAGCCCCGCCCGGGAGCCCATCGCGAAGGCCGCCGTGGCCCAGCAGTCGACCCAGGTCAGACGGGGACCGACCACGGTCACGGCCACCAGGTCCGACACCGCGGACTTTCCGGTGCGCGGATCCACGATGTGCGCGCCCCGCTCGGCGGTGCCCGAGGTCGCCACCGACAGTTCGGCCACGCCCGCCGCCGAGATCACCGCCGCCAGACCACCCGGCCGAAGCGGATCCGCCACCCCCACCCGCCAGGGCCGCTGCGGCTCCGGCGAGCCGAGGAGCTGGACGTCCCCGCCGCCGTTGACGCTCACGCCGCGCACCCCGGCCACCTGCGCGAGCAGCCGCGCGGCCCGCTCGGCGGCCCAGCCCTTGACGATGCCCGTCGGATCCAGCGAGCCCTGGTAGCGCGTGCTGAACCAGCCCTCGCTCACCCGTTCCGCCTCGGCCGCGAGGTCCAGCACCTCGGCCACCTCCGGCGCGCACTCCGCCACGGTCAGCTCACCCCGGGCCAGCCGTGAGATCTCGCTGTCCTCGCGGTAGGTGCTGAACACCGCGTCCGCCCGGTGCAGACCGGCGACGGCTTCGGCCAGCGCCTCGCGCACCGCACCGGGTTCCCCGCCGCGGACGTCGAGGGAGAAGACGGTCCCCATGACCTCCTCCGCATGACGCACCGCGGCGGGAGCTTCGGCCGACTCGGCCACCGTGTCAGCCACCGGCCTGGTCCAGCGCCGACTGGAGCGACTGCTTGTAGCCGGTGCTGGTGTAGGTGGCGCCGGAGACGGCGTCGATGTTCGCGTTGCCGGCCGTGACGGCCTCCTGGTTCAGCTTGGGGACCGCCAACGCGGTCTTCTGGTCGCTGAGTCCGCCCTTGGGTGCCTGGACGGCCTCGGCCTTGGTGATCTTGCCACCGCTGACCGTGATCCGCACCTGGACCGGGCCGTACTGCGTCTGCGCGACCTTCCCGGTGACCGTGCGGGCCTGCGCCGCACCGGAGGAACCGGAGGCCCCGGAACCGGAGGAACCGGAGGCCCCGGAACCGGAGGAACCGGAGGCCCCGGAACCGGAGGAGCCCGAGGCCCCGGAACCGGAGGAGGCGGCCGACTTCATCTTGTCCAGCGCCGACTGCAGCGACTTCTTGTAGCCGTTGCTCGTGTACGTCGCCCCGGACACCGCGTCGATCTGCGCGCTCTGCGCCGCGACGGCCTCCTGGTTGAGCTTGGGGACGGCCAGCGCCGTCTTCTGATCGCTGAGTCCGCCCTTGGGCGCCTGCACCGCCTCGGCCTTGGTGATCTTGCCGCCCGCGACGGCCAGCCGTACCTGCACGGTTCCGTACTGCGTCTGCGTCGCGTCACCGGTCACCGTGCCGGTGGCAGCCTGGGCGCTGCCCTGCTGACCGCCCTGCACAGACGCCTGCCCCGCCGCCGTCTGCTGGGGGGCGGCGCCCGCCGCCGACGCCGCGGCCGGGTCGGACGCCGGCTTCAGCGACAGCAGCAGCACGACACCGGAGACGGTCGCGGCGGTGGCCAGCACGACCCGTCGAATGGGGTGGCTCTTCCTCATCTGTCCGTAGCTCCCGCTCACATCTCGAAGGACTCGTGATGGATGCGGCGGGCGGGGACCCCCGCGCCGCGCAGTGCCTCGTACACCGACTGCGCGAACCCGGCCGGGCCGCACATGAACACGTCGTGCCGGT
Source organism: Streptomyces sp. NPDC002076 (assembly GCF_053593835.1). Classification (NCBI taxonomy): domain Bacteria; kingdom Bacillati; phylum Actinomycetota; class Actinomycetes; order Kitasatosporales; family Streptomycetaceae; genus Streptomyces; species Streptomyces sp. NPDC002076. The sequence continues at coordinate 71,085 of NZ_JBSFDI010000034.1, forward strand.
CGATGTCCGGGATCTTCCGCTGGAGGTTCTCCGCGGAGATGTCCGGCCGCTCCCCGTCGGGGCTGTTCACCGCGTACATCAGCCGGGCGCCCCGCTCGTCGGCGATCTTCGCCAGCTCGTCCCACAGCGCCAAGTCCTGGGTGCTGTTGGCCCGGTAGAGCAGGGTGATGTCACCGGCCGCCCCGGGCAGCGTCTCGAACAGCGCCCGCATCGGGGTGATGCCGACGCCGCCCGCGACCAGCAGCACCTTGCCCTGGCTGCGGCGCTGCGCGGTGAGCGCGCCGTACGGGCCCTCGGCCCACACCCGGGTGCCGGGCGTCAGCTCGCGCAGCCGCTCGCTGTGGTCGCCGATCGCCTTCACCGTGATCCGCAGCATGTCCGGGCGGGGCGCCGCCGACAGCGAGTACGGGTGCGAGCTGAACCGCATGCCCGGAGCGAGGAAGCGCCAGCGGAAGAACTGGCCCGCCTCCGCGCCCATCCGGTGCAGCCTCCGCCCGCCGATCAGCACCGACACGACGCCCGGCGTCTCCTCGATGACCGCCTCCACACGCATCCGGTGCCGGAGGTTCAGCCGGATCGGGGTGAGGATCCGGTACCAGAGCACGAGCGCGGTGACCACGCCGTACAGGCCGTACCAGAAGGTCTTCGCCATGGGCTCGACCGCGAAGTCGTTTCCGGTGGTGATCTGGTGCCAGAAGGTCAGGAACACCGCCGCGTACGTCATCAGGTGCACGTGGTACCAGGTGTCGTACGGCAAGCGGCGGCGGATCCCGCCGATCGAGGTCAGCCCGATCAGCACGAACAGGCCGGTGCCGATGGCCGCCTTGCCCAGGTCGGGCAGCTGGTTGATGGAGTCGATGGTCTGCTGGACGATGTCGCCCAGCGACTTGCCCGCCTGCAGCGCGTACCCCCACATGGTGAGGAAGACGTGCGCCACGATCAGGCAGAGCGTGTAGCGGCCGCTCATCGCGTGCCAGCGGGCCACCCGGTCCGAGCCGACGCGCCGCTCCAGCGCCGGCACGCGCGCCATCTGCAGCACGACCAGCGCCATCAGATAGCCGGCCAACAGGCCCGTGATCCGGCCCGCGTTGAGGATCTTGCCGTTGTCGTCGGCGATGGACGGGGTGTTGTGCCACCAGAGCCACAGCACGCCCGCCGCGCCCGCCCAGACGGCGAGCAGCAGCGGTACGGCCGGGGAGCGGCGCGGGCGGATGCGGCGCATCGTCTGGCGGCGGGCGGCACGTCCGCCTGCGAGCGTGGTGGTCACGGTTCCTCCGTGGGGACTTGACCCTTGGCCCACAGATACGTGCCGCATGCGCCGAGTGTTCAGCGGCCCCGCGTCACAGTCCCGCCGAGTCCAGCGCGGACTGCAGGGACTGCTTGTAGCCGGTGCTGGTGTACGTGGCGCCCGACACCATGTCGATGTCCGCGCTCTGCGCGGCCAGCGCCTCACGCCGCAGCTGGGGCAGGGCGTAGCTGTTGATCTCCTGGTCGCGCGGGTTGTCCTGCGGGTACTGCACGGCCGTCACGTCCGTCAGCTTCCCGCTCTTGATCGTGACCCGCACCTGGACCGGACCCCAGCGGGTCTGGACGGTGTCCCCGGTGGCGGTCTTGCTGACCTTCTTACCCGAGGTGGAGCCGCTGGAGGAGCCGCTCGATCCGCCCGACGATCCGCCCGATCCGCTCGACGGGGCCGAACTGCTCGACGCCGTGGGCGACTTGGTGTCGGCGGTGGTCAGCACGGGACTCGTGTGCGGCTTCAGCGACAGCAGCAGCACCATCCCGGAGACGGTCGCGGCACTGGCCAGCACGATCCGGCGGAGCGGGCGGTTCTTCTTCAGGGCATGCACGTGATCGGCCTCTCAGCTCTCACAGCTCGAAGGACTCGTGGTGGATACGGCGGTCCGGGACCCCGGCGGCCCGCAGCGCCTCGTACACGTCCTGCGCGAAGCCGTGCGGCCCGCAGATGTAGACGTCGTGGCCGGCGAGGCCCGGGAAGGTCGCGCGCAGCGACTCCGCCGTGATGGCCGGGCGCTCGCCCTGCGGACCGTTCAGCGCGTACCGCACCTGGGCGCCGCGCCACCGGGCGATCGCCTCCAGCTCCGCGCCGAGCGCCAGGTCCTCGGCGCGGCGCGCCCGGTACAGCAGGGTGACCTCGCCGGGCAGCGTCTCGAACAGCGCCCGCAGCGGGGTGACGCCGACGCCGGCCGCGATCAGCAGGGAGTGGTGGCTGGTGGCCCGGTCGGCGGTCAGCGAGCCGTACGGGCCCTCCGCCCACACCCGGGTGCCGGGCCGCAGCGTCGCGACGGCCGCGCTGTGGTCGCCGAGCGCCTTGACCGTGACGCGCAGCAGATCCGGGCGCGGCGGCGCCGACAGGGAGTACGGCGTCGAGGTCCAGCGCAGGCCCTCGCCGAGGAACCGCCAGCGGAAGAACTGCCCGGGCCGCGCCCCCAGTTCGTCCAGGTGCCGACCGCGTACGACGACCGAGTACACACCCGGCGCCTCCAGGTGAACCGAGTCCACACGCAGCTGGTGGCGCCGGTTGAGGCGGACCGGGGCGAGGATGCGGAACCACAGCACCAGGGCGGCGACGCCCAGGTACAGCGCGTACCAGACGGCGGTCGCCACCGGCTTGCCGTTGAACTCGTTCCCCAGCGTCAGCTGGTGGAAAAAGGCCAGGAAGACGGCCGCGTACGTCAGCAGGTGGATGTAGTACCAGAACTCGTGGCTGGTGCGGCGGCGCACGGCCCGGGCCGAGGTGATGCCGACCGCGAAGAGGATCACCGTGCCGGCGGTGGCCTTGAGCATGTCCGGGTAGTCCAGGACGACGGTCACCGCCTCGTGCCAGAGCGAGGCCCTGTCCTGGGCGGCGTACCCGGAGAGGATCAGCACGATGTGCGCCACGAGCAGACAGACCGTGTACCGGCCGGCCATCGCGTGCCAGCGCGCCACCCGGTCCGAGCCGATCCGCCTCTCCAGCAGCGGCACCCGCGCCATCAGGCCGACGAGCACCGCGCAGGCGTACCCGCACAGCAGCCCGGCGATCCGGCCCGCGCCGGTCAGCCAGCCGGCCGTACCGACCACGGACCCGGTGTCCGCCCACCAGAGCGCGACCACTGCCGCCGCCCCGGCCCACAGCACGGCCAGCACGGGCCCCGCGGGGGAGCGCCGTGCGGTCAGGGGCACGGGCGGGGCCGCCCGCCGTGCATCCACGGTGGTCATCAATCGCCGTCCCTTCGTCCGTCGTACCGGGCCACTGTGCGGCGGAAAGTTCTGAGGGTCCTCTGAGCGAGGCGCTGAACAGGGCTTTTGAGAGCAGACTCAGAGCCGGTTCTCAGACCGCGTTCAGCGGACCTCAGGGTTCTCAGAGAAAACTCAGAGCGGTGGCGGTGCCTCGCACTCCTCCCCATGGGTGATGCTGGAAGGCGCGATGAACACCACCCGTTCCGGCCGCCCGGCCCTCACCCGACCCGACGGCACCCCGCTGCGCGTCCTCGTCGTCGACGACGACCCCGACCTCGCGGAGGTGCTCACCGGCGCCCTGCGCTACGAGGGCTGGGAGGTGCGCGCGGCCGGTGACGGCGCCTCCGCTGTCGCCGGGGCGCGCGAGCTGCTGCCCGACGCCGTCGTCCTGGATGTGATGCTCCCGGACACCGACGGCTTCACCGTGCTGCGCCGGCTGCACGAGGTGAAGCCGGACGTCTGTGTGCTGTTCCTCACGGCCCGGGACGCGGTCGAGGACCGGATCGCCGGCATCACCGCGGGCGGCGACGACTATGTCACCAAGCCCTTCAGCCTGGAGGAGGTCGTGGCCCGGCTGCGCGGCCTGCTGCGCCGTGCCGGCATGGCCCGCCAGCAGGAGGAGGGACCACGGCTGACGGTCGGCGACCTGGTGATGGACGAGGAGGCCCGCGAGGTCACCCGGGGCGGCGAGCTGATCGAGCTCTCACCCACCGAGTTCGAGCTCCTCCGCTTCCTCATGCGCAACCCGCGCCGGGTGCTCAGCAAGGCGCAGATCCTCGACCGGGTGTGGTCCTACGACTTCGGCGGCCGCGCCCATGTCGTGGAGCTGTACATCTCCTACCTGCGCAAGAAGGTCGACGCGGGCCGCGAGCCCATGATCCACACCGTGCGCGGGGCGGGCTATGTCCTGAAACCGGCGGCCAGGTGAGCCGCCTCGGCCTGCGCGGTGCCCTGGCCCGGCTGCCCCGGCCCCGCACCCTGCGCGCCCGGCTGACCGCCGGCCTGGTCGTGCTGCTCGCGATCGGCTGCGCCGCGGTCGGCGTGGCCGCCGTCGTCGAGCTGAACGGCTTTCTCACCCGTCGGCTCGACCAGCAGATCCAGCAGGCCGGAGCGGCCTTCCCGCAGAGCCTGGAGCACGGCACATACCAGCCCTCGAAGCCCTCGGACCGGGACGGCGACGAGCACGGCGACACCCGACGCCAGGCCGCCGAGACGTTCGGCGCCCGCCTGGTGAACGGCCGGGTCACCAACGCGGCGGTGGTGCCCGCCAACGACCGGCAGAACCCCGACATCACCCTGACCGCCGCGGACCGCGCGGCCCTGGCCGGGCTGCCGGTGGACGGCCGGGGCCACACCGTGTGCCTGTCGCACCTGCACGACTACCGCCTGATCGCGTGGCCGGGGAAGGACGGCGACGTCCTGGTGACGGGCCTGCCGACGGAGCCGGTACGGGCCGCCGTCACCCGCCTCGAACTGGTCGCCGTGGTCGTCCTCGGCCTGGCCCTGATCGCCGCCGGGGTCGCCGGGGCGCTGTGGGTCCGCTGGTCGCTGCGCCCGCTGAGCCGGGTCGCGGCGACCGCCACCCGGGTCAGCGAGCTGCCCCTGGCCAGTGGTGAGGTGGCGCTGCCGCCGCGCGCCCCGGACAGCGACCCGCGCAGCGAGGTCGGCCGGGTCGCGGCGGCGTTCAACCGCATGCTCCGGCACGTCGAGGACGCCCTGACCAAACGGCATGCCAGCGAGGAACGGCTGCGTCGCTTCGCGGCCGACGCCAGCCACGAGCTGCGCACCCCGGTCGCCTCGGTCCGCGGCCATGCCGAGCTGGCGCTCCTCCACCCCGGCCCGGTGCCGCCGGAGGTCACCCGTGCCCTGCAGCGCATCAAGGCCGAGTCGGCCCGCATGGGCGAGATGGTGGACGACCTGCTCCTGCTGGCCCGCCTGGACGCGGGCCGCCCGCTGGAGAGCCGCCCGGTGGACCTGACCCACCTGGTCCTGGACGCGGTCACCGACGCCCGCGCCGCGGGCCCCGGCCACCGCTGGTCCCTGGACCTCCCTGAGGACCCGGTGACGATCCCGGGCGACGCCCACCGCCTCCACCAGGTGATGGCCAACCTGTTGGCCAACGCACGTCTGCACACACCCGTCGGCACCAAGGTGACGGTGACGCTGGAAACCGACCCGGACTCGGCAGTCCTCTCGGTCCACGACAACGGCCCCGGTGTCCCCGGGGAGGTCCAGCCAGGCGTCTTCGAACGCTTCACGAGAGCAGACCACCGCCGCCGCACGGATGCCTCCGGCGGCGGAGCGGGCCTGGGCCTGTCGATCGTGGCGGCGGTGGTGGAGGCGCACGGGGGGAGTGTGGCGCTGGACAGCGCCCCGGGCTCCACGACATTCAGGGTGCGCCTGCCGGCTCAAGGGGCGCGAGGAACCGGGCACGGCACGGTCAGTACCGGGTGACCGCGGTGGCTCCGCTCGCCGTCCCGATGGCGACATGGGGCCGCTTCCCGGGGTCCGCCCACCGCAGGATCCGCCGCATGGCCTCTTCCGGCACCGACACGCAACCAGCGGTCGCCGCGGGCCCGTTGACATGCAGAAAGATCCCGGCACCCCGCTTCCGCACGGGACGGCCGTAGTTGAAGCCGATGACGAGTCCGTACGCGTACTGGGTGCGGTACGTGATCAGGTGCTCGGACTCGGAGGCGCGGCAGTCGGTGGGCAGCGGGTCCACCCAACGGTTGTACGACGCCGAGTCATTGTCCTGGCACCACCAGGAACTCTCCTTCACCGCCCGGTACTCGACGCTCGTCCCGCTCGGCGCCGGCTTGATCCCGAAGCCGAAGGGAAGGCCGTAGAGCCCGGTCGGGGTCGTGTTCGTGCCTTGCTTCCGCTTGGCGCCCTCCATCAGCCCGTTCGCCCCGAACCGCGCCGGTGCCGAGCCCGCCTGCACCCACTGCCCGTCCCGCAGGTCCCACCAGGTGACCGTCCCCGACGTCGAGTCCGCGCCGGGCGCCTGGGCGGTGATCAGCTGGCTGCCGCCTCCGGTGTCCGCCATCCGCGCGGGCAGCGGCACGGATTCGGGACCCGGTGCGAGGCCGAGCAGGGTGAGCGAGGAGGCGGACACGAGGGCGAGCACGACACCGGGGCGCATGGCTCAGACGGTAGACGGCGGAAGCGGCAACGGCAGCCCGGGTAGTCCGTCCAGGCTCGTCGCGACGTGCTCCTTCTTCTCGAAGTATGCGCTGAGCGAGGCGTCGTCCTCCCGCGCGAAACGCTTTCCGTGCAGGTCGCGGTCGCTCTCGTACGCCATGTAGGGGACGGCGTACCCGCAGGTGTCCCGGACCAGTTCCGCGCGGACGACGATGATCGCGCGCAGTCCGTGCGGGTTCGGGTCGATGCCGGGGAAGTGGGAGAGGAGCTCCTTGAAGCGCGGGTCGTCCCGGAAGACCGGCTCGCCCCGGCCGTGCACCCGCACGATGTTCGGCGGGCCCTGGAAGGCGCACCACATCAGGGTGATCCGGCCGTTCTCCCTGAGGTGCGCGATGGTCTCGGCGTTGGACCCCGCGAAGTCCAGGTAGGCCACGGTCAGTTCGTCGAGCACGGCGAAGGAGCCCTTGAGGCCCTTGGGGGAGAGGTTGACCATGCCGTCGCCGGCCAGCGGGGCGGTCGCGGTGAAGAAGAGGGGTTGCTCCTCGATGAACGTACGGAGCCTGCCGTCGATGCGCTCGTAGGTCTTTCCCATGTCCAGCGATTATCGACGGAACTCGTTCGGCTGTCTAAGGAATTGCCGTGGCCGCCCCGGCCGGCGCTCGTCGGGGCGGCCACGGCCGCCTGTCACGTCACTTGGTGAGCGTGCAGGTGGCCAGTGAGTCCAGCCCGGTGGGCTTGGTGGTGGTGCGGCCGATGGCGATGGCGATGCGGTCGATGGTGGAGGCGCGCTTGTCCTTGAGGGGTCCGAGGATGGCGTTGTTGACGAAGTTGGGTCCGCCTTGGCCGACGGTTGTCTGCAGACGCTTGTCGGCTTCCTGGATCTGGGTCTGGAGGAGGGCGAGGTTGCGGTCGACCTCGGCCTTGGCGGAGGCGGGGACGGCCGGGAGCTTGGAGGCGACGTCCGGGCAGGTGATCGTGCCGGCTTTGGTGCTGCCGCCGGCTGTCGTACTCGCGCCGGTGCCGGACTGCCGGGTCGCGGCCGTGCTCGGTGCGGCGGCACCGGTTGCCGCGCTCCCGCTCCCGCTCGCGTTCAGGGTGCAGGTGGCCAGTGAGTCCAGTCCGGTGGGCTTGGTGGTGGTGCGGCCGATGGCGATGGCGATGCGGTCGATGGTGGAGGCGCGCTTGTCCTTGAGGGGTCCGAGGATGGCGTTGTTGACGAAGTTGGGTCCGCCTTGGCCGACGGTTGTCTGCAGACGCTTGTCGGCTTCCTGGATCTGGGTCTGGAGGAGGGCGAGGTTGCGGTCGACCTCGGCCTTGGCGGAGGCGGGGACGGCCGGGAGCTTGGAGGCGACGTCCGGGCAGGTGATCGTGCCAGGGCTGGCGAGGGTGCGGGCGTTCGCGGCGCCGTCGCTCTTCGCCGGCGTCCCGGCCAGCGCCGATGTGGCGATCACCGCACCGGAGAGCACCACCGCGGCCGCACTGCCGATGAGCGCCACGCGTCGCTTGTTGTACTTCGGAAGAGCCCTGGACATAGGAATGCCTCACTCGGTCGGGAAGTGTCCTGAGTTACCAACGCGGCGCCTGCGTTCGCAGAGGAGTACGGGAAAGCGATTTCCCCCGTTCAAAGCCTCCCGTGATTGACGAATCATGCATCACTCTGCATACTCATGCATGACAGCAAGTGCAGTGTGAGGAGAAACCCGTGACCGAGCGCGTCGTACTCGCCTATTCGGGCGGTCTGGACACCTCCGTCGCCATCGGCTGGATCGCCGAGGAGACGGGCGCCGAGGTCATCGCCGTCGCGGTGGACGTGGGCCAGGGCGGCGAGGACCTGGACGTCATCCGCAAGCGCGCCCTCGCCTGCGGTGCGGTCGAGGCCGAAGTGGCCGACGCCAAGGACGAGTTCGCCGAGGAGTACTGCCTCCCTGCGATCAAGGCCAACGCCCTCTACATGGACCGCTACCCGCTGGTCTCCGCCCTGTCCCGGCCGACGATCGTCAAGCACCTGGTCGCCGCCGCCAAGAAGCACGGCGCCACGACCGTCGCCCACGGCTGCACCGGCAAGGGCAACGACCAGGTCCGCTTCGAGGCCGGCATCGTCGCCCTTGCCCCCGACCTGAAGTGCATCGCCCCGGTCCGCGACTACGCGATGACCCGGGACAAGGCCATCGCCTTCTGCGAGGCCAAGCAGCTCCCGATCGCCACCACCAAGAAGTCGCCGTACTCCATCGACCAGAACGTCTTCGGGCGCGCGGTCGAGACGGGCTTCCTCGAGGACATCTGGAACGCCCCGATCGAGGACATCTACGAGTACACCGCCGACCCGGCGGAGCCCCGCGAGGCCGACGAGGTGATCATCAGCTTCGAGGCGGGCGTCCCGGTCGCCGTCGACGGCAGGCCCGTCACCGTCCTCCAGGCGATCCAGCAGCTCAACGCGCGCGCCGGCGCCCAGGGCATCGGCCGGATCGACATGGTCGAGGACCGCCTCGTCGGCATCAAGTCCCGCGAGGTGTACGAGGCTCCCGGCGCGATCGCCCTGATCACCGCCCACCAGGAGCTGGAGAACGTCACTGTCGAGCGCGAACTCGCCCGCTACAAGCGGCAGGTCGAGCAGTGCTGGGGCGAACTCGTCTACGACGGCCAGTGGTTCTCCCCGCTCAAGCGCGCCCTGGACGGCTTCGTCAACGAGGCCAACGAGCACGTGACCGGCGACATCCGCATGACCCTGCACGGCGGCCGCGCGGTCGTCACCGGACGGCGCTCGGCCGAGTCCCTGTACGACTTCGACCTGGCGACCTACGACACGGGCGACACCTTCGACCAGTCCGCCGCCAAGGGCTTCATCGACATCTACAGCCTGTCGTCGAAGATCGCCGCCCGGCGCGATCTGCAGGCATAGCCTGACGCACACCTCGCGTAACCGACCCACCTCTCTAGGAGCAGCGCAAGTGAGCAGCAACAGCGGTGACGTACGGCTCTGGGGCGGCCGTTTCGCCGACGGTCCCGCCGAGGCCCTGGCGAAGCTGTCCGCGTCCGTCCACTTCGACTGGCGGCTCGCGCCCTACGACATCGCCGGTTCGCGTGCCCACGCGCGCGTGCTGCACAAGGCCGGTCTCCTCACCGAGGACGAGCTGCAGCGCATGATCGCCGGGCTGGACCGGCTGGAGGCCGACGTGGCCTCCGGCGCCTTCGTCGGCACCATCGCGGACGAGGACGTGCACACCGCCCTGGAGCGCGGCCTCCTGGAGCGCCTCGGCCCGGACCTGGGCGGCAAGCTGCGCGCGGGCCGCTCCCGCAACGACCAGGTCGCCACCCTCTTCCGCATGTACCTGCGCGACCAAGCCCGCACCATCGGCGGCCTGATCGCCGACCTCCAGGACGCCCTGATCGGCCTCGCCGAGGCCCACCCGGACGTCGCAATGCCCGGCCGCACCCACCTCCAGCACGCCCAGCCGGTGCTCTTCGCCCACCACGTCCTGGCGCATGTCCAGTCCCTGTCCCGGGACGCCGAGCGGCTGCGCCAGTGGGACGAGCGCACGGCGGTGTCGCCGTACGGCTCGGGCGCCCTCGCGGGCAGCAGCCTCGGCCTGGACCCGGAGGCGGTCGCCCGGGACCTCGGCTTCGAGCACGGCAGCGTCGGCAACTCCATCGACGGCACGGCCTCCCGTGACTTCGTGGCGGAGTTCGCCTTCATCACCGCGATGATCGGGGTGAACCTCTCCCGGATCGCGGAGGAGATCATCATCTGGAACACGAAGGAGTTCTCCTTCGTGACCCTGCACGACGCGTTCTCCACGGGCTCGTCGATCATGCCGCAGAAGAAGAACCCGGACATCGCGGAGCTGGCGCGCGGCAAGAGCGGCCGCCTGATCGGCAACCTGACGGGTCTGATGGCGACGTTGAAGGCCCTGCCCCTCGCCTACAACCGCGACCTCCAGGAGGACAAGGAGCCGGTCTTCGACTCCTGCGACCAGCTGGAGGTCCTGCTCCCCGCCTTCACCGGCATGATCGCCACCCTCACGGTCAACCGCGAGCGCATGGAGGAACTGGCCCCGGCCGGCTTCTCGCTCGCCACCGACATCGCCGAGTGGCTGGTCAAGCAGGGCGTGCCGTTCCGCGTCGCCCACGAGGTCGCCGGCGAGTGCGTGAAGGCGGCCGAGGCCGAGGACAAGGAACTCGACGAGCTGACCGACGAACAGTTCGCGAAGATCTCCGCCCACCTGACCCCTGAGGTCCGGACGGTCCTGAACGTCCCGGGCGCGCTCGCGTCCCGCAACGGCAGGGGCGGTACGGCACCGAGCGCGGTCGCCGTCCAGCTGTCGGAGGTCAAGGCCGACGTGGCGGCACAACACGAGTGGGCGACGGCCAGGACGGCCTAGAGGCCCTGTCGTCAAATTCCCGCCTGCTCGGCGACGCCTGGCACGCACGCTCGCCGCGTTGCCGAACCGCCCACGTGGCTCCGCCACGAG
>NZ_JBSFDI010000035.1:0-79219 GCF_053593835.1 Streptomyces sp. NPDC002076
AGTTCCACCAGCACGTTCTCGGTGCTCAGGACCCGCCGCTCCGCCCCGGCGGCGATCAACGCAAGCACGGAGAGAGCACCGATCAGTGCCGTGGGCCGCGGGCCGGTGCCGATGGCGGTCACCGCGGTGGCGACGACCAGCAGATGGGCGAGGTGGATATCCGGCGGAAGGAACGCGTCGGCCACCGGAATGCAGATGATCAGGAGCAGCGGGGTGACCACCCAGAGCGGGCGCGGTGCTGCCCGCCACCAGGCCTGCAGGGTCCTGTTCGCCTTCGCGGTGGTCGCAGCGCTCACGTCTTGCTCCCATGCATGGTGCCGGGGATCACGGCCCGTCCTGCACGAGCCGCATCAGCCACCCGACCGGGCATTTTCCGTTCTGTCAGAGTGGACGGCTGCGGGCATGAAGCGCCGTCTGCGTTTCCTGGATCCGCGATCCACGTTCTTCGAGGTGTCAACCGCGTGAACAACAGGGATATTCCGGATGGTGCACCGCAAGGATGACAGACCTCTACGTGACCCTGCTTCGGCCCTCGACACCGTGAAGGCGTTCCTCCGGTTTCCTGCGCTGCTACGGAGAGCGATGTCACTGGGCGACGAGCACACCGGGACGGGGTCCGTCGACAGATGTGATCCCTGCTCTGCCAACCCCGTGGTGCTCCGCGCTTGACTTGGAGCGCTCCAAGTTATCGATACTCGAATCATGAACGAGGCACGAGCACTCCGAGGGCGGCACACCGAGGAGTCCGCGACGGACAGGGTCCTGAGCGTTCAGGAGGTCTCCCGGATCACCGGGCTGAGCGGCTGGACGCTGCGGTACTACGAGAAGATCGGCTTGATCGACCCCATCGCCCGGGACGCCTCCAGCGGCCATCGCGCCTACACCCGTACCGACCTGGCCCGCATCGAATCGCTGGCGCACCTGCGGGCCGCGGGGCTGGCGATCGAGGAGATGCGTGCGCTGATGGCGGCGCGCGGGCATGCGCCCGAGACCGTCGCCATGAAGATCGGGATGCTCGCTGCCCACGGCGAGGCGCTGGAGGAGGAGATGCGGCGCCTGGCCGCCCGCAAGCACTACATCGACAACCGGGTCGGCTACTGGCGTGCCGTCCAGGCCGGTGACGACGCCGAGGCCGAACGCCTGGAGGCCCAAGGCCAACTTCTCGGTGAGCAGTTGAGCTGACCTTTGGCGTCCGGGACCCGGTCCGGCCGCTGCGAACCCCTCCATCGGCAGGCCCTCGACCGCCCTGCCTGATTCCCGACCACCCGCTTCCGCGCCCCGCTGCCGGAAGCCGTTCAAGGATACTGTCATGCTCATAACAAACGCGGACCGGGTCGGGCGCCCGACCGGCCCCTGGAAGGTGTTCGCCCTGGTGGCGACCGCGCAGTTCATGGTGGTGCTGGACACCGCGATCATCAATGTCGCCCTGCCGGTCATCAAGCGCGATCTGGACTTCGGTGACAGCACCATCCAGTGGGTCGTCACCGCCTACGTCCTGGCATTCGGCGGCTTCCTGCTGCTGGGCGGGCGACTGGCCGACCTGCTCGGCCGGCGCCGCACGCTGCTCATGGGGATGGCGGCCTTCACCGTGGTCTCGCTCCTGATCGGAGTGAACTCCTCTGTGCCGCTGCTCATTGTGCTGCGCGGACTGCAGGGCCTGGCTGCCGCCGTGATGTCCCCCGCTGCCTTGTCCACGGTCCTGACCCAGTTCCCTGAAGGGCACGAGCGCTCCCGTGCACTGGGCTTCTGGTCCATGGTCGCCACCGGAGGAGCAGCCGTCGGCCTCCTCCTGGGCGGCGTACTCACCCAGTACGCCGGCTGGCGCTGGAACTTCTTCATCAACGTCCCTGTCGGGGTGATCGTCCTCGCGCTCGTACCCCGCCTCGTCCCCGACCACCGACCCGGAAGCCGGGACCGCAGGGGCCTTCCGGATGCTCCCGGCGCGGTACTGGCCACCGCCGGGCTAATGGCGGGCGTCTTCGCCTTCAGCCAGGCGCCCGAGTGGGGCTGGGCCAACCCGCTCACCCTCATCTGCTTCGCGGCCTGTGTGATCCTGCTCGCCGCCTTCGTTTTCAACGAGCGCCGTGCCGCCGATCCACTGGTGGACCTCGGGATCTTCACGATCCGCAACGTCTCGGGCGCCAACGGCATGATGGCAACGGTCTTCGCCGGCAACCTGGGCATGTTCTTCCTGCTCACCCTGTACATGCAGGACATCGAGCACTACAGCGCCATCCGCACAGGGCTTGCATTCCTGCCCTTCCCTGTCATCCTGGGCCTGGTCTCCACCCGGATGGCGGGCCTGGTCCGCCGCTTCGGCTTCCGCCGCTTCCTGATCATGGGGCCCGTCCTCGTCATCATCGGCATGCTGTGGGTCAGCTTCCTTCCCGTCCACGGCAGTTACGCCGTCCACGTGCTGCCAGGACTGCTGGTGATGCCGCTGGGCTACGGCATGAGCTTCGCCCCCATGTACGCCGCCGCCACCGCCGGCACCCCTCAGCGCTTCGCCGGTGTCACCTCTGGCCTGATCGCCACCTCACAGCAGGCGGGCGGCGCACTCGGCCTGGCCGTCATCTCCGGCACCGCCGGCACCGTGACCGCCTCGCTCACCCACGACGCCCTGCCACAGGCCCTGACCTCCGGCTACAACGTGGCCATGACCGTCGCGGCCGGCATCACCGCAATCGCCGGGCTGCTCGCGGCCCTTGTGATCCGCGCGCCTCGCCGCGCGGACACACCGGTTGAACCATCCATCCCCGGACCCAGCCCCCAACCCGCATCCACCCGTTCCTGACCGACCGTCCCACTTCGGCCGCCCCGACCCACCCAGCACTCAGGCCACCAGGACCGTCGCCTGCCATGATCAAGCGACCGCAAAGCAAGGGCGGCCCGGCAACCCCGGTGGGGCGCTGTCAGCCGGCCCCACACGCCCTCCCCAGAACGGGAGGGCCTACGTAATGCCCAACGGGACACGGCGCTGTGTGTCCACGCTCAGTGTCCGGAGAGCGTGTGGGAAACACAGGACCACGTGACCAGGACGTCTGCTTCGACGGACTGCCCGTGAACTGCGGTGTGTGCGGCACCTGATGCGGGAGGCAGCCGAGATGGACATCATCCGAGCGGTCGACCACGACATTGTGACGGCAATCTGGCCCGACGAAGTCCCGCGCCCACAGGGAGCGGAGCGTTCGGAGAGCCCGAAAGTCTGGGCGCGCCTCGGAGTCAGCTCCTCGGCTGGGCCGCAGAGTCGCCGGAAGGACAAGGTCCGCCTGGTCGGGTAGCGTGAAAGGAGGCCGATGGTATCGGTCGCCCGTCGTTTATGCGGACGGCGCGGGGAGAAGGCGGACAATGGTCGGGGAGATCATTGCACCCCGAACCCAATCGCGCTGTTACCGCGTTGGAATAGTCCGCGACGAAGAAACGTGGGACGTGCCCCGAAGGCGATCCTGTACGGCGCGCTTTTCACCGGACACCAGCTAAAGGAGGCACACTTATGCCTTTTCTCACGACCCGGGACAAGACGGAGATCTTCTACAAGGACTGGGGCAGCGGGCAGCCCGTCGTCTTCAGCCACGGCTGGCCCCTCAACGGCGACGCCTGGGACCCACAGGCCAAGCTGATGGCGGACAACGGCTTCCGCTCCGTCGTGCACGACCGGCGCGGCCACGGGCGGTCGAGTCAGCCGTGGGCAGGCAACGATCTCGACACCTACGCCGACGACCTCTCGGAGCTGATCGAGTCCCTCGACCTGCGCGACGTCATCCTGGTCGGTCACTCGACGGGCGGCGGCGAGGTCGCCCGCTACATCGGTCGCCACGGCACTTCCCGCGTCGCCAAGGCCGTGCTCCTGAGTGCCATTCCGCCCCTAATGCTCAAGACAAAGGCCAATCCCGATGGGCTGCCCATCGATGTCTTCGACGAGATCAGGGCCGGTATAACCGGTGACAGGTCGCAATATTATGAGGACCTCAGCGCCCCCTTCTACGGCGCAAACCGACCGGGAAATCAGGTCACTCAGGGAACGCGCGACTCCTTCTGGATGTGGTGCATGCAGGTGGGCATCAAGGGCTCCTACGACTGCGTGCGGGCCTTCTCTGAGACCGATCTCACCGAGGACCTCCGTGCGTTCGACATTCCCACGCTCATCGTGCACGGCGACGACGACCAGATCGTGCCCATCATCGCTGCTGGCGAAAAGTCGTCCAAGATCGTCAAGGACAATACCTTCAAGGTGTACGAAGGTGCCCCACACGGTCTGGCGATGGTGGATCCCTACAAGGACAGGTTCAACGAGGACCTCCTTGCCTTCGCGCGGGGCTAAGGGAGAGGAACTTCCATGATGAAACGGGAGATGAACACCCCAAGGAAGGCGGCGATCGCCGCGGTTCTGGCGGCGTGCTCCCTGGGCGTGCCACCCACGCTTGCATCGGGTAGTACTCCGCCGCCCAGCGTGCAGGAAACCCCTTACCGTGTGATCAACGCCGCGGGCGCGCCACCCACGCTTGCACCGGGGAGAACTCCGCCACCCAGCCCGCAGAAAGAGCAGAAAAACCCTTACGTTGTGATCAACGCCGCCGCGGCCCGGGACCCCATCACCGTGACGCCTCTTCGGGGCGGCGTGTACCTGTTCCAGGGGTCAGGCGGAAACATCGGCGTGCTGCCGAGCAAGGACGGCGCCTTCATGGTGGACGCCGGCATCGCCGTTTCTCGCCAGAAGATGGAAAGCGCCCTGCACAAGCTCGGGGCTTCCCACATCAGGTACCTGATGAACACCCATTGGCATTTCGACCACACGGGCGGAAACAGCTGGATCCACGAGCATGGGGCAGAGATCATCGCCACCCCCAATACCCTGCGCAACCTGAGCAAGACCATCCGGGTGACGGAATGGGCGCACACCTTCACCCCAGTCCCTGCCGCCGCCCGACCGACCGTGACCGTCGCCTCCGAGAAGACGCTCACCGTCGGTGGACAGCCGGTGCGGCTGCGTCCCTACAGCCCCGCCCACACCGACGGCGACCTCTCCGCCGACTTCACCAGGGCGGACGTGCTGTTCACCGGCGACACCTTTTGGAACGATCTCTACCCGTTCATCGACCACGAGACCGGCGGCAGCATCGACGGGATGATCCGGGCTGCGAACCAGAACATCGCAATGGTGAGGGACGGCACGATCGTGGTTCCCGGGCACGGGCCGGTCGGAAGGCGCGCCGATCTGGTGGCGTACCGCAATATGCTCGTCGGCATTCGCAACCGCGTCGCCGACCTCAAGAGGAGGGGCCTTACGGTTGAACAGACCATTGCGGCCAAGCCCACCCAGCCCTTCGACGCCAAGTGGGGGCAGGGGATCATCGGCCCGGACCTCTTCACCAAGCTCGTCTATCTCGGCGTGTGAGATACGTCAGTCGGTGGGAGCGCCAATGCGCAGCGAAGCTCAATCGGAGCTTGCTCAGCTCTCTCAACGTAGTGTGGCCTGCGACGTTCCATGAACGCTTGCGTTCCCGTCGGCCAGCTCTTCGTAGTGGGTTCGCATGCCCTGAGGTGACCGGAAAATCATCTGGCGGAGTATCAGGGGAATGTTCTTCATCCGGTTCCTGCGGGGCATGTTGGCGGAGCCGCCGCGCAAGAGCTGCTGGAGCATCGCCGATCACGCCGGGGAGACCAGCCCGGACGGGATGCAGCACCTGTGCGAGGATCTGCGTACGCTCCTCGTCGACGAGCATCTGGCAGTCGAGTTCCATAGGGCCCACGTCGGGGTGCTGGATCCGCCTGCGTCTGCTGCGCATCACCCCCACCACATGCAGATGTCACAGGGCTTCGAATTTAGGGGATCGCCCGTAGCAGCCGTCTGACCAGGTCCTTCGCCTGCGCGTCGTCTCGGCGGACGGCTGCGGCCCACAAGTCGGCGACGAGCGCCCGGGACTTCGTCGCGTGATCCTGAACCGGATACCCGGCCCGGGCGCGGGGATCGGTGAACCATCGGTATGACCACCGTGCCCGCGGCACGCGCAGCCGGGTGAGATCGCCGAAGATTGAAGAGCCTGTTGTGTTATGTGTCAGGGAGCCCCAGATGGACGCCTCGGACGAACTCCTTCGAAGGGCCGCCCCTTCGGCTCTCTTGACCGTGGACGGTACTATCCGCGGCCTCAATGCGGCGATGGCCAGGGCACTGGGCAGGCCAGCGGAGCAGTGCGTGGGTCGTGGCTTGGTTGATCTGATGCCCGCAAGCCAGCGGACTGCGGTCGAGAGTCTCGTGGCCCACGCCGCCACGACGAAGACGATCGTGATGCGGGTGCTGGAGTTCGCCGGGGCGGGCGCACCCCCCGTGGTCTGCCTTGTCGAGGCGCAACCCGTGAAGGATCACGCAGGTGGAGAACCGCTGGTGTGGGTGCACGAGTTGGACGCGGGAAACGACCTGGGCGGTCTGGTGGTCCCGTTCCGGTTGGCGGCCGAGGCCGCCAACCTCGGTCTGTGCATGTATTCACTCCCGGAGCGCCAGTTGGAGTGGCTGGGTGGCGCACCCGCCTTGGCGGCGCTGTTTCCGGAGGCCTCCATGTCGTTGTCCGGGGTGGTTCGGCGGGTCCATCCTGACGACCGCGGGGCTCTGCGGCGGCTCATGCGTTCGACCGCCGCCCAGTCTCCCTGGATCACGTTGCAGTTCCTCACCGAGCGCGACGGCTGGCACCTTCTGGCTTGCCGGGCCCGCCGGGTCCAGCTGGGGTCTGGCGGCCCTGAGCGGGTCTTCGGAGTGATCCGCGACGACACGAAGGGGGAAGCGCGTCGTCGCAGAGCGTTGGTCGCGCTGAGTGCTGAGCGACAGCGAGCCGCCGAGATCGCAGCCTTCTCCTCCGCCTTGATCACCGCAGCCACGGAGCAAGAAGTACAGCAGGTCGCCCTGACACGGCTCGCCGCGACCTTCGGTGGTACCGGCGCCGCGCTGGCGTTCATCACGAACGGTCGCCTGCGCGTCTCCTCCGATGGCGGGATGCCGATGCCGGAGGCTACCGTGCACGGCCTGTCGCTGGATGCCCCGAGCCCGCTGCCCTTTGCGATCCGAACCGGCAAGCCGCAGTTCATACGCGATCAGGAGGACTACCTCCGCCGCTGGCCGCACGGGGCCATGGTGCCGTACTTCGACCAGCTCGACTCCGGCTATGCCATCTCGATCACCTCCCTCAGCCCGACCGGCGATCAGCCGCTCGGGGCCTGGTTGGTGACCTACGACAGCGAACACCACTCGTCCCCGGATGAGCGGGCCCTCATGGGCACTCTTGCCGACCTTGCAGGCCAGGCACTGAAACGCGTCAGGCTGCAAGAGGCACGGGTCGAGCTCGCCAAAGCGCTCCAGCAGACCATGCTCCCCACGCTGCCCGAGCACCTGCCGGGCCTGGAGGTCGCCGCCCGGTACCGACCGAGCCGGGACGGGCTGGATATCGGCGGAGACTGGTACGACGCCTTCGTCATGTCCGACGGTGCCATCGCCCTGGAGATCGGCGACATCCAAGGGCACGACGTGGACGCCGCCGCAGCCATGGGACAGGTGCGCTCGTTCATGCGCGGGATCGCTGCCCGCGAACCGGATCCCGCAACCGTGCTGACGCGCACCAACGAGCTGCTCGTCACGATGGATGCGGCACGATTCGCCAGCTGCACGATGCTTCATCTCGACCCGCGCGACGGACGGGTCACCGGCGCCAGCGCCGGCCATGTGCCGTTGCTGTTCGCACGCGACGACGGCAGCCACAGCATCCGCGAACTGCCGGGCGGCCCGGTGCTGGGAGTCCTACCCGACGCCGACTACCTTGAAGGAACCTTCACGCTGGGCAAGGACACCGCGCTGATCATGGTCACCGACGGAGTGGTCGAAGGACCGGCCCTGACACTGGACGCCGGACTGGAGCGAGCCGGAACGCTGGCCGCCCAAGCCGTCCACGACGGACTGAACGCCGAGGAGACCGCCGACCGCATCCTCGACGCCGCCGTCGCAGTAGACCACCTCGACGACGTGGCCGTGCTGATCATCCGACGCTCATGACGGCGCCCGCGCCCTCACACACCCTCTGCACGGACCCACCCCCCTCTCGCTCATTCGCCGAGCGGTGTGTTCTCGATGACTCGGCCAAGCCTGCGGCGGAAAGTGCCCTCCGGCCCCAGCCCCGCCCTCAACATCGCGTTCACCACGGGCCTGCTGGCCCACCGCTCCGGAACAGGCATTCCCCAGGCGATCCTTGCTGGCGCTGGCGCAGGCGCCGCAGCCACCAGCCTCGGCATGTACTTCGCCGCCGTTGCCGCCTATAGGTAGGCGGACCCGTTATCCCAGCACCCCGGTAAACGGAATTTCCGCTACCGCTGATGGCTGTCCAGCTGTTCCCCGAAGCCGAAATCGTCCGATCGGGCGTGCTGTGTCGAGTGGTTGCACGAACGCTCGGACGGATGTTGTTGCGGGTGCAGTCGATCGGTGGACTTCGCGGACCTGGGTAGCCGTTCGGCGGCGTGGTGGCTGGCATCTTCGCGCGCATGCACCCCTCACCTGAGTCTCGATCCTGGGACGGGAGCTCCGCTTCTGTTCTGCGGCAACGCTCGTTGTCTGCCCGGCCGGACAGCCCTGCCTGCTTGCCTGGGCGGAGTGTGAGGCCGTCGGCCCATCGCCGAGTCGTGCCACCACTGCCCCGAGTGTCCGGCCGGCGGCTCGTCGCCGTGTCCCGCGTCCGGCGCCTGCCGGCGGTGCCCTGCCCGGTGCGAGGTGAGGCGTTCGCCTCCTGGGTGGACCGCGTCGCTGCCGTGCTGGAGGTGCCGCCGGGTGCGGCAGCTCGTGCGCTGGGGCTGGAGTGCCGACAGTGGGGCTCGTCCACGCGGCCGCTCTTCTTCGGCGTCACGCTCACCCCCGCCAGCCTCGACGGGTTGCGGGATGCGACGGGGCTGCGGGCCGCGGAGCTGCAGCGGATGCAGTTGGACCGCTACGCGGGGACCGTGCTGAACCTGGCCGGTGTGGAGTTGGGCCGGGAGGCGTCGCTGACGGCGGTGGCGGCGCGGGAGTGGATGATGCCGACCTGGAGCAGGGCTTGTTCGCCTTGTCTCCAGCGGGACGGGGTGTGGCTGCTGTGGTGGCGGCTGGGTATCGCGGCGGTCTGCCCGGTGCATCGGTGTCTGCTGGTCGATGTGTGTCCGCGGTGTGGGGTGCGGCTGCTGCGCGGGAGCGAGCGGGTCCCGCGCGGTTTGCTGACCCGTGAGCCGCTCCCGGCGGTGGGAGAGTGTGCCAACCGGCCACCAGACGGCCCGAAGGGTCGTGCGGGCCTGTGCCGCCAGGTGCTGGCCGACATTCCTGCTCCGGCCGTCCCGGAGGCGTGGGCGGATCTTCAGCGCCGTGTACTGGCCGTCGCGGAGGGCGCGCCTGTCCGGATCCAGGGCGAGCCGGTGAGCGGTGCGGACTGGTTCGCTGCTCTGCGTTATCTGACTGCCCTGAGCAGGCTCGCGGCCACGGGCGAGGATGTCGCTGACCTTCCCGATTTCGCGGCCGAGGCGTTCGTCGTGGACCAGCGGCGCCGGGCGGCCCGGCCGCGCGGGGGCGGCGGCACCCGGCTGACGGCGATGCCCGCGTCCGCGGCCCAGGCCCTGGCCGCCCTCGCACTCGCCGACCGGGTACTGAGCGCCGCCCACACGGACACCGCCGGCCCGTTGGCGTCCTGGATCCAGCGGGCAACCGCGCAGCGCCGCGCGCTGGGCGGCGGCGACCCGTTGCGGCATCTGCCCCGTCCTGCGGTGGTGGCCCGGATGACGGCCGTCGTCACCCCGCGGCCGTCCCGCGTCGCTGGAGCCCTGCCGACTGCCCAGGGGCCAGCGCTCGAAGTCCGTCACATCCCGCACCTGGCCGACCCGGGTGACTACCGGGAGCTGATGGCGAGACACCTGCTGGGCACGGCCGAGGTGTCGGGGAGGCGGCTGACGGCCCTGGCGCTTGCCCGGCTGGCCGGGGCCGGCAGCTGGCGGGAGGCCGCGGCCGTGCTGGAGATGGACGCGTGCAGAGCCGCCCGTGCGGCCAACACTCTCGTGCAGCGGATCGTCAACCCCGATGCGTTCTGGACGGATGCGCGGACAGTGATCGATCGGTTACGCAAACGGGGGTTGGTGGACTACGCTGCCCGCCGGGCCGCGTTCGGCGATCTGCGAGAGATCCCTCACCGCGCCCTGACCCCCATCTTTCGCCCGCTGGGGCGGGATGTGACGTGGCAGCGGCAGCGGCACGCTGCGGCCTGGGTGTGGCAGCACTTCACCGCCGGCGACGTGCGCGAAGCGCCTGCCTACGTCCTGGGCTGGGAGGACGGCACCACCGCCGCGTCGGTACGCGAGGGCTGGCGCCGCTTCCACACCAACCTGCCCGCCCAAGCCGAACAGGCCTTGGTCGCCTGGGGGATGACCTATCTCGCCCGGAAAGGAAGCGCATGACCTCACGGAGTCCGCGCACCTTGCGGCCCGTGCGCGGTGCCCGCGACCGTGTCCACCTCCGCTACCTCGGCCCCGACAAGGCAGAACGCCGAGTGGCGGCCGCGGACGCCGCCGAGGTGTGTTTCGAGGACGCGCTGCCAGCCCGGCGGTTCTCCTCTTACGCGGGCCAGCGGAACACCCCGGGCAAGTACTGGGCGGCCAGCACCGACCGCGTGCTGGGGTATGAGTCCTTCCTGGAGTCGAAGTGGATGAAGCTGCTGGACTTCGATGCCGACGTGGCCGCCTTCTGCGCCCAGCCTTTCCTGATCGAGGGCGAGGACGAGGAGGGCCTTTGGGTCCACACCCCCGACCTGTTCGTACGCCGACGGGACGGTTCGGCGCTGGTGGTGGATGTGAAGCACGACGCACGCATCGACGCCCCCGCCGTCGTGCGCCAGGCACGGCGGACCGAGGAATTGTGCGAGCGGATCGGCTGGGACTACGCCATGGTGGGCGAGCCGGCTCCGTTGCGCTGGGCCACGGTCTCCTGGCTCGCCGGATACCGCCGCCCCCTGCTGGCCGGCAAGCCCCTGGCCGACCCGTTGCTCCAGCTCGCCCACGAGCCCGTGGAGATCGGGCGGCTGGTGAGCTTCCAGCTGGTCCCCGAGCTGGCCCGGTCGGTGGTCTACCACCTGCTGTGGCACCACCAACTCGTCTTCGACGCCACCCGCCCGCTGCGCGACCACACCGTGGTACGCGCCGCCTGCCCTAGGGGTGAGGCATGAGCAGTCACCGTCTCGCCGCTACCGACTGGGTCGAGTTCGAGGACGAGCTGCATCAGGTGGCCGGCCTGGACGGCCTCACGGTGCGGCTGCGGTCCCAGACCGGCCGGATGCAGACCATCATGCTCGCCGTCCTCCTCGCGGATGCCAGTTTCCGCGCGGCCGTGGAGCCGCCGCCCCGGACGCTGGATGGGGACGGGTCGGGGCTGGATCCTGCCGGTGTGCTGGAGGGCCTGGACGAGGGCGCCAAGAAGGCTGCCCTGGAACTGGAGGGTCATCTGCTGGAGGCCGTGACGGGCTACCGCTCCGGCGACCCCCTCACACCGGAGCCGGGCGAGCCCCGCGCGCCGTACGACCCCGCTGACCCCGCCTTGACGCAGCGAGCCCGCATCCATGCCAAGGCCGCGGAGTTGGGCGTCTCGGAGCGGTGGTTGTGGAAGCTGTGGGCCCGGCGCACGGAGCAGGGCCTATGGGGGCTGGTGGACAAGCGCAAGGCCCGCATCCGCAACCCGCTGCGCAACCTCGATCCGCGGGTGATCCAGGCGATCAGGGACCAGGCCGCAGCCGAGCGCGCCGACAGCACCGCCACCATCGGCAGCCGCTTCATGCGACGCACCCAGAACCGCCTCGACGCCGACCACGGCGCCGGCACGGTGGTGCTGCCCGGCCGGGACACCTTCCGCCGCGCGGTTGCCCACCTGCTGGACATCTCACCGGCGGCCCCCGCCTATCGGCGTGCGTCGGCGGCCAATCAGCCGGACCGGCCGTTCGGCAACGTGCTCGCCACCCGGCCCGGGGAGGTGGTCATGATGGACACCACCCCGCTGGACGTCCTCGCCTTCGACCCCGGCAGCGGCGGCACGATCAGTGTGGAACTCACCATCGCTATCGATGTGGCCACCCGCTCCATCCTCGCCTGGCGGCTGACCCCGCTGGGCACCAAGGCCATCGACATCGGCCTGCTGCTGGCAGACACCATGACGCCCGAGCTCATGCGGCCCGGCTGGGACGACGCCCTGCGCTACCAGATGCTCCGCATCCCGGCCGAGCGGCTGATCAGTGTCGATGAGCGCCTGGCGGAGGCGGCCGCCCGGCCCGTGATCTATCCCGAGACGCTGCTGTACGACCACGGCAAGCCCTACAAGTCCGACGTCGTCGCACGCGCCTGCGCACGCTGGAAGATCGATCTGCAGGACGCCCGCAAGCTGAAGCCCACCGACAAGCCGCACGTGGAGCGGCTGTTTCTGACCATCCGCCAGCAGTACTCCGAGCACGTCGCCGGCTACAAGGGCTTCAACGTCGCCCACCGAGGCCGTACCGCGGAGGAGCAGGCCCGCTGGAGCATCGACGAGCTGGCGGAGTTCTTCGCCGAGTACGTCATCGCCGTCTACCAGCGCACGCATCACCGCGGGCTGACCCTGCAGGGCTTCCCCGACCTGCACGTCTCACCGAACGAGGCGTACGCCATGGCGCTGGGGGTGGCCGGATTCGTGGACTGCCCACGCGAGGCGAACACGTACTTCGAGCTGCTGCCGATCGCGGGCCGCGCTATCCATCCCTACGGCGTCGAACTGAACCACCTCACCTACAACGCGGACATCCTCTACCAGTACCGCAAGGCCAAGTCGCCCTACCCGGACAAGCTGTGGCCGATCCGCTATGACCCCAGGAACCTGCTGCACGCCTACTTCCTGGACCCGGCCGACGGCCGTTGGCACGTCCTGCGCTGGACCCACGCGCTGGCCGAGCACCAGCCGTTCACCGACATCACCCTGCGGGAAGCCAAACGCCTCATCGCCCTGCGCGAGCAGACCCCGGCGGACCAGGCAGAGGTGGCCAGGGCACTCACCGAACTCCAGAACCGCACCGACGCCCCGGAGACCTGGACGCGCACCGACCGTAAACGTCACACCCGCGACCAGCACCGCGCCGCTGCCCAGAGCCGGGACATCGCCCGCGGCGACGCCCCGGCGGATGACCACCCGCCCCTTGCGGTCGTTCCCGCTCCGTCCGAGCCGGCGGAGGAAAGCGCCGGCTGGGGCGAGATCGATCTGAGCAATATCGAGGCCGCCCAGGTCTTTGACCCAGACGCCCCGTGAACTGAGCTGAGGATCCTGCCTTGTTGAGCACCTTCCGTCACCCCGGCCTGGCCGAACCCCGCACCAAGGAGGAGTGGCGCCACTACCGCGACAGCCGGCCACCCGAGCGTCCCGTCATGCCCTCCTACCAGCAGTACCTGAGGCTGACCGAGGAGGAACGGGAGGATTTCAACGACGACCGCGATGCCTTCCACAGCGCCTTGGTCATCGTCGACACCGCGCAGGTGAAGCGCCTGCACTACCTGATGAAACGGCGGGTGAAGGCCAACGCCCGCCGCGCCGCAGGCGCCCGCGCCGGCATCGTCTTGGACGGGCCACCTACGGTGGGGAAGTCCACGATGGTCAAGCTGTTCGCCGCCCGGCACGAGATCCGGCTTCGCCGCCGGCACCCGGAGCGGTTCGAGGACCGCTACGAGAGCGGCGGATTGCTCATCGACTACACCCCGGTGGTCTACCTGAGTATCCCGGCCCGGGCGACCCCGAAGGATCTATCGGTGCTGCTGGCCGACTACCTGGGCATGGTGCTGCCCCGCGGGGCCACCCAGACCGACATCACCAACCAGGTCCTGAACGTGCTCGCGGACGTCGGCACGGAACTGGTGATCATCGACGATGTGCACTTCCTGGATCTGTCCGCGAAGGAGGGCCGCGTCGTCAACGACCATCTGAAGTACATCGCGAACAAGACCGCGGCGACCTTCGTCTACACCGGCGTCGATCTGAAGAAGTCCGGACTGTTCCTCGAGGGCCAGGCGTCCTCGCGCGCCACCCAGACCTCGGGACGCAATACCCGGCATGCGGTGACGAAGTTCGGCTGCACCACCGATGCGGACAAGACCGAGTGGGCTCAGACCGTCAAGGCCCTGGAGGACATCCTCGTCCTGTTCCGGCACAAGCCCGGCCAGCTGGTGAAGCTCTCCCCGTATCTGTATGACCGCACCGACGGCAGCATCTGCGCGCTGACCGACCTGCTCCGCGAATCCGCGATCGAGGCCGTCATGAGCGAAGAGGAAGCCATCACCCGCAAGCTCATGGACCGGGTCGAGATCAGCGAGTACGCCGAAGTCACCTACCAGAGCCTGGTGAACCGACGCCACAAGACCGCCTCGGCCCGGTCGAAGAAGGCGGCGAGCTGACGATGGCTACGTCGGCCGCGAAGCACCGTGCCGTCTCGCCCCGGTCGTCTGGTGCTGTGCTCGGCCGTGGGACCGGGACGGTCCAGGAGTTGCGGCGGCTCCCGGCGGTGCCGGTCCCCGCAGACGGCGAGGCGTTCGCCTCCTGGGTGGACCGCACCGCCGTGGCCATGGGCCTTTCCCCGGGCTTGGCCGCACGGGCGCTGGGCCTGGAATACCGCGCCAATGACCGCGTGCCCGCCCTATTCGGCGTCCTCCCGACCCCCGTCAGCCTGGACGGTCTGCGCACGACCACCGGGCTGCAGGCGGACGTCGTAGAGACGATGCACCTGTCCCGCTACGACGGGACCCTCCTCAACTTCGACGCCCTCCACTCCGCCTACGACAAGCCCCTGGAACACCTCCTCGGCAAACAGTGGCTCCAGCTGACCGGCAGCCGCGCCTGCCCGCACTGCCTCGCGAGAAGCAACGTGTGGCCACTGTGGTGGCGCCTGGGCATCGCCGCCGTCTGCCCCGACCACCGCTGTCTGCTGATCGACACCTGCCCCGCCTGCGGTATCGCCCTGCGACGTGGCGCGAAGAACACGCCAGGCACCCTCCTCAGGCGCACCCACGCGGCGCTGGACCTCCGCGAGTGCGGCAATCGCCAGCCCAATCCCGGCAAGCCCAGGAACCCGACTGTGTGCCAGCAGCGCATCGCGGACACCCCCACCCTCGCGGTCCCGGAGGCTCTGGTCGCCATCCAGCAGCGTGCGCTCGCCATCGCCGACGGGGCCGCAGCGCAGCTTGCGGGCCAGCCGGCCACTGGCGCGGACTGGTTCGCCGCCCTCCGGTTCATCGCCGCACTGGCCCGCCTCGTCGTCCACGACGATGAACTCGCACCCCTCCCCGACGCTGCGGCGCACGCCCTGGCGGCGGTCCGTGATGCCCGCCACGCACGCCGGGAGAAGTTCGCGCGCGGCGGCGTCCCCGACCCGGGAGCGGGGCCGGCCACGGCCGCCGAGGCCGCCGCCGTCCTCGCCCTGGCGGCACCCGTCGTGGACGCTCCCGACCGCAACTCCGGCCCGCCGTACCTCGCGACGTGGTCGAGGAGACTCACGGAGGACCGGGCGGCCGGGTACTACAAGTTGGACCCGCTGCGGCATCTGCAGCGTCCGATGGTGCTGGACGAGATGATGGCGGTCACTGTCGCACCGCACCGCCGCCCTATCGCCGATGACGCCGTGCCGGCCTCCACGCTGGCGTTCCGACACATCCCCCAACGCCTCGACCCGGGCGACTACGAGGAGTTCTTGGCGGTGCACCTGCCCGGCGCCCACGTCAACAACGGTCGGCACATCGCCTCCTTGGCCCTGGCCCGCCACGCCGGGGCTGAAACGTGGGCACAGGCCTCCCAGGCGCTCGGCCTGCCAGCACGATCACGGAAGACGTACGCCCGCATCCTCCAACGCACCCCGGAACCGGAGGCTTTCTGGGAAGCGGTCCGGGCCCTGGCGGACCGGATGACCGATCGCGGCCTCATCGACTACCAGGCCCGACGCACAGCGCTCTCCAGCCTGCGTGAAGTGCCCGGCCGCGCCCTGGCCCCGATCCTCAAGCCGACGGGACAGCTTGTGACCTGGCAGCGGCGGCGGCACGCCGCCGGCTGGCTGTGGGAACACCTCACCGGCGGGCAGGCAGCCGACGCCCCCACCTACGCCGAAGGCTGGGACGGCATCAAAGCGGCCTCCGTCGCCTTCGCACGCGGTCGATTTCACGCAGAACTACCACAAGAAGCAGGAGACGCACTGCTCTCCTGGGGACGCCAGTGGCTCGCCTCCAGCGGCATCCGGTGACACACACATCCTCGGCACGCCGTCGGCAAAGGCGGCGCACCGCTGTTGAGGAGCCCGGAGCCACTCGACTACACGGCGCGGGCCGACTCGACGGCGTCGCCACCTGGCTCGCGTTCGATGGGCCAGCGCGCCGACGCCCGATCACGTCCTTACTCCCTGAACCTACAGAGCCCATGGCTCGGTGACCTCCCAGGTCACGTCCTCCTTCCACCACGCGGTGGTGTCCCACGGTTTCGGTCCGCCGTCGCTCGCTATGTAGACGTTGTATTGACGCACCGTTGATGGCCGCAGCCGTCTATGGCCCTGACCCCAGCTTCTGCCGTTGGTTCATCGAGCCCGCGCTCTACGCATTCGGGCGCCGGCGAGTCACGGCGGCACTGCTCAACTACGCGCGGACGGGCACGGACGCGGAGCAAGCGGGTGCCAAGCGAAGCCTGGTACTGGGGGCACTTGCCGCTGCGTGCCGATCGGTCTCCCGTATACGCGCCGGGTGGAAGTCGCGATCCGGCTCTCTACGAGTCCCGCGACGTGGTGGACAAGTGGCTGCAGTACACCGTCTCACGCGACCGCAACGCATCCTGATCCCGCGCACGCGTTACGGGACAAGCTTCAACCGGGATCCCTCCCGGTCAGGCCACCCCGTGATACGCGACCGCCATCCCTCGGCAACTGCGCACTGAACAGTTGGGTGCGCGGAACAGTTCTCCCAACTGTGCACGGCAGAGTTCAGCGCCCAGGTCAGAGGCTCGGCTACTGAACTCTTTCCTGCCATCCAACAGCGGCTGTTGCACGATCCACGCCAACGCCGCCGGAGACGTCCCGGCCCGGCTGGAGGCGCTGGCCACGGCCGCGGGGCTCGACCGGGCGGCGCTGCACAGCCAGCTGGCGGCCGCCCTCTCCGTGGTCCTGCACCTCGTACGGGACCGGTCCGGGCGGCGCCGGATCGCCGAGGTGCACGTGCTGGAGCGGGACGCCACGGGGCTGGTCCGGACAGTGCCGGCCCTGCGCTGGGGTGAGCGGGCCTTCGTACGGGAGCGGGGCTGGGAGCGGCTGGAGCGGCTCCTGGATGCCGGAGGGGACTCGGAAAGGGGTGTGGGAAGTGATCGGTGAGACGTCCATGGGTGCCGCGCTGATCTGTCTCGGCGCGCTGGTCCGGCTGCTGGGCGGCCGGCACTACGGCATGCGGCGGGCGCGGCTGCTGCTGGCGGGCGGCGGAGTGGTCGCGACCGGCCCACCCTCCTGGGACCGGGCCGTCGCGGAACTACGGCGGCTGCGCGGCCGGTTGGGGGCCGAGTGGTGGGCGCTCGCGGCCGGTCTGCTGCTCGGGCTGCTGGGGGCCTCGGTGATTCCGGTCGTCGCGGGGGCGGCCGGGGTGCCGGTGCTGCGCCGGGTGCGGCTGGCCCGGCAGGCCCGGCGGGCCCGGGAGCGGCGGGCGGACACGGTGATCGCCCTGTGCGGGGCTCTCGCCGGGGAGGTGCGCGCCGGACGACAGCCGGGCGAGGCGCTGCTGCGGGCGGCGCGGGACTCCGGCGGGCTCGGCGAGGCGCAGGCGGCCGTGGTCGCGGCGGCGCGGTTCGGCGGGGACGTACCCGGCGCGCTCACCGCGGCGGCCCGGCAGCCGGGCGCCGAGGGCCTGCTCGGGCTGGCCGCGTGCTGGCGGGTGGCCGTCGACCAGGGTGCCGGGCTCGCGGCGGGCCTGGACCGACTGGACGCGGCCCTGCGCGCCGAGCGGGACCAGCGCGCCGACCTGCGCGCCCAGTTGGCGGGCGCCCGGGCGACCACGGTGCTGCTCACCGCACTCCCCGCCCTCGGGCTCCTCCTCGGCTCGGCCATGGGCGCCGACCCGCTCCATGTCCTGCTGCACACGGGCGCCGGCCTGGGCTGCCTGGCGATCGGATCCGCCTTCGAGACGGCCGGGTTGTGGTGGGCCGTGCGGATCGTGCGGGGAGCGGGGGCGGTGTGAGTGGTGGTGGGGGTTTCGGATTTGGGCGCGCGAGGGCATGCCGGGCACGGCATCCCGGGGCGAGGAGTGCGCTGGGACGTGCGGGAGCCGACGGCGATCAGTGGGGGAGCAGTGTGTGCGGGAGGGGGCGCGTGATGGGGCGCGTCGGCTGGGACGGGTGGGGAGGGCGGGTGGTATGAGCGGGGAAGTCCTCCACAGGTTGGGGACGGTCGGGGTCGTTGTGCCGGCCGTCGGCTGGGTGGTTCAGCGGTTGGCGCTGGTCCGCAGGCGACGACGGGCGCGGCGACGGGTGGCCGAGCTGCTCGGCAGGGAAGTGCCGGTGTCCGGGCGGCGGTTCGCGTCGGCGGACACGGTGCGGCGTTGGCTGCCGCCGGCCGGGGCGGCGTGCGGTGCCTGGATCCTGGTCGGGGCCGCGACCGGGGCCGTGCTGGGGCTGGGCGTGGGGCTCGGGCTGCGGTGGTGGCGGAGCCGGCAGTTGGCGGCCGACCGGTCGAAGCCGGTCGACACGGCCGCCGCCGCACGCCAACTCCCCCTCGCCGCAGATCTGCTGGCCGCCTGTGTCGCCGCCGGTGCCGGACCGGTGATCGCCGCGCAGGCGGTGGGGGAGGCGCTCGACGGGCCGGTCGGGGAGGCGCTGGCGCGGGGCGCGGCCGAGGTGCGGCTCGGCGGTGAACCAGCCGCCGCCTGGCGGCGGCTGGCCGAGCTGCCCGGCGCCGGAGCGCTGGCGCGGTTGCTGGAGCGGGCCGACGAGTCAGGGCTTCCGGCGGCCGGCCCGGCCGCCCGCCTCGCCTCCGACGCACGCGCGCAGTGGGCCCGCACCGCGACGGCCCGGGCCAGGCGCGCGGCCGTACTGATCTCCGCGCCGGTGGGCCTGTGCTTCCTGCCCGCCTTCATCGCGGTCGGCGTGCTGCCCGTCGTGATCGGACTCGCGGGCGGCGTGATGGGAGGCAGATGAGGCGTACGAACGAGCCCGAGCGGTCGACGGACCGCGCAATCGCGGAGGACCACAAAGATCATGAATCCCACGGGGGTTGGAATGCACAGGAAGATCAAGGAAGCGGTGGCGGTACGGCTGCGCCGGAAGAGCCACGGGGACGCCGGAATGGTGACGTCCGAGTACGCGATGGGGATCATCGCTGCCGTCGGGTTCGCGTTGCTGCTCTATGAGGTCGTCACCAGCGGCCAGGTCCGGGCGGAGCTGCAGGACATCGTGAAGAAGGCCCTCAGTGAGCGGATGTGAGCGGGGGAGGGACCGGGGGTTCGTGACGGCGGAGGCAGCCGTGGTGCTGTGCGTGCTGGTGGCGTTCACGATGGCGCTGGTCTGGGGGCTGCTCGTGGTGGCCGCACAGATCCAGTGCGTGGACGCCGCCCGCATCGGCGCCCGGGCCGCCGCCCGTCAGGACCCGGCTGACGCCGTGGTGACGGTGACCCGGGAGGCCGCCCCGCGCGGCGCCCGGGTGACGGTCGGGCGCGAGGGTGATCAGGTACGGGTGACGGTGGTGGCCAGACCGCCGGTGCTGAGCGGACTGCCCTTCGAGGTGCGGGAGCAGGCCGTCGCACCGGCCGAGGAGACCGCGGCGACGGGGGCGACCGCAGAGACCGGGGCGACCGGGGAGGCGGAGCCGTGAGGCGAGGTGCGGTACGGGATCGGCGGCACTCGGATCGGGCGTCTGCTGGGCGGGGCCGGCAGCGCCCCGAGCGGGGGCCCGGCCCGGTGCGGAGCCGGCAGCGCTCCGACCGGGGTTCCGCCACCGTGTGGAGCCTGGGGGCGATGGCCGTGCTGTGTGCGGTGTTCGGCGCCGTGCTCGCGCTGGGCCAGGCCGTCGTCGTCCGGCACCGGGCGGCCGGCGGCGCGGATCTGGCGGCGCTCGCGGCGGCGGCCCACTGGGAGGAGGGCGGCGCGGCGGCCTGCGCGCGGGCCGAGCGGGTGGCGACGGCCCAGGGGGTACGAGTGGTGCGATGCGCGATCGTCGGCGAGACCTCGGACGTGACGGCGGCCTCGGGAAGAGGACCGTTCGCGGCGGAGGCTAGGGCCAGAGCGGGGCCGGCGGAACCGGTACCGGGCCGATCCGCACCGGGAAGAGCGGCGCCGGAAACCGCCCCCGCACCGGGAAGACCGGCGCCGAGACCCTCCGTACGGCAAGCCCCCACGCCGTAGAGCCCCCTGCCGAGCACACTCAAGGAGCCGGCTACTCCGCCGACTGTCCCCCCGCAGCCGGCGCCTCCGCCCCCCGTTCGTCCGGCTTCTCCTCCGGCGCCCCCCGCAACAGCACCGTGAGGAGCCGTACCGCGCCCCTCTTGTGCAGTGGGTCGTTGCCGTTGCCGCACTTGGGGGACTGGATGCAGGACGGGCAGCCGGCCTCGCACTCGCAGGAGGCGATGGCCTCGCGGGTGGCGGCGAGCCAGGTGCGGGCGGTGTGGAAGGCACGCTCGGCGAAGCCCGCTCCGCCGGGGTGGCCGTCGTACACGAAGACCGTGGGCAGCAGGGTGTCCGGGTGCAGCGGGATCGACACGCCGCCGATGTCCCAGCGGTCGCAGGTCGCGAAGAGGGGGAGCAGGCCGATGGAGGCGTGTTCGGCGGCGTGCAGGGAGCCGCCGAGGATCTCCGGGGTGATCCGGGCCTCGTCGAGCTGGTCGTCGGTGACGGTCCACCACACCGCGCGGGTGCGCAGGGTACGAGGAGGGAGGTCGAGTTTGCTCTCACCGAGCACTTCGCCGGTGATGAGCCGTCTGCGGAGGTAGGACACCACCTGGTTGGTGACCTCGACCGAGCCGTAGCAGAGGCGGCCGGCGCCCCAGGGGATCTCGGTGTCGGTCTCCAGGATGGAGATGGAGGTGGTGTCGCGGGCGACCGTGGAGTACGGCGGGTCGGCCTGCTCGACCAGGGCGACCGAGTCCTCCAGGTCCAGCTGGCGCACCAGGTAGGTGCGGCCCTGGTGGAGATGGACGGCGCCCTCGTGGACTGTGGAGTGCGCGGCGCCCGCGTCGACCGTGCCGAGCAGGCGGCCCGTGCCGGACTCGACGATCTGCACCGGGCGCCCGCCTGCGCCGCGGATGTCGGTCAGGTCGGCGGCCCGCTCCCGGCGTGTCCAGTGCCAGGCCTTCGTCCGCCGGCGCAGCAGCTTCGCGGCCTCCAGCTGCGGCAGCACGTCCGCGCAGGCGGGGCCGAAGAGGTCCAGGTCCTCTTCGGTCAGCGGGAGTTCCGCGGCGGCGGCGCACAGGTGCGGGGCGAGCACGTAGGGGTTGTCGGGGTCGAGGACGGTGGACTCCACCGGCTGGTCGAACAGGGCCTCGGGGTGGTGGACCAGGAAGGTGTCCAGCGGGTCGTCGCGGGCCACCAGCACCGCGAGGGCGCCCTGTCCGGTACGGCCCGCGCGGCCCGCCTGCTGCCACAGAGAGGCGCGCGTGCCCGGGTAACCGGCAATGACCACCGCGTCCAGGCCGGAGACGTCCACACCGAGCTCCAGGGCCGTCGTGGCGGCCAGCCCGAGGAGCTCGCCGGAGTGCAGGGCGCGCTCCAGGGCGCGGCGCTCCTCGGGGAGGTAGCCGCCGCGGTAGGCCGCGACACGCCGGACCAGGGAGCGGTCGACCTCGGCCAGCTTCTCCTGGGCGATCACCGAGATCAGCTCGGCGCCGCGCCGGGACCGCACGAAGGCCACCGAGCGCACGCCCTGCACGGTGAGGTCGGTCAGCAGATCGGCGGTCTCGGCGGTGGCGGTCCGCCGTACGGGTGCGCCCTTCTCGCCGTGCAACTCGGTGAGCGGGGGCTCCCACAGGGCGAAGACCAGCTCACCGCGGGGAGAGGCGTCGTCGGCGACCTCGGTCACCGGCAGGCCGGTCAGCCGGCGGGCGGCTACGGCGGGCTCGGCGGCGGTCGCCGAGGCCAGCAGGAAGACGGGCGAGGCGCCGTACCGGGCGCACAGGCGGCGCAGCCGGCGCAGCACCTGGGCGACGTGTGAGCCGAAGACGCCCCGGTAGGTGTGGCACTCGTCGATGACGACGTACTTGAGGGATTTCAGGAAGGAGGACCAGCGCGGGTGGGAGGGGAGTATCCCGCGGTGCAGCATGTCGGGGTTGGTGAGGACGTAGTTGGCGTACTGGCGGATCCACTCCCGTTCCTCGAACGGGGTGTCGCCGTCGTACACGGCCGGGCGCACCGAGGTGCTGAGCGGCTGTGAAAGTTCCTTCACCGACCGGAACTGGTCCGCCGCAAGTGCCTTGGTGGGGGCGAGGTACAGGGCGGTGGCCCCTCGGCCGTTCGGCGCCTCGGAACCGTCCATAAGGGTGGACAGGACGGGCACGAGGTACGCGAGGGACTTGCCGGAGGCGGTGCCGGTGGCGACGACCACCGAGTCGCCGTCCAGGGCGTGCTCGGCGGCCAGCGCCTGGTGCGCCCAGGGGTGTTCGATGCCGCACGCCTGGACGGCCGCGATCACCTCGGACCGGATTCGGTCAGGCCAGACGGCATGGCGGCCCGCGCGCGGGGGCAAGTGCTCCGTATGAGTGATGCGCGCAGACCGGCTCGGCCCGGAGGCGAGCCGGTCGAGGACCGCGCCCGGAGACGGGCGGGACGCCGGGTTCGCCGGGGATCGATCGGATCGGTGATTCTTGGCCATCGGCACCGAGTGTGTCACTGGCGTGACGGACAATGGAGCCAAGGCGTCGTGCACGCCTGCCGGTAAGTGATTGAATGCCATCGCGGCTGGCGATGCGTCCCGGGGGCCGCCGAGGTGTCCCGAGGGGCGTCCGCTCGATAGCAAGGTGCTGGAGGATCCGTGGACCTGTCCCTGTCGACCCGTACCGTCGGCGATCGTACGGTCGTCGAGGTCGGTGGCGAAATCGATGTATACACCGCGCCCAAGCTGCGCGAGCAGCTGGTCGAGCTGGTGAACGACGGCAATTTCCACCTCGTCGTCGACATGGAGGGCGTGGACTTCCTCGACTCCACCGGGCTCGGCGTGCTGGTCGGCGGCCTCAAGCGAGTGCGTGCCCACGAGGGCTCGCTGCGCCTGGTCTGCAACCAGGAGCGCATTCTGAAGATCTTCCGTATCACCGGCCTCACCAAGGTGTTCCCGATCCACACCTCGGTCGAGGAAGCGGTGGCGGCCACCGACTGACCCTGGACCGGTCACCGGCGCCGGGCTCCCTTGGAGTCCGGTCGCCGGCCGGTCACGTCCGGCTCGCTGCGTTCGCGGCCGGTTCGTCGACCGGGTCCTTCCCGGGCTTCGAAGCGGCCCGGGCACAGAAGCACAGCAGGGGGTGCGGGCTCTCGGCGGCCCCGCCCCCGACCGCACGCCCGTAGTCGCGAGGGGGATGCATGGCCACCGTTGAACTCCGCTTCAGCGCGCTGCCCGAGCACGTCCGGACCGCCCGGTTGGTGGCGGCCGCGGTGGCACGCAGGGCCGGAGTGGACGAGGCCGTCCTGGACGAGGTCCGGCTCGCCGTCGGCGAGGCCTGCTCCCGTGCTGTCGGACTGCACCAGAGCAGCGGCATCACCGCGCCCGTGAAGGTGGCGCTGATCGAAGAGGAGAAACAGTTCTCCATCGAGGTCGGCGACGAGGCGCCGCACGCGGCCCCTGGCGACACGCCCGGAGCCGGAGACGGCGAGGCGGAGGTCGAGGAGGACGAGATGGGCCTCGCGGTCATCAGTGGCCTCGTCGACGACGTCCAGGTCACCACCGGACACGACGGCGGCCTGATCCGTATGACCTGGCCGACCGCACCCCCGGCCACGGCGCTGGTCTGAGCGCTGCCGTACCACTTGACGAGGGCCCTGCCTGGCAGGGCCCTCGGTGTTTTTCCAGCGTGCGGGGCACCCGAGCGAATTCGTGAAGGAATTCACGATCAAAGAATGCCCTCGGGGCATTACTCCATTCGGGTTGTCGGGGCGGGATCTCGATCATTTACTGATGAGTCGGTGGAGGAGAATTCCGTTTACCGCGCTCTGTTTAGATCACACTGAGGTACCTAGAATCCCCACATCTTGAGCTCAGCCCAAGCGTCAAGGAGGACGAATGGCGGGGCTTTCTACCCCTCAATCGGGTCACCCCACATCCCTCGCAGCCGCAGTCCTGACCGCCGACAACCGGATCATCGTGGCCGTCATCGCGGCGGTCGCCCTGGCCGCGCTGGTGGTGGCGGGGATCCTGGTGCGCCAGGTGCTGGCGGCGGGCGAGGGCACCGACAGCATGAAGCGGATCGCCGAGGCGGTCCAGGAAGGCGCGAAGGCGTACCTCGCCCGGCAGTTGCGCACGCTCGGCGTATTCGCCGTCGTCGTCTTCTTCCTGCTCATGCTGCTGCCCGCGGACGACTGGAATCAGCGTGCCGGACGTTCGGTGTTCTTCCTGATCGGAGCGGCGTTCTCGGCGGCCACCGGCTATATCGGCATGTGGCTCGCCGTGCGCAGCAATGTCAGGGTCGCCGCGGCGGCCCGGGAAGCCACACCGGCACCGGGCGAACCGCAAAAGGATCTCACCACCGTCTCGCACACCGCGATGAAGATCGCATTTCGCACGGGCGGCGTCGTCGGCATGTTCACGGTGGGGCTCGGCCTGCTGGGCGCCTCCTGCGTGGTGCTGGTGTACGCGGCCGACGCTCCGAAGGTGCTGGAGGGCTTCGGCCTCGGCGCCGCCCTGATCGCCATGTTCATGCGTGTGGGCGGCGGCATCTTCACCAAGGCCGCCGACGTCGGCGCCGACCTGGTCGGCAAGGTCGAACAGGGCATTCCGGAGGACGACCCACGCAATGCCGCGACCATCGCCGACAATGTGGGCGACAACGTCGGCGACTGCGCGGGCATGGCGGCCGACCTCTTCGAGTCGTACGCCGTGACCCTGGTGGCCGCCCTGATCCTCGGCAAGGCCGCCTTCGGCAACTCCGGACTCGCCTTCCCGCTGCTCGTGCCCGCCATCGGCGTCCTCACTGCGATGATCGGCATCTTCGCGGTCGCCCCGCGGCGCGCCGACCGCAGCGGCATGACGGCCATCAACCGCGGCTTCTTCATCTCCGCGGTGATCTCGCTCGCGCTGGTCGCGATCGCCGTCTTCGTCTACCTGCCCTCGAAGTACTCCGCTCTGCACGGTGTGACGGACGCAGCGATCAGGGGCAAGGCCGGCGACCCGCGGATCCTGGCCCTGGTCGCGGTGGCGATCGGCATTCTGCTCGCCGCCGTCATCCAGCAGCTGACCGGCTACTTCACCGAGACCAACCGCCGCCCGGTCCGGGACATCGGCAAGACCTCCCTCACCGGACCGGCCACCGTCGTCCTGTCCGGCATCTCGGTCGGTCTGGAATCCGCCGTCTACACCGCGCTGCTCATCGGGCTCGGTGTGTACGGCGCGTTCCTGCTCGGCGGTACGTCGATCATGCTCGCGTTGTTCGCGGTCGCGCTGGCCGGCACCGGCCTGCTCACCACGGTCGGCGTGATCGTCGCCATGGACACCTTCGGTCCGGTCTCCGACAACGCACAGGGCATCGCCGAGATGTCCGGCGACGTCGAGGGCGCGGGCGCGCAGGTGCTCACCAACCTGGACGCGGTCGGCAACACCACCAAGGCCATCACCAAGGGCATCGCCATCGCCACCGCCGTCCTCGCCGCGTCGGCGCTGTTCGGGTCGTACCGCGACGCGATCACCACCAACGTGCAGAACGTCGGGGTGAAACTCACCGGGCCGGGCGCGCCGCTGAGTCTGTCCCTGGACATCTCGCAGCCCAGCAACCTCGTCGGCCTCATCGCGGGCGCGGCGGTCGTCTTCCTCTTCTCCGGACTGGCCATCAACGCCGTCTCGCGGTCGGCCGGTTCGGTGGTGTTCGAGGTGCGGCGGCAGTTCCGCGAGAAGCCCGGGATCATGGACTTCACCGAGAAGCCCGAGTACGGCAAGGTCGTCGACATCTGCACCAAGGACGCCCTGCGCGAGCTGGCCACACCAGGTCTGCTCGCCGTCATGGCGCCGATCTTCATCGGGTTCACGCTCGGCGTCGGCTCGCTGGGCTCCTATCTCGCCGGCGCGATCGGCGCGGGCACGCTGATGGCGGTGTTCCTCGCCAACTCCGGCGGCGCCTGGGACAACGCCAAGAAGCTGGTGGAGGACGGCCACCACGGCGGCAAGGGCAGCGAGGCCCACGCCGCCACGGTGATCGGCGACACCGTCGGCGACCCCTTCAAGGACACCGCGGGACCGGCGATCAACCCGCTGCTGAAGGTCATGAACCTGGTGTCGCTGCTCATCGCGCCCGCGGTGATCAAGTTCTCCTACGGCAGCGACAAGAGCATCGGCGTACGGATCGCGATCGCGATCCTCGCGCTCGCCGTGATCGTCGTCGCCGTGTACGTCTCCAAGCGGCGCGGCATCGCCGTCGGCGACGACGAGAGCGCTGAGCGGGTCTCCAACTCACCGAACACGGCGGTGGTTTCCTAGATCTTCCGGGAAGGCCCTGCTCAACGGGCGGGCGGACGGCGCGTGCTGACGTGCCGCCCGCCCGCTTCCGTCTGTGGCGCTGCTGCGGGCGTGTCTGTGGGCGCGGCTGTGGGCTCGCCCACGTGGTGAGCCTTCTCTCGCATGGTGCAAAGGGTCACAAAGGGATCCTTAGGGGGCTTTCGGGGTGCGGAGGGTGTGGGTCCGCCGTGTAGGGTCCGTGGGCCGAGAGCCATGGAAGGGACCAATCCGGTGAACAAGAAGCTCGCGGCCGCACTGTCCGGCGGTGCGGTACTGGTGGTGGCGCTGTCGGGATGCACCAGCAGCGGCGGTGACAAGGGACCCGACCCCAAGCTGGTCGCCTGGGCCAAGTCGGTGTGTGACGCGGTGCCCGCGCAGGACGCGAAGATCAAGGCGGCGAACGCGGCGATCAGTACGACGGCCGCCGACACCGCCAAGCCCGAGACCCTCCAGAAGACGGACTCGCAGGCCTTCCAGGACATGGCCGACGGCTACAAGGCGATAGCCGCCGCCGTCAGCGGCGCGGGTGCGCCTCCCGGTGTCCAGGACGGCGCCAAGCGGCTCCAGGACGTCGTGAAGAGCTTCAACGGCCTCTCCGCCTCCTACGCCGGCCTGAAGAAGCAGGTCGACGCGCTGAACACCAAGGACCAGGCCAAGTTCGCCTCGGGTCTGCACGACATCGCGGTGCAGATGACTGACCTGGAGAAGCAGCACCAGAGCGGCACCGACGCGCTGGAGAAGCTCCAGCAGGGCGACGTCAAGAACGCCATCGCCCAGCAGGCCAGCTGCAAGAAGGTCGCCGCAACGGCTTCGTCGTCCTCGCCGTCGACGGGCTGACCCGGATGGCGGCCGGCGGCTGCAGCTGACGGGACGACAGCCCGCGGCTGCGGCTGACTGATCACGATCGGGGCAACACGGTCGCGGACCACGGCCTCGGCTGCACGGTTCGGCCCGCGGAACGGAAGGCCGGCTCGCGAGCCCCGCTCGGGCCGTCGGCAGCGTATCCCGGGGCGGCGTGCGCCGGTTGCGGGCCAGGTCCCGTCGTCGGCCGCCGCCGTCCGGCGGGCTGTGGCCCGGCCGGGTCCCGAGGCGTGCCGGGGCCCAGCCGTGGGGCGTGCTGAGGCCGCGTCCGGGAGGGGCCGCGGGCCACAATGGGGGGTGTGACTGACTCCGGACTCGCTTCCCTGCCCGCTTCCGACCGGCCCGACAGCGCCGCGCGCCTGCGTGCGGCGCTGCTGGCCGCCTCCTTCACCGCCGACGGGCTGCTCGACCTGCTCGGCGCCCCCGCCTACGCGGCGCTGGCCCGCAGCGAGACCGTGCCCGCACTGAGGGCGACCCGTGGCGACACGCCGCTGGAGACGCTCGTAAGGCTGTTCCTGCTCCAGCAACCGGTGCCGTACACGCGCGTGGCGGCCGTTCTGCCGGCCGAGGAGGCGCTGGAAGCCGGGTGGCTCACGCGCGTGGGCGGCGACGAGGTGGCCGCCACCGTGGACGTACGGCCCTACGGCGGTCCCGGCGGCGAGGACTGGTTCATCGTCTCCGACCTGGGCTGCGCGGTCGGCGGAGCCGGCGGGATCGGGCAGCGCGACGAGGGCGTCGTACTTGGCGTCGGCGGTGCCTCCACGACACTCGCCGGCATTACCGTCCGTACGCCGGTCGCGTCCGCCCTGGACCTCGGCACCGGCTCCGGCATCCAGGCGCTGCACGCCGCCCAGCACGCCACGCGCGTGACGGCGACCGACCTCAACCCGCGCGCGCTGCACATCACCGCGCTCACGCTCGCGCTCTCCGCCGCCCCCGCCGCCGACCTGCGCGAGGGCTCGCTGTTCGAACCGGTGCGGGACGACGAGACCTTCGACCTGATCGTCTCCAACCCGCCCTTCGTCATCTCGCCCGGCGCCCGCCTCACGTACCGGGACGGTGGCATGGGCGGGGACGATCTGTGCCGCTCGCTCGTTCAACAGGCGGGGGAACGGCTGAACGAGGGCGGGTTCGCGCAGTTCCTCGCCAACTGGCAGCACGTGGCAGGGGAGGACTGGCAGGACAGACTCAGGTCGTGGGTGCCGCGCGGGTGCGATGCCTGGATCGTGCAGCGCGAGGTACAGGACGTCACGCAGTACGCCGAGCTGTGGCTGAGGGACGCCGGTGACCACCGCGGGGACCCGGCGGAGTACCAGGCGCGCTACGACGCCTGGCTCGACGAGTTCGAGGCGCGCAAGGTCAAGGCGGTCGGCTTCGGCTGGATCACCCTGCGCCGGACCGGTTCCGCCGAGCCCGTCGTCACGGTGGAGGAGTGGCCGCACCCGGTCGAACAGCCTCTCGGGGACACGATCCGGGCGCACTTCGAGCGTCTCGACTATCTCCGGGAGCACGACGACGCGGCACTGCTCGACAGCCACTTCAGGCTTGCCGCCGAGGTGGTCCAGGAGCAGGTCGGGCTGCCCGGTGCCGAGGACCCCGAGCATGTGGTGCTGCGCCAGCACCGCGGGATGCGCCGGGCCACGAAGGTGGACACCGTCGGGGCCGGGTTCGCGGGCGTCTGCGACGGCACACTGAGCGCGGGCCGCATCCTGGACGCCATCGCCCAGCTCATGCAGGAGGACCCGGTGGTGCTCCGCGACCGCACGCCCGCGCAGATCCGCCTGCTGGTGGAGCAGGGCTTCCTCGACCCGGCGCGCTGACCGAGCGTGCGGGTGACAGGGCTGCGGCGGCTGGTCCGGCCGTGCGGCGGGGCTACGGCGGCTTGGGTCGCCTGAAGTACGCCGGGTACCGGCGCGGTCGTAGCCGTCTCCCGATGCCCTCGTGGCCGCGCCCGGATCATCGTCGTATGCCGGTGGCACGGGCCGGCGCGAACCCGTTCCGGGGTGCCGTGACGCGTCCATGCCGCTGCCATGACGCGCCGACGCCGGGAAAACGGCCGGAAAAATATGGCTGCCGGATCGGTCAAGGTCTCTATTCGGTCATGTGTGCGATATCGTGCCGGCTGGTCGTTCACCCTGATGTCGCCCGCCCGTCCCTCACTCGTCTCCCGTGCGTGCCAGTCTCCGGGCGCGGGCAGAACCGGACGGCGCGGAAGGGGTGGGCGGGGGATGGAGAGCGGGCCGGCGATCTTCGCGGGAGCGGTGTTCGCCCTGTTCGGAGGCGCCCTGCTGGCCTGGACCGGCACCCGCCTCAGGCGCCGCGAGCCGGTGGCCCACGGTGTGAACCAGGTCGCATCGGCGGCCCTCGCGAGCGTGGCTGGGACGGTCGCGCTGGGCCTCGGTGTGTACTGCCTGACCCGCCTCTGACATCGGCAGGCGTGCGGCGGTGAGAGTGCCGCGGAAGTAAGGGGAGCGTCACGCTCCGGACATGCCTCGAGTGGGTACCCGGTAGTCCGGGCGGCAGGAATGGCGGTAGTCGGGTTACCGTTCGAGTGGCCGTTGTGGGCTTTTCCCGTTTGACACGGGGGCGGGATGTACCGTCACACTCCGCAGCGTCACACGTGCCAGCAGTACGCCGCGACCCCGGGAGGAAGCCCTGGGGAGGCCCCAGCGTCGACCGGAGAGAAGAGCGAAGTTGTCCCCGACCAGCGAGACCGCACAGGGCGGCCGCCGACTCGTCATCGTCGAGTCGCCTGCCAAGGCGAAGACGATCAAGGGCTACCTCGGCCCCGGCTACGTCGTCGAAGCGAGCGTCGGGCACATCCGCGACCTCCCCAACGGCGCCGCGGAGGTGCCCGAGAAGTACACCGGCGAGGTGCGCCGCCTCGGTGTGGACGTCGACCATGACTTCCAGCCGATCTATGTGATCAACGCCGACAAGAAGGCGCAGGTCAAGAAGCTCAAGGACCTGCTGAAGGACTCCGACGAGCTCTTCCTCGCCACCGATGAGGACCGGGAGGGCGAGGCGATCGCCTGGCACCTCCAGGAGGTCCTCAAGCCGAAGATCCCGGTCAAGCGGATGGTCTTCCACGAGATCACCAAGGACGCGATCCGCGAGGCCGTCGCCAACCCGCGCCAGCTCAACCAGAAGCTCGTCGACGCCCAGGAGACCCGCCGCATCCTCGACCGCCTCTACGGCTACGAGGTCTCGCCGGTCCTGTGGAAGAAGGTCATGCCGCGCCTGTCGGCCGGCCGCGTCCAGTCCGTCGCCACGCGTCTCGTCGTCGAGCGGGAACGCGAGCGCATCGCGTTTCGTTCTGCCGAGTACTGGGACCTGACGGGCACCTTCGCGACCGGCCGTGCGGGTGATACGTCGGACCCGTCGTCGCTGGTCGCCCGCCTCCAGACCGTCGACGGCAGGCGGATCGCGCAGGGCCGCGACTTCGACTCCCTGGGGCAGCTCAAGAGCGAGAACACCCTCCACCTCGACGAGGCGACCGCCCGCGCCCTCGCCGCCGCCCTGGAGAGCACGCGCTTCTCCGTGCGGTCCGTCGAGTCCAAGCCGTACCGCCGCTCGCCGTACGCCCCGTTCCGTACGACGACGCTGCAGCAGGAGGCCAGCCGCAAGCTCGGCTTCGGCGCGAAGGCGACCATGCAGATCGCGCAGAAGCTGTACGAGAACGGCTACATCACGTACATGCGTACGGACTCCACGACGCTGAGCGACACCGCGATCGCGGCCGCCCGCGCCCAGGTCACGCAGCTGTACGGCGCCGACTACCTGCCCCCGCAGCCGCGCACGTACGCCGCCAAGGTCAAGAACGCGCAGGAGGCCCACGAGGCGATCCGCCCCTCGGGTGATCGTTTCCGCACTCCCGCCGAGACCGGCCTGACCGGCGACCAGTTCAGGCTCTACGAGCTGATCTGGATGCGGACCGTCGCCTCCCAGATGAAGGACGCGACCGGTAACTCCGTGACCGTGAAGATCGGTGGCACCGCCGCCGACGGCCGGGACGTCGAGTTCAGCGCCTCCGGCAAGACGATCACCTTCCACGGCTTCCTGAAGGCCTACGTCGAGGGCGCCGACGACCCGAACGCCGAACTGGACGACCGCGAGCGCCGGCTGCCGCAGGTCGCCGAGGGCGACGCGCTGTCCGCCGAGGAGATCACGGTCGACGGCCACGCCACCAAGCCCCCGGCGCGCTACACCGAGGCCTCCCTGGTCAAGGAGCTGGAAGAGCGCGAGATCGGCCGCCCGTCGACGTACGCGTCGATCATCGGCACGATCCTCGACCGCGGCTACGTCTTCAAGAAGGGCACGGCACTCGTCCCGTCCTTCCTGTCCTTCGCCGTGGTCAACCTCCTGGAGAAGCACTTCGGGCGGCTCGTCGACTACGACTTCACCGCCAAGATGGAGGACGACCTCGACCGCATCGCGGCCGGCGAGGCCAGGGCCGTGCCGTGGCTGAAGCGCTTCTACTTCGGCGAAGGCACCGGTCACGGCGGCGCGGCCGAGGCGGGCAACGGCGACGGGGACCACCTCGGTGGCCTCAAGGAGCTGGTGACCGACCTGGGCGCCATCGATGCGCGCGAGGTGTCGTCGTTCCCGGTGGGCAACGGCATCGTGCTCCGCGTCGGCCGCTTCGGCCCCTACGTCGAGCGCGGCGAGAAGGGCACCGAGGAGTACCAGTCCCACGACGTCCCGGACGACCTGCCGCCGGACGAGCTGAACGTCGAGCTGGCCGAGGAACTGCTGGCCAAGCCCAGCGGTGACTTCGAGCTGGGCACCGACCCGGCCACCGGCCACCCGATCGTCGCGAAGGCCGGCCGCTACGGCCCGTACGTCACGGAGGTCCTCCCCGAGGGCACCCCGAAGACCGGCAAGAACGCGGTCAAGCCGCGCACGGCCTCGCTGTTCAAGTCCATGTCGCTCGACACGGTCACGCTCGAGGACGCGCTGAAGCTGATGTCGCTGCCGCGGATCGTCGGCACCGACGCCGACGGCCAGGAGATCACCGCGCAGAACGGCCGCTACGGCCCGTATCTGAAGAAGGGCACGGACTCGCGCTCGCTGCAGTCCGAGGACCAGCTCTTCACGATCACGCTGGAGGAG
Source organism: Streptomyces sp. NPDC002076 (assembly GCF_053593835.1). Taxonomy (NCBI): domain Bacteria; kingdom Bacillati; phylum Actinomycetota; class Actinomycetes; order Kitasatosporales; family Streptomycetaceae; genus Streptomyces; species Streptomyces sp. NPDC002076. The sequence continues at coordinate 32,643 of NZ_JBSFDI010000035.1, forward strand.
GCGCAGGCGATCTACGCCCAGCCCAAGCAGCGTGGCCGGGCCGCCGCCAAGCCGCCGCTGAAGGAGCTGGGTGAGGACCCGGTCTCCGGCAAGCCGGTCGTGGTCAAGGACGGCCGCTTCGGGCCGTACGTCACCGACGGCGAGACCAACGCGACCCTGCGCTCCGGCGACAGCGTCGAGGCGATCACCCCGGAGCGCGGCTTCGAGCTGCTCGCCGAGAAGCGTGCGAAGGCGCCCGCCAAGAAGACCGCCAAGAAGGCCCCGGCCAAGAAGGCGGCCCCGGCGAAGAAGACCGCCGCCAAGAAGACGGCGGCGAAGAAGACGACCGCGGCCGCGAAGAAGACCACGGCGAAGAAGACGACCGCCAAGAAAGCCACGGCTTCCAAGGCGACGGCTTCGGGCGCGGAGGACTGACTTCGGGCGCGGAGGACTGACCGCCGAGGCCTGAGCGCGCAGACCGAGCGCCGAGGCCTGATCAGCCTCCGCACTGCCGTTCGACTTCGCGAAGGCTCCGCCTCTGTATCACTTCGGTACGCCCCGGCATCACTTTGATGTCGGGGCGTGCGCATGCCAGGAGCGGCGGGGTGTGGTGTCGGTGCCTCCGGATAGGCTGAACGCATGACGCGAGCCGAGCAGCCAACGGCCACCACCACAGCACCGGACGACGCCCTGGTCGCGGACTCCCGCGAGCGCGCCGTCCGTTCCCTGCTGCGCCGACCCGAATTGCGACGCCTGTGGAGCGCGCAGCTGGTGAGCGGCGTCGGCGACACCCTCGCCCTCCTCGTCCTGGTCGTCCTCGCCCTCCAGGCGGCGATCGCCCAGGGCGCGTTCGGTGGTGGATACCGGGGCGTGGCGTTCGCAGTGGCGACGGTCTTCGCCGCGCGTGTCCTCGCCGCGCTGCTGTTCGGCGCGGTCCTCCTCGGCCCGCTGAACACGCTCACCGCCCAGGAGGGCCCGCTCGACCGCCGCTGGACCATGGTCGGCGCCGACGGCGTGCGCGCCGCGCTGCTGATCGTCGCGCCTCTGTGGATCGACTGGACCCCGGACAACGCACTGGCCGTCCTGCTGGTCACCGCCTTCGTCACCGGAGTCGCCGAGCGCCTGTGGACGGTCTGCCGGGAGAGCGCGGCTCCTGCCCTGCTGCCCGGCCCGCCCCCGGAGGGCGCCACCGTACGGCCGCTGCCGGACCACATGGACGCCCTGCGCCGCCTGTCGCTGCGCACCAGCTTCCTCGCCGTACCGCTGGCGGCCGCCGCGCTGGTCGCCGCCGGCCTGCTCAACAACCTGCTCGGCACCGGCGTGGCCTGGTTCGACCAGCACCACGCGGCCCTCGGGGCGTATGTGGCGGCGGGCCTGTTCGCCGCCTCCCTGTCCGTGCTGACCTTCCTCGACCTGCCCGACGTGCGCACCCCGCGCGCGCGGTCCCCGCTGGAGGGCCTGCGCCGCCCGCGCACCGGCACCGGCGTCGACAAGGGCCGTACGGGCGCGATCCCGCTGCTCGTCCCGGCCGCCGCCGCGGTCGCCGGAGCCATCGCGGCGGCCGTCTCGGTGTGCGTGCTGCACGCCACCGACCTGGGCGGTGGCCCGGTGCTGTACGGCCTGCTGGTGCTGGGCCTGACCGGCGGTGTCGCCGTCGGCATCCGTACGGCCCCCGCGCTGCTGCCCTCGCTGTCCCGCCGCCGGCTGCTCGCCCTCGCGATCGCCTTCACCGGCATCGCCCTGCTGGCCGCTGGTCTGGTCCCGGACGTCACCACGGTCCTGCTGATCGTCACGCTCGCCGGCGTCACCGCGGGCGTGGCCGCGAACACCGGGCACGCGCTGCTCGACCAGGAGACCGAGGACTACCGCCGGGGGCGCGTCACCGAGCACCTGCACGCGGTCGTGCGGGTCTTCGTGGCGCTCGGCGCGCTGATCGCGCCCGTGGCCGCCGGGCTCATCGGCCGGCACCGGCTGGAGAACGGCAAGTTCGTCTTCGCGCACGGCGGCGCCTCCTTCACGCTGATGCTGGTCGGCGCGCTGCTGCTGCCGGTGGCGGCGCTGGTGCTCGCCAAGGTCGACGACCGCTCCGGCATCCCGTTGCGCCAGGACCTCAAGGACGCGCTGCTCGGCGGCGACGACCCCGTCGAGGCACCGGCGGCGGGCGGCTTCTTCATCGTTCTGGAGGGCGGCGACGGCGCCGGAAAGTCCACCCAGGCCGAGGCCCTCGCCGAGTGGATCCGCGGCAAGGGCCACGAGGTCGTGCTCACCCGCGAGCCGGGGGCCACGCCCGTCGGCAAGCGGCTGCGCTCGATCCTGCTGGACGTCTCGTCGGCGGGCCTGTCGCATCGCGCGGAGGCGCTGCTGTACGCCGCCGACCGGGCCGAGCACGTCGACACCGTCGTACGCCCCGCGCTGGAGCGCGGCGCGGTGGTCATCTCCGACCGCTACATCGACTCGTCCGTCGCCTACCAGGGCGCCGGCCGCGATCTGTCCCCGACCGAGATCGCGCGCATCAACCGCTGGGCGACCAATGGGCTCGTCCCGCACCTGACCGTCCTGCTGGACGTCTCGCCGGAGACCGCCCGCGAGCGGTTCACCGAGGCGCCGGACCGGCTGGAGTCGGAGCCGGCGGAGTTCCACGCGCGCGTGCGGTCCGGCTTCCTCACGCTGGCCGCCGCCGACCCCGGCCGCTACCTGGTCGTGGACGCCGGCCAGGAGCCCGAGGCCGTCACCACGGTGATCCGGCACCGGCTCGACACCGTGCTGCCGCTGTCCGAGGCCGAGGTCAAGGCCCAGGAGGAGGCCCGGAAGAAGGCCGAGGAGGAGGCCCGCCGCAAGGCCGAAGAAGAGGCCGCGCGCAAGGCCGAGGAGGAGCGCCTGGAGCGCGAGCGCCAGGAGGAGCTGGCCCGGCTGCGCGCCGAGGAGGAGGAACGCAAGCGCCGCGAGCTGGAGGAGGCCCAGCGCCGCGAGGCCGAACGGCAGGCGGAGGAGGCCCGGCAGCGGGCCGCGGAGGCCGCCCGGCGTGCTGAGGAGGAGCGGCAGCGGCTGCTCGCCGAGGAGAAGGCCCGCGCCGAGGAGGAGGCCCGCCGCAGGGCCGAGGAGGAGCGGCGCCGCAAGCAGGCCGAGGAGGAGGCCCGGCTGCGCGCCGAGGAAGAGGCCCGGCAGGCCCGGCTGCGTGCCGAGGAGGAAGCGCGGCGCCTGGAGAAGCAGCGCAAGGCCGAGGAGGCGCTGCTGCGCGCCGAGGAGGCCCGTAGGCAGGCGACCGAGGCAGCGGCGGCGGCCGACATGGCGGCCCGCCGGTCCAGCACGCCCTTGCCGGCCGCGCCGGGCCCGGCCCCGGACGCGGCGACGGTTCCCACCCCAGTGGTCTCGCCCAGCCAGGGCGATCCGGGCACGCGCGGGGCGGCCACGGACGAGACGACGGTGCTGCGTCCGGTGCGCGAGGAGCGGGGCGACTCCGCCGAGAACGCCCAGGACGTCCAGGACGCCAAGGCTTCCGGCGCGTCCCACCCGGACTCCGAGGTGACCGCCGAGCTGCCGCAGCCTCCGGCGGCTCCGGGCGCCACGGACGAGACGGCGGTGCTGCCCCGGGTTCCGGGCGCGACGGACGAGACGGCGGTGCTGCCGCCGGTGGTTCCGGGTGCGGCTGACGAGACGGCCGTACTGCCGCCCGTACGGGATGACGCCCCCGCTGACCGGCTGCCGCCCGGCTTCTTCCGGGACGAGCGGTCCGCCGCGGGCCCCGACGGCTCCGAGGACCGTACGCGCGAGATGCCGCAGATCGACGCCGACGGCACCCCTCGCCGCCGGCCGCGTCCCGACTGGGCCGAGGAGACCCCGCTGGACGACCTGCCGTCGCTGGCGGACGAACTGCTGGGGTCCTACGACGAGCGGGAGCACGGCGACCACGACGAGGAGCAGGGCCGCAGGGGCCGGGGCCGCCGCGGCTGACGGCCGGCACGGCCGCTACCGGCGAGCGCGCCGTTCCCACCGGCCTTCGGCGCGCACGCGGACCGCGTTGTCAGTGCCCGCCCGCACAATGGAGGGCAGGAACGCGGAGTGTGACGGAAGGGCGGCGTGACCCATGACCGTATGGGACGACCTCGTCGGGCAGGCGAAGGTGAGCGCGGTGCTCGACGCGGCCGCGCGGGACGCCGACGCCCTCGTCACGGCCGCCGCGGCCGACGAGCCGCTGCCCGAGGCGTCGAAGATGACGCACGCATGGCTGTTCACGGGGCCGCCCGGAGCGGGCCGGAACCAGGCGGCCAGGGCCTTCGCAGCCGCCCTGCAGTGCGTCAGCCCCGACCGCGCCCTCGGCGGAGCCCCCGGCTGCGGCTTCTGCGACGGCTGCCACACCGCGCTGCTCGGCACCCACGCGGACGTCACCTCGGTGGCTGCCGTGGGCTCCGAGATCCTGGTGAAGGACATGCGGGACACGGTCCGCAAGTCGTTCACCTCCCCGGCGAACGGCCGCTGGCAGATCATCCTGGTGGAGGACGCCGAGCGGCTGAACGAGAAGTCGGCCAACGCCGTCCTCAAGGCGGTGGAGGAGCCCGCCCCGCGCACGGTCTGGCTGCTGTGCGCACCCTCCGTCGAGGACGTCCTGCCGACGATCCGCTCCCGCTGCCGCCACCTGAACCTGCGCACGCCGTCCGTGGACGCGGTGACCGACATGCTCGTACGGCGCGACGGCATCGAACCCGAGGTCGCGGCGGCCGCCGCCCGCGCCACCCAGGGGCACGTCGACCGCGCCCGGCGCCTGGCCACCGACCCTGCGGCCCGCGAGCGCCGCGCGGCCGTCCTCAAGCTGCCCCTCCGGCTCGACGAGGTCGGTGCCTGCCTCAGGGCCGCCCAGGAACTGGTCGACGCGGCCGCCGAGGACGCCAAGCAGCTCGCCGAGGAGATGGACGGCAAGGAGGCCGAGGAGCTGAAGGCGGCGCTGGGCGCGGTCCAGGGCGGCCGGCTGCCCCGCGGCACGGCGGGCGTGATGAAGGATCTGGAGGACATGCAGAAGCGCCGCAGAACCCGCACGCAGCGCGACAGCCTCGACATCGCCCTCGGTGACCTCACTGCCTTCTACCGCGACGTCCTCGCCCTGCAGCTCGGCTCGAGCGTGGCGATCGCCAACGCGGACGCCGAGGACGCCCTGGAGCGGCTGGCGCGCGGCAGCACCCCGGAATCCACACTCCGCCGTATCGAGGCGATCGCCGCATGCCGCGAGGCCCTCGACCGCAACGTGGCCCCGCTGCTTGCGGTGGAGGCCATGACGATGGCGCTGCGCACGGGCTGAACACCGCGCCGGGAGGCCGGCCGACGATGTCACGGGTAGGACGACGTCACCTCACCCGACGATGTCACGGGTACGAAGCCGCCGCCGTTGTCCCCCGTACGAGGCCACTGCTCCCACGCACCGCATCCGGAGCATCGCACAGCGTTACGCTCGCCTGATGCACACCAGGCCATCCCTCCGCCGGACCCGGGGCGCCCGCACCCGGACGTCGGCCCGCCTCACGGCCGCCCTGTTCGCGGCCGCCGCCCTGCTCGTGTCCGCCTGCTCCTCCGGGAGCTCGACGTCGGCGGGCGGTGCGGCGGACGCGGTGCTGGCCGCGCTGCCGCGTGCGACACCGTCGGCGCTCACGCCGTACTACTCCCAGCGGCTGCACTGGCGCAGCTGCGGTGCCTCCGGTTTCCAGTGCGCCACGATGAAGGCCCCGCTGGACTACGCCGATCCCGGTGCGGGTGACGTCCGGCTGGCCGTCACCCGAAAGCCGGCCACCGGCAAGGGCAGGCCGCTCGGTTCGCTGCTGGTCAACCCGGGCGGCCCCGGCGGCTCGGCGGTGGCCTACGTCCAGAGCTACGCGGGCATCGGCTACCCGGCCGACGTCCGCGCCCGCTACGACATGGTCGCGGTGGATCCGCGGGGCGTGGCCCGCAGCGAGCCCGTGAAGTGCCTCGACGGGCGCCAGATGGACACGTACACGGAAACGGACCTGACGCCCGACGACCAGCAGGAGCAGAACGCGGTGGTCAAGGCGGACAGGACGTTCGCCGAGAGCTGCGGGGCGCACTCGGCGCGGCTGCTGCGGCACGTCTCCACCGTCGAGGCGGCCCGCGACATGGACATCCTGCGGGCGGTGCTGGGTGATCCGAAACTGAACTACGTGGGGGCGTCGTACGGCACGTTCCTCGGAGCGACGTACGCGGGCCTGTTCCCGGACCGGGTGGGCCGGATGGTCCTGGACGGCGCGATGGACCCGTCCGTGGACTCCCGGCGCATGAACCTGGACCAGACGGCCGGCTTCGAGACGGCGTTCGAGGCGTTCGCGAAGGACTGCGTACGGCACTCCGACTGCCCACTCGGCAGCAGCGGCACATCGCCGGCGCAGGTCGGCGCCCACCTCAGGGCGTTCTTCCGGAAGCTGGACGCGCACCCCATCACGGCGGGCGACGCGGACGGACGCAAGCTGAACGAGTCGCTGGCCACGACCGGGGTGATCGCCGCGATGTACGACCAGGGCACCTGGGAACAGCTGCGCGAGGCGCTGACCTCGGCGATGAGGAAGAACGACGGCGCGGGCCTGCTCGCGCTCTCCGACAGCTACTACGAACGTGGCGCCGACGGCCACTACAGCAACCTGATGATGGCCAACGCGGCCGTGAACTGCCTGGACCTGCCGCCGGCCTTCACCGGCCCCGAGCAGGTCGACCAGGCCCTGCCCGCCTTCGAGAAGGCGTCCCCGGTCTTCGGCGACGGCCTGGCCTGGGCCTCGCTGAACTGCGCGTACTGGCCGGTGAAGGCCACGGGTGAGCCGCATCGCATCGAGGCGAAGGGCGCGGCGCCGATCGTGGTGGTCGGCACCACCCGCGACCCCGCGACCCCCTACCACTGGGCCCAGTCCCTGGCCCGCCAGCTCTCCTCGGGCCGCCTCCTGACATACGTCGGTGACGGCCACACCGCCTACGGCCGGGGCAGCACCTGCATCGACACGGCGATCAACACCTACCTGCTCCGCGGCACCCCGCCCACCGCCGGAAAACGCTGCTCATAGCCCCTGCCACACCCCTGCGGCCCGCCCCGGATCCCCCGCCTCCGGGGCGTGGTCGGAGCACCCCCGGAAACTGTGTAGACTTACCGACGTTGCCGATCGCACCATGGTGCGGACGGCGCGCCGCCTTAGCTCAGATGGCCAGAGCAACGCACTCGTAATGCGTAGGTCTCGGGTTCGAATCCCGAAGGCGGCTCCACTGGAACCCCGGGTCAGATATCAGCTGGCCTGGGGTTTCTTGTGTGTTGGGGGAGAAGCAGGCCCGCGGTGCCGATCGCGGCACGCCCGCCCGGAGGGGGCGTGGCCGGTGGACGGGGGATGCCGTCACCGCTTGGTTTCCATGCCCGGACAAACGTGGAGCAAAGGGGCTGCAAAGTGAATCGGGGTCGGGTGAACCCGCGGATCTGAGGCAACATCTTGGTGAACGGTGGGCGCCGCGCGGTCAGGGCGCGGCGCCGCCGGCGGCCGGATGGGGTGAGGGACGTGGTGGAGCCGAGGATCGCCGTAGCCGTGGTGACCATGGGCAACCGGCCCGCCGAGGTCGACGCCCTGCTGGAGTCCGTGGCCAAGCAGGACCTCGCCCCCGCCCGCATCGTGATCGTCGGCAACGGCTGCCGGCTGCCCGAGTTCGCGCGCCGGCTCTCCCTGCCCGGCGAGGTCACCACCATCGACGTGGAGGAGAACCTCGGCTGCCCGGGCGGCCGCAACGTCGCCCTCGCCCGCCTGCGGGAGTACGGCGACGTCGACGTCGTGGTGGAACTGGACGACGACGGCCTGCTCGTCGACGCCGATGTGCTGCGGCGTGTACGGGACCTGTACGCCGCCGACCCGCGCCTCGGCATCGTCGGCTTCCGGATCGCCGACGAACACGGCGAGACCCAGCAGCGGCACGTACCCCGCGTGGGCAAGTCGGATCCGCTGCGCGGGGGTTACGTCACCGGGTTCCTCGGCGGCGGGCACGCCCTGCGCATGGCGATGCTGGCCGAGACGGGGGACTGGCCCGCCGAGTTCTTCTTCGCGCACGAGGAGACCGACCTCGCCTGGCGCGCCGCCGACGCCGGCTGGAAGATCCTCTACGCCCCCGAGCTGCTGCTCCAGCACCCCAAGACCTCGCCGGCCCGGCACGCCATCTACTACCGCGTCAATGCCCGCAACCGGGTCTGGCTCGTGCGGCGCCGGCTGCCGCTGCCGCTCGTCCCCGTGCACCTCGGGGTCTGGACGCTGCTCACCCTCGCCCGCACACGCTCTGCGGCGGGGCTGAAGGCGTGGTTCGGCGGGTTCGTGGAAGGGCTGCGGAAACCGGCCGGCGAGCGCCGAGCCATGCGCTGGCGGACGGTGTGGCGGCTCACCCGGCTGGGGCGCCCGCCGGTGATCTGAGGCGCGGGGCGGCGCACGGCGGGTTGGGAGGCCTTTTCGGTGGGTGCCCGCATCCGCGCGGGCCGTCATCGCTGGGAGCCGTCATCGGTGCGATGGGCTGGGCGCCTTCGTCGATCGCCTGACCGGCGTGAAGGGACTGGGGCAGGGAACGGGACGGGGCCCCGGGCGTTCACCTCCGCCGACCGGGGCCCCTTGCGTCCCCGGACCCGGCCTACGGCGACACTCCCCCGAGTTACGCGACATACGCGCGCGCCGTCGGGCCAGATCCGATGGAAATGATCACATCAGGATTCGCCAACGGATCGCTAACATGTGGCCAACGGTTCGTCGGCGGATGGCGGGCCCGTTGGCCGGAATTCGCCGACGGTATCCGAAACAGGCCGTAGGGCAGGCCGATCCGCGGCCGGTCCGGCCGGCAGAAGGTGGCGGGAAACCGTTGTGAACAGGGCGGAATTCCGCCAGGGAACCGCGGGCCCAGGCTCGCAGGGAACGGCGGGCACAGGCCCGTCGCGGAGCACGGTCGGTCCCGACCGCGCGGGAAGGCAGTGGGGCGGCGTGATGCGGCGGTGCGAGCTGCGGTTCGGACTGCTGGGGCCGCCGGTCCTGTACGACCCACAGCCGTTCGGGATCTCGTACGAGACGACCGAAGCCCTTCCGGGCGACTCTCTCCACGACGGCACCGATACCGACAACGGCGTCCGTGCCATCGGCAGCCCGAAGGTGCGCGCGCTGCTGGCCGCACTGCTGCTGGAACCGGGCCGGGTCGTGTCGGTGGAGTCGCTGAAGGACGCCCTGTGGGGCGGGGCGCCGCCGGTCTCCGCGCAGGCGTCCCTGCACAACCACGTCACGCGGCTGCGCCGGCTCCTGGACGACCCCGACCGGCTCAGGGCCGTACCGCCGGGGTACGTACTGCGCGTGGACCAGGGCGAGTTGGACCTGCACGTCTTCGAAGCCCGGGTCGCCGAGGCGCGCGCCGCGCATGTCCGGCGGGACTGGCCGGGTGTCGTACGGGCCTGTACGGCCGCGCTCGCGCTCTGGCGCGGCGCCCCGCTCAGCGGGCTCCCCGCCGACCTCGGCGGCTATGCCCTGGTGCAGCGGCTGGAGGAGGCCCGACTGCTCCTGCTGGAGTGGCGCTACGACGCCGAACTCGCCCTGGAGGGAGCGCGGTTGGCCGGGATCGTCCCGGAGCTCGCGGCGCTGGTCGCCGAGTATCCGCTGCGGGAGGCGTACCACCGTCAGCTCATGCTCGCGCTGCACCGTACCGGCCGTCAGGCCGAAGCCCTCGCGGTCCATCGCGATCTGCGCGCCCGCCTGATCGAGGAACTCGGCATCGAACCCGGCCCGGCGGTCCGCGAGGCCCATGTCGAGGTGCTGCGGGGGAGAGGCGGGGAACGAAAGGGAGGCGAGGGGGAGCGCGAGGGGCGGCGGCGGGACATGGAGGGCGACCACCAGGCCGTGGGCGCCGGTCACTTGGGCGGTGCCGTCGGGGAGGAAGCCACAACGCCAGGCCCGCACGAGGGCGGTGCCGCGCCGGACGCCCGGCAGACCCCGCGGCCCGCGCAACTCCCAGCACCTCCGGCGCACTTCACCGGCCGCGTCGAGGTCCGCCGCGAGCTGCGGCGCGCGCTCACCGAGCCGCCCGCCCCGGCTCCGGCCGTCGCCGTGATCAGCGGTATGGCGGGCGTCGGCAAGAGCGCGCTCGCCCTGGCGGTCGCGCATGAGCTGCGGGAACGTTTCCCCGATGGGCAGCTGTACGTCAATCTGCACGGCGCCACCCCCGGCATGGCCCCGCTCAGCTCCGTCCAGGCGCTGGCCGCGCTGCTCCGGGACCTGGGCGCCGAGTCCCACAGCATCCCCGAACACCCGGACGCGGCCGCCGCGTTGCTCCGCTCGCTGCTCGCCCCCGCCCGCGTCCTGCTGGTGCTGGACGACGCGGCGAACGCGGCCCAGGTGCGGCCCCTGCTGCCGGCCGGGCCCGGCTGCGCGGTGATCGTCACCAGTCGCTCGCCGCTGACCGCGCTCGACGGCGCCCGGCGCTTCCCGCTCGCCCCGCTGACCGGCGAGGACAGCGCGGCGCTGCTGCGCGCGGTGAGCGGCCGCGAGGGACTGGACGCCGGTCACCCGCTGGTCGAGCTGACCGGCCGGCTCCCGCTGGCGCTGCGCGTCGTGGCCGCCCGGCTCGCCGCCCGCCGCGCCCTGACCCCGGATGTGCTGGCGGGCCAACTCGCGGAGACAGGTGGCCGGTTGCGCCATCTCGAGTACGACGACCTGAGCGTCCGGCGTTCCCTGGCCGTCGCTCACGACGCGCTCGCCGCCGCCGAGCGCGAGGAGGACCGGGACGCGGCCCTCGCGCTGCGCTGCATCGGCGCGCTGGACCTGCCGACCTACGGCGCTCCGCTGATCGCCCGCCTCACCGGCACCGACGCGCGGCGCGCCGAGGCGGCCCTGGACCGCCTGGTCGACGTCGCCCTCCTGGAGGAGACCGCCTACGGCCGTTACGCCCCGCACGACCTGGTCCGCGACTTCGCCCGTGAACTGGCGGACACGGGGAAGGACACCGGCTCGGGAGTGCCGGGCGGCCTTCCGGACACGGACAGCGAGCAGAGCCCGGGCACGCAGGGCGTGGCCGGCCGTCGGACCGACCTCGCCGCCGCGCCCGCCCCCGACCTGATCGCCCTGCGCTGGTACGCCGCCGTCGCCGAACGGCTGCTGGAGGCGATCGCGGAGCCCGGGATCGACCAGGAGGACCGGCGCCGGCCCACCTCGGCGCAGCCGCCGGAGCACGCTGCCGACGTGGCCGCGCTGGCGTCCTTCGAGTCCGCCGAGCGGGCCTTCGGCTGGGGCGAGGTGGAGCTGGAGAACGTCGTCGCCCTGGTGTCACGCAACGCGGGTGTGTCCGACCCGCGCCGGGCCGCGCACCTCTCGACGCTCGCACGGCTGCTCTTCCCCTACGTCCAGCGCGGCGGCCGGGTCGCCGAGATGGAGGTGCTGGGGCGGGCCGCGCTCGGGGCGGCGCGGCGGCTGGGGGACGCGGCGGCCGAGGCGTACGCCCTCGGCGATCTGGCGGGCCTGCACTTCCTGACCGGCCGGCAGAAGGACGCCCTCGCTCTCACCGACCGGTCCCTGGAGATCTGGCGCCGGCTCGGTGTCGTCTCCCGGATCCGGCGCTGCCTGAACAACCGGGGCCTGCTGCTGGAGGGGCTCGGGCGGTTCGCGGAGTCCGGGGAGGCGCTGCGGCAGAGTCTGGCGTACTCGCGGCAGCTGAACGACCCCTACGGAGAGGCCGTCACCCACAGCCATCTTGGCAACCTCTACGAACACACCGATCCGCGTGCCGCCATCGAGCAGCACCGGCGTTCGCTGGCGATCGGGGACGCGATCGGCGCGGTCATCGTGCAGCACTCGGCGCACTGCAACATCGGCTACGCCCATCTCACCCTCGGCGAACCGGCAGCCGCGGCGGAGCACTTCGAGGAGAGCCTGCGCATCCTCGGCGGGCACGGCGACTGGCACGGCGAGTCCCAGACCCGGCTCGGTCTGGTCCGCGCGCTGCGGCAGCTGGGGGAGACCGAACGGGCGGGCCGCGAGTGCACCGAGCTGCTGCGCCGGGCCGACGCTCGCGCCGACCGCTACATGGGCGGCCTGGCCCGGCACCAGCACGGGCTGCTGCTGAGCGCGCGGGGGCGGCGGGCGGAGGCGTACGACGCCTGGCGCTCGGCACTCGCGGCGCTGGACGGGACCGACGAGCAGGCGGTCGTGGCGGAACTGCGGGAGCTTCTGGCGGAGTGAGCGAACGGCCGCCGAACAGCTCGCACGGAGCGACCGATGGCTTGGGGTGCAGCTCGCGCGGAGTGGTCGGCAGAAGTGCGAGCAGCGCTTGCGAAGTGGCCGAAGTGCGCCCGCGCGGCGCTCACTTGGCGTCGGCATAGCACTCCACCACCGCCGTGGTGAACGGGAACCGCACCGGTGTCTCGCCGAAGGTCAGCCGGCCGGCGAGGTCGGCGGAGGCGCGGATGGCCTGGACGACCGCGTCGGCCTCCTCGGCGGGGCAGTGCACGATCACCTCGTCGTGCTGGAAGAAGACCAGCTCCGCCTTGAGGTCCGCGCAGGCCCGGCGGAGCCCGGCGAGCATCAGCAGGGCCCAGTCGGCGGCGCTGCCCTGGACGACGAAGTTGCGCGCGAAGCGGCCGCGCGCCCGGGAGTTGCTGGAGGCGTAGCCGGGGACCCAGGCGGTCTGGCCGTCGGTCTGCGTCTCGGCGTCGTCGTCCCCGACGGGGATGCCCGCCTCCTCTCCGGCGTCCTCGCCGGATCCGGCGGCCGGCGGACAAGTCCGGCCCAGCCAGGTGCGCACCAGCCGGCCCTCCTCGCCCGCGCGTGCCGCCTCGTCGACGTAGGCGACGGCCTTGGGGAAGCGGCGGCGCAGCGCGGCCAGGTTCTTCAGGCCGTCGCCCGAGGTCTGGCCGTAGATCGCGCCCAGGACGGCGACCTTGGCCTGGTCGCGGTCGCCGGAGAAGGCGCGGTCGGACACGGACTGGTAGAGGTCGCTCGCGCGGCCGGCGACCTCCATCAGCCCGGGGTCGCGGGAGATGGCGGCGAGCACGCGCGGCTCCATCTGGTCTGCGTCGGCCACCACCAGCCGCCAGCCGGGGTCGGCGACCACGGCCCGGCGGATCACCTTGGGGATCTGCAGTCCGCCGCCGCCGTTGGTCACCCAGCGGCCGGTGACCGTGCCGCCGGCGAGGAACTCGGGGCGGAAGCGGCCGTCACGCACCCAGTCCTGCAGCCAGGACCAGCCGTGTGCCACCCAGATGCGGTACAGCTTCTTGTACTCCAGCAGGGGTTCGACGGCGGGATGGTCGACGGACCGGATCTCCCAGCGGCGGGTGGACTTCACCTTGATTCCGGCCTGCGCGAAGGCCTTGATCACGTCTGCGGGCAGGTCGGGGCGGACCCGGCGGCCGAAGGCGGCGGAGACCTCGTCGGCCAGCTCGGCGAGGCGGCGCGGTTCACCGCCGCCCGCGTACCGCTCGCCCAGCAGGTCGTGCAGCAGGCGGCGGTGGACCTCGGCGCTCCACGGCAGGCCCGCGTGGTTCATCTCGGCGGCCACCAGCATGCCGGCCGACTCGGCGGCCGTCAGCAGCCGCATCCGGTCCGGGAGGGCGGTCCGCTGGTGCCGCCGGAGCTGCTCGGCGTAGACCGCGAGGAGGTCGGTCAGGGGCAGGTGGTTGCCCGTGGGCTCGAACAGCGGGGACTGGGCGCCCGGTTCGGCCGAGCGCTGGGGCGGGTCGGGCGGTACGGGGCCGCCCCGGAGGCGGGCCAGGGCGGCGGCGGCCGAGCGTGGCTCGCCGTACCGGCCCTCGTGGCCCAGCAGGAGGGTCTCGGCGTCCTCGATGTCGTAGCACCGCTCCACTCGCACCCCCGTGGCGAGCAGACGCGGGTAGACCTCGGGGGTGGACCGCCACACCCAGCGCGTCACCTCCGGGCGGCTCCGCACCGCCCCGGCGAGATCGCTCTCCCGCCGCACCGGCCCGGCGGGCAGCCCGTCCGGGCCGAGGGGGGCGACGTCCACGCCTGAGTCCTCGGCCGGTGCGAGCGCCCACCGGTCGGTCATGACCGCGAGTGTGGCAGCCGGGTCTGACAATCGCTGTGACCTGCTGTTTCAGTCCTGCGATGCGGTGGTGTCGCCCGCCCCGGCCGCCGGGAACCTCTGCTCCGCCAGCAGCGAGAGCGTGTTGGCGATGTACGCCTCCGTCGCGGACTTGGTGATGCCGAGGCCGCTGAGGACGCCCTGGCCGTTCTCCTGCTCCAGGAGCGCCAGCAGGATGTGCTCGGTGCCGATGTAGTTGTGGCCGAGCCGCAGGGCCTCGCGGAAGGTGAGTTCCAGGGCCTTCTTGGCGTGGGGACCGTAGGGGACGAGGTCCGGGACCTCGTCAGCGGCGGGCGGGAGCGCGGCGGCCGCGGCCTGTCGTACCGCGTCCAGCAGGACGCCCTGGTCGGTGATCGCCTTGGCCCCGATGCCCTCGGGCTCGGCCAGCAGCCCGAGGACCAGGTGCTCGGGGCGGCCCTCCGGGTTGCGGGCGGCCACCGCCTCGTTGTGCGCGGCCATGACCACGTTCCGCGCGCGCGGGGTGTAGCGGCTGAAGTCGCCTGCGTCGAGGTCGCCGGACTCCTTCGACACGAAGCGCTTCTGCGCCGCCTGCCGGGTCACGCCCATGCTCCGGCCGATCTCGGTCCAGGAGGCGCCCGAGCGCCGTGCCTGGTCGACGAAGTGGCCGATCAGGTGGTCGGCGACGTCACCGAGGTGGTCGGCGGCGATCACCGCGTCCTGGAGCTGTTCGAGGGGCTCGTTGTGAGCCTTCTTGATGGCCTCGATGAGGTCGTCGAGGCGTACGGATGCCGTGATGTTCGGGTTGGTCGCCATGTGTCAACCGTAGGTTGCACCCCGAGCTGTGTCAACCGACAGTTGACAGTCCAGCTCTCCTGCTCAGTCACTTCGGTGCGACCGCCAGACGCACCGCGAGCCCGGCGAAGACCGTCCCGGTGAAGTAGTCCAGGCCCCGGGCGACCCGCCGGCTGCGCCGCAGCAGCGAGGCGAGCTTCCCGGAGAGCAGCCCGACCGAGCCGTCCACCACCACGCCCATCGCCGTGATCGTGAAGCCCAGGACGAGGAACTGCTCGCGCACGTGCCCCAGGCCGGGGTTCACGAACTGCGGCAGGAAGGAGACGTTGAAGAGGATCACCTTCGGGTTGAGGAGATTGGTGACGGCGCCCCGCCAGAACGCCCGCCGGCGCCCGTTCCCCGGTGCCGCCTCGGCCTCGACCGGGCCGCCGTCGCCCCGGAACGCCCTGACCGCGAGGAACAGCAGGTAGGCCGCGCCCGCCCAGTGCAGTGCTTCGTAGAGCGTCGGCAGGGTCAGGAACAGGGCCGACAGGCCGAGCGCAGCGGCGACCGTGTGCACCAGCATGGCGCAGGCGACCCCGAGGGCGGCCGCGACCCCCGTCAGGGGGCCGCCCCGGCCGCCCACCGCCACGATGAACATCATGTCGGGGCCGGGAGTGACGCAGAGTGCGAAAGCGGCGATCAGGAACGCCGCGTAGAGAGACGTGTCCACCATGCCGTCATGCTTCGCGCGCTCCCGCGCGCGCGTGGCGAATTCCAGGGACTGAGACGATAGGGCGGCCAATCGGTCGGCGGGTCGGCGGCGTTGAGGTTCGGGACCCTCGGCCGGCAGCGCTCCCGTCCTGGTGACCAGAGCCGTCACCCCTCCCGCCATCCGGGGGAACCCTTCATCCACAGCCTGTGGACAAAGCTCGGTGCGCTGTCGGTGGGGCATGGCACGATCGACGATGTGACCAGCACAGCCAGCACGGTCGAGAGGGCCTTCAGCGCCGCCCTCTACGACGACACCGACACCGGCCTCGACACGGGCGCCTCCCTGCTTGCCGCCGATCCCGCCGCGGACGCCGAACTCGCGCGGCGCGGCGAGGAGTTCGTGGCGACGGCCTGGCAGCGCGGCTGGCAGCCCGCCGATGTCGTACGGCTGGTGCGGCGTGAGCTGGAGGACGCGCATGTGCGCCTGGCCACCGCCCTGATCCGCGCCCAGGCCGGGCGGGACCGCCCGCGCGGACGCCGCTGGGCCGCCCAGTTGGCGGAGCTGCCCGCGGGGCCCGACCGCGAGGCCGACCGCTTCTCGCAGGCCACGACCGCGCTGGAGCTGTACCGCCTGCTGCTGCGCCTGCCCGCCCTGGAGCCCTTGGAGGAGGAGCGCCGGCGCGCCCCCGGCCCGGCCGCCTCCCGCATGCTCGCCCGGATCCGCGCGCTGCTCGCCAAGGCCGAGGCGACCGGGTATCCGGAGGAGGCCGAGGCGCTCAGTGCCAAGGCGCAGGAGCTGATGGCACGGCACAGCGTCGACGAGGCGCTGCTCGCCGCCGAGGCGCCCGCGCCGGACGCGCCCGGCGCGTGCCGGATCGGGGTCGAGCCGCCGTACGAACAGGCCAAGGCGGTCCTGCTCGATGCCGTGGCCGGCGCGAACCACTGTCGCGCGGTATGGAACGAACCGCTCGGTTTCTCCACGGTCGTCGGCTTCGAGGCGGACCTGGAGGCGGTCGAGCTGCTCTACACCTCGCTGCTGGTGCAGGCCACGCACGCGATGACCAAGGCGGAGGCCGCGCAGAGAGCCGGCGGGCGGAAGCGGACCAAGACCTTCCGGCAGTCGTTCCTGGCCGCCTACGCCCACCGCGTCGGCGATCGGCTCGCGGCCGCCGCCGAGATCCAGGTCAGCCAGGACCTGCTGCCGGTCCTCGCCACGAGGGAGATAGCCGTCACCGATCGCCTGGAGCGCATGTTCCCCGAGACCACGACCACCCGCCTGCGCGGCGTGAGCGACGCGGCCGGCTGGACGGAGGGCGCAAGAGCCGCAGACCAGGCCCAGGTCAGACCCCGCCCCAGACTGGAGTGAGCCCGCTGACAGCCGGCGTCGGCCCATCCGAAGCCGACGTGAGCCGGCCCCGCCTGGACCAAGCCCGCCTGCCCGAAGCCGACGTCAGCCCTCCTCAGCCCGGACCGAACCCTCCTCAGCCCGGGCCGAACCCGCCCCCGCCCAGACCGAACCCGCCCCTCGCCCGGACCGAACCATCCTCAGCCCGGACCGAACCGACCCCCGCTCGGACCGAACCTGCCCCTCGCCCGGGCCGAACCGACCCCCGCCCAGAGCGAACCTGCCCCTCGCCCGGGCCGAACCCGCCCCCGCCCAGACAGAACCCGCCCCTCGCCCGGGCCGAACCGACCCCCGCCCAGACCGAACCTGCCCCTCGCCCGGGCCGAACCCTCCTCAGCCCGGGCCGAACCCACCGCGCCCAGACCCAACCCTCCCCAACTCGTCGAGCCGCTCAGTCGCCCACCTGCTGGAAGGCCGTCACGGAGGCGTTCGGGGCGGTGCTTGCGGGCTCGGTGGCGACGGGGCCGTAGGACCAGGGGAAGCTTCGGGAGGCGGTGGTGCCGGGCAGGGTGATCTTCACGGTCTTGGGGTCCAGCGCGGCCTTGCCGCCCGTCGTGCCGCGCACGTAGGCGATGGTGAAGGACGCCGAGTCACCCTTGGCGAGCTTCAGCTTCTGGGCCTTGGCGCCCTTGAGGGCGGGCACCTTGACCTCGGTGCTGCCGGCGCTCAGAGCGACGCCCGCGAAGTCGTCCAGGGTGCAGGGCTTGCTCTGGTTGGTGATGCTGACCGGAATCTCGCCCGTGTCGCCGGCCTTCGGCGCCACGCTCGCGGACCCGATCTGCACGGAGACCCCGCCGATCTCGCAGGCCGAGCTGTTCTTGCTGCTGCCCTTGCTCCCGCCGCCGTTGCAGGCGGTGAGCAGCAGGGCGGCGGCGAGGGCCGTGACGGTGAGCGGAATGGCGCGCATGAGCAGGTCCCATCGAGGTCGTGACGGTGCCCCTGCATCATGGCGCCTGCGCCTGGACCGGGTCCGCCCACCCCCGGTGGAATCACCGCTTCAGGTGGCACTCCTCACCGGACTCACACCTGACACCGCTTCAACGCTTCAACTTGGTCGGCAGCGCCGAAGGCAGCTTGCCGCCATCCGCCTTGGTGTACGTCTCCTTGCCCGTCCCGCCCGACCAGGTCACCGTCATGCCCTTGGCGTCCACCGAGTCGACCATGCCGGTGACCCGGTCCTTGTTGCCGTCGGGGCAGGTCAGATGGATCATCTGCATCCCGGACTCCTTGCCCGCGGCGCCCTGGCACCAGGCCTTCCGGCCGGTCACGAAGAGCCCGGCCTTCTTGCCGGTGATCACCAGGGCCACGATCTTGCCGCCGCTCGTGGTGATCCAGCTGCCCTGGAGCTTGCCGGATGCCCCCTTCGCGGCCCCCGAGCCCGAGGGGGAGGCCGACGCGCTGGTCGCGCTCGGCGTCGAGGAGGAGGCGGTCTTGTCGCCGTCGCCCCCGCCCCCGCTGCACGCGGTCAGCGCGGCGAGCGCGCCCACCAGGCCCGCGGCCACGGTCGCGGTCCGCACCCTTGCCCTCGCAGCACTCGTAGCAGTCGCAGCACTCGCAGAAGTCACCGGAAAGCTCCCAAGCTCGTAGCGGCCGGCCGTCCTCGGCCGGACGGCCCGCAGCAAGCTACCAGCAGTGACCAGGGGGACTTCCGGACGCCGGGCGGGAATCCGTTGTGAACGCGCCCGCGCGGCGTCACGCCGTACTGCCAGCGATGGTCGAGATGTGCGGGTAGGAGATTTCCTACGCTTGACTCGTAGGGAATCGCCTACCTATTGTCGTACCCATGAACATCACTCATGCCTCCTTCGTCACCCTGCCCGTCACCGACCAGGACCGCGCCCTGCGCTTCTACCGAGACGTTCTCGGCTTCGAGGTCACCGCCGATCTGCAGATGCCGCCCGGGCGCTGGCTCCAGGTCGCGCCGAAGGGAGCACAGACCGTCTTCACGCTCTCCGGGCCGGACATGGGCGGTTTCGAGCCCGGCTCGGCACGGGGGATCATGTTGGTGACGACCGATGTCGATGCCGACTGCGCGCGGCTCGCCGAGGCGGGCACCGAGGTGCAGGGTCCGGAGGAGTATCCGTGGGGGCGCATGGCGTCCTTCACGGACCCCGACGGCAACGGTCTGATGCTGCTGACGGAGAAGGAAGGCTTCTGAGCGCGCCATGAGCACTGGGACCGGGACGGGTGCCGCCGCCGAGGACCGCGTCTTCGCCGCGCTCGCCAACGTCACCCGCCGCGAGGTGCTGCGACTCCTGCGCGAGCGCGGACCGCAGCCCGTCCAGGCCCTGGCCGCCCACTTCGACATGCGCCGCCCGAGCCTCTCGGAACACCTCAAGGTGCTCCGGGAGGCCGGCCTCGTCTCCGAACAGCGCTCCGGACGGCAGCGCGTCTACCGCCTGGAGGCCGCCCCGCTCGCCGAGGTGCAGGACTGGCTCCACCCGTACGAGCGGTTCTGGCGTGACCGCCTGAAGGGTCTCGGTGACCTGCTCGACCGTCTGCCCGACGATGACCAGCCATGAGTACCGAACCCGGCAGTGACGCGGACGACCTGACCACCATCCGTGTCGACCAGTTCTTCCCGCACCCGCCCGCCAAGGTCTGGCGTGCCCTCACCGACCCCGCACTGCTCGCCCAGTGGCAGATGCTCGGCGCCGAGCACTTCCGGCTGGAGGTCGGCCACCGGTACCGGATGACCTCCGTCCCGCGTCCCAACGCCCGTTTCTCCGGGGTCGTGGAGGTACGGGTGCTGGCCTACGACATCGAGCGGATGCTGTCCGTCCGCTGGGCCGACGCCGATCCGGCCAACCCCGCGGACTGGACCATCACGTGGACGCTGGAACAAGAAGGGCGCGGTACGCGTCTTTTCCTGGTGCACGAAGGTTTCGATCCGGACGATCCGGCTCAGCTGATGGCACGGAAGATCATGGACGGGGGTTGGCGGGGGCATGTCCTGCCTGCTCTGGGGCAGACGCTGGAACAGCTTGGCTGACGCAGGCGTCTCCCGGGTGGGTAAAGCGGACGTCAAACCTGTAACCGTGGGACCACCGCCCGTGCACGTGCATTTGCTCATGCATCTGCACGTGAACGGGGTTATGATCCCGGTCAGTTGACCACAGCACCTATGGCCACCAGCCAGTGCACCACCGGGGAGCGACCTGTGGACCGCGACGTTGACGGCGTGTACGGGGGGTACGACGTGTACAACGGCATTGCTGCCGCGCAGCTGGTCGGAGTGGCCTGGCAGAAGAGCAGGCACAGCAACTCGCAGGGTTCCTGCGTGGAGTTCGCGCGGTTGCCGGGCGGCGATGTCGCCGTACGCAACTCGCGCTTTCCGGACGGTCCGGCGCTCGTCTACACGCGCGCGGAGATCGAGGCCATGCTCCTCGGCATCAAGGACGGCGAGTTCGACCACCTGATAGTGAGCTGACGCCCGGCGGCGCGCGGCGGGTCTCCACCGGTGTCATGGCAACGATGTCAGACATGCCGGAGAAGCTTCGGCGACGCGCGTAGACACCGCGCGTCCGTCGATGTCGTACCGCGTCAGCCGGCCGACTCGAGCCGGAACAGCGCCCAGACCACCTTGCCGTGGAGCGTGCCCGCGAGCGGGTGCCAGCCCCAGCTGTCGGCAAAGGAGTCGACCAGGAACAGCCCGCGCCCGGACTCGGCGGAGAAGTCGTCCGAGTCGCGCGGCGCCGGCGTCTCGTGGCTCGGGTCACGCACCGCGCACACCAGCCGCTCGGTCCAGCGCATCAGGTGCAGCCGTACGGCCGGGGCGCGTTCGGGGCATGCCGCCTCGGACGGCAGGCCGTGGCGCAGGGCGTTGGTGACGAGTTCGGAGACGACGAGGCATATGTCGTCGAAGCGGTCGGCGACGTCCCACTGGTCGAGGGTGCCGCGGGTGAAGCGCCGGGCCTCGCGCACCGCTTCGTATCGGGCGGGCAGGGCGCAGGAGGCGGCATCGGACACGGCCGCGGGATCCAACGGCGGAAGGCCCTGCCGTAACGGCTTGAGCATGGTCGATCCATTCGTCCCCATGCGAGGCACTCCCGGGAATTCGCGGTCGTTGCGATGCAGCGGTGGCGCGGCACCATGGTTTCGGATGCGCACAGCAGATGCAAGGGCAGATGCACGTGCACGCGACCGAAATGGCCCTGCCCGTACCGCTTCTTGGCCATTTTTTCCGCCATCTTCTCGGCGGTTGCCACCAGAGGTCCTGACCTTTCCCGGCAACCCGCAGGCAGAAACGGCCCGCCTCTTTCCGTTTCCGTAACCGGACGAGTACTGCTCGGAGTGTTTTAGTGGCAGACTTCGGGCCCTGAAGACGGTTGGGGAGGCTGGCGAACGTGAGCGCGGGAGAGCCCGGATCGGTGGTGCGGCGGATGCTGCTCGGCTCGCAACTCAGGCGACTGCGGGAAGCGCGCGGCATCACGCGTGAGGCGGCGGGGTACTCCATCCGCGCCTCCGAGTCGAAGATCAGCCGGATGGAGCTGGGCCGGGTGAGCTTCAAGACCAGGGACGTGGAAGACCTGCTGACGCTGTACGGCATCACGGAGGAGACGGAGCGCGAATCGCTGCTCTCCCTCGCCCGGGAGGCCAACGTGGCCGGCTGGTGGCACAGTTACACCGACGTCCTGCCCAGCTGGTTCCCCACCTATGTGGGCCTGGAGGGCGCCGCGTCTCTCATCCGCGTCTACGAGGTGCAGTTCGTCCACGGCCTGCTGCAGACCGAGGACTACGCCCGCGCGGTCGTGCGGCGCGGCATGAAGGGCGCGAGCCCGGCCGACGTCGAACGCCGGGTGGCGCTGCGCCTGGAGCGGCAGAGGCACCTGTTCGCCTCCGGCGCCCCCGAGTTCCATTTCGTGCTCGACGAGGCCGCCCTGCGCCGCCCCTACGGCGACCGCGAGGTGATGCGCGGCCAGCTCCAGCACCTCATCGAGGTCTCCGAGCGGCCCAACGTACGGCTGCAGATCATGCCGTTCAGCTTCGGCGGGCACTCCGGCGAGAGCGGCGCCTTCACCATCCTCAGCTTCCCCGACGCCGATCTGTCCGACGTCGTCTACATGGAGCAGCTCACCAGCGCCCTCTACCTGGACAAGCGCGAGGACGTCGCCCAGTACGAGCAGGCGCTGAAGGAACTCCAGCAGGACAGCCCGGGCCCCGACGAGAGCCGGGACCTTCTCCGAGGTCTGCTCCAACTGTCCTGACTGCGCCTTCAACTCGCTTTAAACACAAGTACGATGACGTGCGATCAGTCCGTGACCAGGATCTGGCTCCGCTAGTGATTGAGGGATCACATGTCGTCCTACTTCAGCGACCTGGCCCAGCAGTACATCGACGGAGAATGGCGACCGGGCACCGGCTCCTGGGACGTCATCGACTTCAACCCCTACGACGACGAGAAGCTGGCCTCGATCACGGTGGCCACGGTGGACGAGGTCGACCAGGCCTACCGGGCCGCCGCCCGCGCCCAGAAGAAGTGGGCCGAGACCAACCCCTACGCCCGCCGCGCGGTCTTCGAGCGGGTGCTTCGGCTCATAGAGGACCGTGAGCAGGAGATAGCCGACCTGATCATCGCGGAACTGGGCGGCACGCGCGTGAAGGCCGGTTTCGAGCTGCACCTCGCCAAGGAGTTCCTGCGCGAGTCGATCCACCTGGCGCTGCGCCCCGAGGGCAGGATCCTGCCCTCCCCGGTCGACGGCAAGGAGAACCGCGTCTACCGGGTGCCGGTCGGTGTCGTGGGCGTGATCAGCCCGTTCAACTTCCCCTTCCTGCTGTCGATCAAGTCGGTCGCCCCGGCGCTCGCGCTCGGCAACGCGGTGGTCCTCAAGCCGCACCAGAACACCCCGATCGCCGGCGGCACCCTGATCGCGAAGCTCTTCGAGGCCGCCGGGCTGCCCGGCGGCCTGCTCAACGTCGTCGTCACCGACATCGCCGAGATCGGCGACGCGTTCATCGAGCACCCGGTGCCGAAGGTCATCTCCTTCACCGGCTCCGACAAGGTCGGCCGGCACGTGGCCACCGTCTGCGCCGCGAACTTCAAGCGCTCGGTGCTCGAACTGGGCGGCAACAGCGCGCTGGTGGTCCTGGACGACGCCGACATCGACTACGCGGTGGACGCGGCGGTCTTCAGCCGGTTCGTGCACCAGGGTCAGGTCTGCATGGCCGCCAACCGGGTCCTCGTGGACGCGTCCGTCGCCGAGGAGTTCACCGAGAAGTTCGTCGCCAAGGTCAGGACCCTGAAGGTCGGCGACCCGCGCGACCCGCAGACCGTCATCGGCCCGGTGATCAACTCCCAGCAGGCGAACGCGGTCTCCGGCACCGTCGAGCAGGCGCTCGCCGAGGGCGCCACCGCCCTGGTCCGGGGCGGCACGTCCGGCAACCTGGTCGAGCCCAGCGTGCTCACCGACGTCCCCGCCGACTCCGCGCTGCTCCAGCAGGAGGTGTTCGGCCCGGTCGTCTTCCTCATCCCGTTCGACGGCGAGGAGGAGGCGCTGCGCATCGTCAACGACACCCCGTACGGCCTCAGCGGCGCCGTCCACACGGGCGACATCGAGCGGGGCGTGGCCTTCGCCAAGCAGGTCGACACCGGCATGTTCCATGTGAACGACGGAACGGTCCACGACGAGCCGATCGTGCCGTTCGGCGGCGAGAAGCACTCCGGCATCGGCCGCCTGAACGGCGAGACGACGCTGGAGTCCTTCACGACCGTCAAATGGATCTCGGTGCAGCACGGCCGCAGCGGATTCCCCTTCTAGCCCGCCTCTTCCGGCTCACGGGCCATTGCGGACACGAGCTGACCGCAATGGCCCGTAGCGTCGTCGGTGTCAGGGGGCGAACGGCCCCGACGACGGTGAGGAAAGGCGGCCGGCCATGGTCCAGCACGTACCGGCGGAGGCACAGGGCGACGAGCGCGGTGCGCTGCTCGCGTTCATCGAGGAGCAGCGCGGCGGGATCCGCCGGGCCCTGCTCGGACTGACCGAGGAGCAGGCGCGCTCTTGTCCCAGCGCCAGCGAGCTGTCGCTCGGCGGCCTGCTCAAGCATGTCGCCGAGGTCGAGCAGATCTGGATCGCACGGGCCAGGCATGAGCCCCCGGCCGTCAAGCGCGACGAGTCGAACTGGCACGAGAGCTTCCAGCTGGTCGGCGAAGAGACGGTCGCCTCGCAGCTGGCGTACTGGGAGCAGGTCGCCGCCGAGACGGAGAGGTTCATCCGGTCCGCGCCGAGCCTGGACGACACCTTCCCGCTGCCGCCGGACCCCTGGTTCCCGCCGGAGGGCCGGGTCAGCCTGCGCTGGGTGTGTCTGCACCTGATCCGCGAGACGGCCCGGCACGCGGGCCACGCCGACATCATCCGCGAGTCCCTGGACGGCAGGACGGCCTTCGAGCTGGTCGCGCAGCAGCAGGGCGGCTCCTGGGGCTGATCGCGGGCGGGCGGCCGTACGGCCATAGCCTGGACCACATGTCAGCGATCCGGCTCGTCGTGCTGGACGCGGTCCGCCGGCACGGGCGGGCCCATGGCTATCAGGTGCGCGGCGATCTGGACTACTGGGGCGCGCACGAGTGGTTCAACGCCATGCACCGTCGACGGCCGGCGGCCCGCCGCGCGTCGAGTACGAGATCATGCTGGCCGAGTGGCGCGACTCCGTCACTAGGCACTATGTGCCCGAGGGCGGCCCCGAACAGCTCGGCCACATCGGCGAGATCATGACGATGTGGATGCACGCGGCCGACGGCGAGGCCGAGTGGACCCGGGGCCTGACCGGGCGCATCGAGGCGGGCGCGTACACGTTCGCCGACGAGGGCGAACCGTTCATGGGCATCCGCGCCGAGGGCCAGGAGAACCGTACGCGACGGGGGAGCGGCACCCGCAGGACGACCGCTGACCGACTGCCCCTGCACGGCGGCTGGTCGACTGCGGCCTCTACGACTGCTCGGCTGCCGCCCTCGCGAGGGCTGTTCGGCTGCCGTTCTCCACGGCTGCTGATCAACTGCCGTCTCCACGACGACTGTTCGGCCGTCGCCCTCGCGGCGGCTCGTCGGTTGCAGCCTCCGCGACCGCCGACCGGCTGCGGCCCTCGCGAGGGCTGTTCGGCTGCCGTTCTCCACGGCTGCTGATCAACTGCCGTCTCCACGACGACTGTTCGGCCGTCGCCCTCGCGGCGGCTCGTCGGTTGCAGCCTCCGCGACCGCCGACCGGCTGCCGCCCCGACGACCGCTGGGCAACTGCCGCCTGAACGAACACTGACCGGCTGCCGTCCGCCCGCAAGACAACCGCCCTCGCCACGCGCCATGGAGCAGGACCGGAGGGACCAGTTCGACCGGATGCACCGGGAACTGGACCACCCGGTGCTCCCGCGTGGCGCCCGGGCAGGAGGCGGCGGTCAGTGGTGGAACCCGGTCGCCGCCTCCTTGTCCCGGGTCAGCGGATGCGGCTGCCGGCGCAGTTCGGGCAGCAGACGGGTCAGGTCGGCCAGGAACAGGTCGGCCAGGTCGTGGGAGAAGCCGTTGCGGCACACGACCCGCAGCACCGAGAGGTCCTCCCGGTTCGCCGGGAAGGTGTACGCGGGCACCAGCCAGCCGCTCTCGCGCAGCCGCCGGGAGACGTCGAAGACGTCGTACGACGTCACCTCCGGGGCGGTGGTGAAGGCGAAGACCGGCAACTGGTCGCCCCGGGTCAGCAGCCGGAAGTCGCCCAGCTCCGCGATCCGCCCGGCGAGCGAGGTCGCCACGTCCCGCGTCGACTGCTGCACCGCGCGGTACCCCTCGCGGCCCAGCCGCAGGAACGTGTAGTACTGCGCGACCACCTGGGCGCCGGGCCGGGAGAAGTTGAGCGCGAAGGTCGGCATGTCGCCGCCCAGGTAGTTGACCCGGAAGACCAGCTCCTCGGGCAGCGCCTCCTTGTCCCGCCACAGCGCCCAGCCGACGCCCGGATACACCAGGCCGTACTTGTGCCCCGAGGTGTTGATCGAGGCCACGCGCGGCAGCCGGAAGTCCCACACCAGGTCCGGGTCCAGGAAGGGCGCCACCATGCCGCCGGACGCGCCGTCCACGTGCACCGGGACGTCCAGCCCGGTGCGCTCCTGGAGGGCGTCCAGGGCGGCGCACAGCTCCGCGATCGGCTCGTAGGAGCCGTCGAAGGTCGAGCCGAGGATGCCGACGACCCCGATGGTGTTCTCGTCGCACAGTTCGGCGGCGGCCTGCGGGTCCAGATGGAAGCGGTCGCCCTCCATGGGCACCAGCCGGGCCTCCACCTCCCAGAAGTTGCAGAACTTCTCCCAGCAGACCTGGACGTTGATGCCCATGACCAGGTTGGGGCGGGCGCCCGGGTAACGGTCGGCATTGCGCGTGGCCCACCGCCGCTTGAGGGCCATCCCGGCGAGCATGCACGCCTCGCTCGACCCGGTCGTCGAACAGCCCACCGCCGCCGACGGGTCCGGCGCGTTCCACAGGTCGGCGAGCATCGCCACACAGCGCCGCTCCAGCTCTGCGGTGCGCGGGTACTCGTCCTTGTCGATCATGTTCTTGTCCCGGCACTCCCCCATCAGCACCCCGGCCTGTGGCTCCATCCAGGTGGTGACGAACGTGGCCAGATTCAGCCGCGAGTTGCCGTCCAGCATCAGCTCGTCGTGCACCAGCTGGTACGCCGTGGACGGGGCCAGCGGCGCGTCCGGGAGGCGGTGCGTGGGCGGGGCCTCGGTCATGCCGCCGACCGGATTGGCCTCCCCGTAGAACGGGTTGACGGAAATCTTCCGCTCTTCGTGTTTCTCGGGACCTTTGTGCAGGGCCATGAACGTGCCTCCAGGGATTCCAGAAAAGGGTTCTCAGCGGATCGGGGTGCCGTCCTCGCCCAACTGCATCTGCGGGCGCCCCGTCACCAGCAGCCAGGTCGGCAGCGACGCGATGCACAGCACGGCGATGATGGTGGGCGAGGCGACCAGCACGGCGGCGGTGAACAGGCTCACCCAGCCCTGCCGGGTGATCGCCAGGAGCATGCCCAGGACGCCCGTGGCCACGCCCAGCGCCGGATGCACGGCCGGGACCAGCGCGTGGGCGCACAGCCCCAGGGCCGCGCCGACGAAGACGGACGGGAAGATGCGGCCGCCGCGGAAACCGCAGGCCGCGGCGACGAGCAGCGCGGTCAGCTTCACCACCGCCATCCCGGCGAACTGCCCCGCTGTCCAGCCGTCCGGGTGCCGGGCCAGCTCCCCGACCTCCGACAACCCCTTGAAGAGCGTCAGATGTCCGCCCAGGGCTCCCAGAGCGCCCAGTACGACCCCGCCGGCCGGAAGCATCAGCATCGGGTGCCGCAGCCGCCGGAAGGCCGCGTGGACGAACGGGAAGGCGTAGACGGCGCCCATGCCGAGCAGCGCGGCCGCCGGGGCGATCACGAGCGCCGCCACAATGTCCTTCGGGTCCGGGTGGCCCATGGGCGGCAGCCCCAGATCGAAGGTCGGATGCGCCACCAGGTTGGTCGTGACGGCCCCGCACGCGCCGGCGGTCAGCGGCGCGAACAGGTTGTCCCACAGTCGCCCCCGCATCGGGCGCCCGGCCAGCGCCTCGGAGATGACCAGCGCCGCCGCCACCGGCGTGCCGAACAGCGCGCCGATCGTCGCCGACTCCGCCAGCACCGGCCACAGGGTGCCCGGCGCCCGGGGCGCCAGGCGCGCGCCGAGCAGGACCGCGATGCCCACGTTCACGGCGATGATCGGGTTCTCCGGGCCGAGGCTCGGGCCGCCGGCCAGCATCAGCCCGCTCGCCAGCACCAGTCCCGGCAGCACGACCGGCGGCATCACCGTGGCGTTCAGGCCGAGGGTGGCCGGGTCGGGACCGGCGTGCCCGGGCGCCTTCCACACCACGAGGCCGACCGCGAGGCCCGTGGCGGTCAGCATCACGAACATCCACAGGACCGAGTAGCGGCCCACCCCGAGCGCGTCCGGCAGCGGCCCCCACAGCACGTGCTGGAGCTGCTCCGCCGCCGTGCTCACCCCGACGAACACCAGGCTCGCCACCACGCCGACGGCCACGGCGGGCAGGATGAACGGCAGCAGGGCCCGCGCCGGCGCCGTAGGGGCGGTCGGGGGCGCCTGCGGCGCGTCGGTTTCCTGAGCCACGGGCTCACCATAAGCGGACAAAAAGCACGCAACATCCTGAATGTCCCGAATGGAAACCGGCTTGCACCTCACGCGACGTGAGGCCTCAGCGTGGAGGGCGTACCGACGACAAGGAGCGGAAAAGTGAGCTACTCCGTGGGACAGGTCGCGGGGTTCGCCGGGGTCACGGTGCGCACCCTGCACCACTACGACGAGATCGGCCTGCTCGTGCCCGGCGCGCGTACCCATGCCGGGCACCGGCGCTACACCGACGCCGACCTCGACCGGCTCCAGCAGATCCTGTTCTACCGGGAGCTCGGCTTCCCGCTCGACGAGGTCGCGGCCCTGCTCGACGACCCGGACGCGGACCCGCGCGCACACCTGCGCCGCCAGCACGAACTGCTGACCGCCCGGATCGAGAAGCTGCAGAAGATGGCCGCGGCCGTGGAGCACGCCATGGAGGCACGCAAGATGGGCATCAACCTCACGCCGGAGGAGCGGTTCGAGGTGTTCGGGGACAAGGACCCCTTCAACGAGGAGTACACCGAGGAGGCGGAGCAGCGCTGGGGCGACACCGAGGCCTGGGCCGAGTCCCAGCGCCGCGCCGCGCGCTACACCAAGGAGGACTGGAAGCGGATCAAGGCCGAGGTCGACGACTGGCAGGAGCGGTACGCCGCCCTGGTGGCCGCGGGCGAGCCGCCGTCCGGTGAGGCGGCCATGGACATGGCGGAGGAACACCGGCAGCACATGACCAGGTGGTTCTTCGAGGTCCCGTACGAGATGCACCGGTGCTTGGGTCAGATGTACGTCTCCGACGAGCGCTTCAAGGCGTACTACGACTCCATGGGGGCCGGTGTCGCCGAGCACCTGCGCGACGCGATCCTCGCCAACGCCGACCGTCAGACCTCCTGAGCGCTCCCGGCCCGGGAGTGCGCGGGGCTCACTCCCGGGCCAGGACCACCGCCGTGCCGTAGGCGCACACCTCGGTGCCCACGTCCGCGGCCTCGGTCACGTCGAACCGGAACGCCAGCACCGCGTTGGCGCCACGCGCGCGTGCCTGCTCCACCAGGCGCTCCATGGCCTGGTTGCGGGTCTGCACGAGCGTCTTGGTGAGTCCCTTCAGCTCGCCGCCGATCATCGACTTCAGGCCGGCGCCGATCTGGCTGCCGAGGTGGCGGGAGCGCACGGTGAGTCCGAAGACCTCGCCGATCACCTCCTGCACCCGGTATCCGGGCACGTCGTTGGTGGTCACGACCAGCACATCCGGCTGGGGCCCCTGGCCGCCGCCGTAGTCATCGAGTCCCATGAGTCACACCTTTCTCCCAGTCATCCCACAGTGCATCCTGGAGACACCGGTGGAACCTGGGGCGGTCACATCACGTTGATAGCTTTGTGCGGCCTTCGCTCGAGGACCAACCCTCATAGCCGCCTTCACCCCTTCAGGAGCCCGGACCCGTGATGACACTCGCCCTCGGCCCGAGCTGGCTGGACCCCAACCATCTGCTCGACACCTACGGCATCTGGGGCCTGCTGCTCGTCGTCTTCGCCGAGTCCGGCCTGCTCATCGGCTTCTTCCTGCCGGGTGACTCGCTGCTGTTCACCTGCGGCCTGCTGATCACCTCGCATCAGATGCACTTCCCGCTGTGGGGCGCGATCGGCCTGATCTGCCTCGCCGCGATACTCGGCGACCAGGCGGGCTACATGTTCGGCAAGAAGGTCGGCCCGTCCCTGTTCAACCGCCCCGACTCCCGCCTGTTCAAGCAGGAGAACGTCACCAAGGCGCACGAGTTCTTCGAGAAGTACGGCCCGAAGTCCCTGGTCCTGGCCCGCTTCGTGCCGATCGTGCGGACGTTCACGCCGATCATCGCCGGCGTCAGCGGCATGAGGTACCGCTCGTTCCTGATCTTCAACGTCATCGGCGGCACCCTGTGGGGCGCGGGCGTCACCTTGCTCGGCTCCTGGCTCGGCAACATCGACTTCGTCAAGAACAACATCGAGGCGATCCTCATCCTGATCGTCCTCGTCTCCGTGGTCCCGATCGCGATCGAGTTCCTGCGGGCCCGCGGCAAGGGGAAGAAGGCAGCCGCGCAGCCGGCACGGGAGGCGTCCCGCCCGGCCCCGGTGGTCATGGACGACGCCACGACCAGGCTCCGTCGCGTCGAGACGGACCAGCCCTACGGCCGGCCGTACGAGGAGCCGTACCAGCGGCCTCAGCAGCCCCAGCAGCAGGACTGGAACCAGCAGCAGGAGCAGTACTGGAACCAGGGCTACGACCAGCAGTACCCGCAGCAGCAGTACACGCAGCAGCAGTACGACCAGGGCCACTACGACCAGGGCCACTACGACCAGGGCCAGTACGACCAGGGCCAGTACGACCAGAACCAGTACCCGTACGGCTACCGCAACCACTGAGGTGCGCAGGGAACGGCGCGCCTAGAACCCCCTGGTCCGCTTGGCAGCCCGCCGCTTCCCGGCGGACCCCACCCTCAGGAACAGCCGGAAGATCTCCGACCCCAGATTGACCCCGATGGCGATGGCCATGGCCAGCGACGCCGCGTTGGCCAGCGACACCAGCCCCTTGTTCACCTCGTTCTGGGCCATGTTCAGCAGCCCGAAATACGTGGCGGAGCCAGGCAGCAGCGGTCCGATCGCCGCCGTCGTGTACGGCAGCGCCGAAGCGAATCGATAACGCGACAGCAGCTGCCCGAACAGACCGACCAGCCCCGCGGCCACGGCCGTCGACGCCACCGGCGAGATGTCGGCGACATAGTGCATCGCGCCGTACACCGTCCACGCCACGCCGCCGTTGAGCGTCACCCACAGCACGGTCGACCGCTCCTGCTGGAGCAGCACCGCGAAGGTCAGCGAGAGCAGCATGGAGGCCGCGATCTGGATCAGCGGCCGTTCGTTGATCACGAGCGCCGCGTCCGGATTGAGCTTGCCGCCGACCTTCACCCCGAAGTACAGGACGACCAGCACGCCGGCGACGATGCCGACGAAGAAGTACAGGACCTCCAGCAGACGGGCCGACGCGGTGATGTAGAAGCCGGTCAGACCGTCCTGGACGCCCGCCACCAGCGCCCGCCCGGGCAGCAGCGCGAACAGTCCACCGGTGACGACGGCGGACGCCTTCACATCGACGTGCGCCAGCGCGAACGCCACCCCGATGGCCGCGGGCGGCATCGCGGCGACCGTGAACTGGTAGAACTCCGGCAGCCCGCGCCCCGCGCACAGCCAGGCCAGCCGGTCGCCGAGCATCGCGCCGAACGCGGCGGCGACGAACACGATCAGGTCACCGCCGACCAGCACGGAGGCCGCACCCGCCAGCAGCCCGCTGGCCAGGGTCAGCGCCCAGCCCGGGTAGGGGTGCCGGTTGCGGCGGATCTCCGCCAGCCGCCGGTAGGCCTCCTCCAGGGAGACATGGGTCTCCGGGTCGGTCAGATCGTCCACCAGCCGGAACACGGCCGCGAGCCGGGTGTAGTCGGTGCCCCGCCGCCGTACCGTCCGCGAGGCGGTCACCGGGTCCTCCACCAGCGACGGCTGGTGCGAGATCGACAGCAGCGTGAAGGTGACGTTCGGCTCGCAGCGGTCCAGGCCGTAGGAGCGGCACACCGCGAACATCGCGGTCTCCACGTCCTCCGCGCCCTCGCCGCCGGCCAGCAGCAGCTCGCCGATACGCAGGGTCAGGTCCAGCACGCGCGGGACGGCCGGGCCCTCCTCCTCCACCCGCTGCACCAGCTCGGGCGCCGGCCGCTCGGCCACCGGCATCCGCAGCATCGTGCGCATCCGGTCCTGCCAGGGCGCGTCCTTGATCAGGCTGACCAACGGCACCCCGGTGGCTGGGGTGAACGCCGTCAGGGAGTCCTTGGCGGTGTAGGCGCTCGGCGGGCTGAACGCCGACGCCTCCGGCTCGGCACTCGGCGGATGCGGCGTCTCCAGGCCCTTCGGCAGGGCGAACTCGGAGGTGGTCTCCGGCTCACCGCCGCCCTCGGAGACCTCGATACCCGCGGGAATGGCGAACTCGGACGTGATCTCCGGGTCGTACCGCGCCTCGTCCGACCGGGGCTTGCGGTCCTCCGCCTCCGTCACCTCGCACCGCTCCCTGAACGACACCTTCCGTATGGCTCAGTATGCGCACAGGACCCGGAGGGGTCGTACGCGCGCGTGGATGGGAACGGGCCGCACGCGTGCGCGTACGGCCCGTCCACGAGAAGGGCGGGGCTCAGTGGCCGCCCTGCTCCTTGAAGCGCTTGTAGGAACGCTCGATCTCCGCCTCGGCGTCCGTGCGGCCCACCCAGTTGGCGCCCTCGACCGACTTGCCGGGCTCCAGGTCCTTGTACACCTCGAAGAAGTGCTGGATCTCCAGGCGGTCGAACTCGGACACGTGGTGGATGTCGCGCAGGTGCTCCACACGCGGGTCCGTGGCCGGAACGCACAGCAGCTTGTCGTCGCCGCCCGCCTCGTCCGTCATGCGGAACATGCCGATCGCGCGGCAGCGGATCAGGCAGCCCGGGAAGGTCGGCTCGTCCAGGATGACCAGCGCGTCCAGCGGGTCGCCGTCCTCGCCGAGGGTGTTCTCGACGAAGCCGTAGTCGGTCGGGTAGGCGGTCGAGGTGAAGAGACGACGGTCCAGGCGGATCCGACCGGTCTCGTGGTCCACCTCGTACTTGTTGCGCGAACCCTTCGGGATCTCGATCGTGACGTCGAACTCCACCGGTGGCTCCTCCATGATCAGCACATAGTTCTGGTGGTTAAGTGTCCCTCACGCAGGTGTGTGATCGCGAAAGGGGCTGGTGGTCGTGCCAGAGCTGAGGCCTTGGCGGGCCGCGAGACCGCAGGTGGAGCGGATCGCGAACGCCGTACGACCGCGTCTGGCGCGGGCCGGGGCGGCCGCGAGGCCGCGGGTCGCACGGTTGACGCGGGCCCTGCGGTCCCGGCCCCTGGCCCTGCCGCGGCCCGTGAAGACCTGGCAGTACACCGCGGGTGCCGCCACCGTCGGCCTGGTGCTGGCCGCCGGTGTGGTGACCGCGGCCGGCCCCTGGGACGCCAACGGTCAGCGTACGGCCGAGCGTGACCGGGCCGCCGCCCTGGAGCGGACAGGTGGCACAGATCACGGCCGGTCCGGTACGGCTGTCGGGGCGCCCCGGCCCGCACCGAGCGCCGAACCCGTCCTGATGGGCCTGGACGGCTCGACGAGCGCCGTCGACACCAAGAAGGCCGCGCCGGGCGGAAAGGCCCTCTCCGACGTCCTCAAGCCTCTCCTGGACGCCTCCGCGCTGGGCGGCACCCACGCGGCCGCCGTCGTCGACGTCGCCACCGGCAGGCGCCTGTACGCCGCCGACGCCGACAAGGCCCTCACTCCCGCCTCCACCACCAAGATCGCCACCGCTGTCGCCGCCCTGTCCGCGCTGGGCCCCGACCACCGCCTCACCACCCGTGCGGCCCTCGAACCCGGCACCGGCGAACTGATCCTGGTCGGCGGCGGCGACCCCACCCTCACCGCCCGCACGAAGGCCGACGGCTGGGCGAGCCTGCGCACACTGGCGGCGGACACCGCGAAGGCGCTGGCCAAGCGCGGCATCCACAAGGTCACGCTCTCCTACGACACGACCCTGTACTCCGGCCCCGCCGTGCACCCCATCGGCGTCAACGACAACCTCGCGCCGGTCAGCGCCCTGAGCGCCGACGAGGGCCGCACCAACGGCTCGACCAGCGGCCCGGCGCCCCGCGTGAGCGACCCGGCGAAGGACGCGGCGAGCAAGTTCGCGGCCTTCCTGAAGAACGCCGGCATCACCACCACACCCCCCGGCCCGTCGAAGGCCAGCACGCGCGCGCAGACCCTCGCCACGGTCTCCTCGCCCCCGCTGGCCGACGTGGTCGAGCGCATGCTGACCAACAGCGACAACGACATCGCCGAGGCCCTGGCCCGCCAGACCGCCCTCACCAGCGGCCAGCCCGGCAGCTTCGACGGCGGCGCCAGGGCGGTCTCCGCGCGGCTGACCAAGCTGGGCCTGCCGATGTCCGGCGCCTCCTTCCACGACGGCAGCGGCCTCGACCGCGACGACCGGCTCACCGCCGACCTCCTCACCGCCCTCCTGGTCACCGCGGGCGACCCCGGCCGCCCCGGTCTGCGCCCCGTCCTCACCGGGCTGCCCGTGGCCGGCTTCACCGGCACCCTGGCCGACCGCTACACCGACAGCGCGGCAGGCGTCGTACGCGCCAAGACCGGCACCCTGACCGGCGTGAACACCCTCGCCGGCACGGTCGTCGACGCCGACGGCCGCCTCCTGGCCTTCGCCTTCATGGCCTCCGGCACGACAGACCCCGTGCAGGCCGAGTCGGCCCTGGACAAGACGGCCACGGCACTGGCCGGGTGCGGCTGCGGATAGCCGCGGCCGGCCGCACCAGGCGCCCGTCCGACGCCCTCAGCCCCTGCCGACCCTCATGGCCTGCCCCAAGCGGGAGCGGTCCCGTACGGTTGACGACATGACTGGCTTCGGTGGCACCACATCTCCCGGGATGGTCGACTGGAACCTCGCGGTGGCAACCGCGACACGGCTCGTACGGCCGGGCCCCGACGTCAGCCGCGACGAGGCACGCGCCGTCGTCGCGGAGCTGCGCCGGCACGCCAAAGCCTCGGAGGAACACGTCCGGGGCTTCACTCGTATGGGCATCGACGAGATCCACGACACCCCGATCCTGGTGGTCGACCGGCCCGGCTGGGTCCGCGCCAACGTCGCCGGTTTCCGCGAGATCCTCCGGCCGCTGCTGGAGAAGATGCAGGAACGGCGCGCCGGCAGCCCCGGCAGCGCGGTCCTCGGCACCGTCGGCGGCAAGGTCACCGGCGTGGAACTCGGCATGCTGCTGTCGTTCCTGTCCTCCCGCGTCCTCGGCCAGTACGAGACCTTCGCCCCGGCCACCCGCGACCTCCCGGCCGGTGAGAACGGCGGCGGTCGCCTCCTTCTCGTCGCGCCCAACATCGTCCACGTCGAGCGCGAACTCGACGTCCAGCCGCACGACTTCCGCCTGTGGGTGTGCCTGCACGAGGAGACCCACCGCACCCAGTTCACGGCCGTGCCCTGGCTGCGCGACCACCTGGAGGGCGAAATCCAGTCGTTCTTGGCGGAGACCGACGTCGACCCGATGACCTTCCTGGAGCGCGTCAGGGAAGCCGCCCAGTCCCTCGCCGGAGGCCGTCCCGAGGGCGAGGAGGAGGACGGCGGCCGCTCCTTCGTGGAGCTGGTGCAGACCCCCGCCCAGCGCGAGATCCTCGCCCGCCTCACCGCCGTCATGTCCCTGCTGGAAGGCCACGCCGACTACGTCATGGACGGCGTCGGCCCCAGTGTCGTACCGAGCGTGGCGGAGATCCGCGAGAAGTTCCAGCAGCGCCGCGCCAAGGGTGCCTCCCGGCTCGACCTCGCCCTGCGCAAGCTGCTCGGTCTGGATGCCAAACTCAGGCAGTACCGGGATGGCGAACGGTTCGTGCGTGCCGTCGTCGAGCAGGTCGGCATCGACGGCTTCAACCGCGTGTGGACCTCGCCCAACACCCTGCCCACCAAGGCGGAGATCGCCAAACCGGCGGACTGGGTCGCGCGGGTGCACCGCAAGGCCGAGTCGTGAACGGCATGGACACGTCGTAAATCGAATCCGGCCGACGGCAGGCGAACGCCCCTCCAATCACCCGTCCGAGGGACCGTGAGCCATGCGTAGGCGTGCAATGCTCGGGGAACCGCCCGCTTCTGTCACCATCTACACACTCTGAGTGACCGGACTCGGGCTCACCCCCCGAAACTTCATGAAGGGAACCGGACATGGGTCCCCATCCTGCGGTCGCGGCGATACGCCTGGCGGTCCGCCGCGTCCTCCACGACATCCTCAACAACCACCACGCCTCCGGCGGCCCCGGCCGGCAGGCCTTCGGCACGCACCACGACCGGACGGCCGAGCGGCTCCCCTCCCCGCTCGTGCTCGTCGCCTGCTCCGGCGGCGCCGACTCCATGGCCCTCGCCTCGGCCCTCGCCTTCGAAGCGCCCAAGCTCGGCGTCCGCGCCGGCGGCGTCACCGTCGACCACGGCCTCCAGCCCGGCTCCGACCTCCGCGCCGACGAGGTCGCCCTGCGCCTGCGCGAACTCGGCCTCGACCCGGTCGAGTCCGTCGCCGTGACCGTCGGCCGCGACGGCGGACCCGAGGCCGCCGCCCGCGACGCCCGCTACGCCGCCCTCGACGCCGCCGCCGAACGCCACGGCGCCACCGCGGTCCTGCTCGGCCACACCCGCGACGACCAGGCCGAAACCGTCCTGCTCGGCCTCGCCCGCGGCTCCGGCATCCGCTCCTTGTCCGGCATGGCCGCGGTCTCGGGGGCCGGCGGCCGTTACCGGCGCCCCTTCCTGGCACTCGACCGGCAGACCGCCCGCAAGGCCTGCATGGTCCAGTCCCTCCCCGTCTGGGACGATCCGCACAACACCGACCCCGCCTACACCCGCTCCCGGCTCCGGCACGAAGGTCTGCCGGCCCTGGAGAAGGCCCTCGGCAAAGGCGTCGTGGAGGCACTCGCCCGCACCGCTCAGCTTTCCCGCGACGACGCCGACGCCCTCGACGCCTGGGCCAGCCAGGCCGAGTCCTCCGTACGCGACGCCGCAGGCCTGCTGGAGTGCGCCAAGCTCTACGCGCTCCCGCCCGCCGTACGCCGCCGCATCCTGCGCCGCGCCGCCATCGAGGCCGGTGCCCCGGCCGGTTCGCTGTTCGCCCGCCACATCGAGGAAGTCGACCGTCTGATCACCGGCTGGCGCGGCCAGGGAGCCATCAATCTCCCGGGCAAAGTCGTCGCCCAGCGGCAGGGTGGCAGACTGGTGATTCGGCAAGGCTGAATCCCGACCCCGCGGAGCGACCCTCCGGCGGCCGGTACGGGCAGCCGGTGGCCGTGCATGCGGCCGTAAGTGCGGGACGACCGAAAGTGATGCGGGTGGACGCGAAAGACATGGGTGCCGACCTCCAGCAGGTGCTCATCACCAAGGAAGAGATCGACGCGAAGCTGGCCGAGCTGGCCGCGAAGATCGACGCGGAGTACGCGGGCAAGAACCTGCTCATCGTCGGCGTCCTCAAGGGCGCCGTGATGGTCATGGCGGACCTCGCCCGGGCGCTGTCCACCCCCGTCACCATGGACTGGATGGCCGTGTCCTCCTACGGCGCGGGCACCCAGTCCTCCGGTGTCGTGCGGATCCTCAAGGACCTGGACACCGACATCAAGGGCAAGCACGTCCTGATCGTCGAGGACATCATCGACTCCGGCCTGACCTTGTCCTGGCTGATCAACAACCTCGGCTCCCGCGAGCCCGCCTCCCTGAAGGTGTGCACGCTGCTGCGCAAGCCGGACGCCGCCAAGGTCGCCATCGACGTCGAGTGGGTCGGCTTCGACATCCCGAACGAGTTCGTCGTCGGCTACGGCCTCGACTACGCCGAGAAGTACCGGAACCTGCCGTTCGTCGGTACGCTCGCGCCTCACGTCTACGGCGGCTGAGCCGTACCGGGTGATGTGAGCCACTCGGCTCAAGCCTTGTAGGACGATCGGGAACCCCGGCGGGTTCCAGGGCGTTGAAGCATGCAGAGACGGGCTCCCTGGCCGTCCGAAGCGAACTTCGTGCGGCTTCGGACCACCACGCTGGGGTACCGTCAGGAGAACTGTCTTATCAAACTCACTATGGCAGGAGGGACGGGGCGGCACCGCTCCGTATGGATGGACGTGAAGCGATACTTCCGTGGGCCGGTCATGTGGATCGTGCTGGCCGTCCTTGCCGTGGTCGTGTTGATGCAGGTCGTCGGCTCGTCCGGCGGCTACAAGACGGTGGACACCGGCCAGGTCGTCGCGGCGATCAATGACAACAGGGTCCAGTCGGCCAAGCTGACCACCGGCGACGAGCAGACCATCAAGGTCACCCTCAAGGACGGTCAGAAGATCGACGGCAGCTCGAAGATCCAGGCGAGCTACATCGATCGTCAGGGCGAGACCGTCGCCGGCATCCTGCAGACCAAGTACCAGGACAAGCAGATCCCGGACGGCTACACCGTGTCGCCGTCCAAGCAGAACCCGTTCGTCGGCGTCCTGCTCTCCCTGCTGCCCTTCGTCCTGATCGTCGTCGTCTTCCTGTTCCTGATGAACCAGATGCAGGGCGGCGGCTCCCGGGTGATGAACTTCGGCAAGTCCAAGGCCAAGCTCATCACCAAGGACACCCCGAAGACGACCTTCTCCGACGTCGCCGGCTGCGACGAGGCCGTCGAGGAGCTCCACGAGATCAAGGAGTTCCTCCAGGAGCCGGCCAAGTTCCAGGCCGTCGGCGCCAAGATCCCCAAGGGCGTGCTGCTCTACGGCCGTCCGGGTACCGGCAAGACGCTCCTCGCCCGCGCCGTGGCCGGCGAGGCGGGCGTCCCCTTCTACTCGATCTCCGGCTCCGACTTCGTCGAGATGTTCGTCGGTGTCGGTGCCTCCCGGGTCCGTGACCTGTTCGAGCAGGCCAAGGCGAACGCCCCGGCGATCGTCTTCGTCGACGAGATCGACGCGGTCGGCCGCCACCGCGGCGCCGGCCTCGGCGGTGGTCACGACGAGCGCGAGCAGACCCTGAACCAGCTGCTCGTCGAGATGGACGGCTTCGACGTCAAGGGCGGCGTGATCCTCATCGCCGCCACGAACCGCCCCGACATCCTCGACCCGGCACTGCTCCGCCCCGGCCGCTTCGACCGCCAGATCGCGGTCGACCCGCCGGACCTGCAGGGCCGCCTGGAGATCCTCAAGGTCCACCAGAAGGGCAAGCCGGTCGCGCCCGACGTCGACCTGGCCGCCGTCGCCCGCCGTACTCCCGGCATGACCGGCGCCGACCTGGCGAACGTCCTCAACGAGGCCGCGCTGCTGACGGCCCGAGGCGACCAGAAGCTGATCGACAACCGAGCGCTCGACGAGGCGATCGACCGCGTGGTCGCGGGCCCGCAGAAGCGGACCCGGATCATGTCGGACAAGGAGAAGAAGATCACCGCGTACCACGAGGGCGGTCACGCCCTGGTCGCGGCGGCCTCGCCGAACTCCGACCCGGTCCACAAGATCACGATCCTGTCCCGCGGCCGCGCCCTCGGCTACACGATGGTCCTGCCCGACGAGGACAAGTACTCGACCACGCGCAACGAGATGCTCGACCAGCTCGCCTACATGCTGGGCGGCCGCGCCGCCGAGGAACTGGTCTTCCACGACCCGACCACCGGCGCCGCGAACGACATCGAGAAGGCCACCAACCTGGCCCGCGCGATGGTCACCCAGTACGGCATGACCGAGCGGCTCGGCGCCATCAAGTTCGGCGGCGACAACAGCGAGCCCTTCCTCGGCCGTGAGATGGCTCACCAGCGCGACTACTCGGAAGAGGTCGCCGCGCTGGTCGACGAAGAGGTCAAGAAGCTCATCGAGACGGCGCACAACGAGGCCTGGGAGATCCTGGTCGAGAACCGCGACGTGCTCGACCAGCTCGTCCTTCACCTGCTGGAGAAGGAGACCCTGGGCAAGGAGGAGATCGCCGAGATCTTCGCCCCGATCGTCAAGCGCCCGCCGCGGCCCGCCTGGACCGGCTCCTCCCGCCGCACCCCGTCCACCCGCCCGCCGGTGCTCTCCCCGAAGGAGCTGGCACTGACGAACGGTGCGAACGGCGCGACGGCCGCCATCAGCACGGTCAAGTCCACCGCCGCGGAGCCCGCCCCGGCGACGGACAAGACCCCGGAGGACCGCCCGGAGAACTGATCGCGTTTCGGCCAATCGGCCTGGAATGAACGCCGCGCCCATCAGGTTTTAGCCTGGAGGGCGCGGCGTTCGTACGTCCGCACCCAGATGCGTGGCCGCCGCCACGCGCGCGAGGTAATGGAGCGAGGAACCAGATGACCAACCCGGTGACGCTGGACGGCGACGAAGCCCCCATCGGCGAATTCGACGAGAAGCGCGCCGAAAATGCCGTACGGGAATTGCTGATCGCGGTCGGCGAGGACCCGGACCGGGAGGGCCTGAGGGAGACGCCGGCGCGAGTGGCGCGGGCCTACAAGGAGATCTTTGCGGGCCTGTGGCAGCAGCCCGAGGACGTGCTGACGACGACGTTCGACCTCGGGCACGACGAAATGGTGCTGGTGAAGGACATCGAGGTGTACTCGACCTGCGAGCACCATCTGGTCCCGTTCCGGGGCGTCGCCCACGTCGGCTACATCCCGTCCGTCACCGGGAAGATCACCGGCCTGTCCAAGCTGGCCCGTCTGGTGGACGTCTACGCCCGCCGACCGCAGGTGCAGGAACGACTCACCACGCAGATCGCGGACTCCCTGATGGAGATCCTGGAGCCGCGGGGCGTCATCGTGGTCGTCGAGTGCGAGCACATGTGCATGTCCATGCGCGGCATCCGCAAGCCGGGCGCGAAGACCATAACGTCCGCCGTGCGCGGGCAGCTGCGGGATGCGGCGACGCGGAACGAGGCCATGAGCCTGATCATGGCGCGCTGAACCGGTGCTTGCCGAAACCGGCCGTCACGCGGCCGGTTCCGCTCCCGGGGGGTTCTGGTCCTCGTCCTCCGGGAGTTTGCACACCCGCTCCAGGAACAGGGCCGCCGCTATGACACCGATGCCGGCCAGGACCGAGAAGCCGGCGTAGACGGCCTGGTCGCGGCGGGCCGGGGTGTCCAGCAGCTCCAGCAGGAAGACGCCCGTGCCGCCGTACATGCCGGCCACGAGGGCGGCGACCAGGGCGCTGGCCTGGCCGAAGACCACCGCGCGGGCGGCCATCAGGGGGTCGACGCCCTTCGCGCCGGGGCGGCGCTCGCGCTGGGCCTTGAGGCGGGCGCGCAGCGACAGCGCCGTCGAGAGCAGGACCACCGCGATCAGGGCGAGCACGATGGGGGCGGCCAGGGGGACGCTGGGCAGGGTCCCGATCGAGTTCCAGAGGCGGGCGCCCGCCCAGGACAGGATCCCGGCCACGACGAACACGCCCGCCAGCACCCTGATGCGCAGCTCTCTCACGGTGTCCCTTCAGCTCCCCCGGACCGGTCCGGACTGCGGTCGGCTCGACCTTGTCGTTCGAGTCGTCTTGACCTTAACGACTATTCGGGCAGTCGGAGTTCCAGGTCCGCGCGGGGCTCGACGCCCGCACGGGTGACGGCCGACAGCAGTTCGGCCACCGGGCCGCGGCCGGGCAGCTGGGCCTGCGGGTCCACGTCGTGCCAGGGGGCGAGCACGAAGGCGCGCTCATGGGCGCGCGGGTGCGGCAGGGTGAGCTGGGGGTCGTCGGAGGTGACGTCGGCGTAGGCGACGATGTCGACGTCCAGGGTGCGCGGCCCCCAGTGCTCGTCGCGGACGCGTTTGTACGCCTCCTCTATGGCGTGGGCCCGCTCCAGCAGGGAGGCCGGGGGGAGGGTGGTCTTGAGGAGCACGACCGCGTTGAAGTACGACGGCTGGCTGCCGGGTGCCACGCCCCAGGGCTCGGTCTCGTACACCGGGGAGACGGCCTTCACGCGGACACCGGGGGTGTCCTCCAGCGCGTCGACGGCGCCCTGAAGGGTCTCCAGGCGGTTGCCGAGGTTGGAACCGATGGAGATGACGGCCCATTTCGGGTTCTGGAGGGTCGTGTCGGCGGCGTCCACCTTCTCGACGACCGAGGCGGGCACCGGCTGGACGGTCGGGTCGCTGTGACCCTGCAGGAAAGATCGGGTCATACTCGGCTCCGGGTGATGGTGACGGTCACGTCGTCGAAGGGGACGGTGATCGGTGCGTCCGGCTTGTGGACGCAGACCTCGACCTCGTGCACCCCTTCGTGCTTCAGGCAGGTCTGGGCGATCCGCTCGGCGAGGGTCTCGATGAGGTTCACCGGTTCACCCTCGACCACGGCCACGACCTCCTCGGCCACGATGCCGTAGTGGACGGTCTTCGCCAGGTCGTCGTCGGTCGCCGCCGGCCGGGTGTCCAGCCCCAGGACGAGGTCCACGATGAAGGTCTGGCCCTCCTCGCGCTCCTTGGGGAACACACCGTGGTGCCCGCGGGCCTTGAGGCCGCGCAGCGCGACACGATCCACGCGAATCACTCCTGCAATCGTCGGGAAGGACCGGTCCGTA
This sequence comes from Streptomyces sp. NPDC002076, assembly GCF_053593835.1. NCBI lineage: Bacteria > Bacillati > Actinomycetota > Actinomycetes > Kitasatosporales > Streptomycetaceae > Streptomyces > Streptomyces sp. NPDC002076. Next base: position 74,751 of record NZ_JBSFDI010000035.1, read on the forward strand.
CCACGTGCGGGCGGCACGCCGTCCTCAGACGAATCTACCTGCGGGCACTGACAAAGCCGGGCCGCGGGGCGCTGGCCCGGGCCGGGATCACGAGGGTTCATCCCGGGTTTCCCCGGGGAAACCCGGCCGTGTCATGGGTTGGTAGCGGCTCCTACCCCGGGGTAGGTGATTCCAACCACTTCTCGCCCCATGGAGCGTCCACCCGCTCAGGCGAGGGGTCCGTCGTCCGGGGTCACGCCGTCGGCGCCGGACTCCTCGTCCTCGGCGGTCTCGGCCAGGACGGGGGAGGCGTGGTGCGACCAGAGCTTCCAGCCGGCGGGTGTGCGCCGGAACACGTTCGTGGCGACGACGAGCTGGCCGACGAGCGGTCCCAGTTCCGCGCCCTCCTCGGGGGCGGGGCCGCCGCTGAGGATGTTCTCGGTGCAGGTGACGAGTGCGGTGTCGCCGGTGACGGAGACATGCACGTCGGTGAGGAAGAACTGGATGTAGTCGGTGTTGGCCATGATCAGGGCGTACGACCTGAGGACCTCGCCGCGGCCGGTGAGCACCGGCCAACCGGGGTGTACGCAGGAGATCACGCCGGTGTCCGCCGGGTCGTGGTACTCCTCGTCCACGCCCAGGTCGGCGGGGGTGAGCCAGAGGGAGGACAGCTCATCGAAGTCACCGCGTTCCATCGCCTCGTAGAAGGCGGTGTTGGCGGCCTCCACCTGTTCGACATCGGTATGAGGGGCGCTCACCGGGCTCCTTCCGCCCCTTGCTCATCACTGGTGCCGGGCGTGCGCCCACTGCCGCACGCCCCTGGCTCGCGCTCGGCGCTCGGAGTGTTTCCCGCTGCACGCGCCCCGCGCTCGCTGAGCGCGTCCGGCGCTGAGCCCGCCGTACGCGCTCCCTCCACGGCGCGTGCGACCCGGACCGCGTCCGCGGTGGCGCGTACCTCGTGCACACGCACCGCCCACGCGCCGGAGTGCGCCGCGAGTGCGGAGACGGCGGCGGTGGCGGCGTCGCGCTCCCGGGCCGGCGGGGGCGCGCCCTCCGGGCCGGCGAGGACCCGGCCGAGGAACCGCTTGCGGGAGGCGGCCACGAGCAGGGGGTGGCCGAGGGCGCGCAGGCGGTCGAGGTGGGCGAGGAGGGTGAGGTCGTGTTCGGCCTCCTTGGAGAAGCCGAGGCCGGGGTCGACGACGATGCGGTCGGAGGCGATGCCGCCGGCCAGCACGGCCTCCACGCGTGCGTCCAGTTCGTCCACGACTTCGGTGACGACGTCCTCGTAGGCGCCCTTGACGTTGCCGCCCTGCAGGAAGCCGCGCCAGTGCATGACGACGAACGGGGCGCCCGTGTCGGCGACCACCGGGATCATCGCGGGATCGGCGAGCCCGCCGCTGACGTCGTTGACGAGGGCGGCGCCGGCCGCGAGGGACTGTGCGGCGACGGAGGCGCGCATGGTGTCGACGGAGACGACGACGCCTTCGGAGGCGAGGCCCCGGACGACCGGGATGACGCGCCTGAGTTCCTCTGCCTCGTCCACCCGGGTGGCGCCGGGGCGGGTGGACTCGCCGCCGACGTCGACCAGGTCCGCGCCCTCGGCGACGAGTTCCAGGCCGTGCTTGACGGCGGCGGTCGTGTCGAACCAGCGGCCGCCGTCGGAGAAGGAATCGGGGGTCACGTTGACGACACCCATGACCGCGCACCGGTCCCATGCCGGAAGGCCGGCGACCCGGCCGCGCCCGCTGAGGTTGTTCATACGTTCAGCGTAGGCCCAGGAGGGCGCCTGGAACGCGAGGCGGCCCGGGCGGGGAGCCCCCGTGCTGGAGGGGGTGGGCGCGCCCGCCCGGGCCCGTCCTCGGCCGGACCGCTCTGTCCTGCGGTCCTGATGTCGTCCCGCGGCGCTCAGGCCGCGCGGACGTCCCGTTCCGCCATGGCGTGCGCGCAGGGGCGCTCGGCGGCCGCCCTGCGCCGGCGCAGGAAGCGCGGGAGCGGCAGGGCGAGGTTGACGAAGCCCTCCGCCTGCATGGCGGCGAAGCCGATGCGGGGCAGGTCGGCGTTGTTCCGGTAGACCACGAAGCGGGGCTCCCAGCGGGGCTGGAACTTGGCGTTGAACTTGTACAGCGACTCGATCTGGAACCAGCGCGAGAGGAAGACCAGCAGCCCGCGCCAGGCGCGCAGCACCGGGCCGGCGCCGATCTTCTCGCCGCGTGCGAGGGCGGAGCGGAACATCGCGAAGTTCAGCGAGACCCGGGTGATGCCGAACTTCGGCGCGGCCTGGAGGGCGGCGACGATCAGCAGCTCGTTCATGCCGGGGTCGGCGCTGCGGTCGCGGCGCATCAGGTCCAGCGAGGCGCCGTCCTCGCCCCAGGGCACGAAGTGCAGGACCGCCTTCAGGTCGCCGTACTCGCCGGGTTCGTCGTCCTGCTTGTGGGCGGTGGCGATCAGGCAGTCGCCGTCGGCGGGGTCGCCGACGCGGCCGAGCGCCATGGAGAAGCCGCGTTCGGTGTCGGTGCCGCGCCAGTCCTCCGCCGCCCGGCGGATGCGTTCCAGTTCGGCGTCGCCGAGGTCACGGATGCGCCGCACCCGGGTTTCGTAGCCGGCTCGCTCGATGCGCTTGACCATTTGCCGTACGTTGCGCATCGCGCGTCCGGCGAGCGAGAAATCCGCGACGTCCACCACCGCCTCGTCGCCCAGTTCCAGGGCGTCAAGGCCGGTCTCCCGGGTCCACACCTCGCCGCCGGTCTCCGAGCAGCCCATGACGGCGGGCGTCCAGGAGTGCGCCTTGGCCTCGTCCATGAAGCGCTCGATGGCACCGGGCCAGGCCTCGACGTCACCGATGGGGTCGCCGCTGGCGAGCATCACCCCGGAGACGACGCGGTAGGTGACCGCGGCCTTGCCGCTGGGGGAGAAGACGACCGCCTTGTCGCGGCGCAGCGCGAAGTGGCCGAGCGAGTCGCGCCTGCCGTGCTTCTCCAGCAGGGCCCGCAGCCGGGACTCGTCCTCCTCGGTGAGGCGGGCGGCCGGGTGTTCGGGGCGGAAGGCCAGGTAGATCGTGGTGACGGCGGTGATCCAGCCGAGGGCGCCGAGGGAGAAGGCGACGGTCCAGGACGTGTTGCCCTGGTAGTCGACCGGGCCCTCGAAGCCGAACAGACCGTAGACGACGTGCGTCAGCCGGTCGGCCAGGCTCGGGTCGCCGATGGTCCGGTGCGGGTGGACGCTGACGATGATGAGTCCGAGGACGAGAGAACTGGCGCTCATGAGGATGAAGTTCGCGAGCGCCCGCCACCTGCTGCGCGGATCGGGCAGCGCCGCGAACTCGTCGCGGTGGACCAGCAGGGGCACGAGCAGTGCCACCGCGATGAGCATGCCGACGACCGAGTGCCGGTATGCGAACTCCGCCGCCGCGCCGGCCGGCAGCAGCGCGACCGCGGCCCGCCACGCCCGGCGCTTGCGCCGTTTGAGCCCGTGCGCGAGCAACAGCAACAGCACACCGGCGCTCAGCGACAGCGCGGCCGCGAAGGGCCCGAACGAGCCCGGGAGCACCTCGGCGATGGCGTGCATACGGCTGTGACGAAAGCGCGGGAACACACCCGCCGCAATGTCCAGGACGCCCACGAGGGCGGCCGCCCTGCCGACAAGCACAGGCACGGCCTCGGGACGCGGGCCGCGCAGTATGCGCCGCGCCCGGCTTGATCGGCTCGGAACCCCGCCCGACATTTCCCCATCTATCCTGACAGACATCGCATCCCGTAGTTCTGCGAGAGACCTTGAACCCGGGCCCGATCGGGCATCCGGCGACATTGCGCCCTCTAGGACGGTGTCTTGGGGAGAGAGGTTCACTCCCCACCGGAAAGTCGGGTCAAAGGCCAAGGAAAGCCCCGGGCAAGCCCTCGCAACGAAGCGTGGGCGGCGCCGGGCGGAGAGCGCAGGCAGGTAACAGCCCATGGGTCTCACGAGCAACAAAGTGCTGATGCTGGCGATCGTTCTCGCCGTACTGCTGTTCGCCGGCACGGTGTGGTTGTGGCCGCGGCTGGCCCGGCGGAGCTGGCGGGCCGTCAGCGGCCGGGTCGGTCTGCTCCTGACCACCCAGCTGGCGCTGTTCGCCTCGGTGGGCCTCGCCGCCAACCAGGCCTTCGGGTTCTACGCCAGCTGGGCGGACCTGTTCGGCCAGGAGAACGGCCAGGGGGTGGTCGTCGACCATATAGCGGGCGGTGGCAACAGCCCCATCCAGGTGGTCTCCACGTCCCACGTCCTCGGCGCGAGCAGCACACTGCCGCAGGTGGCCGGGCAGATCCAGAAGGTCGACATCATCGGCCGTACGACCCACCTCGCCACGCCGGCGTTCGTCTATCTGCCTCCGGAGTACTTCAAGCCGCAGAACAGCGCGCGCAGGTTCCCGGTGTCCGTGGTTCTCACGGGTTACCCGGGCACGGCTCAGGCGCTGGTGGACAAGCTGCACTATCCGAGCACCGCGCAGCAGCTGGCCA
>NZ_JBSFDI010000036.1:0-68398 GCF_053593835.1 Streptomyces sp. NPDC002076
GCCGGCTGTCCCGGCTCAAAGATCGGCACCACCACGCAGAGCTCGGGGGTGAGGGCGCGGCTTCGACAACCTTGATCATCGGGGGTCGCGCTCGTGCCGGTGGAGCCACCGGAGGTGAAGGGGTTGTTGCCCGGACGCGGACCGGCCGGACGGGCACCCGGACGCGGGGCCTGGCCACCGGGACGCGGGGCACCCTGGCCCGGACGGGCCTGGCCCTGACCGGGACCGCCCGGACGGGCACCGCCGGGCTTCGGGGCACCCGGACGGGCGCCGGGACGCGGACCCTGCGCGGCCGGGGCCTGCGGGGCCTGGGCGGCCGGCGGAGCGGTGAACTCCGGGGCGGCCGGAGCCGGACGCGGCGCGGGCTTGGGACCCGGCACCGGACGCGGGCCCGGGGCGGGCGCGGGCGCCGCAGCGGCCGCCGGGGCGGCCGGCTGCTGGGCAGCGGGCGCCGTCGGAGGCTTGGGGGCCGGCCTCGGGGCAGCCGGACGGGCCGCCTGCGCCGGAGAGGGCGCCGCGGGCCTGGGGGCAGCCTTGCGCGGGGCGGGCTTCGCGGCGGACTTGCCGTTGCCACCGCCCTGGAAGGCGTCGGTCAGCTTGCGTACTACGGGCGCTTCGATGGTCGAAGACGCCGAACGGACGAATTCACCGAGCTCCTGGAGCTTGGCCATGACGACCTTGCTCTCAACGCCGAACTCCTTGGCGAGTTCGTAGACCCGGACCTTAGCCACTTCGCTCCTTTGAGGTCCGGGTGAAGCCGGACCGTCGCTAGTTCATGGGCGTACTCATCGCGTACTCATCGAGTGCTCATCGCAATCTCGACCTGCTTTCGACTCGCGAGGTACCAGGCCGCACGGGGTTCCGTACGGCACGTCTTACGGTGTTGCCTGCTCGGCAACTGTTGTCTGCTCGACGTATCGGCGCAACGCCTTTGTGTCGAGCGGCCCCGGGGCGCGCAGTGCCCGCGGGAACGCCCGGCGGCGTACCGCCTGGTCGAGACAGACCAGTGCGGGGTGTACATAGGCACCCCGGCCGGGCAGCGTACCGCGAGGATCGGGGGCGCACGCGTCCTCGATCTTCACGATCCGCAGTAGATCGTCCTTGGCCGCCCGCTCCCGACACCCCACACAGGTGCGCTCAGGGCATGCTCGGGCGTGCGTCCGGCCAGACACAGTTAAGTCTACCTCCCCGTACCGACCTCACCCCTTCGGGGGAAAGATCGAACGGTTGTTGTCGTAAACCAAGCGACCCGCGGCTTGGATCTATTCCCGGAGTCACCCGGTTACCGGCTGTTACTCGCTCTTATTCGGCCACCTGTTCGGTGTCCGGCCGGATGTCGATCCGCCAGCCGGTGAGCCGGGCGGCGAGGCGGGCGTTCTGCCCCTCCTTGCCGATCGCGAGGGACAACTGGTAGTCCGGCACGGTCACCCGGGCGGAGCGGGCGGCCAGGTCCACGACCTCCACCTTGCTCACCCGAGCGGGTGACAGGGCGTTCGCCACCATCTCGGCCGGGTCGTCCGACCAGTCGACGATGTCGATCTTCTCGCCGTTCAGCTCGCCCATCACATTCCGCACCCGGCCGCCCATCGGGCCGATGCAGGCGCCCTTGGCATTCAGGCCCGATCGGGTGGACCGTACGGCGATCTTGGTGCGGTGACCGGCCTCACGGGCGATCGCGGCGATCTCCACCGAGCCGTCGGCGATCTCCGGCACCTCCAGGGCGAAGAGCTTCTTCACCAGGTTGGGGTGCGTACGGGACAGGGTGACCGACGGACCGCGGACGCCCTTGGCCACCCGGACGACGTACGAGCGCAGCCGCATGCCGTGCGGATACGTCTCGCCCGGCACCTGCTCCTGCACCGGCAGGATGGCCTCCAGCTTGCCGATGTCGACCAGCACGTTCTTCGGGTCGCGGCCCTGCTGGACCACGCCGGTGACGATGTCGCCCTCGCGGCCGGCGTACTCGCCGAGCGTGGCGTCGTCCTCGGCGTCGCGCAGCCGCTGCAGGATCACCTGCTTGGCGGTGGTGGCGGCGATCCGCCCGAAGCCCGACGGGGTGTCGTCGAACTCGCGGGCCTCCTGCCCCTCTTCCAGGTCCTCGGGGTCCTCCTTCGCCCACACGGTCACATGCCCGGTCTCCCGGTTGAGCTCCACGCGCGCGTGTCGGCGGCTTCCCTCGGTGCGGTGGTAGGCGATGAGGAGGGCCGACTCGATCGCCTCGACCAGCAGGTCGAAGGAGATCTCCTTCTCCCGAACCAAGCCCCGCAGGGCACTCATGTCGATGTCCACGGCTACGCCTCCTCCTCTTCCGTCATGTCCTTCTTGACCTTGTCGTCCTTGCGACTGAACTCGACCTGCACGCGCGCCTTGGCGATCTCCGGGAAGCCGAGCCTGCGGCTGGTGGCCTTGCGGCCCTTGACCCCGGGAACCTCGACGTCGAGACCGTCCTCGTCGACCGTCAGGATCCGGGCGATCAGCTCGCCGCCCTCGGTCAGCTGGAACTTCACGAGCCGGTCGGTGGCGCGCACGAAGTGCCGGTGTTCGGTGAGGAGGCGCTCCGCGCCGGGGGTGCCGACCTCCAGGTCGTACGCCGCGTCGCCCATCGCGTTGGTCTCGTCGAGCTTCGCCGAGAGCGCACGGCTCACATCGGCGATGGCGTCCAGATCGGCCCCGGTGTCGGAGTCGACGACCACGCGCAGCACCCGCTTGCGTCCGACGGAGTCCACGGCGATCTCTTCGAGATCCAGTCCCTGGGAGGTGACGAGCGGTTCGAGCAGCTCTCGCAGCCTCTCGCTCTGGGTGGTGCTCATCCGGGTGACTCCTCGGCCGCGTGTGCTGTTGTGGGATGGGTCGCGTGTCTGGTCAAAGGGTATCCGGTCGCGGGCACTGTTGCGTGCGTGTGCCTCCGGCGGTGGGGCGGGCGCCTTCCAGCTCGGGAGGCTGTTGTTCGTTGGCGGGTGCGGGTCATGGGGGCTGGTCGCGCCCACGCGGCGGAGCCCGATATCGATACAGCCCCGCGCCCCTCGAGGTGGGTCCGCTGAGCCGGTGACATGAGGCGGGGGAATGCGCGGGTACCGTGATCACGGCGGGCTGCCCTCCCGCCCGTGTGTTCGTACGAGCCCCCCGAGGACGTCAGCCGTGCCGTACCCCCCGCCCTTGCGCGCCCCCTCGGGGCCGCGCAGAAGAACCCTGCTCGCCTCGGCCGCCGGGGCCGCCCTGCTGGTGGGGTGTTCGGCTGAGCCGGACTCCGGTGGCAGCAGCGCCCTGTCGGCTTCTGAGCGGGCACGCGCGCGTGCCGCGCGGGACAGCCAGGCGCTGCTGGAGCGGTACGACGCCGTGCTCGCCGCGCACCCGGGGCTGGCGCAGCGGCTGGGCCCGCTGCGGGCCCAGGTGGCCGCGCATGTCCGGGCGTTCACGGAGGGTACGACGCCCACGCCCGCGAAGTCCTCGGCCTCCCCGTCCGCCGGGCCGGCCGTCCCGGCCGCCGAGAAGGACGCCCTCGCCGGCCTCGCCGCCGCCGAGCGCACGCTGGCCGACCGGCGTGCCAAGGCCCTGCTGGAGGTGCCGGGCGAGCTGGCGCGGCTGCTGGCGTCGGTGGCGGCGGCCGGGGCCACGCACGCGTACCTGCTGACGGAGGGGGCGAAGTGAGCGGCGAGGCGAGGTCGGCCGAGCTGAGGGCGCTGCAGGCGGCGCTGGCGGCGGAGCACGCGGCGGTGTACGGCTACGGTGTCGTCGGCGGCAAGATCAGCGCGGCCCGCCGGACCGAGGCACGGGCGGCGTACGACGCCCACCGGGCGCGCCGGGACGCGCTGACCCGCGAGGTCCGCGATCTGGGCGGGCAGCCGGTCGCCGCGAACGCCGCGTACGCGCTGCCGTTCCCGGTGCCCGACGCGACGGCGGCCGTGCGGCTCGCCGCCCGGCTGGAGGAGCGGGTGGCGGGCGTCTACGCGGATCTGGTGCGGGCGGCGACGGGCGCGCGGCGCGGTGCGGCCGCCGCCGCGCTGCGGGAGGCCGCGGTGCGCGCGGTGCGCTGGAGCGGGGAGAGCGTAGCCTTCCCTGGGCTCGCCGAGCGGTCCTCCGGCGAAGGGACCGGCGCGGCCGGTACGACACCCTCTGCCTCCGCCTCGGCGACCCCGTGAGCCCGTGAGGCCGTAGACACCTCGTACGACAGGACCCGGACTGGAAGGAAACGACTCGCGCATGGCTTTCGAACCGCCGCCGCGCCTGGTACGGGCGCTCGGTGAGACGGCACCGGCCGGGGACGACTGGCTCGCCCGGCTGCCCACGATCGCCGAACAGGCCGTTGCCAGGCGCGAGTTGACGGTGGAGCGAGTTCAGGTGCCGGGCGGGCGCAGCAGCCTGGTGGTGCTGGTGCGGCGGGCCGACGGGACTCCGGCCGTGCTGAAGCTGGCCCCGCCCCGGGCCCGCCCGGAGAGCGAGCGGGCGGCGCTGGCGCACTGGGGCGGGCTGAGCGCCGTACAGCTGCTGGAAGCCGGTGCGGAGGACGGTGTGCTGCTGCTGGAGCGGCTGCACCCGGATGTGTCCGTGCGGTCGCTGCCGGAGGCGAAGGCGCTGCTGGAGGCCGCGGGCACGCTGCGGCGGCTGTGGGTCGAGCCGCCGGCCGGTCATGCCTTCGAGACCGTCGCCGAGCGCACGGGGCGCCAGGCGGCGGCGATGCGGGCGGGCGCGGCGGCCGACCCCGAGGTGGCGCCGCTGGTCGACGCGGCGCTCGCGGCCCGTGAGGAGCTGCTGGCGGCGCCGCCCGAACACCGGTTGCTGCACGGCACGTTCCGGCAGAGCAAGGTGCTGGCCGGGGAGCGGTGGCCGTGGCTCGCGGTGGGCCCTGATCCGGTGGTGGGTGAGTGCGCGTTCGACCTGGCGCGGCTGGTGCGGGACCGGGTGGAGGACCTGATCGCGGCACCGGCGGGTGCGGCGACGACGCGGCGCCGCATCAAGCGGCTCGCCGAGTCGCTTGAGGTGGATCAGGAGCGGCTGCGGGGGTGGACGCTGTTCCGGGCGGTGGAGTCCGGGGTGCGGGCGCGCCGGGTCGGGCGGCCGAAGGACGGGGAGCTTCTGCTGGAGTTCGCCGGGTGGCTGTAGAGCCGTCGAAGCCCCCTGAGCGCATCTCAGGGGGCTTGTCGACGTTTGCGTGCTACGCCGCCAGACGGGCGATCGCGTCCTCGACGGTCAGTTCCTCGCGCTCGCCGGTCTTGCGGTCCTTCAGTTCCAGGACGCCCTCGCCGGAGCGGCGGCCGGCGACCAGGATCTGCGGGACGCCGATCAGCTCGGCGTCGGTGAACTTCACGCCTGGGGAGACGCCGGCCCGGTCGTCGACCAGGACGCGGAGGCCCGCGGCGGCCAGCTTCTCGGCGACGTCGAGGGCCAGCTCGGTCTGCAGGGCCTTGCCGGCGGCCACCACGTGCACATCGGCCGGGGCGACCTCCTTGGGCCACACCAGGCCCTTGTCGTCGGCGCTCTGCTCGGCGATGGCCGCGACCGCGCGGGAGACGCCGATGCCGTAGGAGCCCATGGTCACGCGGACCGGCTTGCCGTTCTGGCCGAGGACGTCGAGCTTGAGGGCGTCGGTGTACTTGCGGCCCAGCTGGAAGATGTGGCCGATCTCGATGGCGCGGTCCAGCTTCAGGCCGGTGCCGCACTTGGGGCAGGGGTCGCCCTCCCGCACCACGACGACGTCCACGTAGTCGTCGACCTCGAAGTCACGGCCGGCGACGACGTTCTTGGCGTGGGTCTGGTCCTTGTTGGCGCCGGTGATCCAGGAGGTGCCGGGGGCCACGCGCGGGTCGGCGATGTACTTGACCTTCTCGCCCCGGCCCTGCGGGCCGACGTAGCCGCGGACCAGGTCGGGACGGCCGGCGAAGTCCGCCTCGGTGACCATCTCGACGACGGCCGGGGCGAAGTGCGCCTCGACCTTGTCCAGGTCGACCTCGCGGTCGCCGGGCACGCCGACGGCGACGATCTCGCCGTCCACCTTGACCAGCAGGTTCTTCAGCGTGGCGGAGGCGGGGACGCCGAGGGAGGCGGCCAGGGTCTCGATGGTCGGGGTGTCCGGGGTGGGGATCTCCTCCAGCGCGGGCACGTCCGAGGCGTCGACCGGCTTGAGCGCGTAGGTGATCGCCTCCGTGTTGGCGGCGAAGTCGCAGTTCGGGCAGTCGGCGAAGGTGTCCTCGCCGGCCTCGGCCGGGGCCAGGAACTCCTCCGACTTCGAGCCGCCCATCGCACCGGCGGTGGCCGCGCAGATGCGGTAGTCCAGACCGAGGCGCTCGAAGATCCGCTGGTAGGCCTCGCGGTGCAGGGCGTACGACTGCGCGAGCCCCTCGTCCTCCAGGTCGAAGGAGTACGAGTCCTTCATCAGGAACTCGCGGCCGCGCAGGATGCCGGCGCGGGGGCGGGCCTCGTCACGGAACTTGGTCTGGATCTGGTACAGGATCACCGGCAGGTCCTTGTAGGACGTGCACTGGTCCTTGACCAGGAGGGTGAAGATCTCCTCGTGGGTGGGGCCGAGGAGGTAGTCGCCGCCCTTGCGGTCCTTCAGGCGGAACAGCTCCTGGCCGTACTCGTCCCAGCGGCCGGTCGCCTCGTACGGCTCCCGGGGCAGCAGGGCGGGGAGGGTGACCTCCTGGGCCCCGATGGCGTCCATCTCCTCGCGGACGATCCGCTCGACGTTGGAGAGGACCTTCTTGCCGAGGGGCAGCCAGCTCCAGATGCCGGCGGCCGTGCGGCGGACGTAACCGGCGCGGACGAGGAGCTTGTGGCTGAGGACCTCGGCGTCCGCCGGGTCGTCGCGCAGCGTCTTCGCCATCAACTGGGACATGCGCTGGACCGGTGCGTTGGCCATGGTTCTCGTACTCCTGCCGGGTAAGGGTGATGGCATAGGAGGTTAGCCGGGCTGCCTGTGCCGGTGGAAATCGGATTCGCCCCCGCTCTATCTGCGGCGCAGCGGCAGGTGGGCGCCCATCACGGCGTACGGCTTCGGCGCGCTCGGGAAGTGGACCTGGCGGGCGAGGTCGACATAGCCGAGGGAGAAGTACAGACCGCGGGCGGGACTGTCGGTGTCGATCGCGGAGAGGATCGAGCGGGGCTCGGCGGCGGTGTCGGTGATCGCGGTGATCAGGCGGCGCCCGATGCCCCGGTTCTGGTGACGGGGGTGGACGTGCAGCTCCGTGATCACGAAGGAGTCGTCCAGCCAGAAGTCGTTGCCGGTCGCGCGGAGGTACGGCTCCACGACGGTGGACCACCAGTGGGTGCGGGAGTTCGGCATGCCGTAGACGAAGCCGACGAGGTGACCGCCGACGGTGGCGCCGAGGGCTCGCGCGCCCGGGAACTGCATATGGCGCTGGACGATCTGCCGGCGTACGGCGACCTCGTCGGGGCCGAGTCCGAAGGCTACGGCCTGGACGGCCAGGGCCTCGTCGACGCGGGCAACGAGGTCCAGGGGGCCGATCACGAGGTCCATGCCGGGAGCGTACAGCGGCTTCAGAACAGGACGCTCATGAAGGCGCCGACCTCCTGGAAGCCCACGCGGCGGTACGTCCTTCGCGCCGCCGTGTTGAAGTCGTTCACGTACAGGCTGACGACCGGGGCCACGTCGGCGAGGGCATAGCGCAGGACCGCCGCCATGCCGGGGCCGGCCAGGCCCCTCCCCCGGTACTCGGGGGCCACCCAGACGCCCTGGATCTGGCAGGCCTGGCTGGTCGCCGCGCCGATCTCCGCCTTGAAGACGACCTTGCCGTGCTCGTCGAGGCGGGCGAAGGAGCGGCCGGAGCCGACGAGTTCGGCGACGCGGGCCTGGTAGAGCAGGCCGCCGTCACCGGCCATCGGCGATACGCCGACCTCCTCGGTGAACATCGCCACGCAGGCCGGCATGATCGCCTCCATCTCGTCCTTGCGGACGCGGCGGACATAGGGGTCCGGGGCGATGTCGGCGGGCATGCGGTCGGTGACCATCAGCGGCTGGTGGGCGCGCACCTCGCGGGCGGGGCCCCAGTGGGGTTCCAGCAGGCGCCACAGCGCGGCGGTGGCTTCGGCGGGCCCGACGATCGAGGAGCAGCGGCGGCCGGCCCTTCTCGCCCGGTCCGCGAAGGCGCGGACGGCGCGCGGGGTGGCGCAGACCGGGACCAGGTTGGCGCCCGCGTAGCACAGGGACGTGAGCATGCCGTCCTCGTACCAGCCCCACATCTCGCCGCCGAGCCGCCAGGGGTCGAGGCCCGCGACCTGCACCCGGGAGGTCACGAAGGCGTTCGCGACCGGCTCGCGGCCGAGGACGGCGAGCGCGGCGTCAAGGTCGCTCGGTTCGAGCACCCGTGAGGTGGTCTGGGTCAACACGTGCGGGGCCTCACCCTGGGGTTCTGCTGGTCCCGGCACTGTACCTCGTGCGATTGTGCGGCGCCTCAGGGTGAGGAAAGGGGGACCTACCTGCGAGGAAGCTCTCGACGGAGGTCTTCCTGGGCCTCGCGCGGGCACAGCAGTACAACGCCGAAGGTGATCTTCTCCTGTCCCGGTAGTCGGGTTTCCCCGCCCAGAACGTCACGGCGTCGTCCAGGGCGCGCCAGAGGATCCCGCGCTCCTCCGGGGCTTCCGAGAGAACGGCATCGGCGTCATCGATGGTGACGAGGAAGTGTGCGGCCTTGAGCCAGTGGAGATCGCACAGGCAGTCCCAGCAGGCGTCCCAGTTCCAGCCGAAGTAGCCGGGGAGGCGCAGCGCCTCGTGGAACTGGGTGAACACTCCGTCGGAGTCGCGCATCGCCTGGCCCTGCATTCGGGCCGAGTGGATCAGGCCGGTGAGGGCCGTTTTTGCGGACCAGCCGCAGTTCGTGCTGGGTTCCATGGTCGCCGCCCCATGGACCATTGACTCGGGCGGTGCCGCAGCTTGATGCAATTCGTGGGCCCTGCCTGACCGACCCATGGAATTACACGTCACCCCGTACACGGTTCCGTCCGCGAGCAAGTGAATATTCGTTCGAGCCTGTGTCAGCCCAGTTCGGAATCATCAGGTCATGCGTCAATGCCCCGAAGCCGCCGCGCGATGTCGATGTCCCGCTGGAGTGCGCTGAGCCGAGGCGGCTCTCGGCTGGCGTCGAGGACGACGACATGCAGCCGATCTCCGACCTGGGGTGGTGCGGTGCTTTGATCCCACCAGGAAGGATGCTTCACCTGATCGATGAATCCGGTCTCACCGCCGGCGTCGACCTTTGCCCCCACAGGGGCCACCGCGACCACGGTCACGTCAAGCTCCTGATGATTGCGGAACGTCATTTCGGTCCTCCGAATATGGAAACCCAACTGCGCCCCCGGGTCAGCTCGTTGAACCGATCCAGCTTTTCCACCGGAATTTCGAACTCCAGGCGAGGCGCCCCATTGGGGCCGTTGTAGTCGTGAATCTTCGCATGCTCGCCGAATTCCTCAAGGAACGACGGATCCATGTCATATTTAACCATCCCCTTGGCGAAGTTGGCGCCTGTCGGCCCGGCGTACTCCGCTGCGACGGCCCGTTCACCAAAGTAGATCTTCCCGTCGGACATGATGCCGCCGCCGATGTCCACCCCAGGCTGGTGGTTGGCCGGATTTGGGCCGTTAGCGAGTTCGTATTCCGCATGCGCTCCCTTCGGGGTCCGGTAGATCGCAATGTAGTCCGGCGCCAGCCCCAGGTAGTCCGTCCACGACAGGGGGTTTGGCACATACGTAGAGGAGTTGGGCGCCGGTGCGAGGCCGAGGGGGTCGGGGGTGAGGTACCGGGCGGTTTCAGGGTCGTAGTGCCGGAAGTAGTTGTAGTGGAGACCGGTCTCGGGGTCGTAGTACTGGCCCGGGAAGCGGAGGGGTGTGTAGGTGGTGCTGTTTGCCGCCCATGCCGTTGTTCCCCAGAGCGTGCTGCGGGTGCGCCAGGCGATCTCGCCCTGTTCGTCAATGAGTTCGTTGGGGGTGCCGACGAGGTCGGTGACGATGGCGAAGAAGCGGGAGTCGATCTCCTCCTGTGAGGCATCCGCCGCCGTGATGCGTTCCGTTTGAGCGAGGGGGCGGAGGCCTTGGTGGTCCCACGTGAGGGTGACCGGGTTGGGGAGGTGCTCAGAGGTTGTGGTCTGTTCGCAGAGGGTGGTGCCGTCCCAGGTGAAGTCCACCCGTTCCAGGACCGTTTCGCCGTCCCCGCCCAGGCGGAGTTTGGCCGTGCGGCGACCCAGGGGGTCGTACGTGTAGCGCCAGCGGGTGCCGTCGGGGGTCACTACCGAGGTCAGGCGGTCCTCGGCGTCCCACTCGTAGTGCCAGGTGTCCGGCTTCCTCGACAGGCGGGTTTTCTGGCGGAGGGTGATGCGGCCCAGGGCGTCGTGTTCGTAGCGGACGTTGCCGGCTCGGGTGATGCGGGTGCCCGTGTAGGTGCGGGGGCCCGTTGCCTCCGTGCCCGGGTGGTTCGTCGGCCAGGTTGCATCGGTCTGGTTGCCCGCCTCGTCGTAGGCGTAGCGCTCCGTCCAGTTCGCCGCGTGGACCGCTGTGACCCTGCCCGTCGCGTCCAGGTCGAAGCGGCGGGTGCCGGAGAGGTGGTCGTCTATGGCGGTCAGGTTGCCGTCGGCGCGGTAGGTGTACGCCCTGCTTTGCAGCGTGCGGCCCTGTGTGCCGGTCACCGACTGGGTGGTCAGGCGGCCAAGAGGGTCGAAGGTGTGGGCCAGGGTGATGGTTTCGCCTATGTGGCGGGTCAGTTCGCGGCCCGCCTCGTCGTAGGCGAAGTCGATCGTGCGGCCGTTGGTGGTCAGCTGGGTGCGGTTGCCCGCTGCGTCGTACGACCGCGTGGAGACGGCACCTGTCGGTGTCGTGCGGCCGGTGCGGCGGCCCAGGGTGTCGTAGGCGTACGTCACCGTGCGGCCGTTGACCGTCTCCGAGTGCAGGCGTCCGTAGCGGTCGCGCAGCAGGCTCAGTGTGGTGCCGTCCGGGCCCGTGGCCTGGGCGAGGTTGTCGGTGAAGTCGTAGGCGTAGGTAGTGACGGCGCCTGCGGCGTTCTTCGTGGTGATGCGGCCCAGGACGTCGCGTTCGAAGGTCGTCACCTCGCCGAGGGCGTTCCGGCGTGTGGTCAGGAGGCCCGCCGGGTCGTATTCGTACGTCAGCGTGCGGTCGTCGAAGTCCGTCTCCGACAGCAGGCGGCCGGCCGGGTCGTAGTCGTACTCCCACGTCAGGCCCTGGGGGTTCGTCACCTTCGTCAGGCGCAGTTCCGCGTCGTGGGCGAATTCGTAGCGGACGCCGTCCGGGCCCGTGCGGGCCGACAGGAGGTCGAAGTGGGTGTATTCGAAGTGGGTGACGCCACCGAGGGGGTCGGTGTGGCTGGTGCAGTTGCCCTCACCGTCGTACGTCCAGCTCTCCGACGTGCCGTCCGGGGCCGTGCGGCGGGCCAGTTGGCCTTCCACCGTCCATTGCAGGTGGGTCGTCGCGCCGGTGGGGTCCGTGATCGCGATCGGGCGTCCGAAGGCGTCCCGGGTGTAGCGGGTGACCGCGTCGAGTGGGTCGGTGACCTCGATCGGCAGGCCCGCGCGGTTGCAGAGCACCCTGGTCGTGTGGCCCAGCGGGTCCGTGACGGATGTCAGGTGGCCGGCCTGCGTGTAGGTGAAGTGCGTTGCCTGGGACGCCGGGTCCGTCATCGACGTGCGGTTGCCCCGCTCGTCGTACGCACGGCGGTGGGTGTTGCCGTCGGTGCCGGTCACCTTCACCGGCAGGCCCAGGTCGTTGTACTCCGCTCTCGCCTCGCGGCCGTCCGGGCGGATGACCGAGAGCAGGTTGCCCTCGTCGTCGTAGCGGAACGTCGTCGTGTGACCCAGGGGGTCCGTCGTGGACAGCAGGCGGTTGTAGCGGTCGCGGGTGAAGTGAGTGGCCGCGCCCAGCGGGTCTGTCTCCGTGACGACCTGGCTGTTGGCGTTGATCAGATAGCGGCGGGTGTGGCCCTCGCCGGTCACCGTGGTGGTGACGCGGTGGCCGGTCGCCGGGTCCGTTTCGTCGTACGACAGGCGCAGGGCCATGTGGCCGTGGGAGCCGCTCTCGGCGATGCAGCGGTCCCGGTCGTCGTACTCGTAGGTGTAGCTGCGGTTGTTCGTGTCCGTCCAGGACACCACCCGGCCGCGGTCGTCGTAGCCGAAGCGCAGGGGCAGGCCCGAGGAGTTGATGACCTCCGTCAGGTGGCCTTCGGGTGAGTAGGCGTAGCGCTTGATCTCCTGGTCCGTGCCGTCGGGCGCCGCGCCCGTCAGATGGAGGGCCGTGACCCGGTCGTCGGCTGTCGTGATCTTCAGACGGTAGCCACCGGAGGAGACGATCGCCAGCGGGGTGCCCTCGGCGTCGTACTCGAAGGTCAGCCAGTTGCCGTTGCGGTCGTCTATCTGCTCCAGGACCGCCCGGTCCTCGCCCTGGTCGGCGAAGTGCCACACCCGGCCCGAACGGGGGTCCGTGACCGTGTAACCGCCCTCCACCCGGGCCAGCGGCCAGCGGTTGCTGCCGTGGGTGGGGAGCGTGGGGGCGCCGGGCTGGGGGTGGGGGTAGGTCAGGAGGAGGCCGTCCTCGGTGACGAAGATGACGCCCTCGGTGTCGATCGCCAGGTGCTGGTCGACCGTCGAGGACCAGGACGGGCCGAACCAGTGGCCCAGGCGGTAACCGGACTCCACCCGGCGGGTGAAGACCAGTGGCAGGGCGCCGGGCAGGACGACATCGGTCTGCGGCAGGTACATCTTGCCGGTGACCAGGTCGACCGGGTCGGTGTTGTCGTCCTGGACCTTGTTGCCCGGGTTCTCCGCCGCGCCCTCCGGGTCCTCGCCCGCGGCCTGGCGGGCCGTGCTCCGCGCGTCGCCTGCGGCCACGTCGCCCAGGCCGTCGAGTTCGCTGGGCAGCGCACGGGCACCGGGGATCGAGATGCCGTCGAAGAGGGCTCCGAAGCCGCCCGCCTCGCCCGCGACCTTGGCCATGGCGCCGGCCCCGCCGAACATGCCGCCGAAGACCATCCCGGACGTTGCCGCGTCGCTCGCCTCGTCCAGGCTGAAGCCCTTGCTCTCGCCGGTGGCGATGGCGACCGGCTGGCTGACCGCCAGGTCCACGGTGACTGACTCCACGCCGCCGATCGCGGCCGTGGCCAGGGTCGTACCCGCGATCGTGGCGATCTCGGTGGAGACCTCGATGCCCAGGGTCCCGGCCAGTTCCACGATGCCCGCCGTGGCCGCCGCTGCCGCGCCCTCGGAGATACCGGCCGTGAAGATGGCCAGCGCGGTGCCCGCGACGATGGTCGCGCCCACGATCTCCAGCTCGTGCTCCAGGCGCTTGACCGCCTTGTGCACGGCGTCGGCGTACTTGTCGAGCGCCTTGGCCATGTCCCGGGCGGCGTCGGCCATGTCCTTCAGCCAGCCGTGCCCGTCGTAGTAGTAGCGGCGCCAGAACGGGTCGTCGAAGGCGGAGATCGCCTCGCCCTTGTTGTCCTCGATGATGTGCCGCGCCGTCTTGTTCGCCGCGGACAGCACGTTCTCGATGTCGTCGGCGAAGGCCCGCCAGGCCTTGGCCGCCTCCCGCAGCCCGTGCTCGTCGGCCGCCGGCCACCACATGCCGGTCATGTCCTGGACGATCTGCTTCGCCTTGTCGGCCGCGCTCACTTCGGCTGGCCCCCGCCCTGCCCGTGGCCCTGCACATGGATCCGGCTGAACATCGAGCGGACCAGCTGCTCGTTGTCGATGTGACCGTCCGCCATGTCGCTCATCGCCTCATGGATGCTGGCCAGGCCCTGGGCGAGGATGTCCGCCGCGTGCTCGATCTTCGTGACGTTCGGGCCGTAGGCGTTGTGGAACTCCTTGCCCTGCTTGTCGTCGCCCCACGGCGAACCCGCCGCCGCCAGCGCCGTCTTGAGCTTGTTCAGCGCCTTGGTGAGATCCTGGCTGTGCGTCTGGAAATGCGGAGCCGTCTGCTTCAGATCTGCGATCTTGATATCGAGTATCTTGCCGTCGCCGCCGCTGCCGCCCTGGTCACCCATGGTGCCGCGTCCCTCCCCGCCAGCCTGCACATCAGCCCGAAAACACTAGTAGGCAAGACGAGTTCGCAATTGGGAGCGGCACCAAAGGGGCGGTAAAGCTCCGATCAAGATTGCACAAGATCGAGGAACACCTGCCAGGCAGCGGGGGGCAGGGCGAGGGTGGGGGCCGTGGCGGGGTTCTGCTTGGAGTCCCGTACGTGGATGGTGGTGGGGCGGATGGCGACCTCGACGCATTCGCCGCCCTCGCCGTCGCTGTAGCTGCTCTTGAACCACACCAACTCGGTCGGCTCTTCGACGTTCATGTCTCTCCCAGCAACTTCTCTACGAGCGCCAGTGATTCGCGCGGGGACAGGGCCTGCGCCCGCAGGAGACCGTACCGCTCCTCCAGTTCCCTGACCGTCGAGCGATCGATGAAGAGGCGGCTGCTCTTGTATGCCTCCACGTACGCGATCCTGCGCCCTTTCGTCGTCTCGATCAAGGTGAATCGACCGGAGAGGGCCGCATGCTCCTCGCGGGCGTCCGGCATTACCTGGATCTCCACGTTGGTCCGTTGACCGATGAGCAGGATCTGCTCCAACTGGCCCCGCACTACCTCCCGTCCACCCAGCCCTTTCCGCAGAACCGCCTCTTCCATCACGAAGCTGATGGTGGGCATCGGCTTCCGCCCGAAGATCTCCTGACGAGCCAACCGGGCCGTCACGCGCTGTTCGATCGTCGCCTCATCCAGCGGGGGACGCCGGACGATGAAGACCGCCCGCGCGTAGTCCTCGGTCTGAAGCAGACCGGGCACGGTCTGCACGGCGAAGAAGTGCAACGCGACAGCCTTCTTCTCCAGCGCCGCCGCATCTTGGAAGAACCCCGGGTACTGCGCCTTCTCCATCTCCTCGATGAAATCGACCAGCACCCCCTGCGCACCCAGCACCTCATCAGCGTGCCTGATGAACCTCGCCGATGGAATGCGCCTCCCCTGCTCGAACGAAGCGATGGTCGCCGCCGAGTACCCGGTACGGGAGCCGAGTTCGGCGCGTTCCATGCCGACCTGAGTCCGCAGCCGCTTCAACAACCGCCCGAAGATGAGCGGAACAGCCGAATCGGGGCCGGACTCGCCCTCCGGCTCCGTCACTTCAGGCTCCGCCTGCGCTTCCTCGCTCACATACACCCCCAATACCCTCGCGCCACCGCCGGTCACGGCGCGCCTGCGTACACCCGCACCCCACGCTCGTACAACGCGTGTTGGTCAAGGTGCGGCCGCTGTTCAACGTTACTGAGCGTGCGCGAGCGTAAGCGACATGAAGTCAGGAATCTCCACCCGCGAATTCGCCATGCGCTTCACGTCCACCCCACGCGGCGCACGCCTCGCCCGGCGGCTCGTCTCCCTCCGGCTGGACGAGTGGGGGCACGCCTACGACGGCCCCGTGAACGAAGCCGTCACACTGATCGCCGCCGAACTCGTGGCAAATGCGGTCCGGCACGGGCACGTACCAGGGCGGGACTTCCGTCTCCGGCTCACCGAGTCGTCCGGAACCCTGCGCCTGGAGGTCTCCGACACCCGTACCGAGCGGCTGCCCGAGCTGCGGGTCCCGACCGACGAGTCCGGGCGGGGGCTGGTCCTGGTCGGGGCGCTCGCCGACAAGTGGGGCGTCACGCCGCTGCAGCCCGGCAAATCCGTCTGGGCGGAGGTATGGCTGAGTCCCGCCACCGAGCGGTGACGGGACTCACGAAAGCAGAAAAGATCAGCCGGCCACCGACACCGACGGCTCGCCCGACTCCACGCCCTCGTCCTGCATCTGCTCGGCCAGCTTCATGGCCTCCTCGATGAGGGTCTCCACGATCTTGGACTCGGGGACCGTCTTGATGACCTCGCCCTTGACGAAGATCTGGCCCTTGCCGTTGCCGGAGGCGACACCGAGGTCGGCCTCGCGGGCCTCGCCCGGGCCGTTCACCACACAGCCCATGACGGCCACCCGCAGCGGGACCTCCATGCCCGTGAGGCCCGCCGTGACCTCCTCGGCCAGCTTGTAGACGTCCACCTGGGCCCGGCCGCAGGACGGGCAGGAGACGATCTCCAGGCCGCGCTGGCGCAGGCCGAGGGACTGCAGGATCTGAAGGCCGACCTTGACCTCCTCGACGGGTGGAGCCGACAGGGACACGCGGATGGTGTCGCCGATGCCCTGCGAGAGCAGCGCACCGAACGCCACCGCCGACTTGATCGTGCCCTGGAAGGCCGGGCCCGCCTCCGTCACGCCGAGGTGGAGCGGGTATTCGCACTGCTCGGCGAGCTGGCGGTAGGCCTCGATCATGACGACCGGGTCGTTGTGCTTGACGGAGATCTTGATGTCCCGGAAGTCGTGCTCCTCGAAGAGCGACGCCTCCCACAGGGCCGACTCGACCAGGGCCTCCGGGGTCGCCTTGCCGTACTTCTGGAGCAGGCGCTTGTCCAGGGAGCCGGCGTTCACACCGATGCGGATCGGGGTGCCGTGGTCCTTGGCGGCCTTGGCGATCTCCTTGACCTTGTCGTCGAACTGCTTGATGTTGCCGGGGTTCACACGGACCGCCGCGCAACCCGCCTCGATGGCGGCGAAGACGTACTTGGGCTGGAAGTGGATGTCCGCGATCACCGGGATCTGGGACTTCTTCGCGATGGTCGCCAGGGCGTCGGCGTCGTCCTGGGTGGGGCACGCCACACGGACGATCTGGCAGCCGGACGCCGTCAGCTCGGCGATCTGCTGGAGGGTGGCGCCGATGTCCGACGTACGGGTCGTGGTCATCGACTGGACCGAGACGGGCGCGTCTCCGCCGACCGCCACGCTTCCGACCTGGATCTGCCGGCTCTTCCGGCGCTCGGCGAGCTTGGTCGGAACGGACGGCATGCCGAGAGAAATCGCAGTCATCTGCTGTGCAACCCCAAGTCGTGGATCAAGGTCCGGTCCCGTCTACGGGCGGGCTCCAGGCTTCGAGATTACGGTACGGCCCTAGGCTCCAGCACATCCCACCCGGTAAACACACCCGATGGAACGCGGCCCGAAAGATCCTCCTCCGGGCCGCCGAGAACGTCGTACGGCTACGAGATGTGCGCCGCGTTAACCACGTCCAGACCGTCTTGGGCGCTCTGGGCAGCTTCAGCGTCGAGCGCCGTACGGATGGCCAGCTCCGGCGCTGCCGCGTAACTCAAGACCGGTGTGCCCACCCCCTCCCCCTCGAGGAGCTTCACGCGCGGATGGCCTGCGCCTGAGCCGGAATTCCGTACTTCCCCTTCTGTTCAGCCGTGGAGACCCGCAGGTATGCGGCGACGGCAATGATCTCAGCGTCCTTGACCTTGTCATCTGCGCGCGGCGCAGTACCTTGCTGCATGTCAGTCCCTTCAAGACTGGCCAGACCCCAGGGTGTTGCCGCACCGCTGGGGTCACCCATGAACAGCAAGAACGTACGAAGTCCGCCTTCGCGTCGTACGAAAAAGCCGCGCCCTTCACTCGTCTGAGTTACACGAGTGAAGGGCGCATCCCATGGACATCGCGACAGAAATCGACCGATTCTTAACTGATCTTGATCGGGTTAACGACATCCGCAATCAGGACGAGGACCGTGAAGCAAACAAAGATCCCCGCCACCACATACGCCACCGGCATCAGCTTCGCCACGTCGAACGGACCGGGGTCCGGGCGGCGCAGTACCCGGGCGACGTTGCGCCGCAGGGCCTCCCACAGGGCGCCCGCGATGTGGCCGCCGTCGAGCGGGAGCAGCGGGAGCATGTTGAACAGGAACAGGGAGAGGTTGAAGCCGGCGAGCAGCATCACGAACATCGCCACCTGCTGGGAGGCGGGGATGTTCAGGGTGGCGATGTCGCCGGTGATGCGGGCCGCGCCGATGATGCCGACCGGGGAGTCCGGCTGGCGCGGGGCGTTGCCGAGGGCGGCGTCCCACAGGGCCGGGATCTTGGCGGGCAGGGCGGCGAGGGAGTCGACGGCGTCGCCGACCCGGTCGGTCATCCAGGTCACGGACTGACCGAGGTCCTGGTGGACGACGCCGGTGGCGGCGCTGAAGCCGAGGAAGCCGGCCTTGACGTACTTGCCCTGGACGTACTGGCCGCTGGAGTCCTTCTTGGCGACCAGGTTGGTGGCGATCCTGGCGTGCAGGGTGAGCTGCTTGCCGTCGCGCTGGACGACGATCGGGACGGTCTTGCCGGCGCTGTCCCGGATCAGGTCCGAGAGGGTGTTCCAGTCCTGGGTCGGCTTGCCGTCGAAGGAGACGATCTTGTCGCGCTTCTTCATGCCGGCGGCCTCGGCCGGGGACGCCGGGTCGGACTTCTTGCAGCTGTCGCGGTTCTCGCTCTGGGCGATGACGCAGGGCGAGACGGAGGCGACGGTGGTGGTCTGCTGCTGGATGCCGAAGCCCATCAGGACCGTGAAGAACAGGGCGATCGCGAGGATCAGGTTCATGAACGGGCCCGCGAACATGACGATCACGCGCTTCCAGGGCTTGCGCGTGTAGAACATGCGGGTCTCGTCGCCGGGCTGGAGCTCCTCGAAGGCCGCCGAGCGGGCGTCCTCGATCATGCCGCGCCACGGGGAGGTGGAGCGGGCGGAGACGCGGCCCTGGTCGTCGGGCGGGAACATGCCGATCATGCGGATGTAGCCGCCGAGCGGGACCGCCTTGATGCCGTACTCGGTCTCGCCCTTCTTCCGCGACCAGATGGTCGGGCCGAAGCCGACCATGTACTGCGGCACGCGGATGCCGAAGAGCTTGGCCGTGGACAGGTGCCCCAGCTCGTGCCACGCGATCGAGACGAGCAGGCCGACCGCGAAGACCAGTATGCCGAGGATGAACATCAAGGTCGTCATGCACGCGCCTCCGCGGTCGCCGTCGTGGCTGTGAGTTCGCGGGCCCGGGCGCGGGCCCAGGCCTCCGCTTCGAGGACGTCCGACACGGTGAGTGAAGTTCCCGCGGCCGGGGTGCCGTGCTCCTCGACCACCCGGGTGACGGTCTCCATGATGCCGTTGAAGGGCAGTGCGCCGTTGCGGAAGGCCTCGACGCACTCCTCGTTGGCCGCATTGAACACCGCGGGGGCCGTGCCCGCGAGCTGCCCCACGTGCCGGGCGAGGTTCACCGAGGGGAAGGCCTCGTTGTCCAGTGGGAAGAACTCCCAGGTGGAGGCCTTGCTCCAGTCGAAGGCGGGCGCCGCGTCGGGGACGCGTTCGGGCCAGCCCAGACCGATGGCGATGGGCCCGCGCATGTCGGGGGGCGTCGCCTGGGCGATCGTGGATCCGTCGGTGAACTCGACCATCGAGTGGACATACGACTGGGGATGCACGACCACCTCAATGCGGTCGAAGGGAATGTCGTAGAGGAGGTGTGCCTCGATGACCTCCAGGCCCTTGTTGACGAGGGTCGCGGAGTTGATCGTGATCACGGGGCCCATCGCCCAGGTCGGGTGGGCGAGGGCGTCCTCGACGGTCACCTGGGCCAGGTCGGCCTTCGTACGGCCGCGGAAGGGCCCTCCGGACGCCGTGACGACCAGCTTGCGTACGTCGGCCCGCGTCCCGGCGGCCAGCGCCTGGAAGAGGGCGGCGTGCTCGGAGTCGACCGGGATGATCTGGCCGGGCTTGGCGAGCGCCTTGACCAGCGGTCCGCCGACGATCAGGGACTCCTTGTTGGCGAGCGCCAGGGTGCGGCCGGCCTCCAGGGCGGCGAGGGTGGGCGCGAGGCCGATGGAGCCGGTGATGCCGTTCAGCACGGTGTGGCAGTCGGAGGCGGCGATCTGGGTGGCCGCGTCCGGTCCGGCGAGGATCTCGGGGAGCGGCTCTCCGGGGCCGTACTCGGCGGCGAGCGCCTCGCGCAGGGCGGGTACGACGTCCTCGCGGGCGACGGCGACGGTCCGCACGCGCAGTCGGCGGGCCTGCTCGGCGAGGAGGGCGATGCGGCCGCCGTTCGCGGACAGGGCGGTGACCCGGAACCGGTCGGGGTGGCGCAGCACGAGGTCGATGGCCTGGGTGCCGATGGATCCGGTGGAGCCGAGGATCACCACGTCCTTGGGGCTGTCGCCCGCGAGGGGGTCGTAGACGAGGTGGGGATCGGCGAGGGGTGCCGGATGGGCGGGGCTGTCGGTCATCCCCCCATTGTTGCCCCAACCGGTGACGGCACGGACACGGCGTCCCTCGCGCGGGTGTGTCCGTACTCTTCGTCACTGTTTGCGATGGTTCTCCTGTTCTGTGGTCACCGTGAAGATCGGGGTCCGTCCGGTCGGGATCAACCCATTGGGACGCAACCATGGGAAATCACGCGCACGCGGTGGCCGTCGATGGCATCCTTCCGGTGCAGCCCGTCTTGGAGGGCGAAAAAGGGGGAGTACCACCATCATGAATCGCATGCGCGCGACCGCGGCCGTCCTGGCCACTGCCGGAATGCTGACCGCTGCTCAACTCGGTCTGGCCGGAGCGGCGTCGGCCGCCCCGCAGACGCCGCAGAGTTCCGGTTGCCCGGTCGACCTGGTCTATCCGAGCAGCTTCTACATCAACTCGCAGGGCTGGGTGACCAACGGGGGGTTGTACTTCGGCATCAAGAACAAGAGCACGACGAAGAGCTTCAAGAAGGTCAGCTTCACGGTCACGGACGTGAAGAACATCCGTTTCGGCTCGGCCAGGGCCACGGGTGGCAAGGTCACGCACAAGACGTCGACGACGGTGACCGTCTACACGGGCACGCTCAACACGAAGGCGAGTCTCGGGGTGAAGGTGCAGACGCATCTGCTCAACACCCACACCTACAAGGTGAAGTTCACCCTGCACGGCTCGGGTTGGACGTGTGCCGTGGACCAGGGCACCTGGGGCAACTGACCGGCCCCAGGCGCCCGGTCGGCAGGCGGGAGGGCGGCTCAGTCCCCGAAGGGGCGGCGCTCGCTCTCCCGCTTGGACGCTCCGGGGGTCGCGTCGGCGATCCACGGGCCGTCTCCGGACGGGTCGACGACGCCTTCCTCCAGCCAGGTGTAGGACCCGGCGAGCACGCCCTTGACCACCTTGCGGTCGAGGGCGTCGGTGTTGGTCCACAGCCGGTCGAAGAGTTCCTCGACGCGGATGCGGGACTGGCGGCAGAAGGCGTCGGCCAACTGGTAGGCCTCGCGGCCGTGTTCGCCCCGGCTGCGCAGCAGCTCGGCCCGGACGCAGGCCGCGCTCATCGCGAACAGTTCGGCGCCGATGTCCACGATCCGCCCGAGGAAGCCCTGCTTGGTCTCCATCCGGCCCTGCCAGCGGGACATGGCGTAGAAGGTGGAGCGGGCCAGTTTGCGGGCGGTGCGCTCGACATAGCGCAGATGCCCGGACAGGTCGATGCCGTGCTTGAACCTGCCGTAGGACGTGGGGAGTTGTCCGGGTCCGGCGACCAGTTTGGGCAGCCACTTGGCGTAGAAGACGCTGGCGTTGGCGCCCGCTTTCGCTTTGTCGGTCAGGGACTTGTCGGGGTCGATGAGGTCACCGGCGACGGAGAGGTGGGCGTCGACGGCCTCGCGGGCGATCAGCAGGTGCATGATCTCCGTGGAGCCCTCGAAGATGCGGTTGATGCGCAGGTCGCGCAGGATCTGCTCGGCCGGGACGCCGCGCTCGCCGCGCGCCTGCAGCGACTCGGCGGTCTCGTAGCCGCGGCCGCCGCGGATCTGGACCAGTTCGTCGGCCATCTTCCAGGCCATCTCGGAGCCGTAGAGCTTGGCGAGGGCGGCCTCGATGCGGATGTCGTTGCGGTCCTCGTCGGCCATCTGGGAGGACAGGTCGAGTACGGCTTCCAGGGCGAAGGTCGTCGCCGCGATGAAGCTGATCTTGGCGCCGACGGCCTCGTGCAGTGCGACCGGCTTGCCCCACTGCTCGCGCTCCGCCGACCATTCGCGGGCGATCTTCAGGCACCACTTGCCGGCACCCGCGCACATCGCCGGCAGTGAGAGCCGACCGGTGTTGAGGGTGGTGAGCGCGATCTTCAGGCCCGCGCCCTCCGGGCCGATCCGGTTGGCGGCCGGGACCCGGACCTGGTGGAAGCGGGTGACGCCGTTCTCGATGCCGCGCAGGCCCATGAAGGCGTTGCGGTTCTCGACGGTGATGCCCTCCGCGGTCGCCTCCACGACGAACGCGGTGATGCCGCCCTTGTGCCCCTCGGACTTCGGCACGCGTGCCATGACGACGAGCAGGTCGGCGACCACCCCGTTGGTGGTCCACAGTTTCACTCCGTCGAGTACGTAGTCGTCGCCGTCGGGTACGGCCGTGGTGGCGAGGCGGGCGGGGTCGGAGCCGACGTCCGGCTCGGTGAGGAGGAAGGCGGAGATGTCGGTGCGGGCGCAGCGGGGCAGGAAGGCGTCCTTCTGCTCCTGGGTGCCGAAGATCTTCAGCGGCTGGGGTACGCCGATCGACTGGTGGGCGGAGAGCAGGGCGCCGACGGCGGGGCTCGCGGAGCCGACCAGGGCGAGGGCCTTGTTGTAGTAGAGCTGGGTGAGGCCGAGACCGCCGTACTTGGGGTCGATCTTCATGCCGAGGGCGCCGAGTTCCTTGAGGCCGGTGACGACCTCGTCGGGGATGCGGGCCTCGCGCTCGATGCGGGCGGAGTCGATCGTGGACTCGCAGAACGCGCGGAGCTTGGCGAGGAACTCCTCGCCGCGCCGGACGCTCTCGGGGTCCGGGAGCGGATGGGGGTGGATGAGGTCGAGCCGGAAGCGCCCGAGGAACAGTTCCTTGGCGAAGCTGGGCTTGTGCCAGTCCTGCTGCCGGGCGGCCTCCGCCACCCGGCGTGCCTCGCGCTCGGTGACGGTGGTGCGTGACTTGGTGGGGGCGGACATTGAGGCTCACCTCGCCGCGAAGAGGGACGATTTGGACCGTTCGTTACCGACCAGTGCTACTGGATCGTTGGTACCCGAAACGGGCCGACCCCACCACCCCTCGCGCGTCCATCCGGCCGAAAGCCCGGCCGGGGACCCGTCACGCGGGTGTGTACTGGTGCTCCGAGGCGCGCTCCTTTGCGCCGCCCGGGAAAAGGTGTCGAAGCGCTTCGATAGCCTCTGGACACCCCGCCCCGGCTGAGTCTAGTGTCAATCTCACCCTCACTCACCCCCGGTCGGCAACGCGCGGTAGTCGAAGCGCTTCACACAGCTTGGAGCACGGATGGTCACCCTCGCCGAGGTCGCCCAGCACGCCGGAGTCTCGGCGAGCACGGTGAGCTATGTCCTCAGCGGCAAGCGGTCCATCTCCGCGACCACCCGGCAGCGGGTCGAGCAGAGCATCCGGGAGCTGGGCTACCACCCGAACGCCGGCGCCCGCGCCCTGGCCGGCAAGCGGTCGAACATCATCGCGCTGATGATCCCGCTGCGCACCGACATGTATGTGCCGGTGATGATGGAGATCGCCATCGCGGTGGCCACCACGGCCCGCATGCACGGTTACGACGTCCTGCTGCTCACCGGAGAGGAGGGCCCCGACGCGGTGCGCCGGGTGACCGGCAGCGGTCTCGCCGACGCGATGATCCTGATGGACGTCGAGCTGGAGGACGAGCGGCTGCCGCTGCTGAGGCGGACCGACCAGCCCTCGGTGCTGATCGGGCTGCCCGCCGACACTGCACGTCTGACCTGCGTGGACCTGGACTGGACGGCGACCGGCGCGCTGTGCGTGGAGCACCTGGCGGGACTCGGCCACCGTGACATCGCTGTCATAGGCGAGGCCCCGGCCGTCTACGAGCGGCACACCGGTTTCGCCGAGCGCACCCTGGACGGACTGCGTTCCCGGGCCCGCGAGGCGGGCGTACGGCTGCTGCACCGCCCGTGCGACGGCGGCTATGACGCGATGGCCGTGACGCTGGCCCGGATCCTCGACGAGCGCCCGGCGACGACCGGGTTCGTGGTGCAGAACGAGTCGGCGGTGGAGCCGCTGCTCGCGCTGCTGCGCCAGCAGGGCCGGGCCGTGCCGGAGGACGTGTCCGTGGTCGCGATCTGCCCGGACCAGGTCGCCGTGCAGGCCTCGGTGCGACTGACCTCGGTCGCCATCCCGGCGCAGGAGATGGGCCGGTACGCGGTCGAGCATCTGGTGGCCAAGCTGGACGGACGGGGCGGCGACGAGGTCGTGCTGCTCGCGCCCGAGCTGACGGTACGGGCGAGTTCGGGACCGGCACCGGCCGCCTCCTGACCGCACCATCCCGTGCTCCGGTGCGTCCGGGGCACCCACGCGTCCTTCGGCTACGCCGACCTCACGGCCCGCATCGAGGACGGCTCGGTGCGCGTCTCGTGCGCGGTGACGAACACCGGGGACCGGGCGGCGGACGAGGTGGTGCAGCTCTACGGCCGGGCCGTGGACCCGTCGGTGGTCCGGCCGCGCCGTGAGCTACTGGCCCACCGCCGGCTCACCCTCGCCCCCGGCGAGTCGGCCCCGGTCTCCTTCGAAGTCCCGCTGAGTACCTTGGAGTTCCGGGACGTGGCGCAGGGCTGCCGACGGCTGGAGGGCGGGCCGTACGACCTGTTGCTCGGCGCGTCCAGCGAGACATCCGGCTGCGCACGAGCGTGCACCTCGACGGCACGCGCCCGGCCCCGCGCCCGGTCGTGCAACGCGGTCTGGCGGCGGCCGACTTCGACGAGCAGTCCGGCATCGCGCTCGTGGACCGGACCAGGACGGCGGGCGACGCGGTGACACCGGCGCACGGCAAAACGGCCGAACTGGTCTACCGCGCCTGCGACTTCGGTGCTGGGGTGAGCCAGGTGACGGCGCAGGTGGCGGGCGAGGGCGTACTGGAGGTGTCCCTGGACGGCGGCCCGGTGCCGGCCACCCTGGCGCCGGCCACCCCCACCGCCGGCGTCTACGACTACACCACCCTGGGCGCCGGCCTCGCCGCCGGCGGTGTGCACGACGTCCGCCTCGGACTGCGCGGCCCGCTGCGGCTCGCGCACGTCGGTTTCTCCGGTTGAGGGTCCGGAGGAGACCGACGACGGGAAGGGGCCCGGCACCGAAAGGCAGCGGTGCCGGGCCCCTTCTGCAGGACGTTCAGCCTCGGTGGAGACGGCTTCCGTCAGTGCTTGGCGGCGAAAGCCTGCACCAGGCGCAGGGCGTCCAGCGTGCCCACGCCGGTGGCCATGTCGTAGCCGTTGACGGCCTTGTAGCCCTTGACGCCCTGGTAGCTGTTGTCGGTGCCGTCGTTGACGTCGACGATGCCCGGGTTCTTGTGCTTCAGCAGGGTGTAGAGGGCCGGGTTGATGTCGCCCACGCGGTGGCCGGCCGCCTGGTCGGCGAGCGCGACGATGCCCGAGAACAGCGGGCTGGCCTCGCTGGTGCCGCCGGAGACGTCCCAGCCGGTGGCGGTCGGGTCGTAGCTGGAGTACACCCAGGCACCGCCGTTGACCGCGGCGGCCATCGAGATGTCCGGGGTGCCGCGGCGGGTGCCGACGATGTTCTTCACCCCGTCCTGGAAGGCCGGGCGGGTGAACACGTGGGACTGGCCGCCGCCACCCGAGCCGTAGTCGTTGTAGACGCTGTCCGGCTTGACGCGCTCGCCCTTGTCGTTCAGGTGGAGCTGGGTGCCGCCGATGGAGGTGACCAGCGGGTCGGACGACGGCCAGGAGTTGACGCGCTTGTTGTAGTACGTCTTGCCGTCCGTCTTCAGGTCGGTGGCGCCGCCGTCACCGGAGGAGGCGAGCACGGTCACGTGCTTGCGCTGCGCCGCCTCGAAGGCGTACCGGAGCTTCTTGATGCTGGAGAAGTCGCCCTTGTCGAAGCCCGGGAAGGTGTTCTCCGTGGCACCGAAGCTCTGGCTGATGACGTCGCCGACCCCGTGGTCGATCAGGGACTTCTCGGCGGACATCATCTCCGGCAGACCGGTGGTGCCCTCGGTCTCGGAGACCGCCGTCTCCACCAGGACGATCTTCGCGCCGGGCGCCACGGCGTGCGCCATCTCGACGTCCAGCGTGGTCTCGCCGGCCCAGCCCGTCATGTCGGAGTTCTTGGGGTCGAACTTCGGGACGTTGCCCCACTTGACGACCTTGACCTTGGTGCTGGGCAGCCCGAACTGCTTGCTGTAGACGTCCAGGTCGTGCTGGACGGTGGGGGACCCGAAGGAGTCGACGATGACGATCGTCCGCCCCTTGCCGGTGATGCCCTTCTTGTACAGCGGGTTGAGGTCGTACGCCGTCCTGTACTGGAGCGGGTTGTAGCAGTTGATGTGCCATTTCGCCTGGCACTGGGCGATGGGCAGGGGGCTGGCCACGCCGTGGACCAGGGTGTGCCCCGTGATGGCCGGCTGCGCGAAGGTGTGCGGTACGCCGGCGGGCGCGGCGGTGGTGGTGCCGGCCGAGGAAAGGGTCGCCAGTCCTGCGGCGACGAGTGCGGCGGTGGCGGCGGACGCCGCGAGGCCGCGCCCGGTTCGGGCTATGTGCATGTGGTCCCCTGAGTGATCCGGAGACGTCCTGGACAGGACGAGCCTGAGCAGGACGAAGTGGTCAGGCGCATCACATCGGGTGAGTCATGGACAGAACAAGACTCAGGGCAGGACTCTTGAACCGCCGATGCCGAATCCTTTACCAGGGGACAGGAAACAGGGGCAGGAAACAAGGGGCGGGAAACGTGAACGGCCGGTGCCCCCGCACAGTGGGCACCGGCCGTTCTGTTTCCGACCTGTCCGTGGCAGGTCAGAGCGCGAGGCCGGTCAGGACCAGCACGCGCTCGTAGGTGTAGTCCTCCATCGCGAACCGCACGCCTTCGCGGCCCACGCCGGACTGCTTGGCGCCGCCGTACGGCATCTGGTCGGCGCGGTAGGACGGGACGTCGCCGATCACCACGCCGCCGACCTCCAGGGCGCGGTGGGCGCGGAAGGCGACCTGCAGGTCGTGGGTGAACACGCCCGCCTGGAGGCCGTACTTGGAGTTGTTGACCGCGGCGAAGGCCGCCGCCTCGCCGTCCACCTTCTGCACGGTGAGGACGGGCCCGAAGACCTCCTCGCAGGCGAGGGTGACGTCCGCCGGTACGTCGGTGAGGACGGTCGGCGCGTACGAGGCGCCGTCGCGGTCGCCGCCGGTGTGCAGCGTGGCGCCGGCCTCGACCGCCTCCTTCACCCAGGACTCCACACGCTTGGCGGCGTCCTCGCTGACCAGCGGGCCGACGTCCGTCTTGGCGTCGGACGGGTCACCGGTGACCTGGGCCTCGACGGCGGCGACGACACGCGGCAGCAGGCGGTCGTACACCGACGCGTCGGCGATCACGCGCTGCACGGAGATGCAGGACTGGCCGCCCTGGTAGTTGGAGAAGGTCGCGATGCGGGTCGCGGCCCAGTCCAGGTCGGCGTCGGAGGCGTAGTCGCCGAGGACGACCGCGGCTCCGTTGCCGCCCAGCTCCAGCGTGCAGTGCTTGCGCGGCACCGAGTCCATGATCGCGTAGCCGACCTTGTCGGAACCGGTGAAGGAGATGACCGGCAGGCGCTCGTCCTGGACTAGCGCGGGCATGCGGTCGTTGGACACCGGCAGGACCGACCAGGAACCGGCCGGCAGGTCGGTCTCGGCCAGCAGCTCGCCCAGGATCAGGCCGGAGAGCGGGGTGGCCGGGGCGGGCTTGAGCACGATCGGCGCGCCGACGGCGATCGCCGGGGCGACCTTGTGGGCGCACAGGTTCAGCGGGAAGTTGAACGGCGCGATGCCGAGCACGACACCCTTCGGGAAGCGGCGGGTGAGCGCCAGCCGGCCCTGGCCGCCGGCGTCGGTGTCCAGCCGCTGGGCCTCGCCGCCGTTGAACCGCCGGGCCTCCTCGGCGGCGAACCGGAACACGGAGACGGCACGGCCGACCTCGCCCCGGGCCCACTTGATGGGCTTGCCGTTCTCGGCGGAGATCAGCTGGGCGATCTCCTCGGTGCGCTCGGCCAGCCGCTTGCTGACGTGGTCGAGGGCGGCGGCGCGCACGTGGGCCGGGGTGGCGGCGAACTCGTCCCGCACGGCGTACGCGGCGGCCACGGCCTCCTCGACCTGGGCGTCGCTCGGCACGCTGACCTTGCCGACGAGCCGGCCGTCCCACGGGGAGGTGACGTCGAAGCTGTCCTCGCCGGTGACCTGGCGGCCGGCGAGCCAGAAGGCGTGGGTGGAAGTCATTGCGAGTCCCGGCCCTTCCGCGTTGGAGGTGTGCTTGGCTTTCGTGGTCCACGGTAGGGCGGGCCCGGCCGGGGGTCGCTTGTCCGAGTCGTAGCAGTAGCCGGGCCGCGCACTACTGTTTGGACTACTCGCCGCCGATCTGTTTCGACTATCGGTTTCGACTACTCGGGGCTGGTCGCCTTCAGCGCGAGCCACAGCTCCATGCGGACGTCGGGATCGTCCAGGGAGCGCCCGAGGATCTCCTCGACCCGCCGCATCCGGTAACGGAGCGTATGCCGGTGCACCCCCAGGTCCGCGGCGGCGGCGTCCCACTGCCCGTGCCGCGACAGCCACGCCCGCAGCGAGGCGACCAGATCCCCCCGCCCCGTCGCGTCGTGCTCGTGCAGCGCCCGCAGCAACCCGTCGGCGAAGGCCTTCACCGCGTCGTCGGCCAGCAACGGCAGCACGGACCCCGCGGCCAGCTGCTCGTGCTCCACCAGCACCCGCCCCCGCCGCCGCGCCACCGACAACGCCTGCTCGGCCTGCTTGTAGGCGGCCGCGGCGGCGATCGGCCCGGCCGGCGCGGACAGTCCGACCACCAGCTCCTCCTCGTCACCCCCGGCCTGCTCGGGCACCGCCCGCGCGGCCTCCAGCGCCGCCGCGTGACTCGTGCAGGCGGCCACCGCCGCGCCTCCGTCGGCGGCGAGCACCACCAGCCGCTCCCCCTCGGGCACGACCAGCACGGCCTCGCCGGAGCGCGCGGCGGCCGACTCCACGCTCTCCGTCAGCCCGCCCAGCGGATCGCCGCCCGGGCCGGCGGCGGGTGCGGAGGCGTGCGCCCGAGCGGCGGAGCCCGGCACCGACTCGGCGACGATCATCCGGAACGGCGCGTCGAGCAGGCCGCCGTACAGGTCCCCGGCCACGGCCCGGGCGTGGTCGGGCTCTCCGGCGAGAAGCATGCGCAGCACCGCCGTGCCGATGCGCTGCTCGGCCGCGTGCAGGGACCGGGAGCGTTCGGTGGTGAGGGTGAGCAGGGCGATGGCGGAGTGCACGGCGTAGCGTTCGGCGGTGCCGAGGGCCGCGGCGGTGCCTACGGCGAGTGCGGCGCGCGGCCGCCGTCCGGTGCCCAGGGAGTGCAGCTCGACCCGGTCCTCGTGCTCGGGCCCGCCGACGACGGACGACGCCGGCGCGGGCCGCTCCCGCAGCCGCTCGACATCCGCCGTCAGCCGGGCGGCGCGCCGCCCGGCCCACTCGGGCGCGGCGGCGACGACGGAGCCGGAGGCGTCGTACAGGGCGGCCCATCCGTCGACCTGCGCGGCGAGCGCGCCGAGCAGCCCCTCGGGGCCGGCGTTGAGGGCCTGCTTGGTCAGCTCGCGCTGGGCGGCGAACCCCGCCGTGACGGCCCGGTACTGATCGGCGGCGATGGCGGCGGACACGGCCTTGCTGATGGCGAGGAAGGGAGTGCGGCGGGGGACCTCCAGCAGCGGCAGCCCCTCCTGCCGGCAGGCGTCGACGAGGGCCGCCGGGATGTCCTCGTAATTGACCCCGACGGCGAACCCGAGCCCCACGACACCGGCCCCGGCCAGCCGCTTCACATACCGCCGCATGGCCTCCGGGTCCTCCGCGTCCAGCTTGAGCGCGGTGATCAGCAGCAGCTCCCCGCCCTCCATGTACGGCACGGGGTCGGCCAGCTCGCTGACGTGGGCCCAGCGGACGGGCACGTCGAGACGGTCCTCGCCCGCGCGCACGGTCAGCTTCAGCGCGGAGTGGTGGACGAGCGAGGCGAGGGTGGGGGGCATGGGGCCTTCAGGTGACGGGAACCGGGGTCCATCCGGATGGATCATTTGGCCGATCCGTATGAACGACCTACACCGATTCTGCCTCACCGTAACGGTCCCCCGCCGCGCTTCACCCCCTCAGATCCACCAACAACGGCGGCGCGTGCTCACCCCGCACACTCGTCAACGACACCACCGCATGCCCCGCGGGCACCCCATGAGCCAACTCGGACGCCGACCAACGCTCGCGTTCCACCTGCCGGACGGTGACGGCCTCGGTCGTCACCGCCTTGCCGGTCACCAGCTTGCGCAGGGCATGGATGGCGCGTGTCATCGGCTGGTCCGCGAAGACCGTGTGCCGGGCCACGTCCCGGGTCTCCACCCACTGGGTGCCCCAGGCGTCCGCGAACCTGCCGCCGTCCCATGTGGTCACCCCGGAGAACGCCATATGGCAGCCGACGGCCGCGTACAGCGGCCCGTGCAGCGCCTCGGGGACATCACCGACCGTGCGCAGGGCGAGCACCACGCCCGCGTTGCGGGAGCGCAGGCGCTGGATACGGCGGACGGACTCGGCGGTCACCGCGCCGGTGGCATCGTCCAGGACGAGGCAGATGAAGTGGGCCCGTTCACCTGTCGAGGCCACGGCGCCGAACTGAGCGAGGAGCAGCCGGGTGACGATCCGGGACGCCTCCTCGTGTCCGCGGTCGGGCAGGTCGATACGGACGCGCAACGGATGGTGGGCGACGGCGCGCAACGAGAACGGCCGGGCGCTTGCGCCGTCCCCGCCGAAGAACTCGGCGAACGCCGGCCGGTCCAGTACGGCGAGCCGGTCGGCCAGGACCGGCCCGGGATCGCCGGCGCTGCCCGACTGACGGGCACGCGCCTCGAGTTCGCGGCGCATCACGGCGTGCTCGTCCCCGGCGAGCGCGTCACGCAACGCGGCCAGGGCCGAGGAATCGCCTTCGAGAAGCTCCCGCAGCACGGGCAGGGTCGGAAAGCGTCCGTAGGCCGCCCGGTAGGGGCCGAGGAGCTGGGCGAGCGCGGTGACCGAGCGCTGGCCGCTCACGGTGTCCAGGTCGCCGGCCAGCCCCTCCGCCAGGAAGGCGGCCGCCTCGTCGGGGTCGTCGGACTCCGCGTACGGGTCGAGGTCGTGCACGGACCCCGGGTCGCCGAGGCGTACGACCACGTCGTAGGCCGAGTCGGGTCCCAGCGGGGTGCCGGCCGCGCACACAGCCACGACGGCGCACTGTCCGGCCAGTGCCTGCAGGCCGAGCGTCTCCACGACGGGCCGGATCAGGTGGCGTGTCTTGCCGGAGCCCGAGGGCCCGACGGCCAGCAGCGAGGTGCCCAGGGTGTCCGGCGCGAGTGCCGCGCCGGCGCCGCCGTAGGCGAGCGGGGTGCGTTCTCCCGCCACCCACTGCCCGATGCGTACCTGCCCGGCGAGCAGATCATGCCGGGCGGCCCGGCCGGGCAGGTCGCGGTCCCCGGAGGGGTGGGTCCAGGCGGCGGCGCCCTCGCGCAGAACGGTGTCGGTGAAGGAGGACAGCCGGGCCCGGGCACGCGCCACGGTCCACATGTGGCCGACCCTGGCGCAGTCCACGTCGTTCATCCGGCCGGCCTCGACCTCGGCGGTCAGCACGTCCGCGGCCCCGTGCTGACCGGCCTCACGCAGTTCCGGCCACTGCGACGGCCGCCGGTCCACGGCCGGTTCCGCGGCCTCGGCCGTCCTGGCCCGCGCCCGCGCGCCGAGCGCCTCCTTCGCGAGGGGCCACCAGCCGCCGATCCGGGCGAACGGCCACAGCACCAGCAGGCTGATGAGCGTGTACAGCCCGTCCGTGAGCAGCTTCGACGCGAACACGCCGTAGTCGCCGCCGTTGAGCAGGACGATCAGGGAGAACAGCGGATCCTGGACGGGCAGGGCGTCCCAGCCGAGGCCGAACCAGCTCGGGAAGACGAAGGCCAGCGCGATCAGCGCGCCGAGGGCGGCCACGAGGGCGCGAGCGGGTTGTTCGCGCCGGGTGACGAAGTGCCGGATGACGTCGGACCAGCTGCCCAGGCGCGCCATGGCGTAGACGAGGATCGCAAAGAAGACACCGTCGGCGACCGTCTTGACCTCGTGGCCCTGGTAGCCCTTCGGTGATGTGGTGCCGGGCCACCACCAGTCGTCGGGAGTGAGCAGCTTGAGGATGGTCCACTGGTAGGGGAGGCCGCCGTGCCGCCACAGTGACCACAGAAGCAGTCCCGCGGCCAGGGGGACGACGAAGCCGACGATGGTGACGGGGGCCAGGCGCTGTCCCTGGCGTGCGGCCGCGGGCCGGCGGTAGCCGAAGCGCCAGATACCGGGCTCGACGGACGGGCGCGGCTCGTCGAGCCAGTCGGCGAGGGGCGAGCGGGGATGCCGTGGATCGGGGGCGTACCCCGGTTGAGCGGCCGTCGGCGGCACACTGGGTGGCATCGGTGGCATGGGTGGTACGGCGCTGTCCT
Source organism: Streptomyces sp. NPDC002076 (assembly GCF_053593835.1). Classification (NCBI taxonomy): domain Bacteria; kingdom Bacillati; phylum Actinomycetota; class Actinomycetes; order Kitasatosporales; family Streptomycetaceae; genus Streptomyces; species Streptomyces sp. NPDC002076. Next base: position 32,309 of record NZ_JBSFDI010000036.1, read on the forward strand.
CGCGTGGTGCCGCTGGGCGGGGTACAGGATTCGCGTGCGTGCCGCGTGCGTCGCGCATGCCGTCGCCGTCCATCGCCCTTGCCCCCTGACCAGCCGTTCCGTCCACCATCAGCGAGCAATCTAACGCCCCGGCAAGGGGAGTTCACCGCTTACGCGGCCGAGAGCACCCGCCGACCGCGCGTACCCCGGCCACGCGGCTATGTCCATCACGGACAACCAGGGTGACCGACAACGCCCACATGGAGCATGCCCACCCCCCACCCCCGGCCCTAGCCTGCGAAGAAAGAGTAGGTAAGCGGCCGAAAACTCACCGCCCCGGACTGTCCGGGACACCAGATCAGACCGCTCGGTACGCAAGATCATCAGGAGCCCCCATGACCGCACTTCCGCAGGAGCGCCGCGTCGTCACCGCCATCCCCGGCCCGAAGTCGCAGGAGCTGCAGGCCCGCCGTACCGCCGCGGTCGCGCAGGGCGTGGGCTCCGTGCTGCCGGTCTTCACCCAGCGCGCGGGCGGCGGGATCATCGAGGACGTCGACGGCAACCGGCTCATCGACTTCGGGTCCGGTATCGCCGTGACCTCCGTCGGTGCCTCCGCCGAGGCCGTCGTACGGCGCGCGAGCGCCCAGCTCGCCGACTTCACCCACACCTGTTTCATGGTCACCCCGTACGAGGGGTACGTGGAGGTCGCGGAGGCGCTCGCCGAGCTGACGCCCGGTGACCACGCCAAGAAGTCCGCGCTGTTCAACTCCGGTGCCGAGGCCGTCGAGAACGCCGTCAAGATCGCGCGTGCCTACACCAAGCGGCAGGCCGTGGTCGTGTTCGACCACGGGTACCACGGCCGGACCAACCTGACCATGGCGCTCACCGCCAAGAACATGCCGTACAAGCACGGGTTCGGGCCGTTCGCGCCCGAGGTGTACCGGGTGCCGGTGGCGTACGCGTACCGCTGGCCGACCGGGCCGGAGAACGCCGGTCCCGAGGCCGCCGCGCAGGCCATCGACCAGATCACCAAGCAGGTCGGCCCGGACAACGTGGCCGCGATCATCATCGAGCCGGTGCTCGGTGAGGGCGGCTTCATCGAGCCGGCCAAGGGCTTCCTCCCGGCGATCCGGCAGTTCGCCGCCGACAACGGGATCGTCTTCGTCGCCGACGAGATCCAGAGCGGCTTCTGCCGGACCGGACAGTGGTTCGCGTGCGAGGACGAGGGGATCGTTCCCGACCTGATCACGACCGCCAAGGGCATCGCCGGTGGGCTTCCGCTCGCCGCCGTGACCGGGCGCGCCGAGATCATGGACGCCGCGCACGCCGGTGGCCTCGGTGGTACGTACGGCGGTAACCCCGTCGCCTGTGCGGGTGCGCTCGGCGCCATCGAGACCATGAAGGAGCTCGACCTCAACGGCAAGGCCAAGCGCATCGAGGAGATCATGAAGGGTCGCCTCACCGCCATGGCCGAGAAGTTCGACGTCATCGGTGACGTGCGTGGGCGCGGCGCGATGATCGCCATCGAGCTGGTCAAGGACCGCACCACCAAGGAGCCGAACCCGGAGGCCACCGCTGCCCTCGCCAAGGCCTGCCACGCCGAGGGTCTGCTGGTCCTGACCTGCGGCACCTACGGCAACGTGCTGCGCTTCCTGCCCCCGCTGGTGATCGGCGAGGACCTCCTGAACGAGGGTCTCGACATCATCGAGCAGGCCTTCGCCCGCATCTGAGGCCGCGCCTCCGAGCGACTGGTCCGCCCCGCTGAGGGGTGCCTGCGGCAGGCCGTGTGAAGAAGGTGTGCGAGGTGGATGGCGGGAGCCGATTCCGTCTGCCCAAGCGGCCCGGCCTGCCGTAGGTTCTACCCAGATGAGAGATACACCCCGCCCACAGGGGACTGTGGGCGATCTCAGGCCGGGGCCTCCCCAGCTTCGACCTGGTCGTGCCCTCGCGCACACAACCGGCGCCTGACGGCTCCGGGATCTCCTCACCGATCGGACGGTCGCCGCCCCAAACCCCCCGGGGCGCGCGACGTTCCGATCCGGACGGCCGCCTCGGAACGACCCCCCCTGTTCCGGGGCGGCCGACCTCCTTCCTTCTTCCGTGAACACCGGTCCGTGAACATCGAAGGGGCCCCGACCACTCCTGCCGAGTGGTCGGGGCCCCTTCACATGGGCTCGTGACTCCGGAGCAGAACGGGCACGAAACTGCAGAATTTCATCCTGCAGGACCATGTGACACGCTCAGGAAACGGAAGCGGACCTGCGAAGCTGGGCACCGTGTCGTCCTCAACCCGCCGCTGCCTGCTCCTCGGTGTCCCGGCCGTCCTCCTCGTCCTGATCACCTGGCAGGTCGTCAGCCACGGCCCGCTGCTGCACCCGGACGCCCGGCTCAGCCGGGCCCTCGTCCACCCGGACCGGTTCTCCGGGCTGCTCTCCCATCTGGGCGACATCCAGGTCGCGGGCCTGGTCCTCGCCACCACGCTCGGCCACGTCGCCGGCCGGGGCCGCAGGGCCGGTACGGCGCGGTGGTGGCTGCCGCCCGCCGCGGCAGCCGTCGCGATGGCGCTGGTCCCGGCGATCGTCATACCGCTCAAGGACTGGACCGCACGGCCGGGGACTCCCGTGGTGCCCCCGACCGTCGGCTATTTCCCCTCCGGGCACACGGCCACGGCGGCGGTCGCCTACGGCTCCGCGACCCTGCTGCTGCTCCCCTGGCTCCGGTCGGCCGTCACCCGCCGGCTCCTGGTGGCCGGCTGCACGCTGCTGGTCCTCGGGGTGTCGTACGGCCTGGTCCGCCACGGCTATCACTGGCCGCTGGACGTGGTGGCCAGCTGGTGCCTGTCCACCGTGCTGCTGACCACGCTGAGCCTGGTCGTCAGCCGAAGTACGCGTCGAAGGTGTCCTGGAACTCCCAGTTCGAGTAGCGGTCCCAGTTCACCGACCACGTCATCAGACCGCGCAGCGCGGGCCAGGTCCCATGAGTCGGATAGGAGCCGCAGTTCGTCCTCTTCGTCAGGCAGTCCAGGGTCCTGGTGACCTCGGAGGGGGCCACATAGCCGTTGCCCGCGTTCGTGGACGCCGGCATGCCGATCGCCACCTGGTCGGGGCGCAGCGGCGGGAAGACGTTGTTCGGGTCGCCCGCGACCGGGAAGCCGGTGAGCAGCATGTCGGTCATGGCGATGTGGAAGTCGGCGCCGCCCATGGAGTGGTACTGGTTGTCCAGGCCCATGATCGGCCCGGAGTTGTAGTCCTGGACGTGCAGGAGCGTGAGGTCGTCGCGCAGCGCGTAGATGACCGGGAGGTACGCCCCGCAGCGCGGGTCCTGGCCGCCCCACTTGCCGGTGCCGTAGTACTGGTAGCCCATCTGCACGAAGAACGTCTCCGGTGCCATCGAGAGCACGAACTTCGACCCGTATTTCGCCTTCAGGGTCTTCAGGGCGGAGATGAGGTTGACGATCGCGGGGGTCGTCGGGTTCTTGAAGTCGGTGTCGCTCGTGTCGAGGGACAGGGAGTGGCCCTCGAAGTCGATGTCGAGGCCGTCGAGGCCGTAGGTGTCGATGATGTTCGAGACCGAGGAGACGAAGGTGTCCCGGGCGGCGGTGGTCGTGAGCTGGACCTGGCCGTTCTGGCCGCCGATGGAGATCAGCACCTTCTTGCCGGCCGCCTGCTTGGCCTTGATCGCGGCCTTGAAGTCGGCGTCGCTCTCCACGTTCGGGCACTCGGTGACCGGGCAGCGGTTGAAGCGGATGTCTCCCGAGGTGGGCGAGGTGGGTTCGCCGAAGGCCAGGTCGACGACGTCCCAGCTGTCGGGTACCTCGGCCAGGCGGGTGTAGCCGGAGCCGTTGGCGAAGCTCGCGTGCAGGTAGCCGACGAGGGCGTGGGTGGGCAGGTCGGCGGAGCCGCCGCCGGTGCCGGTGCCCGCGCTGGTGGTGGCGGTGACGACGGCGGACTTCGCGGACTCGCCGGCGTCGTTGCTCGCGGTGACCTGGAAGCCGTACGCGGTCGAGGCGGACAGCCCGGTCACGGTGGCCGAAGTGCCGCTCACCGTCTGGGACTTGGTCCCGTCGCGGTAGACGGTGTAGCTCGTGGCGCCGCTGACCGCCGACCAGGACAGGGCCACGGAGGACGAGGTGACCGCGGTGGTCCTCAGGCCGGTGGGCGCGGCGGGCGGCTGTCCGGTGCCGCTGCCGGCGGGGCCGACGAGGGAGATGTCGTCGGCGTAGTAGGTGCCCGTGCCGTACCAGCCGTGCGTGTAGACGGTGACCTGCGTGGTGGTCGCGCCGGTGGTGAAGGTGGTGGTCAGCTGCTGCCAGTCGGGGGCGGACTGGGTCCAGGTGGAGACGTCGGTGGTGCCGGTGCCGTTCGCGCCGAGGTAGACGTACGAGCCACGGACGTAACCGGACAGCGTGTACTGCGCGTTGGGCTGGACGGTCACCGTCTGTGTGCACTGGGCGTCGTCACTGCCGGCCGGGGTCGCCCGCAGCGCGGAACTGCCGCTGTGCACGGGCGAGTCGACCGTCGTACCCGACGTGCAGGTCCAGCCGTCGAGACCGGACTCGAATCCGCCGTTCCGCGCGATGTTCGCGTCGGCCGCGCGGGCGGCCGCCGAGAGCGCGGTGATGCCGGGCACGGCCAGCAGGGCGGCCGTGAGGAGGGCGAGGACGGATCTGGGACGTCGTGCGCGCGGGGGGCGTGGGCCGCGTGGGGCAAGGGGGGCGCGTTCCACAAGAGCCTCCGGTGTCGGGGGAGTTGGAGGGTGGAGCGCACTCAACTTGGTCCAGACCAATCCTGTTGTCAAGGTTTCCGGACGCTAGCCGTCCCCGTCCCCTGGGCTCGCTTGGAAACGCCGGATCAGGTGCTCGATCTGGAGGAGGTGGAACTCGCCGTATCCGAACCGCCGAGCGATGCCCTCGCACTGGGCACGATCTCGGCCAGTTCGGCGTCGACGAGTTGCAGGCCAGGGGTGTATGCCGGAGCGACCTGGCGAAGCCGCTCCTCGCACACCTCGGCGATCTCTTCCAGCCATCGGCGTGCGTCGATGCCGGACAGCTCGATGGCCTGCCCCGTCCCATAGCGGCAAAGGCAACGTGGTCACTGACGGTCTCCCGGGCCGTGTGGCTGTGCCACGGACCGGCGAAGCGCGCGGCGAGTCCGGACAGGCCGAAGTCCCCCGAGGCATCCCGCCGCCGGGAGTCGACAGGCGGCCAGCGCACGTCGAGTCCGTCGTGCACGACCGCGAGTGGGTATTCCAGCCGCTCGGCCAAGGCGAGGAACCGGTCGTGGCGTTCCTTTCCGATCTCCGTGCCGGACGCCTTCAGCGCCCGCAGGAAGAGACGGAAGCCGAGATCGGCGTCGGCCTGGACGGCGACCTGCTCCAGGGCGGAGGCCAGGCCCAAAGTTGTGCGGTCCAGGCCGACTGCGTGATCCCGTATCTCCGTTTCGACCGCCCGGCACAGTGCCTCGTCCCGCACCGGCCGTACTGGCGGCAGGACGTAGGAGCGTTGGGCGCGCCGGATGCGGTCCGTGGACAGCTCCGAGAGCTCCGCCAGCCAGGCACGCGTGTCCATCCCGTGGCCTGCCGGGTCGAAGCGTGCCCCGGCTGCTGCCGGCCACACGGTGTGCAGGACCTGTTCGGAGAGGGGCGGGGAGAGCAGACGACGGACGTCCTCCCCAGCTCGACGGCCTCCTCACCGTCCGAACCATCCGCCAGTTCCGCCGCGACGGCGAGCGCCGATGCCCGGTCGCAGGGCACCTGCTCCCCCACCAGGGCGTCCGCTGCAGGTTCAAGTGGCCCGTGCACGATGCAGGGCCGCGGTGTCACTGCTGTTCCCCCACACGCACGAACGCCGGCTCTGCCGAGCCGGCGCGCCGTGCGCGCCCGCTCGGCAGAGCCGTCAGAAACGGCCTAGTCGTAGTTCGGGCCCCAGTCGTACACCCAGTAGTAGCAGTGGTGATCGTGGTCCCAGTAGTAGTGCCAGTGGTCGTGGTGCTCCCACTGGTCCCCATCGTGGTCGTCCCAGTAGTCCCCGTCGTGATGGTCGTGCCGGGGAGTCATGGAGACCGCGGACGCCGGGTGCATCGGCGCCGCCGTGGCGGCCGCCGCCGGCAGCATGACGCCTCCGGCGACGACGGCGGCGGAGGCCACCGCCGTCGCCAGGCCGGCCAGGCGGCGCCTGGACCGGCTGTCGTCGTGCTTGCGGGTGACGCGAGTGATGAGACTCATGATCTTCTCCTGCTGATCCGGTGTGTCGAAGTCGGTGCCTCCCGGTGAGGCCCGTGCTTCCAGTACGCCGGATCACGGGAGCAGGGTCATGCTCCGTAATCTCGGGGCTTGACGCAGCCATGAGGGGCGGGTAAAAGCCCCGGCCCTGCCTCAGCTGTCGAAGCCCAGCCCCAGCCGGTCCATCGTCCGCAGCCACAGATTGCGGCGGCCGCCGTGCGCGTCCGCGCGGGCCAGGGACCACTTGGTGAGGGCGATCCCGGTCCAGGCGAACGGCTCGGGCGGGAACGGCAGCGGCTTCTTGCGGACCATCTCCAGCTCGGTCCGCTCGGTGCGCTCCCCGTCCAGCAGGTCGAGCATCACGTCCGCGCCGAAGCGGGTGGCGCCGACGCCCAGGCCGGTGTACCCGGCCGCGTACGCGACCTTCCCCTGGTGCGCCGTGCCGAAGAACGCCGAGAAGCGCGAGCAGGTGTCGATCGCGCCGCCCCAGGCGTGGGTGAAGCGGACGCCTTCCAGCTGCGGGAAACAGGTGAAGAAGTGGCCGGCGAGCTTGGCGTACGTCTCCGGCCGGTCGTCGTACTCGGCGCGCACCCGGCCGCCGTAGTGGTGGATCGCGTCGTAGCCGCCCCACAGGATCCGGTTGTCGGCGGAGAGGCGGAAGTAGTGGAACTGGTTGGCCGAGTCGCCGAGTCCCTGCCGGTTCTTCCAGCCGATCGACTCCAGTTGCGCGTCGCTCAGCGGCTCGGTCATCAGCGCGTAGTCGTAGACCGGGACGGTGTAGGAGCGCACGCGGCGCAGCAGGCTGGGGAAGATGTTGGTGCCGAGCGCGACCCGGCGGGCGCGGACCGCGCCGTACGGCGTGCGTACGGCCATGCCGGCGCCGTACGGCTTCAGGGTCAGCGCGGGCGTGTGCTCGTACACCCGCACCCCGAGCTTCAGGCACGCCTTCTTCAGGCCCCAGGCCAGCTTCGCCGGGTGCAGCATCGCCACGCCCCGTCGGTCCCACAGGCCGGCCTCGAAGGTGGGCGAGTTCACCTGCTCGCGCACGGCGTCGGCGTCCAGGAACTCGATGCCGTCCGCGAGCCCCTTCTCCGCCAGCTCCCGGTGCCAGTCCTTCAGTTCCCAGGCCTGGTAGGTCTCGGTGGCGACGTCGATCTCGCCGGTGCGCTCGAAGTCGCAGTCGATGCCGTGCCGGGCGAGCGCGGCCTCGATCTCGTCGAGGTTGCGCCGGCCCAGCTCCTCCAGTTTCTGGATCTCGTCGGGCCAGCGGGTGAGGCCGTTGGGCAGGCCGTGGGTGAGGGAGGCGGCGCAGAAGCCGCCGTTGCGGCCGGAGGCGGCCCAGCCCACCTCGCGGCCTTCCAGCAGGACCACGTCGCGCTGCGGGTCGCGCTCCTTGGCATTCAGCGCGGTCCACAGCCCGCTGTAGCCGCCGCCGACGACCAGCAGGTCGCAGGTGTCGGTGCCGGTGAGGGCGGGCTCGGCGGGCGGCTTGCCGGGGTCTTCCAGCCAGTACGGGACCGGCTGGGCTTCGGAGAGAGAGGCGATCCAGTTGTCTTTGCCACGACTCATGGCGCTTGGGGCCATGATTTCAACTCCCTACAAGGCTTATGCCTTTTGCTTGTTACGGCTGTTGCCGACGAGCATCGAGAACAGCGTGATGAGGACGGCGACGAGGAACATGGCCGTACCGATGACATTGATCTGGACGGGCGTGCCGCGCTGCGCCGAACCCCACACGAACATCGGGAAGGTGACGGTCGAGCCGGCGTTGAAGTTCGTGATGATGAAGTCGTCGAAGGACAGCGCGAACGACAGCAGCGCACCCGCGGCGATGCCCGGTGCCGCGATGGGCAGGGTGACCCGCAGGAAGGTCTGCACGGGGCCGGCGTACAGGTCCCGGGCGGCCTCCTCCAGGCGCGGGTCCATCGACATCACACGCGCCTTGACCGCGGTGACGACGAAGCTGAGGCAGAACATGATGTGGGCGATGAGGATCGTCCAGAACCCCAACTGAGCACCCATGTTGAGGAACAGGGTGAGCAGCGAGGCGGCCATGACGACCTCGGGCATCGCCATCGGCAGGAAGATCAGCGAGTTGACGGCGCCGCGGGCCCGGAAGCGGTAGCGGACCAGCGCGAAGGCGATCATCGTGCCGAGCAGGGTGGCGCCGGCCGTCGCCCACACGGCGATCTGGAGGCTGATGGACAGCGAACCGCACATGTCGGCGACACCGCACGGCTGCTTCCAGGCGTCCAGGGAGAACTGCTGCCACTGGTAGTTGAAGCGTCCCTTCGGCTTGTTGAAGGAGAACACCGTCACGATGACGTTGGGCAGCAGCAGGTACGCGAGCGTCAGGGTTCCCGCGATGACGACGAGATGGCGCTTGAGCCAGTTGACGAAGGGCATTTAGACCAGGTCCTCCGTCCCGGACCGGCGGATGTAGATCGTGACCATGGCCAGGATGGCGGCCATGAGGATGAAGGAGAGCGCCGCGGCGGTCGGGTAGTCCAGGATCCGCAGGAACTGCGTCTGGATGACGTTGCCGATCATGCGGGTGTCGGTGGAGCCGAGCAGTTCGGAGTTGACGTAGTCGCCGGCCGCCGGGATGAAGGTCAGCAGCGTGCCGGAGACCACGCCCGGCATCGACAGCGGGAAGGTGACCTTGCGGAAGGTGGTCCAGGGCTTGGCGTACAGGTCGCCGGCCGCCTCGTGCAGCCGTCCGTCGATCCGCTCCAGCGAGGTGTACAGCGGCAGGATCATGAACGGCAGGAAGTTGTACGTCAGTCCGCACACCACCGCGAGCGGTGTGGCGAGGACGCGGTCGCCGGACGTCCAGCCGAGCCAGGCGGTGAGGTCCAGCAGGTGCAGCGAGTTCAGGGTGTGCACCACCGGGCCGTTGTCGGCGAGGATCGTCTTCCAGGCCAGGGTGCGGATCAGGAAGCTGGTGAAGAACGGCGCGATCACCAGGATCATGATCAGGTTCCGCCAGCGGCCCGCGCGGAAGGCGATCAGATAGGCCAGCGGGTAGCCGAGCAGCAGGCACAGGACCGTGGCGGCGGCCGCGTAGAAGACGGACCGCAGGAACTGCGGCCAGTACTCGCTGAGCGCGTTCCAGTAGGTCGCGAAGTGCCAGGTGACCTTGTAGCCCGCCTCCAGCGAGCCCGTCTGCACGGACGTGGAGGCCTGGTAGATCATCGGCAGCGCGAAGAAGACGATCAGCCACAGCAGGCCGGGCAGCAGCAGCCAGTACGGGGTGAACCGGCCGCGCCCCCGCGGGGGCTTCTTCTCCTCGGTCGCGGGCGCGAGGGGCGGGGGCGCCTCGGCTTCGGTCAGGGTCGTCATCAGGCGGCCGCCTCTTCCTCGGTGCCCGCGTCGATGTCCTGGGTGGCGTCCAGGCCGAAGGTGTGCGCCGGGCTCCAGTGCAGGACGACGTCGGCGCCGGGCACGAGCCGGCCGTCGCGCTCGACGTTCTGGACGTACACCGAGAGTTCGTAGCAGACCGGGCTGTCGATCACGTACTGGGTGGAGACGCCGATGAAGCTCGCGTCGGCTATCTTGCCGGTCAGCCGGTTGCGGCCCTCGGGGATGTCCCCCGCGTCGTCGGCGTGCGTGAGGGAGATCTTCTCCGGGCGGATTCCGACCAGCACCTTGCCGCCGGCCGTCGCCGGGGCCGAACATCGCGCCTTGGGCAGCACCAGCTTGCCGTCGCCCGCCTTGAGCACGATGTCGTCGCCGTTCTTCGTGTCGACCTCGGCCTCGATGAGGTTGGAGGTGCCGAGGAAGTTCGCGACGAAGGTGGTGTTCGGGTTCTCGTACAGGTCGGTCGGGGAGCCGAGTTGCTCGACGCGGCCCGCGTTCATCACGGCGACCGTGTCGGCCATGGTCATGGCCTCCTCCTGGTCGTGCGTGACATGGACGAAGGTGATGCCGACCTCGGTCTGGATGCGCTTGAGCTCCAGCTGCATCTGGCGGCGCAGCTTGAGGTCGAGGGCGCCGAGCGGCTCGTCGAGGAGGAGCACCTTGGGGTGGTTGATGAGGGCGCGGGCGACGGCGACACGCTGCTGCTGGCCGCCCGAGAGCTGGTGCGGCTTCTTGCGCGCCTGCTCGCCGAGCTGGACCAGCTCCAGCATCTCCTCGACCTGCTTCTTCACGCTCTTGATGCCGCGTCGGCGCAGGCCGAAGGCGACGTTCTCGAAGATGTCGAGGTGCGGGAAGAGGGCGTAGGACTGGAAGACCGTGTTCACCGGCCGTTTGTACGACGGCAGATGGGTCACTTCCTGGTCGCCGAGGTGCACGGTGCCGGAGGAAGGATCCTCCAGGCCGGCGATCATGCGCAGGGTGGTGGTCTTGCCGCAGCCGGAGGCGCCGAGCAGGGCGAAGAATGAGCCCTGCGGCACGGTCAGGTCCAGCGGGTGTACGGCGGTGAAGGCGCCGTAGGTCTTGGAGATACCGGAGAGGCGGACGTCGCCGCTGTTGTCTGGTGTCGTCATCGTCGTCGTCACGCCCCTGTGAGCTTCGAGAACTTCTGCTGGTAGGCCGTCTCTTCCTTCTGCGTCAGCGCGCGGAAGGCGTGGGACTTCGCCTGCATGGCCTTGTCGGGAAGGATCAGCGGGTTGCTCGCCGCCGATTTGTCGATCTTCGCAAGATAGGGCTGCACTCCCCCGACGGGGCTCACGTAGTTGACGTATGCGGCGAGCTCGGCGGCCGGCTCGGGCTCGTAGAAGAAGTCGATGAGCCGCTCGGCATTCGTCTTGTGGCGCGCCTTGTTGGGGATCAGCATGTTGTCGGTCGACGTCATGTAGCCGCTGTCGGGGATGACGTAGCCGACGTCCGGATTGTCCGCCTGGAGCTGGACGATGTCGCCGCCCCAGGCCACGCACGCGGCGAAGTCGCCCTTGGTGAGGTCCGAGGTGTAGTCGTTGCCGGTGAAACGGCGGATCTGGCCCTTGTCGACGGCCTTCTGCAGGCGGGCGATCACCGCGTCGTAGTCGTCGTCGGTGAACTTCGCCGGGTCCTTGCCCATGTCGAGCATGGTCATGCCGATGCTGTCGCGCATCTCGGTCAGGAAGCCGACGCGGCCCTTGAGCTTGGGATTGTCGAGCAGGTCGGAGACCGACTTCACCTCGATGCCGTCGAGTGCCTTCTTGTTGTAGGCGATGACGGTCGAGATGCCCTGCCAGGGGTAGGAGTACGCCCGGCCCGGGTCCCAGTCGGGGGCGCGGAACTGGTCCGACAGGTTGGCGAAGGCGTGCGGCAGGTTGGCCGGGTCCAGTTTCTGGACATACCCGAGGCGGATCATGCGCGCGGCCAGCCAGTCGGTGAGCACGACGAGGTCACGGCCGGTGTCCTGGCCGGCCGCGAGCTCCGGCTGGATCTTGCCGAAGAACTCGTCGTTGTCGTTGATGTCCTCGGTGTACTTGACCTGGATGCCGGTCCGCTTGGCGAAGGCGTCGAGCGTGGGGTGCCGCTTCGTCTTGTCGTCCACGTCGATGTACTCGGGCCAGTTGGAGAAGTTGACGACCTTCTCCTTGGCCGAGTGGTCGTCGGCGGACACGCCTCCTTGTGTCTTCGTCGCCGCGGGGATGCCGCAGGCGCTCAGCGCCCCAAGTCCGCCGACCGCGAGCGCGCCGCCCGCGGAGGCGCGCAACAGCGACCGGCGGGTCATCGCGGCCCGGCCATTGCGGAAGCTGCGCCGTATGGCGGCCAGTTCGACCGGTGTGAAGCGGTCGGGCTCGTACTGCTCCATGCGCGTGGTGCCCTTTCGGGAGGAATGGGTGGTCGGCCTGGTCGAGGGCCGGAACGTCACACCCGGCGGCGGCCGGCTCCTGCTGATGTCCGGTTGCTACCGGTCCCCGAAGATCGTGCGGTGCCAGTCCTTCCTGGCGACCGCGGTGTTGTCGAACATTACGTGCTTGACCTGCGTGTACTCCTCGAAGGAGTACGCCGACATGTCCTTGCCGAAGCCGGATGCCTTGTATCCGCCGTGCGGCATCTCGCTGATGATCGGGATGTGGTCGTTGATCCACACACAGCCCGCCTTGATCTCGCGGGTGGCCCGGTTGGCGCGGTACACGTCGGTGCTCCACGCGGAGGCGGCGAGGCCGTACGGGGTGTCGTTGGCGAGCCGGATGCCCTCGTCGTCGCTGTCGAAGGGCAGGACGACCAGGACCGGGCCGAAGATCTCGGACTGGACGATCTCGCTGTCCTGGGCGGCGTCGGCGATCAGGGTGGGCCGGTAGTAGGCGCCCTGCTCCAGGTCGCCCTTCGGGGCCTCGCCGCCGGTCACCACGCGCGCGTAGGCACGCGCCCGGTCCACGAAGCCGGCGACCCGGTCCCGCTGGACGTGCGAGATGAGCGGCCCGAGGTCGGTGCCGGGTGCGAAGGGATCGCCGAGCCGCACGCTCTCCATCAGGGCGGCGGTCTGCTCCACGAAGGCCTCGTACAGCGGCCGCTGCACGTACGCGCGCGTGGCGGCCGTGCAGTCCTGCCCGGTGTTGATGAGCGCACCGGCGACGGCGCCGTGGACGGCGGCCTCCAGGTCGGCGTCGTCGAAGACGACGAAGGGAGCCTTGCCGCCCAGCTCCAGGTGGATGCGCTTGACGGTGGCGGTGGCCACCTCGGCGACGCGCCTGCCGACGGCGGTGGACCCGGTGAAGGAGGTCATGGCGACATGCGGGTGGCCGACCAGGTGCTCCCCCGCCTCTCTCCCGGTCCCGGTCACGACGTTGACGACACCGTCGGGCAGGCCGGCGTCCGTGGCGGCCTGGGCGAAGAGCAGCGAGGTGAGCGGGGTCAGCTCGGCGGGCTTCAGCACGATGGTGTTGCCGGCGGCGATCGCCGGGAGGATCTTCCAGGCGGCCATCTGGAGGGGGTAGTTCCAGGGCGCGATCGACCCGACGACACCGATCGGCTCGCGCCGGACGTACGACGTGTGGTCCCCGGAGTACTCACCGGCGGACTGCCCCTGCAGGTGCCGGGCGGCGCCCGCGAAGAAGGCGGTGTTGTCGATGGTCCCCGGCACGTCGAACTCACGGGTGAGCTTCAGCGGCTTGCCGCACTGCAGGGACTCGGCGCGGGCGAAATCCTCCGCGCGGTCGGCGAGCACGGCGGCGAACCGGTGCAGGGCGTCGGAGCGCTCGCCCGGGGTGGCCGAGGCCCAGCCGGGGAAGGCCTCGCGCGCGGCGGCGACGGCCGCGTCGACGTCGTCGGTGCCGGCCAGCTCGTAGGTGTACACCTCCGCGCCGGTGGCGGGGTCGACCACGGCGTGGGTACGGCCCGAGGTGCCCTTCGTCGGCCGGCCCGCGATGAACTGCGCGCCCTCGGCGAATCGCTCCTCGGCGGGGAATCGTTCCGGGGTGGCGGTGCCCGGGTTGTGCATGTCGCTCTCCTCCGCCGTTTCGCCCCGTCCCGGGGGGTGGGTGGCGTAGCTCCAGCTCGATTTGAGTGCCGATCCTGACAGAGCAATAGGACTCCAACAAGTGATTCCGTTGTTGCCTTTTGGTTACGCGACGGAATCTGTCGACCAGATGTCGAGTGGGGGTGGAAAAGGGCGGACGGATTGTCAGTGGTGCGTGCCAGACTCGCGTGCATGGGAAAGATCGACGGGGTGGAATCCCTGATCAGAGAGGTCCGGGCGGGGTCTGGGATCAAGTACCTCCACTTCTGGGGGCACCGGCCGAGGCCGGACGGCAGGCTCGGGGCGAGCTGTCTGAGCCAGTGGTGGCCCTCACCGTTCACGGTGGACGGGGTCGAATACGCGACGGCCGAGCACTGGATGATGGCCGGCAAGGCGCGGCTGTTCGGGGACGCGGAGGCGGAGCGCCGGGTGCTCGCCGCGGGACATCCCGCCGAGGCGAAGAAGGCGGGGCGGCTGGTCCAAGGTTTCGATGACGGGGTGTGGGAGCGGGAGCGCTTCCGGATCGTGGTCGAGGGCAGCGTGCACAAGTTCGCGTCGGACGACGATCTGCGCGGGTTCCTGCTGGGCACGGGCGACCGGGTGCTGGTGGAGGCGAGCCCGGTGGACCGTATATGGGGCATCGGCCTCGCTGCGGACGACGAGGCGGCCTCGGACCCGGAGCGCTGGCGGGGGCCGAACCTGCTGGGGTTCGCACTCATGGAGGCGCGCGAGCGGTTGTCGGGGGCCGGGGCGTGACGGGGGCCGGGGCGCGGCAGCGGGCTGGGGCGTGAAGGAGGCCAGGGCGCTGCAGGGGGGTGGGGTCCTGCTTGCGGGTCGGGGCCCTGTGTGGGGCCGGGGTCTAAGGGGGGCAGGGCGCTGCGACGGGCCGGGGCTCTGCGACTGGCCTGATCGCGGCGACTGGCCGGGGCCCGACTGCGGGCCGGAGCGCTGCGACTGGCCGGGGTCTGAGGGGCCGGGAACCCTGCGTCGGGCCGCAACCTGGCGGGGGCCGGAGCCCGAGCGGGCCAGAGCCCAGCGTGGGCGTGAGCCCAGCGTGGGCGTGAGCCCAGCGTGGGCGTGAGCCCAGCGTGGGCGTGAGCCCAGCGTCGGGCCGGGGTCTGAGGGGGCCTGCCCTGAAGGGCGGCCCCCGGGGCCGGATCCCTGTCCGTCGCGGCACCAGGGCCGGGCTTCGTCAGAACGTGCCGGCGCTGAACATGCTGGCGAAGAACAGGAAGACCAGCAGCGGCAGCAGCACGGTGGCGATGATGCCGCAGACGAGACCGGCGGTCGCCGCGCCCCTGTTGGTGGCTTCACCCCGATTGGCCTTACCCCGGCCGATGGCACCGAAGATGATGGCCAGGATGCCCAGGATCATCCCGAGGATCTCCATGGCGATGGTGAGGCTGCACACCACGCCGATGATGCCCAGCACCAGTCCCGTGGTGCCCATGCCGTTGCTCGGCTGCATCGGCATCCCATAGCCGGGGGCCTGCGGATATGCCGCGGGCGGCGCGGGCGGGTAGGACGGCGGCCCCGACTGGGGGTAGCCGTAGCCGGGCCCCGGCTGCTGCGGGTGTCCGTACCCCGGCGGCTGCTGCGGAGCCGGCTGTCCGAAACCACCGGCTTCTGGGTTGATGCTGGACATGAAGCGGTTTCCCCTCCGTTGACGATCAAGGCATCGTAATGGCGCCCACGAGGGGAGGGGCGGGTTCCGGCCGACGGGTGCCGCAAGGCCACGGCCCCCCGGACTCAGCGGTCGGCGGCTACTGTCACCGAGGCGCCGCGGGCGGAGTTGTCGTCGTAGGGGCCTGAGTGCGTGTCATGGATGGCGGCGGTGATGCCGATAGCTAGCAGGACGATCACGGCGATGCCGAGCACGATGCCGATGATGCCCATGATCAGACCCGCCTGGGCCTGACCGTGGTTGGTGGCCTCGCCGCGATCGGCCCGCCGGCGGCCCTTGATGCCGAAGACCACCGCGAGGATGCCCAGTACCACCGAGACGACGCCGTACATGCAGAACAGGCACAGGGAGAGGATGCCGAGCACCATCGCCGCGGTGCCCATGCCGTTCTGCGGGGCCATCGGCATGCCGGGCCAGCCGTAGCCCGCGGGGTAGCCGGGGTAGCCGTAGCCACCGGAAGCGGGCGGTACGGGTATGCCGGGTCCCGAGGGCGCGATCGGCGGGGGCGGTACCGCCTCGCCGCCCAGCGGGGCCGTGCCAGGCACACCGAATCCGGAGGCGGCCGACGGCGGGAAGCCGGGAGGAGCCGCGGGCGGGGCGAAGGCGTCGGCCTGCAGGGAGGTCATGGTCGCCTGGTCGTGCACGGACGGCGGCTGCGCGGGAGGCTGGTCCTGCGGCTCCGGCTGCTTCTTCTCCAGCGAAGTGCGGTGCTCGGGCGGCGCCCACGGGTTGTGGTCGCCCCCCGGGACGCCACTCGGCTGCGCTCCGTCGCTCACTGGCATGTCCCCCTCGATCGTTCGTGCCGCCATGCTAAGGCCTCGCCGCGGCGCCCCCACGGCCCGGCCCCACCGAAGTCACCAGAGCCCCGATGCCGGATCCCGGCAGGCACACCCACAGACATCCACAGACAGCACCTCCACCACGTGACCGACCCGCCGACCAGGCGCCCCCGCACCGATCGCCCCACACCGCACCCCTCGGACCGCACCCGGCGCCGGCACCGGCCGCACCGCCCCGCCCCCGCGGCCCCGCCCCACCAAGGTCACCAGAGCCCCGACACCGGACCCCGGCAGGCACACCCACAGACATCCACAGACAGCACCTCCACCACGTGACCGACCCGCCGACCAGGCGCCCCCGCACCGATCGCCCCACACCGCACCCCTCGGACCGCACCCGGCGCCGGCACCGGCCGCACCGGCCCTCCGCTGAGCGGTCCGCGCTCGCCGCCCGCCTACGATGTCGTCCGTACCACGATCAGCCGATCACCCGCGCCGCGCCCGCACCGGGCCGCCGGCGCCCTGCTCGGGGAGGACCCCATGACCGACAGTTCCGTACCCGCCGTCGGCACGGCCGACCGCGATCTGCGGACCTTCATCGCCGGACTGCCCAAGGCCGAACTGCACGTGCACCACGTCGGCTCCGCCTCCCCGCGCATCGTCTCGGAACTGGCCGCCCGGCACCCCGACTCCAAGGTGCCGACGGACCCCGAGGCCCTCGCCGACTACTTCACCTTCACCGACTTCGCGCACTTCATCGACGTGTATCTGTCGGTCGTCGATCTCATCCGCACCCCCGAGGACATCCGGCTGCTGACCTACGAGGTCGCCCGCGACCTGGCGAGGCAGCAGGTGCGCTACGCCGAGCTGACCGTCACCCCCTTCTCCTCCACCCGGCGCGGCATCGACGAGCTGGGCTTCATGGCGGCGATCGAGGACGCCCGCAAGGCGGCCGAGGCCGAGTTCGGGACCGTACTGCGCTGGTGCTTCGACATTCCCGGCGAGGCGGGGCTGGAGTCCGCCGAGGAGACGGCACGGCTGGCCACCGACGACCGGATCCGGCCGGAGGGACTGGTGTCGTTCGGGCTCGGCGGGCCCGAGATCGGCGTGCCCCGGCCGCAGTTCAAGCCGTACTTCGACCGGGCCATCGCCGCCGGTCTGCACTCGGTCCCGCACGCCGGCGAGACGACGGGCCCGGACACCGTGTGGGACGCGCTCAATGAACTGCGCGCCGAACGCATCGGGCACGGCACCAGCTCCGCGCAGGACCCGAAGCTGCTCGCCCATCTCGCCGAGCGGCGCATCCCGCTGGAGGTCTGCCCGACCTCGAACATCGCCACCCGCGCGGTCCGCACCCTGGACGAGCACCCGATCAAGGAGTTCACCCGGGCCGGGGTGCTGGTGACGATCAACTCCGACGACCCGCCGATGTTCGGCACCGACCTCAACAACGAGTACGCGGTGGCCGCCCGGCTGCTCGACCTGGACGAGCGGGGCCTCGCCGACCTCGCGAAGAACGCCGTGGAGGCGTCGTTCCTGGACGCCGCCGGCAAGGCCCGGATCGCGGCGGAGATCGACACGTACACCAGTACCTGGCTCGCCTCCTGACACGGCCCACAAGGGGGCACCCCCACAATGGGGGGCATGCAGACCGTGACCGCCGTGGCCCATCGCGGCGACCCCTACCGTGTCCGTGAGAACACCATCGACTCGCTGCGTTCCGCGCTCGACCGGGGCGCGGACGCGGTGGAGATCGACGTACGGCTCACCCGCGACGGCGTCCCCGTGCTGCTGCACGACGAGACGCTGGAGCGGCTGTGGGAACTCGGCCGGCCGCTCGGCGCGCTGTCCGCGGAAGAGGTGCGCGAGCTCACGGCGGGCGGTGTGCCAACGCTGGCGGACACGCTGGCCGCGACCGGCGACTGCCGGGTGATGGTGGACCTGTGCGGGCGGGTCGAGCGGCGGATGGTGGACCGGGTCATGGACGTGGTCCGGCAGAGCGGGGCCCAGGACCGCGTCTACTACTGCGCGGGCGCGGAGGCGATGCTCGCCGTCCGCGCCGCCGACCCGGCCGCCGAGATCGCGCTGACCTGGACGAGCCTCGCCCCGCCCCGGCCCGCGCTGCTGGAGGTGGTCCGCCCGCGCTGGCTCAACTACCGCTTCTCCCTGGTGAGCCGGGAGCTGGCGGCCCGCGTCCACCACGACGGCTATCTGCTGTCCGTCTGGACCCCGGACACCCGCCGTTCGATGAGCCGCCTGCTGGACCTGGGCGTCGACTCGATCACCACGAACCGGGTCGACGTCCTGCACGCCCTGCGCAACGGCGGCGGCATCGGCGGCACCGGCAGCCGTTAGGAACCGGCGAACTCCAGTGGAGGCGCGATGGCCTGGGCGTCCGCCCCCTCTCCCACCCACAGCCCGATCAGCAGCGCCGCCGTCGCCTCCAGCAGCCCGGCCCGGTGCAGTCCCCCGGCGTTCAGCGGCGTGCAGCCGAGGTCCCGCACCAGCCGTCGTACGACGGTGAGCGCGTCCTCGTCGTCCCCGCACAGCGGTACGGCGAGCGGGCGGCCCCCGAACACCGGCGGGGTCAGGCGCCAGACGCTCTCGTGGCACAGATTGAACGCCTTGACCACGTGGGCGGCGGGCGCGGCGGCGGCGATGCGCTGGGCCGCCGCCGGGCCGCCGGCCGTGAGCAGTCCGAAGTCAGGGCCGCCCACCGGATTGGTGCAGTCGATCAACACCCGTCCGCGCAGGGCGGCTTCGAGCCCGGTGGCCAGGTCCACGGCCGCCGCGTAGGGCACCGCCAGCAGAACGGCGTCGGTGCCGTGCTCCACCGCCGCCCGCACCTCGCCGCGCGACCTGCCGGCCGCGACCACCTGGTGTCCGGCCCGCTCCCACTGCCCGCCGAGCGCGGCCGCCATCGCGCCGGCCCCGATGATGCCTATGCGCACAAGTGCCTCCTTCTACCCGCCTGTTGGATACGGGGACGACAGTAGGAAGCCGCTCGGGCACCATTCGGTGTGTGACCGACGACCACGCCTTTCTCGCCGACTGCCGGGCCCGGCTCGCCTTCGACCTGCTCGCCAACACCTGGAACTCGGTGGTCCTCTGGGCGCTGCGGGACGGCCCCAGCCGGCCGGTCGCACTGCGTGAGCGGATCGGCGGGATCAGCCAGAAGGTGCTGACCGAGACGCTGCGGCGGCTGGAGTTCAACGGCCTGGTGGAGCGGCGGGACCACGGTGGCTCGCCGCCCCGTGTGGAGTACGGACTCACCCCGCTCGGGCGGACGCTCCTCGGGCCGATCGACGCCTTCGGCGCCTGGGCGTTCGAGCACGGGGACGAGGTCATGGCCGCGCAGGAGCACTACACCCGTGAGCGTTGAGGCACCGTCGACGCGTCGGCCGGGCTGGCTCGGGTGAGGTACTGCGGGACGGGCGCGGAGTCCTGGCCGGTGTCGCGGACCAGACCGTAGCGGATGGCGCCCTGGGCGGGACCGGTCGTGATGTCCTTCTCGACCGCGGCCCAGGTCGTCGGGAACACGCTCAGGCCGTAGTCGGCGCCGCGTTCGTTCACGGTGAGGGTGACGGTCCCGTCGAGGTGGAAGTACTCGTTCTGCCACATCTGCTGGGTGCCGGGCGGCAGCACGTCGTAGTGGCTCCGTGCGTGAGGAGGCGGGACGTGCAGGAGACGGAGCGCGGGCCCGGTGGACAACAGTTTTTCTGCCGCTGATCACGGCACGGTTCAAGCGGCCGTGAGCGCCTCCAGTCGCTTGATCTTCTGCCGTACGACGTACAGCGGGACGACCCCGAACACCCCGAAGGACATGTCGATCAGCGACCACCAGAAGGGGATGCCCCGGATCGGTCCGCACACCAGGGCGAGCGGGACGATCCCGGCGCAGGCGATCATCCCGAACTCGACGACCCAGATGTTGCGGACGGGGTCGCGGTACGGACCGTAGAAGGCGACGGCGATGACCAGGTGGGCGAAGGCCAGCCAGTCGGTGCCGTAGAGCAGGAACGGGTAGTCGGCGTCGGCGGTGTCGAGCCCGTCCCGCACCCGGGAGATCCAGGCCATCAGCCCGGGCAGTCGGTCCGGCACGGACAGCGCGCGCAACGCGCTCTCGGTCCAGCGCAGTTCGTGCACCAGGGGGAAGGCGGTGGCCCCGCTGAGGACGAGGCACACCACGAAGAAGACCAGCCAGACGCGAATGCCCTTGAGCAGGGCGGTTCTGTCGCTCATGGGAGGAGCGTACGCCCAGAGTTGAACGCGTTCAAAAAGGCCCCTCCCTCCTCCCCTACTCCAGCGGGTCGTCCAGCGGCACCTGCCACATGCCCGGCAGATGACCGTCCAGCTCACCCGGTTCGAAGCGGCACATACCGACCGCGTGCCAGAACTCGCCGGTGACATCTCCCTCGTACTTGTAGCCACCGGACGCGGACAGCGCCGCCCAGCCGCCGGGCATGCCGACCAGGGTGACCCGCAGCGTGGCCGGGCCGTCGGCGGGCACGTTCCACAGCCGTACCGTCCCGTCCTCGCCACCACTGGCCAGCAGGGAGCCGTCGGGGCTGAAGGCCACGGCGAGGATCCGGCCGGTGTGGCCCCTCAGCCGAGCCGTCTCCCGGCCGGTGTCCGGGTGCCACAGGCGGACGGTCCGGTCGTCGCCCGCCGTCGCCAGCAAAGGCCTCGACGGATGCACCGCCGCCGTCCAGAGCTTGCCGGTGTGGCCGGTGAGACGGTGGCCGATCTCGCCGTCCCGCCAGATCACCGCCGTACCGTCCCAGGAGGCGCTGGCCAGCCAGGAGCCGTCGGGGGCGAAGGCCACGGCGTACACCCGGTCGTCGTGGCCGGCGAGTTCGGCGGTGATGCGGCGGCCGTCCATGTCCCAGATCCGCAGCTTGCGGTCGTCGCAGCCGGTGGCCAGGACCGTGCCGTCGGACCGGAAGGCGATCGCGCGGACCCGGCCGTAGTGCTCGGTGATGGTGGCGACGTGCGCCCCGGTGGCGCGGTACCACAGCCGGACCGTGTCGTCGTCGTTGGCCGTGGCGAGGAGTTCGCCGTCGGCGCTGAACGCCTCCGCCCACACATGGTCGGTCTCGACGTCCAGTTCGCGCTCGTACTCGCCGGTGGCCGCGTTCCACAGATAGAGGTCGCCGTCACTGCTCGCGGTGGCCAGCAGGGGCCCGGCCGGGCCGAACGCCGCCGACACCAGGCGGTCGCTCTGGCCGGTGAGTTCCCGCAGCCGGCGGCCGGAGGTGGCGTGCCACACCCGGACCACGCCGTCGTTGCCGCCCGCCGCCAGCATCGAGCCGTCGGCGCTGAAGGACAGCGTGCCGACGCGCCGCCCGTGGCCGCGCAGAATGCGCCGGCCCTGGCCGGTGGCCGGCTCCCACAGCCGTACGACACCGTCGTTGCCGCCGGTCACCAGCAGCGCGCCGGGGCCCTGGACGGGTGTGTCGCCGTGCGGACGGAACTTGCACACCCACACCGAGCCGCGGTGCTCGGCGGGCTGCCGGTGCAGCGGCGCCGCGACCGGGTCGGCCTCCGGGTCGACCCCCCACAGCCGGACCACCCCGGCGCTGTCCCCGGCGGCGAGCAGGCCCCCCTCGGGGTCGAACAGCACCTGGTACACGGCCCCGCGGCAGCCACCGAGCAGCCCGGCGGAGCGCCCGCCGGCCAGGTCCCACAGCCGTACCTCCCCTTCGGTGTCCCCGCTGACCAGCAGGGCGCCGCCGGGGTGGAAGTCCAGGGTGTAGACCCGGCCGGAGTGCCCGGTGAACTCGTGCCGCGGGGTGCCGGTGGCGAGGTCCCACACCCGGACCGTGCCACCGTCCCGGTCGTCGCCCTGATCGGTGGTGGCCAGCAGGGTGCCGTCCGGGCTGAACCGCGCCCGGTACACCGCGCCCCGATGGCCGGGCAGTTCGCCGGTCCGCCGCCCGCTCTCCAGGTCCCACAGGCGTACGGCCCCGGAGGCGTCCCCGGTGACCAGGGTGGTGTCACCCGGCCCGAACGCCACGGTGTAGACGGGCGCGGAGTGACCGGGCAGCCGGTGCAGCGGGGTGCCCGAGGCGGTGTCCCAGACGGTGACCACGCCGTCGGCGTCGCCGGTGGCGAGCAGGGCGCCCTCGGCGTCGAGGACGACCGGCCAGACGCCGTCGGCGTGGATCTCCAGCCGGTGCGGACAGCGGCCGGAGACCGGGTCCCACAGGCGTACGGTGCCGTCGGAGCTGCCGGTGGCCAGGACGCGGCCGCGGAACTTGACGGCGTAGACCCGGCCGGTGTGGCCCTGCAGGGTGCGCAGCGGGATGCCGGTGGCGGCCTCGCAGACCAGGACGCCGCCGTCCTCGCTGCCGACGGCGAGCAGTTCGCCGTCGGGGCTGTAGGAGATGGGTTCGGGCAGCCGGCTGGTGCGCATGTCGAAGCCGTACGGCACACCGACCGCGGAGGGCCGGAAGCCGGAGTCGACGGCCATGCCGGGCGCGATCGCCGCGGTGGCCAGCTCGGGGCTGCGGTCCAGGGGGCCGGTCGTCGCAGCGATCAGCGCCGCCCGCCGCCACCGGCCGCCCTCGACCCGGGCGCCGGTCAGGTCGGTGCCGATCAGCCGGGCCCGCCTGAGGTCGGCGCCGCGCAGGTCGGCGCCGGTCAGATCGGCGCCGTCGAGCCGGGCGCCGACCAGGCGGGCGCCGCGCAGCACGGCGCCGGAGAGGTTGGCGCCGACCAGCCGGGCGTCGGTGAGGTCGGCGCGGGTGAGGTCCACGCCGGAGAAGTCGCGGTGGGACAGGTCCTCCCCGGCCAGGGCGGCGCCGCGCAGATCGGTGTGGGCGGGCACGCGGAGCCGGCTGAGGATCTTCACGGCGTTGGCGCGGGCGGCGTCCGCCGCGGTGTCCGAGGAGGTCCCGGACAGCTCCCGCTCGGCCCACGCCTGGCAGATCCGGTGGTCGGCGAGGTCGCACAGGAACTCCACGGCGAGCTGGCTGAGCTGGCGCCGGCCGAGCAGACCGCTGTCGCCGTCGGTGATCCTGCGGGCGCACTCCCGGGCGACCAGCCACTCCACCACCGAGCCGTGGATGAACCGGAACACACCGTCGTCGCTGCGCACCAGCAGGCTGCCGGAGCCGATGGCGTGGGCGGTCTGCGGCACCGACAGCCGGGCGTCCGCGAGCCCGGTCAGGGTCTCGGCGACATCGGTCAGCTCGTCGAGCCGCAGCGAGTCCTGGCCGCTCTCCCACAGCCGCAGGGCGAGCGCGGTGACCGCGTCCCACAGCTGGTCCAGGCTGAGCCCGGGCGCCCGGCCGGGGCTGCCGCTGCCGCGCTGCGCCTCGAAGCCCAGCCAGGCGGTGAGGACCTCCTCGTACAGCCCGGCGGGGCTGAGGGCGCGCCCGGCGCCGGCGACCGCGCGCAGCCGGTCGTCGTCCAGGTCGGCGACGAAACCGAGCAACCGTGGGTTGCGGCACAGGGCGAGCAGGTCGGGGATGGCGTCCAGCAGCCGGATCCGGTGGTCGGCGGCGCGGTCGTCACCGTCGTAGCGGTTGACCAGGTAGGCGCGGATCTGCCGCGGGCTGAACTCCTGGACGGCCAGCACCCGGCGGTGCGGGAGCAGCCCGACGCGTTCGCCGAGCGCGGTGAGCACCTGGCCCTGGGAGCGGAAGTGCTGGGTGCGGCTGGACACCACGATCTTGGCGCTGTCCACGGCGGAGTCCAGCAGCACCTGCAGCCGCTCGGCGGCGCGGTCGTACGTCACCTGGTTCACGAGTTCGTCGAAGCCGTCGAAGAGCAGCACGATCCGCCCCTGCTGGAGCATGTAGCGGAAGGCCCGCAGATCGATGTTGTCGACACCGTGGGCGGCGAGGTGCGCGGCGACGAGACCCTCGAACGAATAGGCCCGGTCCAGGGCGTTCAGCTCGATCAACAGCGGGACGAGGTGCGGCAGTTCCCCGGGGATCCGGCGGGCCAGCTCGCGCAGCGCGAAGGTCTTGCCGTGCCCGAAGTCACCGAGGAGCAGCAGGAAGCGCCCCTGGTCCGAGTCGAGCAGCCGCAGCATCTCGTCGACCAGCCCGTCGCGGTCCTCGGCGTCGAGGCGCTCCACCTCCCGGTACCGCTGCGGCAGATACATGCCCGGGGGATAGCGGGGATCGGTGCGCAGCCGCTCGCTCTGCCCGGCGACATAGCCGCGCAGGTCCAGCAGCCCCTGGAACTCGGTGAAGCTGCGCACCCGCACGCCCCGCCGGCGGGCCGCGTCGCGCAGCTCCCGGGCGGGCGGCGGCCCGTCGTGCACGAGTTCGGCCTCCGCCTCGGCGTCGGCGGCGTGCACGAGGGCCACGAACCGGTCGACGTCCTGCGCGGTCGGGGTGCCGGTGTGGACCGCCACCCGCTGCTGCCGCACGAAGCCCGACTGGCTCCAGGTGACGAGTAGTTGTGGCACCGGCCCGTCCACCGGGCGGATCTGGGCGCCCTCGTGCCGGGTGCGGCAGACCTCGGCGACCCGGGCGAGCAGTATCTCGGCGGGGGTCTGTACGGCGCGCGGCTCGGGCTCGGCGGCGGGCACGGGAGTGCCGTCGCGGTCGTCGGCGGGCGCGGCCTCAGTCCCGAAGGCCCGGTCGGCCCGCCGCCACTGGACCGCCCGCCGCCGTGGCTCCCCCGGCCCCTGCCAGACGGCCAGCCCCTCGCGGCCGACCCGCACCAGCTGGTGCGCACCGGGCCTGCCGGCGCCGATCACCGGCACCTCGCCGGAGGCGGTGGCCAGGTGGGGCAGCGACGCGCCGGGCTCGGCGGGACCGTGCAGGAGCAGATGCAGCCGTGGCCCGGTCAGCCGGGTCAGCACATCGGTGTCCCGCAGCGGCCCGGCGCCGTCCAGGGCGGCCGTCCCGGCGCGGCGCACTCCGGGGGCGGTCACGCGGGCGGCACCCGGCGAGTGCCGCACCACTCCGATCCTCAGCCACCCCTCGGTCTCATGGGGCCGCAGCGCCTGCGCGAACCAGGCGGCCTGCTCGCGCCCGACCATCCCGTACTGGTCGTCGCGCCGATGGCTGTACGCCATGGAGGAGTTGAGCCCCGCGACCACGGTGTGCAGCTCCGGCACGGGAAACAGGGTCCACGGCTGATCGCTGTCGAAGACGACGTCGAGCCCCTGGTACAGCTCCTGGAACAGCCGGGCGAAGTGCCGCCACTTGGGCCAGTACGGCGGCCGGGGCGGCATCTCGTCGGCCTCGCACGTGCTGAAGTAGGCCTGGCAGGCCGCCTGGTTGACGTCCTGGCCGCCGGGGACGAGGGCCACCCGGTGCGGTTCGAGCCCGAGCAGCGCCCGCAGCCCGGTGAGAAAGGCGAGGGCCTGCTCGAACTCGCGCCGGCTGCCGGAGGCGGTGAGATCCCCGGTGACGACCAGCAGATCGGGCGAGGGCGCCCCGGAGTCCGCCAGCTCGACCAGATCGCCCCAGATGGCCGCCTGCAGCTCGGCGGGATCCTGCCCCCGGCCGAAGGCGGGCCCGGCGAGCTGGAGCACGGTGACCGCGTCCTGCTCCCGGACCGCTCCGGACACCCGCGGGTACGACGGCGGCGCGGCGGGTCTACGGCGCCCCGCCCACCCGGGCCCGCCCAGCGGCCGCCCGGGACTCGGCGCCGCCGGGGCGGCGGCCACGGGACGGCCGTTCGCACCCCCCGGGTAGCCGGGCGCCAGGCTGGGCCGGGCCCGCCCGTCGAGGGCCTGCCGGACCCGCGCGAGCAGCAGCTCCCGGGCCGCCGCCGGATCGGTGACCGGCACCAGGTCCACATACGTGATGGTGGCGAGCAGCCCCTCCACCGGGATGTCCTCGACCCGCACGGTGATCAGCCGCCGCTCCGGCGCGTCCGGGTCGGCGCGCAGGGCGGCCTGCCACTCCATCCGCCCGTACCGCGACCGCTCGTAGTTCCTGGACAGTACGGCGATGACGGCGGCGGACTCGCTCACGCCCCGGTCCATGAAGTCGACGAAGTTCGTGCCCGGCACGAAGTCCCAGGCCTGCAGGACCGTCCGGTACCCGGCCTCCTCCAGCATCCAGGCGATCCAGGACGCCCAGCGTTCGTCGGCCGGTGAGTAGCTGATGAAGAAGTCCAATGGCCCGGTGTCCCCCGGGGTGTTCTGTCGAGCCACCATGTACTGATGATGCCGTGAAAAGAGAGGCTGACACCGGTCGTTTCCAGGCGTTCGACGGCGCCCTGGTCACAGCGACGTACAAACGTGCGACCCTTCCAACCGTGCGTGCCTTATTGCTGCGTCTGCATGTCCTCGACCGCGTGGCGATCGGTCTGCTGGCGACCGGACTGCTGTGCGTGGCCACGGGACTGCTTCCGACGGGTTCCGCGTCCGGCGCGATGACCCGCATCGCCCCACTGCTGGCCTTCCTCGGCACGGTCATCGTGCTGGCCGAACTGACCAGCAGGGCCGAGGTGTTCGACGTGATCGCGGCGCGGGTGGCGCGGGCGGGGAGGGGCAGCTATCCGCTGTTGTTCCTGCTGTGCGTGCTGTTCGCGTCGGTCACGACCATCGCCCTCAACCTCGACACGACGGCCGTCCTGCTGACTCCGGTGATGCTGGCGCTCGCCTCCCGGGTGGGCATCGCGCCGGTGCCGCTGGCCATGACGACGGTATGGCTCGCCAATACGGCGAGCCTGCTCCTCCCGGTGTCCAACCTGACCAACCTGCTGGCCGCCAACCGGGTCGCGCTGTCCCCGCTGGGCCTGGCGGGTCGGATGTGGGCACCGCAACTCGCTGCGCTGGCCGTGACGATGGCTTGTTTGTGGCTGTTCTTCTGGCGGCGGGGGCGGCGTGGGGGGACTGTTGTCGACAGCTCCGGGCTGATGACGGCCGTACCGGTGTCGGGTCCGGGTGCGGCGCGTGCGGCGGACGTACACGCGGACACCGCCGACCGCTATGTGCCGCCCGCTGTGCACCGCCCCGCCGACCCGGTGCTGTTCCGCGCCTGCGCGCTCGCCTGCGCCGGCTTCTTGCTGGCCATCCTGGTGGCCGACGTGCCGCTGTGGATGGCGTCCGGGACGGCGGCGCTGGTCGCCGTGGTCGCGTTCGGGGTACGGCAGCGGTCCGCACTCAGGCTGTCGCTCGTCCCCTGGCGGCTGCTGGTGATGGTGCCGGGCATGTTCCTGGTGGTCGAGACGTTCGACGCGCATGGGCTGCACCACCTGCTCGCTTCGGCGGTCGGCACCGACGGCGGCCCGCTCGGCCTGTTCCGCGCGGCGGCGGTCGGCGGCGGCCTGTCCAACGTCCTCAACAACCTCCCGGTGTACCTGGCCGGGGAGGCGGCCGTTCCCGTAGGCAACCACGACCAGTTGCTGGCTCTGCTGATCGGCACGAACGCCGGGCCGGTGATCACACCATGGGCGTCCCTGGCCACGCTGCTCTGGTACGAGCGGTGCCATGCGTACGGGGTCCGGGTGCCGGTCCGCCGGTTGATGGGGACGGGTGCGGTACTGGCGGTGTGCGCGGTGGGGGCGGCGGTGGGGGTGCTGGCGTTGACGCGTTAGGACGCGTCGCACACAAGTGCGCCTGTTACTCGGCGGTGACGATTCCGGCACAGACCGGCACAGGACGGTCGATCAAGATGAATGTGTCGCGAGCAGTGATCAACCAGAAGGTGACCGAGGGGCATCGTGACCGGATCGCCCCGGCCCGGCACCGGACGGCACAGCCCGCGAGGGGATGAACCACCGACCGTTACACATTCCCAGGGGGAACCATGTCCTTCACCCGTCCGGCCACCCGGCGCCTCGGTCTGTTGTGCGCCGCCACGGTCGCCGCTCTCGTCCCGGTCGTGGGCGCCGTGCCCGCCGCCGTGGCCGCACCCGCCGCTTCTGTGCCGCTGCACATCTCCTACTCGAAGCCGTCTCCCGACGCACCGCTGACCCGTGGCTACTCCACCAGCACCATCGACCTGGCGGTCGCCAACACCGGGAGCACCGCCCAGAAGTACACGGGCCTGCTGGAGGTGTCCGCCGTCGGCCCGAGAGGCCTGGACGCCAAGAAGGTGGCCGTGGACGTCAGGTCACTGAACGCGCCGTCGGCGCCCGCGCGGGTCTCCACCAGCGACCACGGCACCGTCGAGGCCGAATTCAGCCCGCTCCATTCGGCGATCAGTGTTCCCGCGCACACTATCTACCACTGGCGGATCACCCTCGGTGCCACGCCCTCCTTCCCCCGCCTCGACACCGGGATACACCTGGTGACCTCCGGTGCGCAGGACACCGTCCAGGTGGCGCCGGACGAGCAGGAGGGCACCGTCACCGACACCGTCAGCGGCCTGTCCGACACCTCTCCGTCACTGGTGCCCGGCCGCCCCGTGCCCTTCTCGCTGAGCGTGACGGGAGACGCCGACAGCCGTTTCACCCACACGCTCTCCAGCACGGTGAGCCTCTACCCGCCCGTCGACCCCTACCTGCGGCCGTCGGTGCGGCTGCAGCTTCTGGACAACGGACAGTGGACGGACCTGCCCACGGCCGACGGTCCCTACAACTGGACGCTGCCCGCCGTCCCGGCCGGCCTGGCCACGGGTGAGGTCCACACCTACCAGCTGCGCTACGTCGAGGACGCAGCCTCCGAGCCGCGCGCCGGTGACTGGCAGGCGAACTTCTCGGTCTTCACCTACCAGGACAGCGCCAACCGTCCCCTGGTCGGGCGGGCCGACAGCAACATCGTCCTGGGCAGCACCGGCGACTGACGTCAGCCACGCGTCTTCACGGCACCGACGAACGCCGACCAGGCGGGTGCCGTGAAGACGACGGCGGGGCCGGTGGGGTTCTTGCTGTCACGGACGGGGACGTGGGTGGGGGCGGCGGTGTCGTTGACTTCGAGGCAGGAGCCGCCACTGCCACCGCTGTACGTCGACTTACGCCAACCCGGCAGGACGGTGTGCTTGCTGCGCTGCATGCTCGTAATCCTCCGCGACAGACCTGAGGAGGTCCAGGGATTTACGGTGCGACAAGGCGTCGCCCAGCGCAAGATCGTAAATCTCCTGGCACTCACGTACCACGGACGGGAGTTCAAGGATCCGCCCGTTGTTCACGCCCTCCGCATACGCGATGGGCGGCAGCTCCTCGAACCACATCAGCGAGATGAACCCCTCCAGCAGGGTGTGCGCGCCTGCGGAGAACGGGAGTACATGAACGTTGATGCGGCGGCAGGCTCCCAGCTCCACGATGTGACGAAGCTGCTCGCACATCACGGAGGGCCCGCCGATCACACGCCGCAAGACCGCCTCGTCGAGCAGGGCACAGAACTCGGGTGAGTGGAAGTTGTCGAAAATGCGGGCACGGTCAAGGCGAGTGGCCAGGAGCTCTTCACATTCCTCGTTGCTCTTGCGCGGGTAGCTGGAGCTGAACACTTCATACGCGTACTGCTGCGTCTGCAGGACGCCCGGCACCAAACTCGGCGCGTACTCCTTGATGACCGTGGCCTGGCCCTCGAACTCCAGCGCGCCCTTGAAGTGTTCCGCCACCTTCCTGCCATCCAGCGCCGGCAGGAACCGCTCGAAGAACCCATCCGTGCCCAGTTCCCGGTCCAGCCGCCGCGCGTCCTCCACATCCGGCCTCCGCCGCCCCGCCTCGATATGGGCGATGTGTGTGCGGGACATCGCGACACGTTGGCCCAACTCCTCCTGCGTAAGCCCCGCCGCCTCCCTCCGCCGCCTGAGTTCCTCCCCGTACCGCACCCGCGAGATGGGATTGTCCTCGATGGCCACCCTTCAACTCCCCCTCGTGCTGACCGCGTCGTCACGCTCGGTCATCTTCCGAAGGTACTCGCGCCCGCACCACTCTGTGCATGGATCGCCACGGATAGTGAAAGGCGCTGCAATGCACGACGAAGAAGACGGCTACGTCAGGGTGTTTCTCACGCTGAGGGTCTCCCGGGACGGTGGCCGGACGTGGGGGCCCAGGGTGACGTACCGGCCGCCGAAGAACGCCGCGCCGTTGGACCTGTCGGGGCGGTTTCCGCCGTGTGAGTGTCCTCGGTGCCGGGAGAGAAAGGGCTGACGAGGTCGAGGAGGTGCGGCAGGAGTTCCGGGCGCCCTGCGACGAAGGAGCGCCCGGTGTCGGGGCCGCCGTAACCACCGCCGAACTCCGCGCCGTCGAGGTGCCGTAGGGAGATGCCGGCCTCGCGGGCGAGCAGTGCGCCGGCGGGCAGGTCGATCGCCTCCGCGCGGTAGCCGACGAAGCCGTCGATGTCCCCCCGGGCGAGCATCGCCCAGGCCGCCAGGGGTGCCCAGAGCTGGAGCAGGCGCCGGGAGCGGAGTTCGAGGGTGTGCCTGAGGGAGCAGGCCAGGGGGTCGTCGCGGGAGACGGCGTGGCCCTGGGTCCAGGCCAGCAACGGACCGGCGGCGGGGAGCGGACGGCCATGCGCGGCGGCGGCGAGGCGTCCGCCCGGGCCATGGGCCCCACCGCCCCGCAGCGCGGACCACGTACGGCCGGTCATCGGGTCGTGGACGACCCCGATCACCGGTGTGTCATCGACGCACAACGCGATGCCGACGACGTACACGGCCAGCCCGATCACCACGTTGTTGCTGCCGTCGAGCGGATCGATCAGCCAGGTGCGGCCCCCGCCGTCCCCTACCAGTTCACCGGACTCCTCGGCGAGGATCCGGTCACGCGGGAAGCGGTCCCGGATCCGCCCGATCACCAGTCGCTCGGCCGCGACGTCCAAGTCCGTGACCACGTCGCCGAGTTCGCCCTTGGGCCGGGCGGCGAAGCCGTCGGGGAAGCGGGACCGCAGCAGCGCCCCGGCCTCCTCGGCGGCGCGGACGGCCGTACGGTGTTCGGCGTCGTAACCGGCCGCCGGCGAGGACCGGGGGTCAGGGTTCGGGCTCATGGATCCTCCTGAGGGCGGCCCGAGCGATCCGGGCGGTCTGCGTCGCGTCGCAGGTCCGGCGGACCATGCGGTGCCCCGGGGCGGACGGCGGGCCCAGGGAGAGGTCCACCCGGCCGGGCAGGGTCCGGCCCAGGACCAGGGTGGCGGTGGGGCGGCCGTCCGGCACCACGCTGGTGTGGAATTCACCCGCCGGGAGGGCGTAGCTCTGGCCCCGCGCACTGGTCTGGCGCACGCCGGGCCGGCAGCGCACCAGCCGCTCGGTGGGCCGTAGTTCGTCCACGCCGGAGGGGGCGCTGAGCACTTCGAAGACCCGGTGGGTGGGGTCGCCGGGGTCGTCGTCGATGTGCACCCGCCGGTTGTCGAGTTGCCCGTACAGCACGGTGCTCGTCAAGTCCCAGCTGTGGCAGTGCACTTGGGGTAAGGAGTTGTCGGGCTCCGCCTCCGGCGTGCCGAAGACGTGGACGCAGACGCCGTCGTCGCCGTCGCGCAGGATGGGCAGGCAGACGAACCCGAGTGGATGGCGTACCGCGCGCAGGGTGCGGCGGCCGGAGACGATCCGGTCGAGTTCCGATACGGCGTGTCGTGTCAGCTCGGCGGTGGCGTGCCGCCGGGCGGCCCGTTCCAGGGCCGGGTAGTCCATGGTCCTTCCCCCTCGGTCCCCCTCGGTTCCCTTGGTTCCCCGTGGCCGGAACACGGCGCTCGCTCACCTGCGGTACGGGTTCTCCGCGCGCAGCGCCTTGTCGATGATGTCGCCGACGTCACGGTCGGTGAAGCTCGGCGGAAGCGGCAGGCCGAGCCGGTCGAGCAGGCGTCTGACCTCGTCGACGGTCGGTTCGTCGGCGAGCGGGACGGCCTCGCGCAGATCGAGCTTGACGGCCTGTTCCCGGCTCTGGTGCAGCTCGGTGACGTAGTAGTCGTAGAGCGGGCGGTCGTGTTCCACGCAGAGGCTGACCCGGCTCGGGTCGTCCTGGGTGATGATCAGGCAGCTGTCCGAGAGGTCGAACCGCAACGCCGGTGCGACGGAGGACAGATGGACATCGACCTCCAGGGTGTCCAGCCGCTGCCGGTGCCAGCTCGCGGCGACGACGGTGGCGTACGCCTCCTTGCGGGTGCGCTCGACGGTCCACTCGGCGTCACCGGGGCCGGAACCGAAGGTGCTGCGGAACCGCGCGTAGGCGGCACACACCTGCTCGTCGGCGGGATTGATGATGTCGATCTTCATGCTGAGGGAGCGCCGCTGCCGCTGTGCCTCCAGCACGCACTCGGGCAGCGTGACCGCGCGCAGATAGGTGCCGGTGCCGCCCTTGAAGACCCAGCGGGTGGTGGTGCGCCGGGCCCGCTCGTGCGCGAGGGCGACCTCGGCGCCGGAGAGCGTGCGCACCATCGCCAGGTCCTCGATGGCCCGGCTCGTCCCGGCGGTCGCGGCGCGGATGTCGGCCATCCGGCGGCGGCGCTCGGTGAGCGAGCCGTACACCAGCGCCGCGAGCACCAGCAGGGTGGCGCCCGAGACGATGTTGGTGTCCATGTTCTGGTTGAGGACGTCCATCAGCCCGACGACGAGGGCGACGGCGATGGCGACGATCCCGTCCAGGTTCCGGACCGCCCAGGCGATCGCATCCTCCAGCCGGCGCCCGGCTCCCTGCGGTGTACTGCTCGTCACGACCACCCTCCCCCGACGGTGGCTTCCATCGTAGGAGCACGGGGACATCCTCAACCATGCGTCAATCAGCCGTCGCCTTCTCGGCCATGGGATCGGCGCTCGGCCGATCGCCGGCTGTCGTCATCGCCGGGCGTCGGCGAGGAGCGCGAGAACCTTGGGCCGGCCCTGCTCTCTCGCCGCGGCGTCGGCGGGGTGGCTGCCGCCGAGGGGGCCGGGTCCGCCTCTCAGGACAGGTCGTCACGCCCCAGCCAGACCGGCTTGACCGGCACTCCGTCCGGATAGCGCTCGATCTGGTCGACTTGGCCGGCCTGCTCCTGCGGCGCCGCGTCGGGCTCGCTGGGCGCGTCCACCGGTTCCGGGACGGCGGGCGCGGCGGAGTCCTCCAGCAGCTCCGCCACCGTGAACCGCGTGGCGAAGGACTGCCACGCCCCGTCGACGACGAGCAGAAACCCGTCCTCGACCCGAAGGAGCCTACGGCGCCTGGGACTTCTGGGGTGCTCCGGCGAGTAGCTCCGAGCCCGCCGCTCCAACTCCGCGAGCGCTTCGGCACGCGACCCGCGGACATGCGCGATCACGTCGGCCTCGATGTGCTTACGGTCACCGGCGCTCCTGGTCGTCTCGACGACCAGCCCCCATATCGTCATGTTCTCCGCCCCGTTCAAGTGTGGCCAGGATTTTCGAAGCACTTCCGTCGACATGAACCGGATCACAGGAGGGCGGCTCGTCCCATGAGTTGACGAGCCGCCCTGATGTATACCCTGCTAATCCGGCGGACACTGCCTCCGAGCTTGTTCACGCAGCTCGCTGGGCAGCGTCTCGGACTCCGCCGCGGATTTCAGCATGCCGGAGACCAACCGTGAATCGAAGCCGGGCATGTGGGCCATTTGAGTGAGCCACTGAACAGCCAGCGCCATCCAATATGGGCGCCCTCGATTCCAGGCGGATTCCACCGTCAGCTCCACCAGCTTCTCCGGGGTGGAGATCCCGTGTCCTCCAAGGAGATGCCAGGAGCCTTTGAAGTCATCGAGGCACTCGGTGAGATTCCGCTCGAGGAAAGGCCACATGGCTACGTAGCCCGACCCCTCCAGCGTCGCTCTGCCCTCGTCCACCTTGCCGACTCCGAGCATTCCGTTCGGCATGACACCCAGCCACGAGTCGTAACTGCTCCTCAGGACCGGCGTCCACTCTCCCATGTCTAGCCCCATGATTCGTACTCGGCCTGGACTCCGTAGCTTTCCATGAGCTTCTTGAACTGGTCCCACGCGGCAGGCGTCCAGTTGTGTCCGAAATGGCCGCTCTCCTGCGTGAAGACGAGTTGCCCTTCCGCATTCCGATACAGCGTGCCGCCCGCTACGGTTTTCGGATCGGCTCCCATTTTGGCCACCAACTGCTCATGGGGGCTGAGTCCTCCGGGAATCGGGTCTCTGTCTCCTGCGAGGAATTTTCCAGTGGTGGGATCGAATACGTATTCGGTCTCCGGCTTCGGCGAGGTGAAGGAGGTCAAAGAATCAGCGGAGCTGGTTCCAGGTCCGAGTTCGACGTCACCGCAGGTGCTGTTGTGTACCAGCACGGGGGTTCTCCCGGCGAGTACATAGTACGTGTGGAGGTCGTCGACGGTCAGGTTGTAGGTGCGGGTGTGCTGGTCGAAGGCGCGGTTGGCCTGGACGCGGACAGTGGTGCCACCGGTGCTGAGGAGGGTGGTGCCGGGTTTGAGGTCGTGGGCCTTGATCCACTGGTGTGCTGAGGGGCTCCAGAAGGGGTGTTCGTAGGTGGCGGTGAGTTTCCGGGGGCCGTCGGGGGTGGCGAGGGTGAGTTCGTCGAAGTGCTTGTCGCCGTCGGTGATGATGAGACGGCTGACCTTGCGTGGTGCGGTGCGGCCGGTGGACGGGTCGGTGGCCAGGACGGTGTCACCGGGCTGAATCGTCTCGATGCTCTTGGTGCGGGCATTGGCCATGAGGACTTGGGTGCCTGCCAGGAAGCACTGCGCACACTTCACGTAACGGAGGCGGCGCAGGTCCTGAAGCGCTTCCAGCCCTCGTTCGAGGAGCTTGAACTTGGACCTGAGAGTGACGTCTTCCGCGAGTTGGGTGCAGGCGATGACGTCGCCGCCCTTGCAGTCCTCCAGTTGTCCGAGGCCGAGGAGGTCCTTCTCCACGGTCCACAGCTCTTCGGCGGCGACCTCGGCACCGGGGCCCATGGAGGCGAGGTCGCACAGCACCTCGTTGTGCTGGCAGTAGCGCGCCGGGTGTTCCACGGGGTCGCAGCCGAGCATGCCGCACCGGTAGCGTGCTTCGGCCTGGGCCCCGGTGTCCTTCTCGGCGGCCTTGCGTGCGGCTTCCTCCTTCTGCACGGCCGCCTGGAAGGCGTCCTTGAAGGCCTGGTCGGCGGCCTTGGAGTCCTTGCCGGCCGCGATTTCGGAGGCGCGGGCCTGCGCTGCGGCGGTGTAGGCGGCGCTGGCTGATGCCTGGGCCCACTGCGCGGAGCCGGCGGCGTCGACGGCGGAGGTGGCCGCGTCGCTCGCGGCCTGGTTCGCGGAGGCGGCGGCCTTGGCGGCGGTGTGGGCGGAGGCGGCTGCCTGGTCGGCGGAGGCCTGGGCGTCCTTGGCGGACTGGGCGGCCTGGTCGGCGTAGCCCTTGGCCTGCTTGGCGGAGGCGTCAGCCTTCTTGGCCCAGTCGGCCGCCTGGTCCTTGGCGCTGGCCGCGGTGGCGGCGGCCTTGTGGGCGTCGGCGGCGTTCTGCTGGGCGGTGGCCGCGACACCGGCGGCGTCCGCGATCAGCTGGGCGATCTGCGCGGTGTGGGTGGCGCCGAGGAAGTCCTGGCGCTGCGCCTTGTACTGGCCGACCTGGATGAACTGGTCCAGCAGATCATCGGGGCCTTCCAGGGCGATCCGGGCGGCGGACTTGACCTGCGGGCCGCCGCTGTCGATCAGCTGGGCGGCGCGGACGCGTTCGTCCTGGGTGCGGGCCTGGTACTGGCCGGTGGTGAGGAACTGCCGGAATTTCTGCGGGTCGCCCGAGTCCAGTGCGGCCCGGCCGGTCTGCTGCACCACCGGTCCGCCGGCGCTGATGATCTGGGCGATGTTCACCCGGAAGTCCTGCGCACCGGCCTCGTACTGCCCGCTGGCCAGGAACGCCGAGACCTGCTCGTCGCTGCCCTTGAGTGCGTCCTCGGCCGCGGCGCGGACCGAGGCCAGGGAGCTTTCCTGGGCCAGGGTCTGCACGCGGTAGCGGTCGTCCTGGTGGACGGCCTCGGTGCGGCGGGTGGTGAGGTAGTCGACGACATCGGCGTCGGTGCCGGTCAGGGCCTGCTCGGCGGCGCCCCTGCTCCAGGGACCCGCGGTCTGCATCGTCGCCAGGGCGACCTTGCGGCCGGCCGGAGCGAGGGTCTTGGGGTCGGCTCCGGGCTGGGCGGCCTGCACGGCCAGGGACTTGGCCTGGTCGTCGGTGTCCTTGACCTGCTGGGCGGCAGCGGCGTCCGCGGCCGCTCGTTGGTCCTGCTGGGCCTTGAGATCCTTGGCCTTGG
>NZ_JBSFDI010000037.1:0-60946 GCF_053593835.1 Streptomyces sp. NPDC002076
CGCGGCACGGCAACGAGGCCGTCCCCCGACACTCACCGGGGAGTCACGGCCCATGGGTTGGGCCGCAGCATCGATACTTCCCCAATGAGGCATCGCTGCGCGTCGAGGGAGTTCTTCCCCTCGCTGACGCGGCGGACGACATACGTCTTCGTGGCGGAATCCAGCCGCATCCTGATCAGGGTGATGGTGTGCATCGCTCGATTCAGCTGGCGGTCTCCTCCCCTGTTGAGCCGGTGCTTGTTCGTCAGGCCGGAGGAGGCCGGGATAGGGGGCGACACCGGCGAAGGACGCGAAGGCCGCCTCGGAACGGAACCGGCCCGGGTGTGACCAGCTGACCAGGATCTGAGCTGCGGTGATCGGGCCGACACCGACAAACTTCAATAGTTCTGGCACCTGCGCGGACAATCTGGAGGAACTCGTTCTCCAGCTTGCGCGCTTCCTCCTGCAGGTGCCGGACGCGCTGGACTGCCCACGCACAACGCCACCGTCGCCGGACAGGACGGCAGCCAGGCCAGTCCCTTCTACCTTCAGTACAACTATGCCATCAAGGGCAGCCCCGGCTGGGCCCTCACCTTCACAAGCGGCGACACGACCAGCCCGGCCTTCACTGACGCCTTCGCCTCCGGAGCCACCGCGAACACTTGGACCCACCTGGTCGGCGTCTACAACGCCGCCACCAAGACGGCCCAGCTGTACGTCAACGGCACGCTCGCCGCAACCGCGACCAACGTGACCTCCTGGAGCGCCACCAACGCGTTCTCCATCGGGCGCTCGAAGTACAACGGGAACAACACCGACTTCTTCCCCGGCGCCATCAGCGACGTCCAGGCGTGGAACTACGCGCTGACCCCCAACCAGGTCACCCCCCTCTACCAACAGATCCAGTAGCAGCAAAGGAAACAGCAAACCCATGTCCTTCACCACCGGCTCCGGCCGGCACGCCAAGCCACGCCGGGCGCGCACCTCGGGATCAAGCCCGCCCGCCGACGAGGACGAGAAGCCGCCCCCGCGCCGTACCCAGGCCGACTAGTGGGCGATGAACTACGCGGCCGCCCGCAGTTCTTCGAGCGCGAGGGACGTCTGCGGGTACCGCGCAAGCACGTCGAGACGATCGTCGGCGAGGACCAGGAGGAGCGGGAGCTCTGGCTCGGAGCATGGATCGGGAACCAGCGCTCGCGGGCTGCGACGCTGTCCCCGGAGCGGGTGGAACAGCTGTCCTCGATCGGGATGCGCTGGACATGGCGCCGTACGGACCGGCAGCGTGACGGACAGGGTGATTCCTGTCCGCCCCCGTCGTCAGGCGAAGAGACCAGCGGCAAACACTGTGCCCGCGCCCAGGCCGAAGAAGATGAAGGACCACTGCACATGGCGGTGCTTGCGCCAGGCGATATGGCTCATCTTGATCAGCTGCTGGCTGAGGACAGGTAGGACGTCAGCCTGAACCAGGGCTGCCGTCACTTCGGTGGTCTCGCGGTGCCGTAGGTGGCCGAAGTAGATGAAATTGGGAGACGAAGGTGGAGTTGTTGGTCAGGCTGTTGAGCTTGACCCAGGCGGAGACGCTGAAGCTGTTGCTGTCAGTGGTGGTGCCGTCGGCGGGGTCGCTGTGGGTGCCGGTGTTCAGGGCGCTGGAGGTGTTTGGCACCCCCTGGAACGCCACCGGCCCCGTCCAGACCGGCCGCCGCCTGTACCAAGGCGCCTACGGCGAATACGCCAACGCCGACATCAGCAACGTCCAGCTCTATGGCGCCGCGCTCCCCCCATCCGAGATCAGCGCACTCGACTGCAGCTGAGCACCCACGCCGTGCGGGCCCCGGCTCACCCAGTGCCGGGCCCGCTTTGCTTCAGCCGGCCCGCCGTTCCCGCGGCCGCTCCCCCACGCCCCGACCTACAAGTTCCCGCACAGCCGTTCCACCGCCGTTCGCAGCCACCCCTCACGGCGGGTCGTCCCGCATCGGAACCTGCTGCACGACTTCTTTGCGATCTTGTTGCAGATACTTTCTTCATACATGCAGTCACCTCATGGGAACCTCTGCATCGCTTGCACAGAACATGACCAGACTGCCTCTGAACGGTGTACGAGCCGCGTCCTCCACCAGTGGCGCTCCGGCCGCAACTGTCAAGCAATCAAACAACACCGCCTTCGGCCCCAACACGAAGGTGATGACGGCCAGTTATCTCGAGGGCGACGGCTAGGCCACCTCGTCATCTGCCACAACCACGCGGTCCCGACCCCGGCCGTGTGCACCCCCGCCCCGGGCAACGGTGCTTTCGCCCCACCCGTCCACCACTACACCGACCAGTAACGACACCCCACGCCAACCAACAATCGGGCCGGGCACCCTGGACGGGGCCCGGCCCGGCTCACTCCCAAGGAGGAATGGGTGGCCCAGCACACCCTGAGGAGCGGATGCATCGCGGTCGCCGCGGCATGCGCCCTCGCCACGGGGGCTGTGCCCCTGACCGCGGCCGCGGCCTCGGCCGACACATCCGGTGAGACGGTCATACCGGCCGCGCTGCTGTACAACCCGCCCAGCGAGGTCGTCCTCTTCGCGGGTAGCGATGGCTTCCTGCACCGGTACCACAACCAGTCCGGCTACGTCTGGACGAAGTACGCGGGCGGAGCGGACATCCCCATGCCCGAGGTCACGCCCACCGCCCAGAACGCCCAGTCACCCGGGTACTGGGGCGCCGGCTCCGACATGGTGGCAACGCCGTCGGCCGACGGGTACCAGCTGCACGACATGGACTCCGGAACGACGACCACCATCGCCCCCGGTGCCGGACAGAGTTACCTGGGAACCTTCGACTCGCGCGTGCTGACCGTCGCCAAGGCCACGGACGGGACCGTCACGGGCTTTCATGTGCTGACCACTGTGGACGGTCAGCAGACCGACACCCCGGTCACCGGCTGGCCCTCGGGTGCCGCACCGCAGGCCCAAGTGCTCGCGGGAGACGCCGGCTCGGTGGTGATCCGCTACACCGACAGCAGCAGCACCACCACGGAGAGCCGAATGGCGCTGGTGGACCTGTCGACGGGTGCGGTGACGCCCGTAAACTCAGGACCGCTGGCCTCCGGCACTCACGTCGTACTGTCGGGCAAGTACATCGCCTGGTATTCGATGACGGCAGTCCCCGCGAACGGGACGGCCGGGCAGGTCTTCTTCATGGCGCGCTCCGCCCCCGACGGCACGGTGAGCACCGTGCAGGTCCCGCCGGCTCCGCTGGGCAGCGGATACAGCAGCGTCCTGCGCTACCTGGGTATCGCCGGCGACTCCCTGCTGATCACCTACGGGGTGTCGCACAGCGGACCGCTCACCGAGGACGACACACTCGGCTACCCGCTCTACACGATGCCGCTGTCCGGCTCCGCCACCGTGACCCCGGTCCTGGACCACGCCAGCATGAACGTCCTCCGCCAAGCACCGAACGGGGTCGTTGCCCTCGGTGGCCCTGCTGCCACCGACTGGGCGGCGCGCCTGTTCACCGCCGGCCCGGATGGCACCCCGACGGGGACGGCCGTGGACTCCGACCCCGACGTCCCCGCTCCCCTCGACGGCCTGGCCCTCGGCGGTGGGCGGCTTTACACGGTCCAGCGCGCGGCAAACGGCGGTGATTACGTCTACGACCGGAGCGTCCAGCCTGGCTCCCCGCCCTCCTACGGCCCCCGGCAGGGCTTCAGCGATACCCTCGCTCCCACCGACTGTGACGCCGCGACCACCTGCAACCCGCCCGTCGCCAACGGCGACGGGAGCATCTCCCAGCTGCGCCCGGGCGCCAGCGCCCAAGGCGACGCCGTCGTCGTGAAGATTCCCGCTCTGAACCCGATCCTGGTCACGCCGGGAGCCACCGGCGGCGCCCTCGTCGACGCCGAGGGCCCCTACGTGGTCTACAACGGCGGCTCCACGAAGAAGCAGTACATCGGTGACGCCGACGCGGGCGGCACCAGCCACGTGCTCTTCAGCCGCCCGATATCCGCGGCCGCGCTGTCCGGCTCCACCGTGTGGGTCCCCGGTCCCGCCGCCGGAACGCTGACCCAGATCGACCTCACCACACAGCGCACCGTCCAGACCGTCGCGACCGACGCCCCGTGCGTGCCCAGCGAGCTGCAGGCCGCCGCCCAGCACTGGGTGTACTGGTCCTGCGGGCCCTCGGGCCCGGCCGGCGTACACGACCTGGCCACCGGCAAGGACATACCCGTACCCGCCCATCTCGCCGAGCTCGGCGACGGATTCGTCGTCGAACACGACACGACGGCGGGCAAACTGACCCTCACCGACGTGCACACGGACACCGCCGCCACCTCCGACCTGGCCGACCTTCCCGCCGGACCGGTCACCGACGACCGCCGCGTGACCTGGGCCGTCGACAAGTACCAGGGCACCATCGCCTACCTGGACAGCGGAAAGAACGTCCACCTCGCCGACCCCCACATCCCCGCCGCCGGCCCCGCACCCGCCACAGGCTCCTTCATCTACCCCGGCCAGCACCTGCTCCCGGGGCACAGTCTCAGCAGCTCCACCATGACGCTGACCATGCAGACCGACGGCAACCTCGTCGCCCGCCTGAAGACCGGCAGCGGCAGCGGCCAGACGGTCTGGTCGACCGGGACGAACGGCAACTCGGGTGCGTACGCGGTGATGCAGACAGACGGCGAGCTCGTCGTCTACAAGAGCAGCGGGGGCCCCGGCAAGGGCGGCGCCCTGTGGTCCGGACCTGCAGACGGCGCGCCGGGCGCGTACGCCACCGTGCAGGACGACGGCAACATCGTCGTCTACGAGCAGGCCAGCACCACACCGCTGTGGGCGAGCGGCACCTACGCCCGCCGGCAGACCATCGCCTCCAACGCCACCCTCAAGCCCGGCTGGTGGACCCAAGGCACCTACACCCGCCTGGTCATGCAGATGGACGGCAACCTCGTGATGTACCGTCGACGCGACGGCGCCGCCATCTGGTCCGCCCGCACCTCCGGCCATGCGGGCGCGTACGCCGTGATGCAGACGGACGGCAACCTCGTCGTCTACAAGAGCACCGGCGGTCCCGGCAAGGGCGGCGCTCTGTGGGCCACCGGCACCAGCGGCCACTCCGGCGCCTACGCGTACATGCAGAACGACGGCAACCTCGTCGTCTACAAGAACACCGGCGGTCCGGGCAAGGGCGGCGCCCTGTGGGCCACCGGCACCAACACCACCGCACGATGACCAAGCCCTGAGGATTCGGGTGTGATGGGTGCCCGGCCGGTAGGACCGGCCGGGCACCTGCCACCTTCAAAAGCCGCGTTATTTCATGGAGTTGGAGACCGCAGCGTGATCAGTAGGAGGTGAGGCCCCGGCACGAGACCCTGTATCGCCTCCGGCGCCTGATCCTCAGGCGGGCCGCTTGGCCGTGACGACCAGACCCGGCCCGCTTTGCTCATCTGCCGGGAGCCGGAGTGCAGCGACCGGGCACAGCCGGCCTGCCCGAGCAGGCCCACGAGCTGCTCCGGCTGCCACTTGTGCGTCGTCCAACGAACGGGTACACCTCCGTAGGCTTCGGTGCGCACCGCGTCGTCGTCGCCGACGTGTGTTGCGGTGATGAAGTGTCCGCCCGGCTTCAGGGAGCGCGCGAACAGGGCGAGAACCTGGGGAAGGACGTCGCGAGGGAGGTGAACAGTGACCACCAGCCGAGCACGCCGCCAAGGGAGGCTTCACCAAGGCCATGGATGGCGACGGATGTCGCCCATTCCCGTCGTCGCCACCACGTAGGCGTAGTTGTCGGCCACGCGGTCATTGGACTCACGGACCACGTCGACATCGGCCGGGCGGTCGATACGGCGTGCGCGCATCAGCCAACGATGGGACAACCGTCTTGTACCGGTGGGTTGGGGTTTTCAACTGTCACAGTTCTCCGGGGCAGCCTGACCGCGACCTCATTTCCTCCCGCCTGA
The DNA here is from genome assembly GCF_053593835.1 of Streptomyces sp. NPDC002076. Taxonomy (NCBI): domain Bacteria; kingdom Bacillati; phylum Actinomycetota; class Actinomycetes; order Kitasatosporales; family Streptomycetaceae; genus Streptomyces; species Streptomyces sp. NPDC002076. Next base: position 5,924 of record NZ_JBSFDI010000037.1, read on the forward strand.
CCGCCAGCCTCCGCCAGAGCTCACCAGCCCTGTTGTGCGGCACGCGCCGATCACCGCCCGCGGCCAGCACGGGCCCTTGTCCACAAGGGGCAGACTAGGGCTGTCGGGGCACACGCCCACGCAAGGGGTAACCGTGGCCGGGGCGCCCTGCTGTTCGGCCTTTCGCCCGGCTGCCGTAGGTCAGGCGGGCGGCCCCTCGCCAGAGCGCGGAGACGGGCCGCCCGTGGGATCACACGAACCCGATCATCAGCCTACTCATCGGCCAGCCAAGGTCGCAGCGCCCGCGATGTCAGCCGACCGCCTGACCGGGTATGATCCGGCGGATGTCACCGTCGCGGAGGCGCCAGGCGGCAGATGTTGTCCGCGCGGATGCCCGCGGCGTCCATGGTGAGATCGAACTCCACCGGCTCGCCTGCGACCAACGCTCCCTCCCCGGGCCCCTGGACCGCCGACCGGCACGCGACGGCATCGAGCCCTGCGCCGTCCATCACGACGCGCCCCACACCACGCTCCGGATCGAACCACTTCACCACTCCCACAGGCACGCCCATCACCCCCACACAGTGGCCGGTGGTGATCGCAGAGCCTCCACCCGTGCCCGCCCGGCATCCAAGGGCGCGTCACCGGGCGCGCGAGGCACGCAGGCGGCGCCCGCTCCAGCCCTCACCACCACGCGCCGCAGCGCCCCAGCCATCTGCTGATCACTCAACCTGACCCGCCCGCGCGTGGCGGGTCCGCAGAGATCTCACCTCTTGACAGAATGCCCTGGTGAAGCCGCTGCCGGTTCCCTGCCCCGCGCACCTCATCCCCGACGCCACCAGCACCGACGCCTTCCACGACGTCTACCGCAACGCCATGGCGCACAACGCCGTATTCGTCGCCATCGAATCCGAAAAACGCCAGGGGTGGACGGTGAAGGCCGACACCCTCACCGCCGGCACCGGCCACAGGGTGGCCGATGCCGTCAACGAGGCCGTCCGGGACGATCAGCCGCCTGGTCCACAGCCATGAGGTCGACCTGGACGCCTACGCGGAGCCGGTCTACTTCATGATGCACGGCGTGCGCAGCGAAGAACGCGCCCGTGAACTCGCCGCCACACTCCACGCCGCCCTTTACGGCAACCTGGAACCCCTGGCCCGCGCCGTCCCTCCCACACCCTGACGCGCACGCCATTCCCACGGCCGGCACCTGTGTGCACGCGGCGCACGGGCATGGGACGGCTGCAGCGCTGGGAGAACGGTGCAGCCGGGCGGGCGGTCCCGCAGGATCCGCACACTCTGCGGGATGCGCAGGCGCCGCCGGGGAATCGGGCCCGCCGCACCGCCCGTCCGGGTGGTCATCCTGCAGCCCATCCGGTGGCCGGCCGGCTGCGGCACGCCAGCTGCGCACCATCGGTTCCCCGAACAGCTCGTAGACGCTCACCTGGGCAGGTCACGCACCACGACGGACACCACCGCGGGGATCACGGTGGTCACCGCGATGGCGACAATGGCGACTATGACCGCCCGACCGTTCCACGACGCCAGCCGCCTCGTCACGCGTCCATGCACGCCGGCATCGGTGTGACTGTCCGACCAGGGCGAGAGCCAGTACACCTCCAGCGAGGCCGCAAAGGGCTGCGCATCACCGTTGTGAGCATCCACGCACTGCCAACGAACGGTCCGGCTCGTAGGCTTCGGCCATGACAGAGATCCACACCCCGACGCCCTGCGACGCCTTCGAGCTGCTGCTGGCCGGCAACCGGCGCTTCGTCGCCGGCACTCCTGAGCACCCCAACCAGGACGCCGCCCGCCGCGCCGAGACCGCCCCGTCCCAGCAGCCCTTCGCCGTGCTGTTCGGGTGTTCCGACTCCCGGCTGGCCGCCGAGATCATCTTCGACCGCGGCCTGGGCGACCTGTTCGTGGTGCGCACCGCCGGCCACGTCATGGGCCCGGAGGTACTGGGCAGCATCGAGTTCGGCGTGGACGTGCTGGGCTGCCCGCTGGTCGTGGTCCTCGGCCACGACTCGTGCGGCGCGGTCGGCGCTGCGTGCTCCGCCCTGGAGAACGGCATGACACCGGCCGGATACGTCCGGGACGTCGTCGAGCGCGTGACCCCCAGCGTGCTGGCCGCGCGGGCCGCCGGACAGGTCGAGCCTGAGGAGATCCTCGCCGAGCACATAAGGCACACCGCCGACCTGCTCCTGGACCGCTCCCGGGTCCTCGCCGACAAGGTCGCCGCCGGGCAGGCCGCCGTGGTGGGCCTGCGCTACCGACTGGCCGACGGCAGCACACAGCTCGTCGCCGCCCGCGGCCTCGACGCCACAGTCCCCGCAGCGTCCTGACCGCCCCGGCCGTGGCTGCTTAGCGCGATGGCTGTGCACGCGGAAGCGGGAGTCGTTTCGACGTGACTTCGGGAGGCACTCCCTGGCTCGGTCGCGTGATCGATGTCGATGAGTTCGGGAGTCACTGCGGCCTTCCTCGCGGGCCGTGTGTGGCCGTCGTTCGCCGACGGAAAGGGCCCGCAGCTATCGAGGAACGGCCCAGAGCGCCGCACGCCGCTGTCCTGTGCCGCCGATTCCTTCAGCGTGTGCCAAGGAACTTTGGATGGCACGGGGTTGGTCGTCAAGGGTGGTGGTCGTAGGGCTTGCGGGTGCACCGGATCCCCGCCACCCTTCAGCTGAGCTGTTCGGCCAGTCCGACGATGATGCCCTCGGGGCCGCGGACGTAGCAGAGCCGGTAGCTGTCCTCGTACTGTGCCAACTCGCCGACGAGTTCGGCGCCCTGGGTGCGCAGGCGGGCAACGGTGTCCTCGATATCGTCGACGGCAAACATGACGCGGTGCGTGCCCAGAATGTTGTGTGGCCTGTTGCGCGGCCCGGCGCTGATCGCCGCAGGGCTGCGGTACTTCGCCAGCTCGAGCCGGCTGTGACCGTCCGGGGTCCGGAGCATCGCGATGTCACAGCGGACACCGTCGAGCCCGGTGCACTGGTCGGCGACGAGACCCTCGGCCTCCGCCCTGCCCTCCAGCTCCATACCGAGTTCCACGAAGAACGCGATGGCGGCATCCATGTCCTCGACGACGATGCCGACGTTGTCCATTCGCTGAATCGCCATGCTGGTTTCTCCCTCTGCCGCGTGCGGCCGGTGGTGCCCGCTGATGCTCCTGGGACGGAGCAGGCGGCACGTTCTCGACATCCTGCGCCCCACCACTCAACCGAGCACCGTCCCCCACGCCGACCTGGCGCGGGCCGCGGGCTGCGAGGTGTGCCGGGAATGAACATCTACCATCTTGCATTCGCTGGTCACGGGGCTGGTGTGTGGTGGGTTGTGTACTCGTGCTGGTCGGGGGCGATTGTCTGGCGTCAAGACGCGAACCTGCTTGACCATGACCGGCGTATCCGCCCGTCGCACCACGTCCATGATCCGCTGGTGGTCCACAGGCAGGACCGGCTCGTCGCGCACCTCTTGAAGCTGTTGGCTCAACTTCTCTGTCTGCAGCTCCAGTTCGGCCTTGCGGGCCGTGATCAGTCCATGAAGGTCCGGTTCTGTATCCCTGGCCGCCTGACGCACTTCCCGCCCGGATCGTACGGACAGGTACCTTGCTCACGTCGGGGAATCCGTGGATCTCTGATCACCTGAACGGCAGACGGTGCGGGAGGTCAGTGCGGCGTTCGCCGGACTTGGGCAGTGGTTGGACGACTGCGCGTGCCGGAGGGTCAGACATTCCTGATCAGCCCGGGCGGCGAGTACGACGTCCTGTTGAGACGTGGGCGGGCCGGCCCGGAGTATCTGCTCCGGGCCGGCCCGCCCACGCACTATCAGTATGCGGCGGGGACGGGGTGGTGGGTTGGTGCGGGTGTCTCCTTCGGATCGGGCTCGGCCGGCACCGCAGAGGCAGCGGAGGCAGGGGCGTAGGGGATCTCGCCGCGCAGGACGGCCTTGGCTCGGTCCTCGTCGAGCTCGCACTCCCAGCGGGCGACGGCCAGGGTGGCGACGCCGTTGCCGACCAGGCTGGTCAGGGCGCGGGCTTCGGACATGAACCGGTCGACGCCGAAGATCAGCGCGAGGGCGGCGGGCGGGACGTGCGGGACGGCGCTGAGTGTGGCGGCCAGGGCGATGAAGCCGGAGCCGGTGACGCCTGCCGCGCCCTTGGAGGTGAGGAGCATGACGGCGAGCATGGTCAGCTGCTGGGTGAGGCTGAGGTGGATGCCGAGGGCCTGGGCGAGGAAGACCGAGCCCATGGTCAGGTAGATGGCGGTGCCGTCGAGGTTGAAGGAGTACCCGGCGGGCAGCGTGATGCCGACGACCGGTTTCGAGGCGCCGGCGTGCTGGAGCTTGGCCATCATGCGCGGCAGGACGGGCTCGGTGGAGGAGGTGCCCAGGACGATCAGCAGTTCTTCCTTGATGTAGCGAAGGAAGGGCAGCAGTCGCAGTCCGTTCAGGCGCATCACGGTCCCGAGGACGACCAGGACGAAGAGGAGGGCGGTGAGCCAGAACGAGCCGACCAGCAGGGCCAGGTGGCGCAGGGTGCCCAGGCCGTAGTGGCCGATGGTGAAGGCCATCGAGCCGAACGCGCCGATGGGGGCGAGCCGCATGATCCAGCGGATGAGCGTGAACAGGACTGTCGAGAACTTCTCGATGCCCCGGGCAATGCTCAGGCCGGCTTCTCCGCTGGCGTGCAGGCCGAAGCCGAACAGCACCGACACCAGCAGCACGGGCAGGATCTCGTTGCCGGTCAGGGCGCTGACCAGGGTGGCCGGGATGGTGGCGAGGAGGAACTCGGTGAAGTCCTCGTGGGCCGTGGTCGCCTCCGGCGGCAGGGCCTTGGTGGACAGGGTCGAGAGGTCGATGTGCAGACCGCTGCCCGGCTTGACGACGTTGACGACGACGAGGCCGATCACCATGGCCACGGTGGTCAATACCTCGAAGTAGACCAGCGCCTTCAGGCTCACGCGGCCGACCGCGCGGGCGTTGCCCATGGAGGCGATGCCGTGGACGACCGTGCAGAAGATGATCGGCGCGATGAACATCTTCACCAGCGCGATGAAGCCGTCGCCGAGCGGCTTGAGGTCAGCGCCGACGGACGGCCACAGCCCGCCCACGGCGGCGCCGAGGAGGACGGCGATCAGGCACTGGACGTACAGGTGGGACAGCATCCGGCGGATGCGGCCCGGTGGTGCGGTGACGGTACCCGGGGCGGCGTCGTTGCGGCTCATGCGGGGCGTCCTTCCAGGACGGGAACGAGGAGTTCGGCTCGGGCGATACGCCGGGCGGCACGGTGCAGCAGCACCGTGGGGGACGCGCCGTCCGGTGCGGGGACAGCTCGGGTGGTGACCACGCCGGCGGGGGTGCCCAGGCGCAGCGTGCCGTCGGCGGTCCGCCGGGCGACGCGGTGGGCGAGGGTGCCAGGGGTGGCGGCGGCCGTGGCCAGGGCCACGGCGGAGGTCAGGCCGATCGCCGGGTGCGGGGCGTGCATGGAGACCATGCGCACGGCCAGGTCGTACTCGTCCTGGTTGACGAGGATGCCCTGTGTGGTGCGATAGAGCGCGGGTCGGGCGACGATGCCCACCTTCGGCACCGCGTGGCTGACCGGATCGCCCTCGCGGGCCAGGCCCATGGCCAGCGCTGCCTGGCGGCGCAGCAGCGTCAGCGCGGGCACTGCGGTGGCGAACGCGGTGAGGGATTCCGTGCCGTCGAGGCCGAACGCCTTGGCCTCGAACAGCGCGGCCGGAGCGCCGGCGTCCACGAGGGATGCCTCGACAAGGCCGTCCGGGCCGGTCAGCTCGTCAAGTGCCCGGCCGGTCGGCAGGGCGCGGCCGGTCGTCGAGCCCGCCGGGTCCAGAAACCCGAGCAGGACCGGCACGCCCGGCGCCGAGGTACCCGGCACCACGGCCGTGCCCTCCTCCGGGGCCACGCCCGCGGGGGTGGGGATCGTGCCGGTGAGACGGGCCCCGGTGTTGACGTTGAGCATGCGGACGGTGGTGGTGTCCGACACGATCGGCACGAGACCGTGGTGGACGGCGTACAGGGCCACGGCGGTGGCGCAGTTGCCGCAGTTGCTGGCCCACTCCACGCGCTCGTCGCCGATACCGACCTGCGCGAAGGCGTACTCGACATCCACGCCGGCCTGGGTCGACGCCTGTACGACGGCGGCCTTGGAGGTGGTGGAGGAGGCGCCGCCCACGCCGTCGATCTGACGGGGGTCGGCGGCGTTGAAGGCGGCGAGCAGGAGGGCATCGACGTCCACGCCCGTGGCGGCCACGTCGCGGTGGTCGAAGATCCAGCACTTGCTGGTTCCTCCGCGGATCATCTCGCCCTGCAGACGCAGCACAACCGACTCCTCACAGCCAGGGAAGGGGAAGTCCACCGACGGTCTCGCCGTGCGTGGTGTCCTCCACGGTGGGTTACGGCAGCGTGAAGTACAATCTCGGAAATCTGCATGGCTATTAAGCTGAAGTGAACGCTGGAGGTGGTGGCATGCTGGACGTCCGGCGCATCCTGCTGTTCACGGAGGTCGCCCGGCGCGGCTCGGTGACCGCGACAGCCCGCGCCCTCAACTACACCCCGTCAGCGGTATCGCAGCAGATCAGCCGCCTGGAAACGGAGGCAGGCCAGCCCCTGCTGGAACGCCACGCCCGGGGCGTCACCCTCACCGACGCCGGACGGGCGCTGGCCGAACGAGGGCAACGGATCGAACGCGAATTGCAGGCCGCGGAAAACGAACTCGCCGACTACGCCGGTCTGCGCGCGGGCACTCTGCGCATCGGCACCTTCCCCACCGTCGGCGCCTCGCTCCTCCCGCAGGCCGTGATCGCCTTCCGCGACGCCCACCCCGACGTACGGCTGACCGTCCGCAGCGCCCGCATCACCGGACTCTGGACCATGCTGGAGAACCGGGAGATCGAGATGTCGCTGATGTGGGACTACGACTGGAGCCGAATCGACCGGGAGGACATCGTCGTCACCCCGCTCCTCGACGACCCGCCGGCCCTTCTCGTCAGCGACCACCATCCGCTCGCCGGCCGCGACGCCGTCTCACTGGCCGACTTCGCACACGATTCCTGGATCACCCGCGCCGACCATCACCCGGTGGCCGAAGCCCTCGTCCGCGGCTGCCGCACCGTCGGCTTCGAGCCCCACATCGCCTACGAGGCCCACGACTACCAGGAAGCCCAGGCCATGGTCGCCGCCGGCATCGGCGTCGCCCTCGCCCCCACCCTGGCCCTGGAGGGCATCCGACCCGGCGTGAACGTCCTGCCCCTCCAGCCGCCGGCCCCCGTCCGCCGGATCCTCCTGGTGCGCATGGCCGACCACTCGCTCACCCCGGCCGCCCTGACCTTCGCCGGACTCCTCCGCGACGCCGCCGCGGCCCGAACCCTCTGACACCGAACCACGCCCACCGGTCATGGAACCGTCGCGCTCGCCGCGGGGAACCCAGGCCCCCGCAGTGAGAGTGGCGAGCGTCGGCTCCGGCAGTGACCAGGCCGAGGGTATGGTTGATCTTTTCCACTGCGAGTGGGGCCAGTGCGCCCGGTCAGCGGATCCGGGGCAGCGCCTTGTCCGGGTGCGTGGCATGCACGTACTTGACGGCGCTCTTGGGGTGGTCCACCTGAAGAACTGGCGCATCCTCACCAAGCTCCGCCTGCACGTCCGTCACGCCACCACGCTCCTGCGCGCCCTGCTCGTATTGACCGACATCGAGATCGCGCGCTGACAGATGACCTTGACGCCAGACAATCGCCCCCGACCAGCACGAGTACACAACCCACCACACACACCAGCCCCGTGACCAGCGGATTCAAGATGGTAGATCCTCAATGGGCCTACCAGCGGCCCTACACCTCAGATGCCGAGCGACAGGCAGCGTTTCCCGACTGGTTGGACTAGTGCAAGTTCCACCGACCCCATACCGGCATCGGCGGCCAAACATGGTCAGCGGGCCCCTCAGCATCCTGATGGGCGCAGCCGGAATTGCACACGACGCTCTGTTCGTCGCTGTTCGTCGCGTCCCGGTACGCCTACCGGTTCGACCTGACGTCCTGGGGCTGGATCCACCTTGTGATGGGAGTGGCCCTCGTCATTGCGGGCCTGGGAGTCCTGGCGGGCCGGAGTTGGGGTCGCGGGGCCGGTGTAGCGGTGGCAGCGATCAGCCTGATCACCCAGTTCATGTTCGTTCCGTACTACCCGTTGTGGGCCATCCCTGTGATGACACTCGATCTCCTGATCCTGTTGGCGCTGACGAGGGTCCATATCGAGACCAGTGGCGGTCACTGAACTCGGCACCCGGATCACCATTCGCCCGACGGCCAGCTCGCCAAGGCTGGCGAGCTGAACGGTGCCTCGAACATCCTCTTCCGCAACAACTCGGTCACCGGTGTGGTCGAGGGCCGCCCGAACAACGCGGTCTGGGGCGGCCTGAACGACATCCTGCACAGCCACAACTGGTCAACGGCGGCTTTTGAGCGCCCTCCCACAGCCCCACGGCGGCGATAGGAGGATGGCGGGCGTGTCGGGTGCGACCAGTGGTGGGCACTGCGCGGAGGGGGCCACGCCCATCCGAACGGCCACTTCGACTCGCCGGGCGGGATCTCCACACGGAAGATGAGTGGGATGGGTCGTATATGACGTAAGGGATCACCTATGCCCCCAAGCTCCTTCGGCCGCTCCCACATCATCGGTCACCGAGCCGTCGTGCCCGCGCTTGGCTGCGCCCTCGGGGCACTCGCCCTGATGGGTTGTGGCGGTGGCGGTCAGAACACCGGTTCCTCGCCCCGGCCGACACCCAGCAGCCCCAATGCGGCCTCCTTTTCCGGGATGCCGCCGTCGGCGCTCGCCTCCTCAGCGGCTTCCGCGATCGCCTCCGCCCACGCGTCCGCCTCGGCAGCGGCATCCTCCGCGGCTGCCCGCGCCTCGGAGTTCGAGGCCTCCGTGGACGCCGAGGCGGCCCGGGCCGGCGCCGCCGCCGAGAAAGCGCTCAAGAACGTTCAGGGCCGTGGCAACGCCCTGTCCGAAGTCAGCCTGATGGGCATGCCCCGGAGCCAGACGAGCGGGCTGCTCGCCGCCCTGGTCACGATCACGAACAAGACGCACCAGAAGGCGTCCTACGCCGTGCAGGTCGACTTCGCGGACTCCGCCGGCAAGGTCGTCGAGACCAGGTTCGTGGGAGCGGAGAACCTGGAGCCCGGTCACACGGAACAGCCCATCGCCTTCAGCAGACACCCGCAGAGCGCCCATCTGACGGCGCGTCTTGCCAAGGCCCAGCGGTACTGACGTGCGGGAGGAAGCGCCGTGAGCAGCCTGGTAGTCGTAGGAGTGGACGGCTCGTCGTCGAGCCATGCCGCGGTGGTCCAGGCCGCCCGGGAGGCCCAGCGGCGCCGTGCTGAGCTGCGTGTGGTGCACGCCTTCAGCTGGCCGGTCGGGCCCATGTACGCGCCGCTGGACCCGTCGCCGCTCAACGGCCTGGCGCACGATGCGGCACAGGCCGCCCGGAGTGTGGCGCCCGAGGTGGAGGTCGGCGAGGCCGTGATGATCGGCGGTGCGGTGTCGGTGCTGACGGCCGAGTCGCGCGCCGCGGACCTCGTGGTCGTCGGCCGCCGGGGCATCGGAGGCTTCGCCGGCATGCTGCTGGGTTCGACGGCGGTGTCCCTGGCCGCCCACAGCCACTGTCCGGTGCTGGTGGTCCGCGAGGAGCCGGACGACGCAGGGCCGATCGTGCTGGCCGTCGACGGCTCCCCCGCAGGCGAGGAGGCGGTCGAATTCGCCTTCACCGAAGCGGAGTTACGGGAAGCCGAGATCGTCGCCGCGCACGCGTGGCTGCCGGACCACGCGTCGGCCGGTACGGGCGTGGAGAGCGTGGAGCGGCTGCTGGCCCACGCGGTCGCAGGCCGTGCCGAGAGGTATCCGGACGTGACGGTCAGACAGGAAGTGCTGAGCGGCGAAACCCGCGAGGTCCTGATCGAGGCGAGCAGGAAAGCCCAGTTGACCGTAGTCGGAGCCAGGGGGCGCGGCGGCTTTTCCGGGATGCTCCTGGGTTCGGTGAGCCAGGCGCTGCTGCACCACGCGCACTGCCCGGTCGCCGTCGTCCGCGGCAGGGCCTGACCAGAGCCGTGCGCGCGGCCGTCAGGCGAAGACGACGCTGGATGCCGCCGGTACCGGCAGCGAACCGGCGCGGTGCGGGACGCCGGTCGCGAGGTCCACGTCCAGCCAGGTGACGTCGCCCGAGCGCTCGTTGGCCGCGTACAGCCGCGTACCTGAGGGGTGCAGAACCAGATCGCGCGGCCATCGCCCGCCGCACGGCACCAACGCGACCGGTTCCGCGTGCTCCCCGGCCGCGTCGAGGGCCAGGACGGCGATGGTGTCGGTGCCCCGCATCGCTGCCCACAGGTGGCGGCCGTCGGGCGAGACGACCGGCACCGAAAAGGAGACGGCCGCGTCGGCGCCGTCCGGGAACAGCGGCGCCGTCGCCGACCTGGCCGCAGACCTCCTGGCACGACAGCCGTAGCGCCGCCCCATCGCGGCTCCGTCGCCGCCTTCACACGCACAGGCCACCTCGGCATACCGAAATGGCCGTCACAACAGGGACAGCTGGGCTCGGGGTGCGAGCGCTCCCGGCGCACGATGATGCGTAAGCGCGACGCGCATGACTTGACAGGGAAGTGCAGTTCTCTGTCAAGTCTGCGTGCTGAGCAGCAGTCGGGGAGCTGACTCAATGACTGGGACCCCGGCGTGACTGCCGGGGCCCCAGGGTGCGGATGCTGTTCGCTTTGTTCCTCGTCCTGCTGCTGGGTCGGGCGCAGTCCGGCACTCCACTTCTCCTCGATGCGGCCGAACTTCCACATGGCGAGGGCGATGGCCCAGGTGGCGAAAAGGAGGCCGACGATGACGTGGCCGATGATGTTGAGGTCGAGGCCGCTGACCCAGTTCGCTCCGGCTGGGGCGTGCTCGCCTGGGAGCCGCTGGGCAGGTGGCTGATCGCGGAGCAGGTCTACGACCACCACGGCAACGCCGGCCACGGCAGCACCCTGCTGCTGGTCTTCGACGCCTGGGAGCACGCCTACCACCTGCAGTACAAGAACGTGCGCCCCGACGACGTCACCAAGCTGTGGGACCTGGTCAACTGGGAGGACATTGCCGCTCGCTACTCGGCAGCCGTCGAAGCCTGATCACACACAGGCCCCGGCCCGCGTCGAGGGACGCGGGCCGGGGCGCTGGGGACGCGGGTGTCCGCCAGTGGTCAGTCCGTGGACCGTACGGTGGGCATGGTAAGGCTGACCGGACCGGCGGGGCCGCTGCCGCTCTTGCAGGAGTCGTGGCAGCCCTTCTCCAGGCTGCAGCAGAGCGAGCAGATCGCGCCCTGATGGAAGGGGCAGCCCGCCATGTCGGGCCGCTCGAACTCGGTCGCGCACACCGAGCAGGTCAGGACGGCGGCCGAGGCCAGGCCGTCCGCGCCCAGCAGCGGCTCGTCCAGGTCGTCGACGCGGGCGATGTAGTACTTGCCCTTGGTCAGCACCGCGAACAGCGGCGAGAGCACCATCGCCAGGAACAGCGCGATGAAGGGCGAGTACGCCTTGCCGTAGTCGCCGAACGCCTCGAAGTAAGCGGCGATCGAGACGGCCGAGGCGATCAGCATCGAGCCGAAGCCGACCGGGTTGAAGTTGTACAGGTGGGCGCGCTTGAACTCGATGTACGACGGGCTGAGCTTCAGCGGCTTGTTGATGACCAGGTCGGCGACGACCGCGCCGATCCAGGCGATGGCCACGTTGGAGTAGAAGCCGAGGACCGTGTTGAGGAAGCCGAAGACGCCGCCTTCCATCAGGGCCAGGGCGATGCCGACGTTGAGGAAGATGTAGACGACCCGGCCGGGGTGACGGTGGGTGAGGCGGGAGAAGAAGTTCGACCAGGAGAGCGAACCGGAGTACGCGTTCGTCGAGTTGATCTTTATCTGGGAGAGGATCACGAAGAACGTGGCCAGGCCCAGGGCAACCGGAGCAGCGAACGTCTTGAACCCGGACATGTACTGCTGGATCGGCTCGTTGGCCTTGGCCAGGCCCACACTGCCGGCGATGTAGAAGGCAAGGAAGGCGCCGCCGATCTGCTTGGCCGCACCGAGCACCACCCAGCCCGGGCCGGCGGAGAGCACGGCACCCCACCACTTCTTGCCGTTGTCCGGCGTCTTGTCCGGCATGAACCGCAGGTAGTCGACCTGCTCACCGATCTGCGCGATCAGCGACAGCGCCACACCGGCGCCCGCGCCGACGCCGAGCATGCTGATGGTGGAGCCGGTCGGTGAGTTGCCGGCGAAGTGGGTGAACTTCGAGAACGTGCCCGGGTCCTGGATCGCGATGGACACGAACGGTGCGACCATCAGCACCAGCCAGACCGGCTGCGTCCACACCTGCATCTTCGACAGCGCGGTCATGCCGTAGATAACCAGCGGCAGGATAATGAGGGAGCAGATCAGGTACCCGACGGTGAGCGGGATGTGCAGGCCCAGGTCCAGGGCCTGAGCCATGATGGAGCCTTCGAGGGCGAAGAAGATGAAGGTGAAGCTGGCGTAGATGACCGAGGTGAGCGTCGAGCCGAGGTAGCCGAAGCCCGCGCCCCGGGTCAACAGGTCCATGTCGATGGAGTACTTGGCCGAGTAGTACGAGATCGGTATGCCGGTCAGGAAGATGACCACGGCCGCGGTCAGGATCGCCACCATGGCGCTGGAGAAGCCGTTGGAGATGGCGATCGAGCCGCCGATGGCGAAGTCGGCCAGGTAGGCGATGCCGCCCAGCGCGGTGGTGGCCACCACGTAAGGGGTCCAGCGGCGGAAGGACTTCGGCGCGTAGCGCAGCGAGTAGTCCTCCAGCGTGTCGTTCTTCGCCCAGTCGTTATAGGTCCGTCCGGCTGATGTTGCCGGCGCCTCTCTGTCGACGGTCTCCGTCACGACTCTTCCCTCTTCCGCATGCAGGGTCACCGCCCGGATGGCCCGGGGGAGTTCCACGGAAGTGTCACGCCGCACTGTTTCCCGGGCGTTTCGCATCCTTTAAATGAAGGCTCTCTAGTGAGCCTTTTGGTGACGCGCATAGATAAATGACTGGAGAGAATTCAAGGTTCATCGAAATGTGTGCCTTGAGGACCCCTGGACTGGCCTTTCTGGTATCACGAGTTCCCGGAGGGATTGGCTGTGACGGATTCCGATGGGAATTGCACGCCGCCTGGTGATGGGGTGCGCAAGCCGTCCAGTGCGTGGACGGTATTCCGCTGCTTGACGACCTGGTGAGTCCTCGCGCCGGCTGGCGCCCGCCGGGTCTCGGGGTGTCGCCGCGCATGCGTGGGGTGGTGCGCGTACGACCTGGTCGTCGCTGTGCCGAGGAGGATTGCTCTGCTTGATCCTGGGCGTGGAGAAGATCAAGGGCGGTGAGTTCGCCGCGAGCGCGGAGTGCAGCGGCTACGTGCTGGACGCCCAACTGCTGATGGACGTGCTCGGCAGCCTGAAGATGCCCGGCTCCTGGTTCCAGGTCTGCTGCAAGACAGCGGCCCTGCACAACGCCAACCGCGCGGACGACCAAGTCCGGCCAGCTGCCCGCGGCTTCGTGAAGGCCAACCAGCGCGACCTCCAGACCCGGTGCAACCTGTCGGTGGCCTCGGCCTGGCGCTGCTGAGAGGCTCGTGGTGGGTGCTCACGCTGGCGACGAGGCCGGTGAGTGGTTGGTCCGGGCCGACGCGCCGATGGGCGGCTGGTTTCGCCTGATCTCTCGCCGCGCGAAAGGTCTCTTCACGTCACGAAGGGAATCGGACATGCGAGCTTTCACCACAGCAGCACTGCCATCCTCGCAGGAGACCGGCAAATTGTGGCGTGCCAGGTGACGAAACACGGGTCGGTGCTCACGCGGGACGTGGCGGGTGCGATCCGGTGGCCCACTCGTTCGTCGGGATCAAGGGGCGGTGTCGCCGACGAACTCCGCCAACGCGTCGGCCGATTCGGAGGTCAGCCGGTAGAAGCCCTGGAGGCTGACCGACCGCTCGAGGCGGCCGTCGGCCACGTACTTCAGGCCACGGGTCTGACCTCGGCGATTACGCCAGGTAAGCCCCATCAAAAGATCACCAGGTATCGGCGGCGGCCGTGGGCGGGCTCGCGGTCGGTCAGTCGCCGTATTCGTAGGCGTCGGTGGTCAGATCCATGGTGCCGGTGCACAACTCGTGACGGGTCCGCAGCCAGGCGCGGCCCGGGTGGCGCCGTTGGTCGGGGCACCCCCGGATTGGCCCCGGCCTGCTGAAATTTCGGTTCTGCTGGTGCGGGGTCCCCCGTTGCAGGACGGTGCGGTCTTCATTCGGGTGAACGGCGCCGCGTTGCTGGACCTTGGCTGTGGTGGTGCCTATTGACTGGGTGCGTACGCCAGGCCTTCCAGGAGGACCACGATGTTTGGCAGGACTGTTCTCGCCGCCACGGCACTTGCCGCTAGCGCTCTGACCGTTCCGGCAACGCTTCCTCACGCCCACGCCGCAGCACGACGCGTCGTGAAGCTGAGCAACGCCGACAACGGCAGGACCGTCTTCGTCACTCTGGGCGAAAAGGTCGAGGTCAAGCTGAAAGCCACCTCAGGTAACGGGGTGAAGTGGGTGTGGGATGTACCCGTGACCTCCGCCACCCATGTACTGCGACGGGTTTCAGGAGGCACCGCTCCCAATGGCGACGCTCGAGCCACCTTCCGAGCCGAAGAGCTCGGAAGGAGCACCATCATCGCGCCCAGCCACTGCGTAGTCACAGCTCCTGGACACGTCTGCCCCCACCTCGGTGTTCTCTGGAGGGCCACCGTCGACGTCTTCTGACGGCTTGGCCCTGAGGGGCAGCGACGTGGGAGAGTCAGCCGTCCCGCGATGTCGGCACGCGTAGAGCGCGAACCGGTCGACGTCCAGGACGTCCTGCCGTGTCCGCCGACTCCTAGAGCTGGGCGTCCAGGTGGGCGGCGGCCCGGCGCTTGCGCCGGCCCCAGGACCGCTGGAGCTGACCTGCACGAACCGCTTCAGCGGGCGAAGCGGCCGTGGAGGGGGCGATGGAGGGGCCCATGGAAGGGACCTGCGGGGCCTGGTCCACGTCGTCGGCAGACGTCCGGTCGGCGGTGGAGTGCAGCTCTCGGGCAGCGTCGGATGTGGTCGGCGGACACGGTGTCCTCGGCATTCTCCGGCCTGAGGGCCGGGTCGGCGGTCATCCGGCCCGCGCACGGATCTGCGCACGGGCCGGGGCCACCGTGAGGAAGCACCCCTTGTCCGCGGTCTGACGGTCACCGCCGACGGGTGTCCGCATCGCCGAGCCCGGCTCCGAACCGGCGCCCGCGACGGACGGCACGGAAAAGTGCGGCCAGCCCATCCCCGGATCGACCGGGGTCAGGGCACAGGACTGTCCGGTCGCCTCGGTCTCGGCCGGCAGGCGCGCGGCCCGCGACCGGTCGTCGCCGACAGCCTGGGCGATCCGTTCGGCGGCCGCCGTCATCGGGGCCGGGTCCTTCAACCACCGGTGGCCGCCGTCCAGGTAGCGGCGGTCGACCGGGCGCAGCAGCCGCGCCGCATCGAGGACATCGGCCAGGCGGTGCTGGGCGGGGTCGGCGTGGCGGACCGTGTTGGTCGGCAGCGCAGGCACACCGAGCTGGTCGGCCAGGCTCACGGTGCGCGCGGCCAGCCGCAGCGATCCCGGACCGGTGCCCTGCCGTCCCAGTGCCGTCTTGTGAAGACATCGGCCAGTAGGGCCGATTGGGCCCCGCCACACCGACTCCGCTCTTGCTCGCCCCGCACCAGCCTCACGCGCGCCTCACGCCGGTCGGCACCGGCCATCAGGGTTGTCGATGTCCGCGCGCATGAGTGCTGGCAGCCTGCCGCGCGAGCTCGACGTTGAACTGGGCACCTGCCAGGAGTGCCAGGTTGGACAGCCACAGCCAGATGAGGAAGACCACGACCCCGGCCAAGGAGCCGTACAGGCGGTGGTAGGTGCTCACATGGGAGGCATAGACGGTGAAACCGAGGGAGGTCGACAGCAGGAGCACGATCGCCAGCCCCCCACCCGGCGCCATCTTTCGCAGCGGTCGCGACGGCGCGGGACCGGAACGATAGAGCACCAGGACCAGGGCGATGGCCACCAGTGCCAGAACGGGCCAGCGCAAGGTGTCCCATGCAGCTCTGGGAAGGCTGCCCATCTCCAGCGCTCGGCCCAGGCGTCGTACCAGGCTGCTGCTCAGCAGCAGAGCGAGCGTCGTGGTCAGGAGAAGGACGATCAGCACGATGGCCGTGCCGATGATGCGTGGGGCTGTCCGCCACACTGGCCGGTGCGAGCTGACGTGGTACATGGCGTGCAGAGCCCGGCGAAAGACACTCAGATAGCTGGAGCCCGACCACAGGGCCCCGACCGCGCCGAAGAAGACCAGCAGCCAGGCTGCCGAGGACTGGCCGGCCATCTGCTCCAGGGCACTGCGTAGCAAGTCGCGGGATGCGGCAGGCGCCAGGCGGGTGAGCCGATCGATCACTTCCGGTTTCGCCGTGGGCATGGTGAGCCCCAGCACCGAGAGAAGCACCAGCAGCACGGGGAACAGGGCCAGGACCGCGTAGTAGGTCAAAGCGGCGGCCCAGTCCGTTACGTCGTCGTTCCAGATCGCCACGGGTGTCCGGCGCAGCGCAGCCCACCACCGGCCGATCCGGCCACCGGTCTCGCGCATGGCGCGGATGCTCTTGCTACCCACTGTCCACGCCCCCTCCACTAGCGGCCGACCCCGACCGCCCCTCTCGTCGCATCCCGGCATCCACCACCGGATGCGGTGCGTTGTTGGCCGGCGTCAGCAGAGCGGAGGCCGGATGTCCGGCTGCCCGCCGCCTGCCTTCGTCCGGATGCCGCTCGGGGGACTCGATCCTCGTCGAGGATGTCCCGGACGGCGTCCTTGGCCCCTTCTCCGGTCGGTGTGACGCCCCCTCCGATCTGGTGAGGCCCGTCCTCCGCATCAAGACGCTCGTCGCCGACTGCCTTCCGACCCTCTCTTTCGTCTTGCCCTTGATCTTGTCGCTCGCCTTGGCGACCTTGTCCGACATACTCGTGGGCCCGTCCCTCCAGATCCGTGATTGACGCGCGCGCTGCCCGTTCACCCGCCCCGCATGGAGTGATATGCCGCGCCCACTCGGGGCCGAGCGGTTGGCCCTCCTGCCGACAAAAGAGCAGGGTGAGTCACGGCCACGGGTGCTACGCAGACGCCCCTGACGGCAAGACGATACGACCATGACCGAAGACATCGGTATGGATCCGGCCCCGGGCATCGGCTCCAAGCGACACCAGTTGTTCTGGTACGAGATTCTTGGGTGCGCGCGGCGCGGCCACTGCCTGGAGGGCACAAACGCGGCCCAAGTGCGTCCCGAGGACGGAGTCCTGGTCAAGGACCTCGGGGACGGACTTCGCTGGCACCGGTGTCTGCGCTGTGATGCCTGGCTGCCGGTACGGCCGACAGATCACCCGGACCGGGGTTTCCACCAGGGCGCGCCGAGGCGGAGATTCCGCTGCGTGGCAGGCCTCTGCGTGACCGTTACGTGCTGCGGCTGATCGCGCTCGACCGTGTCGTTCATTTTCTGGTACTCGGCATGCTCGCAATCGCCGTACTGGGCTTCGCACACGAACGCGGACGGCTCAGCGGGGCCTTCTACGCCGTCAGATCACGGTTGTGGAAGGCACCTTGACCGAGCAACGAGAGCGAGCGACCGGGCCTTTCTGGCAGCACTGCTACAGCGCGTGCCGACACAGGCGCTGTGCCGCCTCCGATGTGGTAGCAGGTCCCGGGCGGCGCGGATGATCTCCTCGGTGTCGACGGCGGGGCATCCGCCGAGCCGGCCTGCTCTTACGCCGCCCCCGAAGGTGCCCTGGCTCCGCAAGTCGAAGGGTCATAGCCTTGTGCCATGAGTGACGACGATCGGTTACCGGCCGGCGGCGCGACACGAGTACGCAATGGGACGGCAGACGGCACACCTTCTCGCCCGTGGTACCGAGATCCCCCCGTGCTTGTGCCGGCACTTGTCACGATCATCGCCGCGGTGATCGCACTCGTTCCATACTTCTTCCCCCAGCAACAGCCCGACACGTCCGGCGCCGGCAAGTACGTCGACCCCGAGCAGTGCCTGACGACGGACTGGCCCGGACCCGGCACGACCCAGCCGCAGCAGATCCGGGCCAACAAGAACGTGGCCGAGTACGCGATTCTCCGGAACAAGCCCTGCTGGCGGGCGCTGAAACCGCAACCGTCCACCGCGTTCAACCCTGCAGCCGGGATCCCCGTGCTGTGCTGGGTCAACGCCGACGACGTCTTCGACACCTCTCGGGTCCCTCGTTACGGCTGGTACTTGGTCGCCAATCCTGCCCATCCGGGCGAAACGATCGGTTGGACACCCCAGTGGCCCTACAGGACACCTGCACACGATGTTCCGGTATGCGGTGAGCACGCACAAAGGCCACTGACACCCCTCACCCTCGCCGCTGCCGCTCTGGCAGGCATCACAGCGACCGCACTGATCATCCTGGTGATCAGGCGCAGGCTTCGCAGCTTGGCGCCGGACGATCCGGAGAGCGCGGCGGTCTAAGCGGCATCCTCGTCCTTCTTCCAGGTGGGCAGGAAGTCCGGGCGGTTCGGCCACAGGCGTGCCCCGCGCGTCAGTTCCTGCCACACACCCTCCTGGACCGCACCTTGATCCGGGACCAGAGCCTCCTCCTATATGTGCTCCGCGAGTTCGAGACCTTCCACAACTGGCATCGGCCGCAGCGCGCCATGAATCAAGCCGCACCGCTGCGACCGCTACCCAAACCGATCAGCGTGCCGGCACAGATCGGGTACCTGGAGGTGCGCCGACGAGACCGACTCAGCGCAACCCTTCATGAGTACCGACGTGTCGCTTGACCCGGCCGGATGTTTTATCGGCACCCACAGTGGTGCCTCGGCCCGACGCTTTTGCGAAGGAGCGAACGCCGGGGGGCGCGCGTGCGTCGGGACGGGCGTGGCGGGCCGCGTCGTGGATGACGCCCCGTCGCGACGGGAGAAACGAGCCCTCGCACGCGTCTTGGGTGGTGCACGCTCGCGACGGCGGAGTGCAAGGAGCCTTTGCTGAGGTCCGCACCTCCATCGCGGTTTCAGCCCTGCTCCTGGCGGGTCCGGTGAGGGTGGGTCTGCGTCCTCGGCCTCAGGCGCCTGCGCGTGAAGGCCAGTTGGGGCTACCGCCGGGTCCGTCAGGGATCCCGGCACCCGTGGGCCCGGGGATCGTGACGCCGACAGCGCCCGGCTGTGAACTTCGCGCTCAGAAAGTCCTGTTGGCCTCGTTGACATGCAGCAAGCACAAGCGTTTCACTCAACAACCGTGCATGGCAACGTTGTCAGACCGTCGGAGGGACCGGCACCGTTGCCTCTCGCTGGCATGCCCCTTGTTCGGCACGTCAGCACCTCATGTGCGAAGCGCGAACCGCTGCGGAGGCAACCAATGGTCCGACCCCGACGTTCAGTTGCGCCACGTGACCGAAAGAGATTCCGTCAACGCTTGGCCGTGGTGTCCGTCCTGGGCATTGCCGTACTCCCGCTCCCGGCGATCGGGGGCGCCTATGCCGCGAGCGCCGCGACGACGGCCTTCGTGAAGGACCCCGCGTCCCTCGTCAACCCCCTCATCGGCACCTCCGGTGCGGTGGATACCTTCCCCGGCCCGGACATGCCCGCCGGCATGGTGCAGTGGGGTCCCGACACGACGCCCGACCGCCCTGCGGGCGGGGGCTACGAGTACAACGACAACAAGATCTCCGGCTTCAGCCTCACCCACCTCTCGGGACCCGGCTGTGGCGTGGCGGGCGACCTGCCCATCCTGCCAGTGACGGGCACCCTGTCGGGCGACCTGAGCAACGCGTCTGTCGGCTTCAGCCACGACGACGAGCAAGCGGGCGTCGGGGCCTACAAGGTGACCGATGCGAACGGAGTCAAGACCCAGCTGACCGACACCACCCGCGCGGGGCTGGGTACCTTCACCTTCCCCACGGGCCGGCAGGCGAACCTGCTGTTCAAGCTCAGCGGAGGCGCCACGCAGGTGGACGGGACCCGCGTCCAGGTGGTGAACAAGAAGGAGATCAGCGGCGCGATCGACAGTGGTCACTTCTGCGGCGCGAGCAACAGGTACACCCTGCACTTCGACATCAAGTTCGACCAGCCGTTCACCGCGAGCGGCACCTGGGTCGGCAACGCCATCAACCCCGGCGCGACGTCGCTGAAGGCGGGCAGGTCCCAGCAGACCCTGCAGGCGCACCCGTCGAAAGCGCTCAAGGAGAAGCACTTCACCGTTCCGGCGGCGCCGTCCCCGACCGTGCACGGGAGCGGCAGCACCTCCTCCAGCACGCCGTCCCCGGCACCGAGCGCCGGTGCTGCACCCCAGGCGTCCGCCACGGGCAAGGCCGTCGAGCCCCCCACGACGGGTGCGAACGGCATGTACCTGACCTTCGACACCTCCTCGAACCCGACGGTGAGCGCGAAGGTCGGCATTTCGTACACGAATGACGCAGGTGCGGCGGACAACGTCACCACCGAGATCAGGAATTGGAACTTCGACGCCGTCGAGCAGGCGAACCACGACGCCTGGAACGCGGTGCTGAACAAGATCCAGGTCGGCGGCGGGTCCTCGGATCAACAAGTGCAGTTCTACACGGCGCTCTACCACGCGCTGCTGCACCCGAACGTCTTCTCGGACGACAACGGCCAGTACATGGGCATGGACGACCAGGTCCACAAGCTGACCCGGGGGCAGCAGGCGCAGTATGCCAACTACTCGGGCTGGGACACCTACCGCTCCCAGACCCAGCTGATGGCGATGGTCGAGCCCAAGGTCGCCGGCGACGTCGTCACCTCGATGCTCAACGGCTACGACCAGACGGGCCTGCTGCCCAAGTGGGCCTCGAACAACGGGGAGAGCTACGTGATGGTCGGTGACCCGGCTGCCGGCATCATCGCCGACGCGTACGCCTTCGGCGCGACGGGCTTCGACACGGGCAAGGCGCTCGCCGCCCTGCAGCACGAGGCCACCGTCCCGAACAACGACCGCCCGGGCGAGTCGGTGCGGGACGCGAAGGGCTACCTCCCGCTGGACGAGAACGACTACGGCTGCTGCAATTTCTACGGCCCGGTCTCCACGCAGTTGGAGTACGACTCCGCCGACTACGCCGTCGCCGCCTTCGCGAAGTCGCTGGGCGAGATGGCCGTCTACACGAAGTTCGCCACCCGTGCCCAGGACTGGATGAACGTCTTCAACCCGCAGACCGGCTACATGCAGGGCAAGAACAAGGACGGCCATTTCGCGGGCGGTTTCACCCCCGGCACCTCCAACGGCTTCGTGGAGGGCACGTCGGCCCAGTACACGCCGATGGTCCCGTTCAACCTGCAGCAGCTCATCCAGGCGCGCGGCGGTGACAAGGCGTACTCGTCCTTCCTGGACAGCCTGCTCGACAACATCACGAACCCCGGCGACACCAACGCCAACCTCAGCAACGAGCCCAGCGTGGAGATCCCCTGGGAGTACGACTACACGGGCCAGCCGTGGAAGACCCAGGCGGCCGTCCGCGCGGCCCAGCAGGACCTGTACTTCAACGCTCCGGTGGGTTCGTTCGGCAACGACGACCTCGGCGCGATGAGCTCCTGGTACGTCTGGTCCGAGCTCGGCATGTACCCGGAGACGCCGGGTACGGACACCTTGGCACTCGGCAGCCCGGCGTTCCCGGTGGCCAAGGTGACCTTCGCAAGCGGCAAGACGGTGCAGATCAACGCGCCGCAGGCGGCACCCGACGCGCCGTACGTGCAGTCACTCGGTGTCCAGGGCAAGGAGTGGAAGACCTCCTGGTTGACGTACCAGCAGCTCCAGGGCGCGGGCACGATCGACTTCACGCTCGGCACCCAGCCCAACACCTCCTGGGCGTCCGACCCGTCGGCGGTGCCGCCGTCGGACACCACGGGCGGCGGCCGAGTGCTGGCGGCGACCGGTCCCTCCAGCGACGGCCTGGTGCTCCAGCCGGGCACGTCCGGTGACGGGACACTCGACCTGACCAACCTCGGCAGCAAGGCCGTCACGGTCGACTGGAAGGCGACGGCGCCCTCCGGCGTCACGCTGGCCACGGCATCGGGCTCGTTGCAGGTGCCCGCCTCGGGCAGCGCCGAGGCGAAGGTTCACGTGACGGCGGGCGCGAACGAGGGCACGTTCCCGGTCACCTTCGCACTGACCGACCACAGCACCGGTACGGCACTGAGCGGGGCAACCCTCCGCGTGGCCGTCGCCAAGGCCGGCGCGCTGTGGCCGTACGACACCAACGAAGGCATCTACCCCGACGGCACGAAATTCTCCGGCGGCTTCGACGACGGCGGCTGGGCGTTCTCGCAGAACGCGCTCTCGGCGGCGGGCGTCACGAGTGGCTCCACCGTCACCGTCGACGGCATCTCCTACATCTGGCCGACGGTGACGTCCGGTCAGCTGGACAACCTGGAGATGGCCGGCCAGACCGTCCACATGCCGGCTGGTACGTCGGGTGCGTCGCTGGGGCTGCTGGGCACGGCGACCAACGCGCCGACCGACGGCAGCGGGGTCTCCGGCACGGTGACCGTCACCTACACCGACGGGACCACCTCCCAGGCGACGGTCGGCTTCTCGGACTGGACGCTCAACGGCGGGTCGAGCAAACCGCTCGCGGGTGACACGACGGCCGTGACGACGGCCTACCGCAACACCGGGAGCGGGGGCCGGGACAACGTGAAGACCTACGTCTTCGCCACGAAGGTGCCACTCGACGCGTCCAAACAGGTGGCATCCATCACCCTGCCCGTCACGGGCTCGACCGGCACCGATCACCTGTTCGCCTACGGCTTCGGCCAGTGAGGCACGGCAGTCGCTGACGACGACGGGCCGGTTCCCGGGCGTGAGCCCGGGAACCGGCCCCGCGAGCGTGAAGCGCGGCGGGAAGCCTCGAACTCCTCGGGCGGAGCACGTCGGCCACTCCCCTTGACGGGCGGTCTTGCGGCATGCCGCGTGCGACGCCCGCACGGACGCAGGTGCCGCACGCGGCCGAAGGCCGAGCGTCAAGCGGAGGGCGCCGAGGCCGGGGTGTACTCGAACCAGTCGAAGGCGACCGCGCCCTCGGTGGCGTACATGCCGATAACGCGGCCGGTGAAGCCGCAGGCGACCTCGGTGGACAGGTAGCGCCCGTCCAGTTCGACGAGTGGCTGGGCGCCCGGGGCGTCGGGATCGCCGAGCCAGAAGGCGACGGTGTCAGGGCCGGTGGTCCCGCCATCGGTGAGTTCGGGCGACGCGGGCACAAGGTCGGACGTGCGGATCGCGACGGTGAGGGTCAGCGGCCCGGACGGGACCGGTCGGCTGGCCACGGTCTGGCGCAACGGACCGATCCGGGCGACGACGCCGGCCTCTCCGTTCCCGACCTCCAGTTCGTAGTGGTGGGCTTCGTCCAGGCGCACGCTGAGGCCGCCGCGTCCGGTACCCGGGTCGATCGCAGTGGTGACGCGGCAGTCGTGGTGTTGCTGGCGGCGGCCGACGAAGGTGTACCCGGGGCGGTCGAGGGTGGCGCCGGTGGCTCTGAGGACCAGCCAGCCAGGGCGCTCGGTGAGCGACCAGGAGCCCTCTGGGCGGGTGAATGGCGAGACCCAGTGCGGCGCGAGAGCGGACTCGTCGAAGTCGTCGCGGGCGGGCAGGGGCGGAACGGGGTGCCAGACACCGCCCGGGGCCGCGTGACTCTCGGGAACGGGCGCGACGACGGGCCAGCCGTCCTCGTCCCACTCCACGGGGGTCAGGAACGTCTCGCGGCCGAGCACGTGCACGTCGGGCGTGAAGCCGCGGGGCCGGACGCCGAGCAGCACCATCCACCAACTGCCGTCGGTGGCCTCCACCAGGTCGGCGTGGCCGGTGTTCTGGATGGAGCGGCCGGTACCGCTGTGGGACAGCAGGGGGTTGGCGGGTGCGCTTTCCCAGGGGCCGCGCGGCGAGCGGCCGCGGGCGATGGACACGCTGTGGCCGCGTTCGGTGCCGCCTTCCGCGATCAGCAGGTACCACCAGTCGCCGATGCGGTAGAGGTGCGGCGCCTCGGGGTACTTGAGGCCGCTGCCCGACCACGTGGCAAAGGGTCCCTCCAGCACCTCCCCCTTGACCGCGTCGATCCTGGCCATGTTGATGCCGCCTTCGGGCCCGGAGAAGGCGCACCAGCAGGTGCCGTCCTCCTCCCAGGCCAGATCGGGGTCGATCCCGGTCAGGTCGATCCACACCGGGTCGCTCCACGGCCCCTCGGGCCGCTCGGCCGAGACGACGAAGTTGCCGCCGCCGTCGATATTGGTGCTGATGACCCAGTAAAGGCCGTCGTGGTGGCGGATCGTGGGGGCGTAGAGGCCGCCGGACGCCTTGGCACCGGGGAGAGGCAGCGGCAGTTGCTCGGGCCGGTCGAGCACGTTGCCGATGTGCTCCCAGTGCACGAGGTCCTTGCTGTGGAAGAGCGGCAGCCCGGGGAAGTATTCGAAGCTGGAGCACACCAGGTAGTAGTCGTCACCGACCCGGCACACGCTCGGATCGGGGTGGAATCCGCTGATCACAGGGTTGTCGTACGTACGCACAGAATGTGTTCCTTTCGGGCCGCCCGGCGCCGTGGCGCGAGTCCAAGAGGTGCCGTAACTGCTGGTCGCAGGTTCAGCGGGTTGATCCCGCGTCAGTTCGGCAAGCTGATCACCGCGCTGCGGCTGGAGGGAGTGGACCCCTCCAGCCCGAGCCCTGCCCGCGCGTGTCCATCTGGAGGTGGGCGTACTCGGCGGACGCCGCGAGCAGGTTCTCCAGCACATCCCCCCTCTCGTTGCGTCAGCGGCACTCGACGGTGACCACGGGGTGCAGCATGCGGGTGTGGTCGACCTCCCGGACCGGGCCGGTCAGGTGCAGCGGGACCGTGATGCGGTGGTCGGTGCTGCTGGCGGAGATCCGCAGCTCCAGCTCGCCGGGTTCGACGATGCGACGGCCTCCGCGGCCGGTGAAGGAGGCCAGGTCCGCGGGCAGTTCCAGGAGGACCCGGCAGACTTCCCCGGCTTTGAGCGGGAGGCGCCGGTAGCCGACGAGGCGCTGCACCGGCTGGACCACGGAGGCCACCGGGTCGTGCAGGTAGAACTGCACCACCTCGCAGCCGGAGCGTTCGCCGGTGTTGCGGACCTCGAAGGCGATCCGGAAGCTGCCGTCGGTGCCGGTCTCCGCGACGCTGACGTCGAGCGCGGACCACTCGAATTCCGTGTAGCCGAGCCCGTGGCCGAACCCGTAGGCGGCGCTGGTACTGGTGCTGGACACGTCGCTGTCCTGGGCCAGCCGGGCGGCCAGGTAGGTGGAGGGCTGGACACCCTTGTGCCGCGGCACACTCACAGGCAACCGTCCGGAGGGGTTCACCCGCCCGCTGAGTACGCCGGCGATCGCCTCGGTGCCCGCCTCCCCAGGAAAGAAGGACTGCACGATCGCCGCCGCCTCCGTCTCGGCGCGCCCCAGTGTGTACGGGCGGCCCGCCAGCATGACGAGCACCACAGGTGTGCCGGCATCCAGCAAGGCGTCGAGCAACTGCTCCTGCACGCCAGGCAGTTGCAGTGACTCTACGTCACATCCCTCGCCGCTGGTGCCGCGGCCGAACAGGCCGGCGCGGTCCCCGAGGGCGAGCACCACGACGTCGGCGATGCGGGCCGCCGCGACCGCCTCGGCGAAGCCGGCCGTGCTGTCGCCGTCGACTGTCGCACCGGGTGCGGAGAGGATCTCGGCGTCGGGGAACTCGGCCGCCAAGGTCTCGCGCAGCGTGGGCAGTGCGATGCCGGTCGGGACCTCGGGGTGTTGCGAGCCGACGTGCACGGGGAAGGAGTAGCAGCCCAGCACGGCTGTCGGGGTGTCGGCGTTGGGGCCGATCAGCGCGATCCGGCGGGGGCGGCCGAGCGGCAGCGTGCCGTCGTTGCGCAGCAGCACGACGGCCTGCTCCGCCAACTCGCGCGCCAGCCGCTGGTTGGCCGGGGGGTCGAGGTCGACGCTGCCGCGCAGCGCCTCGGGAACGGTCGGATCCGCTCCGGAGAGCGCCTGCGGAAGCGGGTTCCAGTCAGGGTCGAGCAGGCCGAGCTGTGCCTTCTGGATGAGGACCCGGCGCAGGGCGCGATCGATCAGTTCCTCAGGGACGGTGCCGGCCTCGACCGCGTCGAGCAACGGCTGTCCGAATGTCTTGACGGTCGGCAGTTCGACGTCGACGCCGCTGGCGAGGGCGAGCCCGGCCGCCTCGTCCCAGCTTCCGGCGACGCCGTGCAGGAGCTTGAGGAAGGAGATGCCGAAGTAGTCCGCCACCACCGTCCCGTCGAAGCCCCAGGTGTCCCGGAGCAGACCGGTGAGCAGTTCCTGGTCGGCGGCCGAGGGGATGCCGTCGGTGTCGGTGTAGGCGTGCATGACCGAGCGTGGTCGGCCCTCGCGCAGCGCCATCTCGAACGGGGGAAGGATGACGTCGGCACGCTCGCGGACACCCATGGTGACCGGCGCGAGATTGCGGCCGGCCCGCGAGGCGGAGTAGCCGGCGAAGTGCTTGAGCGTGGCGACGATCCCGGCGGACTCCAGGCCCTGCACGTAGGCGGTGGCGATGGTGCCGACCAGGTACGGGTCCTCGCCGATGGTCTCCTCTACGCGGCCCCAGCGGGCGTCGCGCACCACGTCGAGCACAGGGGCGAGGCCTTGGTGGACGCCGACGGCGCGCATGTCGGTCCCGATGGCGGTGGCCATGGTCCGCACCAGCTCGGGGTTGAAGGTCGCTCCCCAGGACAGCGGGACCGGGTAGGCGGTCGCCCCCCAGGCCGCGAACCCGGCCAGGCACTCCTCGTGGGCGATCGCGGGTATGCCGAAGCGGTTGGCGGCGACGATGCGTTGCTGGGAGCGGGCGAGCGAGAGCGCACCGACGGCGGCGTCCACGGGAACGGTACCGAAGGGCCGGGTCAGCTGGCCCAGACCGTACGGCAGCAGCTCGTCCAGGTCCGGCGGCTCCTCCATCTCGTGCTGATGCGGGGCGACCTCGCCGCCCTCGTCGGAGGCGCCCACCCAGACGCCGACCAGCTGTGCGGTCTTCTCCCGCAGGGTCATCGCCGCGATCAGGGCGTTGGCCCTGATGGCGGGGTCGAGCGAGACGTCCCGCCACACAGGGGTGGCGAACTCGACGGTGGGGTTCATGTCGCCGGTCACTTTCCTCCGACCCCCATGAGCCCCTGGACCAGGGCGCGGCGGGCGAACAGGTAGACGATGAAGATGGGGAGCATGGACAGCACCACGGCGCTGAGCAGTCCGGGGACGTCGACGCCGTGTTCGGTCTGGAAGTTGTACAGACCGAGGGTGATCACCTTGGTCGAGTCCGACTGGGTCAGGATCAGCGGGAAGAGGAAGCCGTTCCAGGCCTGCAGGGCCGAGAAGACGACGATGGAGGAGAGCCCGCCTTTCGACAGTGGCAGGACCAGTTGCCGGAAGACCCGCCGCGGGGAAGCTCCGTCCATCGCCATGGCTTCGTACAGGTCGGGGGTGATGTCGCGCATCGCCCCGGTCAACACCAGGGTGCACACCGGCAGCGAGAACGCGGCGGTGGGCAGGATGACGCCGATCAGGTGGTCGTAGAACCCGGCCTGGCTGATCACGTAGAACATGGGCACGATCACCGCCTGCGCGGGGACCGCGAGTCCCAGCAGGAAGACCCGGAACACGACGGTGATGGTCCGGCCCTGGGCGCGCACGATGGCGTAGGCGAGCGGCGGCACCACCACCAGCACGATGCCGACGACGCTGACGGTGACGATCAAGGTGTTGAGGAAGTCCTGGCCGAAGCCGTTGGAGAACGCGTTGAAGTAGTTGCTCAGGGTCAACTGCGACGGAAAGCTCAGCGGGCCCTGGGTGGAGTAGTTGGAGGTGGTGCGCAGGGTCGCCATCAGCAGCACGTAGAGCGGCAGGCCGACCAGAGCGAGCCATATCAGGGAGCCGAGCCCGGCAAGGTAGTTGGGGCGCCGCATCAGATCCCCTCCGCTGTACTGCGCATCTTGTCGTAGCCGGAGAGCCGGACCACGGCCAGGGAGATGAGGGTGGCGACCACGACCAGGACCAGCGCGATGGCCGAGCCGGCGCCGAAGTCGAACTCCTTGAAGCCCTGCTCGTACATGTAGTAGGCGCTGACCGTGGTGTCGGTGCCGGGGCCGCCCTGGGTGAGGATCAGCACCGTGTCGAAGGTGGTGAGCCCGCCGACGACCATGAGGATCACCGAGGTGATCATGGTGTTGCGCAGTTGCGGCAGGGTGATGTGGAAGAACTGCCGCACGGTGCCGGCCCCGTCGATCGCCGCGGCCTGGTAGAGCACCTGCGGAACCGCGCGGGCGCCGCCCTGGTAGAGCAGCGCGTGCAGGGGGGTGAACTGCCACATTCCGACGAAGGTCAGCACCGCGATCGAACCGGACTGGCTGCCGAGCAGGTTGCCGTTGCCGAACAGCCAGGGAAGCTGGCCCGGGATGCCGAAGTTGGGGTCGAGCAGGGCGCGCCACAGCACCGAGACCGCGGTCGCCGAGAGCAGCAGGGGGAGGAAGAAGATCGCGGACAGCACGGCCCGGTTGCGCTGGGGTCCGGCCGCCCAGACGCCCAGCAGGATGCTGATGGGCGTCTGTGTCACGACCCCGAGCACGGTGAGCACGACGGTGAGCCAGATACTCTGGGTCATCACCGGGTCGTGGATCAGCTTGGTCCAGTTCGCCAGACCGTTGAAGTGTGGCGAGGTGATGCCGTCCCAGCTGGTGAAGGACAGCACCGCGACCAGCACCAGCGGGAGGATCGCGAACAGCAGGAAGAAGACGGTCGCCGGTACCGCCCAGGCGAAGCCCGGGCGGGTCACCCCGACGCCGGCCTGGCGCGCCTTGAGGCGGCGGCCGGACACGGCTGCGAGAGAAAGTGAGCTCATTGGTCCTACTCAGGAGTTGGACAGCGACTGCATCGCCTGGATGAAGCCGTTGGCGTCGGTCTTGCCGTCGAAGAACTTCTGAATGGCCGTGTGGAGCGGCGTGGCCGCCGCCGGCGGGTAGGCCTGGTCCCAGGACAGCTGGAACGACGGGGCGGCCTTGACCAGGTTGAACTGGAACTGCGAGTAGTCAGGGCTGGCCGAGGTGGACAGGAACTTGGCGGTGTTGGTGGTGGTCGGCAGGTTGCCGATGCCGAGCTGGGCCTTCACGAACTCGTCGGAGTACATGAGCTTGAGGAAGGCCGCCACGGCGTCGGGGTGCCGGGTCTTCTTCAGGACGGAGTAGAAGTTGTTGGTGTTGCCGACGACGTCGTTCGGGTCGCCCTTGCCGCCGCTGACGGTCGGGAAGGCGCTGTAGCCGAGGTCGTTCTTGGCGAAGTCGGGATTGTTCGACTGCTGGGTGGAGTACTCCCAGGAGCCCATCAGCTCGAAGGCGGCCTTGCCCTTGGCCAGCAGCGCCGGGGAGCCGCCGTCGGTGAACTTCACCGAGTCGAAGTTGCTGCCGAATGCGCCGGCGTCGACCAGCTGCTTCAGCATGCCCAGAGCCTTCTGGCTGTCCGGGCCCGCCCACGCGCTCTTGTCACCTGCGAGCGCCTTCTGGAACAGGCCCGGTCCGGCGACCCGGTCGAAGACGTACTCGAACCACATGAGGGTGGGCCACTGGTCGCCGCCGCCGAGCGCAATCGGGGTCAGGCCCTTGGCCTTGAGCACCTTGACGGCGTTGATCAGGTCGTCCCAGGTCCGCGGGACGCTCAGGCCGGCGCTCGCCAGGACCTTCTTGTTGTTGAAGAGCAGCACGGGCTGCGTGCCGCGCATCGGGACACCGTAGGACTTGCCGTCGACCACCGCGGTGTTGAATACCGAGGGGAGGAAGTTGGCCTTGAGTCCCGGGTCCTTGGCGATCATGTCGTCCAGGGGGAGCAGGAGGTTCTTCTTGGCGAAGGGCGCGATGCTGCCGCCGCCCCAGTTGAAGAAGATGTCCGGGGCCTGCGGGGTGTTGATGATCGTGTTGAGCTTCTGCTGGTAGTCGGCGCCCGGGATGGTGTCCAGCACCGCCTTGACCTTCGAGGTCTTGTTGAACGTGTCGACGATCTGCTTCTCGACCTTGTTCGCGGCGTCCCCGTAGACGAGGACGTGGATCGTCGCGGAGTTGGAGCCGCCGCTGGACCCGCACCCGGCGGTCAGACCGAGCACCAGCGCGGTCGCTGCCGCTACTGCGGCGAATCTGTTCCGGGTTGCACCGTTGTGAGCGGTCACGCGAAGAGAACCCATGGCTTGCCGTCCATCGATAGTTTCGAAGGGAGTTCCGAATGATGCGGGAAACCTAGGCGTCACATCGACCGCCGTCAAGGATTTGGCAGGCCCATCTCGGTACGGAGGTACCGGCGAGGCCCTGACCAGCTAGCATCCGTCGCGTACAGTCGCCAGGACTTCGTACTTCGCACACCCGGGGCAGCACAGGAGGGATCGTGGCCAGAGCGGCGACACTCGCCGAAATCGCGCGCGAGGCGGGGGTGTCCACTCCGACTGTTTCGAAAGTCCTCAACGGCCGCGCGGACGTCGCCTCCGCCACCCGGGAGCGGGTGGAGGAGCTGCTGCATCAGTACGGCTACCAGCGGCGACGCAGCAGCGCCCAGTCCAGTCCATTGCTGGAGCTGGTGTTCCACGAGATGGAGAGCGCCTGGGCGATGGAGGTCATCCGCGGCGTCGAGAACGTCGTCAGCGAGGAGGGAATGAGCGTCGTCCTGTCAGACTCCTCGGGCCAGCTCAGCCTTGGGCAGTCCTGGATGGACGGGGTGCTCGCCCGCCGCCCCACGGGCGTGGTCCTGGTGCTGTCCGGGCTCGACAAGGCTCAGCAAGCGCAACTGACCAGTCGCGACATCCCGTTCGTGGTGATGGACCCGGCAGGGGACTCCGGTCAGGACATGCCGGCGGTCGGGACGACCAACTGGAACGGCGGCCTCGCCGCCACCCGCCACCTGCTCGACCTGGGCCACCGGCGCATCGGCATGGTCGCCGGACCACGGCGGATGATGTGCAGCCGCGCCCGGATCGACGGCT
The DNA here is from genome assembly GCF_053593835.1 of Streptomyces sp. NPDC002076. NCBI lineage: Bacteria > Bacillati > Actinomycetota > Actinomycetes > Kitasatosporales > Streptomycetaceae > Streptomyces > Streptomyces sp. NPDC002076. The sequence continues at coordinate 37,005 of NZ_JBSFDI010000037.1, forward strand.
ATCGGGCCGCGCTGGAGACCACCGGCGTCGCCTTCGATCCCGCACTGATCCGCGAGGGCGACTTCCACCACGAAACCGGCTACCGGGTGGGCCTGGAGCTGCTGCGCCTCAAGGACCGGCCCACGGCGATCTTCACCGGCAACGACCTGCAGGCGCTCGGCCTCTACGAGGCCGCGCGGGAGTTGGGCCTGCGCATCCCGGAGGATCTCAGCGTCGTCGGCTTCGATGACCTGCCCATCGCCCGCTGGGTCGGCCCACCCCTGACCACCGTCCGCCAACCGCTGACCGAGATGGCCGAGGTCGCCGCGCGCATGGTGATCGACCTCGCCCGTGGCAACCCACCGTCTGCGCTGCGTGTGGACCTGGCCACCAGCCTGGTCGAGCGCAGCAGCACAGCCCGGCCACCGGCCGCCTACCACCACTGAGCGCCGGCACCTTCGAAATTTCGAAAGCACACGACGCGTCGCTCCGGTGGCGACCGCGAGCCCAGAGGCCATTCCTGGTCCTTCCGCACTTGGCGGCCGTAGCCATCGAAGCCCGGCAGTACCAAGCCGGGGCAGTAGCGGCCTGATCGGGCTCATGCCAAGAGCGGTGTCGGCGGCGCAGCCCTGCCATCCCGCGGAGAACCCTTCGCCCCAAGGGGCCAGTCCATGAACGCCGGTCCGATCGGCCCGAGGGTGACCGGACACAGTGCGCGGGACGGCAGCCTGGTCAGGGAGGGGAAGCGTGACCGCCACCAGCAAGATCTGACCCGACGACGGTGAAGGTCGAGCGCCGCGGCAGAGCCGACTGCACCGCCTGATGCGCTACATCCCCCTGATCGCCCCCGTCCTGCTGTGGGCCGTGCCCGGCTGGGTGCTCCTCCACAGCGGCCAGCACTGGCCGCTACCCGTCACGCTGGCCGGCAGCACCCTGTTCGCCCTCGGCCTCATGTGTATGCCGCTCGCGATGGTGCGCGGCCACGGCCGGCGCCGGCAGGACCGGGCGGCGATCATCGGCGACACCCTGCTGGGCACCAGCTGGACCCTGTTCACCTGGTCCGTTCTGCTCGGCGTCCTGTTGCGGCTAGCCCTGACCGTGGCCGGCGTCGGCGAGAGCCAGGACCGCGCCCGAATCGTCACGTGCGCCGTCCTCGGCATAACCGCCGTACTGCTCGCCTGGGGGTACGCCGAGGCCCGCCGCGTGCCACGCGTGCGCCGACTCGACGTGCAACTCCCCCGGCTGGGTGCCGGATTGGACGGCATACGCGTCGTCCTCATCACTGACACCCACTACCGCCCGCTCGATCGCGCCCGCTGGTCGGCGGGGGTCTGCGAGACGGTCAGCTCAAGAGCGTGCAGGACACGAACGTGACCAGGACTTCCTCGATCATCCTCCCAGCGGCGGCCGCAACTTCAACACCTGGCGGCGGGAGATCCCGCCGAGGCTGCAGTGGACATCGACGGCGTCCTCGTCCTGACCCACTCCGAGAAGCAAGACGCCGCCGCGACCTGGAAGAAGACATTCGGCCACCACCCGCTGATGGGGTTCGTCGACCACGGCCGCGGCGGGTCCGGCGAGCCGGTCGTGGGCCTGCTGCGGCCCGGCAACGCGGGCTCCAACACCGCCGCCGATCACATCGAGGCCACCAAGCTGGCCCTGGCCCAGCTGCCCAAGCGGTTGCGGCGCGGCCGGCAGACGCTGATCCGTACCGACTCCGGCGGCGGCGCCCACGAGTTCGTCGCCTGGCTCGCCCAGCGCGGAAGGTGGCTGTCGTACTCGGTCGGCATGACCATCACCGACGCCATCCACCAGGCCGTCCTGAAGGTCCCGACCTCAGCCTGAACACCGGCAGTAGAACCCGACGGCGACATTCGCGACGGCGCCTGGGTCGCCGAACTCGCCGGCGACTTTTTGAAGGTGCTGCCTTGTCCTCTGGGCCGGGGTCCAGAGGACTTCGTGGTCAGCGCCTGTGGTAAGGCAGCGACGAGCCGGACGCGGTCGCGAGTACGGCTTCCGTGCCGAGGCTGTTGCCGCTGTCCTGGTACATGGACAGTTGGCCGTCGGACCAGCGCACGAGGTAGTCGTTGGTCCGGTTGTCGGTGCTGGTGAAGTTGCCCGCTGTGGTGAGCGTGGCGTGGGTCCACAGCGTGCTCGGGGCCCGCAGTCGGACCTCTCCGTGGAAGCCGTACTGGTTGATGTCCGGGTAGAGGGTCAGTTCACCGTCGGACCAGCGGACCACGAGGTCTGACTCGTTGGTTCCGGCCAGGTCGGCTGACGTGAGGGATGTAGCGTGCGTCCAGGTGGAGTTGGGAGAGTTGAGCCGGACCTCGCTGTGGAGGCCGGTGGAGTTGATGTTCTTGTAGAGAGTGGTTTCGCCGTCGGACCAGCGCACGATCAGGTCGTCGGCCCAGTGGTCGTCGGTGGTGTAGTGGCCCGCGATCATGGCGACCTCGTGCTGCCACAGGGTGCCCGGCTTGACGAGTGTGATCTGGCTGTGCAGGCCGCGCGCATCGACGTCGGGGAAGAGGGTGAGGCTGCCGTCGCTCCAGCGCACCAGCAGGTCGTAGGTGTTGGCGCCGGTGAAGTCGCCGGCCGTGACGGAGACGGCCTTCGTCCAGGTGGTGTTGGCCGCGGCGAGCCGTATTTCCTTGTCGAACCGTCCGTTGCCACCGCCTCGGTACAGCGTCAGCTCGCCGTCCGACCAGCGCACGATCAGGTCGCTCTTGTCCGGGTCGGGCGAGGGCGAGGACGTGAAGGAGCCGGAGGTGACGAGGGTGGCATGGGTGAGTGTGGAGGCGCCGGGAAGCACGTTGGGACGTGCGGGGGTGGTGCCGTCGACCGCCGCCTTGTACAGGTTCTGGATGTCGGAGCCGTAGGGAGAGCTGTAGGAGATGTCGTCGGTCGGTCCGCCGGTGTCCCAGCCGCCGATGCTGCCGACCACGTCGCCGGTGCCGGTGGTCGGGTCGAAGTTCTCCAGGAACGGGCTACCGCTGGTGCCGGATGCGTAGCCGTTGCAGGCGATCCGGAGGTACGAGCCGGGGGTGCCGTCGGTCGGACTGTACTGCGTGGTGTTGTTGTCGCAGGTCAAAGGCTGCGTGGCGGTGCCAGGGTAGCCGACCAGCCGAATGCGGGGGAAGGCGTAGCCGCGGCCGGTGGCCAGGTTGTTGCCGCCCACCACGTCCTGCACCTGCTTGCCGTCGCTGCGCGCACCGACCTGGGCGAACGCCACGTCCCACGGGGCACCCTGAACGTGTCCTCGGTCGTAGTAACGGGGATCGACCCAGACCCGGCTGCGGCCTTCGGAATCGGTGGCGACGGGGAAGATGCCATATGGCTCGGGACTGGCCGCGGTCCACTGGGGGACGAACGCGAGCGAGCCGCCGCCTGCCCGCCCGTCCATGCAGTGCCCGGCGGTGAGCACGATGTTGTGGTGCGGGCTGTTGATGACGCTCGCGGTGCAGAAGTAGGAGCCGCTGCTGGTCTGCATGTACATCCGGCCGACCATCGGCAGCCCGCCGAAGTAGGAGCTGACGGGACCTGTCCCGCCCGTGCTCGTGGGGGACGAGCTGGGCGAGGCGGTGGGGGTCGCCGGGCCCGACGCGCTGGGGGAGGTGCTCGGGGAGGCGGACGAGATATCCGTCGGCCCGGCGGTCGGGGTGTCCGTAGCCGTGGCGGAGGGATCCGGGGTCGAGGTGTCGGTGGGGGTGTCCGTCGGGCCGGCGGTGTCGGTCGCCGTGGCGTCCATCGGGACCTCGCGCAGGTCCTGGGCGTTCACGCCACCGGTCACCGACGGCTTGACGAGCCCCTGGAGCGTGGGGGAAGCGGCCTTGCCCGCGGTCCGCGGTTTGGCGTCCGGAAGCGGCTTTGCTTCTGCCATGCGCTGCGCGGTCCAGAACCGCTTGGCCGCAAAGGCTGTCCAGTGCGGCGCGGCGGCTGGGAGACGCGGGGCGGTGTCCGGTATCGCGGACGTGTACGCCGGAGGGGCGTTCGTGGCGCCTGCCGTATCGACCGAGACGAAGAGAGTTCCGGCCAGCGCGGTGATCACTCCGGCGGCGGCCACGAGAAGGGCACCGCGCCGACTCGCGCGGTGCCCGACAGTTCTACTCACTTTTGGGCTGAATTCCCCCCACTTGGCGTGACTCTCCGTCACGCAGGCGATAGGACTAGCAGAGAGTACGGCACTGTTGTTCGGTGATCGAACCATAGGGTGAATGCGCCTGAGTGATGGACCGGCGGCCGGTGCCGGCTCCCGAACGCACAGCGGGATCGGGGTCAGGCGGCGCGCGCGAAGGCCTGCTGGTGGAGGCCGACGAGTGCCGCGGGCCAGGCGTTCGCCGAGTACGGGCGCATCGCCAAGACCCTGCACCTGTTCCGCGTCGTCGACCCAGTCGACGACACCTACCGGCGCCAGACGAACCGGCAGCTCACCGTGAGTACCTCGATCGCCGGCGCATTCCAGGCCTGGCGGTCTTCTCGAAGGCCATGGGCGCGCCGCGCGCGTCCAGTCCCCCTCCCCCGTAACGCGGGCCGTTCGGCGTGCCGTTCACAGCGAGAGCGGAGAGTCAAGACGAGAACTGGTCCCGCCGCTACGGGAAAAGCGGCGGGCCCAGCAAGCCACCACGATGCCAAGCGACGATCACGCCGCATTCCAGGGCCTCGACCTGCCGCAGGCCAACTACGTGTACGTGTGGGCCGATGGCCTGCACCCCCAAGGTCCGACTCGGCCAGGCCCACAGCTGCGTGCTGGTGTTGATGGGAGAGCGGCTGGACAGCACCAACGTTCTTGTGACGTCCGTCTGAGGCCATCGGGCTCCGGGTCCGGGGCCCGGCCGGCCGGCCAGGTAGCCACGAAGCCGGACTCCGGACCAGCGCGTCCCGGTCAACTTGCGGTGAGGCGGGCGGCAATGCGCTTGACGCCGGGGACACCGTGCGTCCCGGGCCAGGGCGAGGGCCTGGCACAAGGGTCCTGCGCCCTCGTCCGCGGGGACGCTCCCGGTGAGGTCGAAGACGGCCCGCAAATACGCGGCAACCATCGACACGCCGCACGGGCCAAGCAAGTGCTTCGAAGCCCGCGTCGAACGCATCGGCAGGAAGCCGCTGATCGGACGGTTCGGCGAAATCCCGCTGAGAACAGAAAGACGGTCATCACCGACCGTCGGCTGGCCCCGGTCAACACCAAACGCAAGGAACTGGTCACCCGGCTCCTCGCCGGGCGGTGCGAGGCATGCGGACGCGTCGACGAGGTGGAAGTTCACCACGTCGCCACACTCGCCGGCCTCGGACGATCAGGAGCCTGGCCGCCGTGGGCAGATCTCATGGCCGCCCGGCACCGTAAAGCCCTTGTGGTCTGCGGAAGTTGCCACGCGGACATGCACGGCAAGAACTCTGCCGCAGCACTCATGGAGTAGTCACTGGAGAGCGACGTGCGGCGAAAGGCGCATGCATCGTTCGGCCTGGGGCCGTGGGAAAAGGACCTGCTGAGCAGGCACCTCGCCGACGGCCCACCAGTACTCTCTGGCACAACCTGAGCGAAGCCGCCGAGCGAAGTGTTGCGCAGCACCGCCGCTGCCTGTGGCGTCTTGACGCCAGCAGCGCGCCGACCTGAATCCGCCGTCATCCCGGCCGCGGACCTGTCAGCGTCGCCTTTGGCCACGAGGCCATCGGTTCGCCGACCGGACCCGGTCCCGGCAGGCACAGAAGCCTCGCGGCACGCCACCCGCCGTCAATTGCAGGGCTGGGTTGCCCGTCCCACAACAAGATATCGAACATAATTCGAACAATGCGATACGTGCTTCGTCCTCGGCCTGGACGATCTGCTCGCCTTTCGCCTCGCCGCGCGACCTTCGCCGGATGTGGGCGTAGTGTCCGGGTATGAGTGACGCTCTGTGCGGCTGGTGTGGGGCTGCGCCGCAGGAGCCTCTGGGGCATGACCGCCTGCGCTGCCGGCCTGCCCATCGGCAGGCGATCAGGCGTGCACGTCGCAGGTGGCAGCAGGCTGCTCAGGCGTGGGGAATGATGACGGGGGCCGGTGCTGAGCTACGGCTCCGGGGGCAGGCCGTCACTGTGCGTCCGGTCCGGCAGTCACCCCCGACCGGAGGAGTGGCGGGCTGGCACAGCGCCGTGGTGACGCGGGTGCCGGATCTGGCCCGGCAGCTGGTGCGGGCGGCGGTGACGGCCGACCGGAAGGCCGGCGCCGGCTGGGCGCAGATCGGTGCCGTACTTGGGATCTGTGGCGAGGTCGCTCGCGCTCGCTTCGGGAGCACGCGTGCTGTTCCTTCCGGCGTCCGCAGGAGGTGAGGGACGTGCAGCAGCTTGCCGACTTCGCCCCTGGCCTGGAGCAGCTCGATGTTCCCCTGGCAGACGTCATGCGGGACACCGGTGCCTCGGTGGGCCTGCTGTATCTGCTGCCGCCCGGTGAGCGGGTACTGCAGCTGACGGTGATATCCGGGGTATCCCAGCAGATTGCAGCCCCCTGGGCGCGAGTCACGGTGGGCGCCCCGTTGCCGGCGGCGGACGCCGTACGACAACGACGCATGGTGTGGCTGAGCAGCCAGGAGGAGGTGGCACGCTGCTACCCTCAGCTGGCGCTCGTGCTGCCCTACGAATTCATGTTGGCTGCTGCCCCGGTCAGCTGTGGCACCACTGTGTGGGGTGCCCTGGTACTGCTGTGGCCTATCTGGCGTCCGCCGCAGCTGAGCTCACGTGAACGGGATGCGCTGGGCACGTGCTGCGAGTGCGAGGGTGTGCTCCTGCAGCAGGCTGCCGGCCAAGGACTGCCGTTGTTGCCCACCGACCAGCCGCGGGTTTTGGCCCCCGTGCGTTCCGGCCGCATGGTGTCGGGCGAGGCACCGGCCGCATTCGACTTCGCTGAACGGCTGCCGCAGGGCTGCTGCGCACTCGATCTGGACGGGCGGGTCACTTTCATCAACACCGCGGCCGGCGACCTGCTCGGCGCGGGGGTCGGCGCCTTGCTGGGCAGCCGTCCCTGGGAGAGCCTGCCGTGGCTGCACAACCCCCTCTTCGAGGACCGGTACCGGGCAGCGGTGGTCAGCCGCTGGCCCACCTCCTTCACCATCCTGCGCCCGCCGGACCAATGGCTGTACTTCCAGCTCCACCCGGACGACAGCGGCATCAGCATCCAGATCACCCCGGTCCCGGCCGAGCATGCCAAGCCCACCATGCCGTGGCAGCACAGCCCACCGGCTCCAGAGGTCGGGGCGACAGCCCTGTACCACCTCACCCACCTGGCGGCCGGCCTCACGCAGGCTGTCGGGGCGGACGACGTGGTCGAACTGGCCTGTGACCAGATCGTCCCCGCCTTCGGCCCCCAAGCCCTCGCCCTGTTGACCGCGGAGGAAGGCCGGCTGCGCGTCATCGGCACCTGCGGCTTCAGCGCCGAACTCACCGAGATCTTCGACTCCCAGCGCCTGGCCTCCGACACCCCTGCCGTCCGGGCCCTGCTCACGGGCGACCCAGGCTTCTACGCCACCTTCGCCGACCTCAAACGCGCCTACCCCCCAGCGGTTCACAAAGACGAGCTGCCCGCCTGCGCAACCTTGCCCCTGATCGCCTCCGGCCGCACCGTCGGCACGCTCATCCTCGGCTACGACCGGCCCCGCCCCTTCCCCGCGCCGGAACGCGCCATCCTGGCTTCCCTGGCCGGCCTGATCGCCCAGGCCCTGGACCGCGCCCGCCTCTACGACATCAAGCACCAGCTCGCCCACACCCTGCAAACAGGCCTGCTGCCCCACACCCTGCCCACGATCCCCGGTCTGGACGCCGCCGCCCGCTACCAGCCCGCCGGCCACGGCATCGACATCGGCGGCGACTTCTACGACCTCATCCCCTGCGGCGAAGCATCCGCAGCCGCGGCGATCGGCGACGTGCAGGGCCACAACATCACCGCCGCGGCCCTGATGGGACAAGTCCGCATCGCCGTCCACGCCCACGCCACCGCCGGCACACCCCCCGGCGAAGTCCTCGCCCGGACCAACCGTCTCCTCATCGACCTCGACCCGGGACTGTTCACCAGCTGCCTGTACGCCCACCTCGACCTCACACACCACCGCGCCCGCCTCGCCACCGCCGGACACCCCCCACCCCTGATCCGCCACCCCGACGGCCACACCGAAATCCTCCACCTGCCCCCCGGCCTGCTCCTGGGCATCGACCCCGACGCCACCTACCCCACCACCGAGATCCCGTTCCCTTCCGGCACCCTCCTCGCCCTGTACACCGACGGCCTGATCGAAACCCCCGGCACCGACATCGACGACGCCACCGCCGACCTCGTCACCTGCCTCGCACAGGCGCCAGACCAGACCATCGGCGCCCTCGCCGACACCCTCGTCAACCACTGCCTCCCGACCCAACACCAGGACGACATCGCCCTGCTCCTCATCCAGGCCACAGCACCCCACCAGGGGACCTGAAACGCGGCACTTCAACCCCCGTGAAGCGTGAAAGCCCCAGACCCTGGCGGACGGAGCCGATGGCCGGTCTGCGCAGGCCTCACAGGGTGTGATCGATCTCGGCACCACCCACGGTCCCGTTGATCCCCGGGGCCGGAGTACGTCAGGGAACTACGACGCCTTCACCCGTCTCAGGCCGGGCTCAGCCAGAGTCCTGGTCGTCCTGCACGTCGTGCAAGGAGGGGGCGTAGGAGATCCCGACGATCAAGCCGTCCGCTGTGAGAAGTCTGGCCACCGTCTGACCCCACGGCTCGATTCGGGCTTGGTGCACCAACTCGAAGCCCGCACGCTGAAGCTCGGCACCGGCGGCTGCGACGGCTTCCGCGTTCGCCACCTCGAACTCGATCGACGCCTGTGGAATCACCCGGTCGGCGGGCCACTGGTCCGTGCCGAAGCATGCCTCGGCCGCCTGCGAGAGCGGCCACAGGCCGAAGTGCTTGCTGCCGGGGACGCTCCCGCTGGAGTAGTAGCCGTTGCCTTCCCCCTCCAGAGGGAGGCCAAGAACCTCGATGAACAGCTTGCGGCTCAGCGACGGGTCGGCGACCACCACCGCCACGCTCGTGATGAAGAGAACGTCCATGTCGGCACTCCCTGCTCCGACTGGGCTGCGGGGGCCGGAGATACAGCCTCGTCGACACCGCGTTCACCGGCCGGATCCCGCCACCTTATCCGCCAACGCCCTGGCCGCCGCCGAACAGACCCGCGGCAGCCTCGCCGGGGCGGTCATGCACACCAACCATGGGGCCCCAGTACACCAGCCGGGCATTCGCCCATGCCTGCCGCAGGGCCGGCGTCCTGCAGTCGATGAGCGCGATCGGCTCCAGCGCGGTGACCGGTCCGGGGCAGGCCGGAGCCTCCATCAGACCCGGAGCGATTCAACCGGCCGTGCCGGCCCGCCATGGCTGTTACGACGACGCTGGCCGCACGCACAGGAGCGGCCTTCCAGGTTCCGCAGGGCGGAACGCTGCGTGTGATCAACACGTACGGGACGCAGGTGGTCGACACCTGGGCCGTGGCGCGGCATGAGCCGCAGCACGGGCTGTCGATGGCGCACACGCGCGCCGTGCTCGGCCGTCTGATGGTGAAGGCCGGTGACGAGCTGGTCGACGACCGGCGCAGGCCCATCCTGCAAATCGCCGAGGACACCTCTCCGGGCGTGCACGACACCTTGATCCCGGCTTGTGACCCCGTCCGGTACCAGCAACTGGGACACGAAGGCTGCCACGACAACTGCAGCGACAACTACCATCGAGCCCTCGCCGAGTGCGGCCTCCCGGACCTCCTGACCCCGGTGCCCGCTTCGCTTAATTTGTTCATGAATGTGCCCATCGGCTCAGACGGCGGCATCGTCTTCGCCGCGCCGGTCAGCCGTCCGGGCGACTCGGTGCTCCTGCGGGCGCTCACGGATGTGGTGGTCGTGCTGTCCGCCTGTCCGCAGGACCTCGTCCCGGTCAACGGCGATCTCCAGCAGCCAAGGGACGCGGAGGTCCGAGTCACGAACGCCCCGGGCGAACAGGCAGAAGAGCCGTCATGACCCGAGAGCAGGCACTGGCGCCGCTCCCCATGCGGTCATCGCCGAGATCGTCCGCCAGTTGCCGGAGGAGGGGTGGGAGATCGCCCCGGAGGACCTGGCCCACATCTCCCCGTACCTGACCGACACATCAACCGGTTCGGCGAGTACGCCACGCACAAGCTGGGCATCCAGCGGGAGGCGTACAACCCGAAGCTGGACGTCGACTTCACCCCGCTGCGCGAACCGGATGGCGTGCATGGCTGTGAGCCCGTCGGCCCAGGATGGGCGGTTTGTCGTTGCAGGGCTGTGACGGGACAGGGGGATTGCTGTCGAGAACGGCCGAAAGGATGGCATGCACGGGACAGGCACGGCCTGCCCGTTTCCACGTCATCTGTCTTTCTGGGGGGATCGGTTTTGATGCGTTCCACTATGCCTCGCGCGATGGCTTCGGCCGCTATCGCGTTGTCCGCCGTGTTTCTGCTCGGCGCGTGCAGTGGTACCAGTACTGGATCTGGGGCTGGTTCGGTTCATGCGGGCGGTTCGGCTGCAGCGGCTCCGGGCGGGGCTCAGTCGGCCACGGCGGCTGCAGGCGATGGTCAGACTGTGACGGCTGCGTCTACGAAAATCACCGGCTGCCGGAACCTGGTCGCGACCCCGGCGGTCAAGACGGCGGTCACCCGCGCGTACACCAGGCACAACGCCCTTTTCCACCACATCAAGCCGCGCCCGGGCCAGTTCCTGTACGGACAGTGCGGGGACACGCGGTACGCCGCGACCGCCTTCGAACTCACCCCGGGCGCGACGCCCCAGGAGCAGGTCGGCATCCAGGACGACGGCAGCGCGCGCAAGTACTTCATCCTCCGGGGCAGCCAGCCCTGGGATTACAGCCACAGCGCCGCCCCGTTCAGCGGCGGCTGCGTCGGAATCCCCCGGGAGCTCTCCCAGCTGTGGGACAACTGCCCCTCGGAATGACGACTGACCACCGGACTGTCCGCGGCCGGCGGACCTCTTACTCCTTCTCATCACCAAAGAGCATGGTCTCCAGCGCGAGCAGGTCCGCCCGACTGAGCCAGTTGGCGGACCGGGACCGAGGGGGGCTCGGTCTGGACGGTCCCAATGGCCAGGACTGCATCGATTCCTGTCGGCGAGTGCATGGCCGCCGGGGAGGCCCAGTCGATCCATGCCGACGTCAAAGGCCCTTCAGGACACGATCAAGTGCGGACCGGCCTGCGGGCCCCCAGTTCGGCTTGCCGCCGGGCAGGCCGCGGTCCCCGTTCTGGCCCATCAACATCAGGAACAGGCTCTTCATCGCGGCCAGTCCGCGCCCGTCGCACCGCTGCCTCGTCCGCCTGTGCGTAGCTGTTGAAAGACCTCGAAGGCTCCCCTCCCTGAAGGGAGGGGGATTCGTCACCCTCCAGGGCTGGGCGGGGATGTACGGCTCAGACCGCCACCGGAGCCGGCGGCTCAGGTGGTCTTACGCCCTCGACACCGTCCGGGTTCCAACCCGCCCGGACCAACATCACACGGGCGGAGTTCTTGTCCCTGGGGGACACCGCCCCGCACACGGTGCAGGCATACGTTCTCATCGACAGAGGTAGCGCGTGCTTGGTTCTCGCTCCGCACCGCGCACAGTCCAACGTGGTGTGCGGTGCACGAGACGGACGTCCCGTACGTGCTTGCGGCCCATCTCGCACAGGACACGCTTCGTCGCGGCGATCGCGGCATCAGCCGCCTTGCGGGCCATGGTGGTCTTCGCGAGGAACGTCGGCCTGAAGTCCTCCACCGCCACCCCGTCATGGCCGCACATCACAGACTTGGCCCACTTGCGGCCGGTGTCCTCACGCTGCCGCGCGATCTTCTTGTGCAGCTTCGCTGCCCGTACCTGCGCCTTCCGGTAGCCCGCGGATGCCGGCTGTCCCTTCGGACGCCGGCGCCGGGCCAACATCCGCCGCTACCCCGCCAACCGCTGCGCGGCCCGCCTGCCGTGCCCGGCATGCGGGAGACCGTAGGCATCGTCGATGGTGGCGGCGCTCTCCTTCACACCCCAGCCCACCCCGAGCACGCACCCCGTACAGGCGAGCGGTTCACTCTGCGCGACAACGACAAAGGACACGTACCAACGTCCGAGCGCGTCCCGGTACACGCGCACACTCGACGGGTCGACCACAAGGCCCCGCGACCACACCACCGTCAGCACGATCCGGCCCGCAAGGTGCAGGCGACCGTCCCTGAGCCGGAAACCGCGCCTCGTGTAGTTGAGGCTGCACCGCGCCTTTCGCTTCTTCTTCCAGCGGGGCACCCGGCCCGCCGGGGCATCGGCACCCGGTCCTTGATGTCCTTCAGCGCTATCGCCCTCGACCTGGCGAAGTCCCGGATCACCTGCTGCTGCGGCACGCTTGCGCCCTCAGCCAGCCACGGCCTCACTCCGCGTGCCTCGGTCAGCATCTTGTCCAACTGCCCCGGACCACAGGTCAACTTCTCGCCACTCGCCCGGCCCTGCGCGTGCACCTGCTTGGACTTCGCGACGCACTCATTCCAGATCCACCGGCAGCGATCCCACTCCGCTTCAAGTGCCCGCCGGGCCGTCCTCGACAGGCGCACACGGAAGGTGTACCGGGCATGCCCGGCGTCCTACGTGGTCGCCTGTGTCGTCATGCATCCGAACCTACCCGAGAGGACTGACAGTTGAGAGCTCTCGATCATTGCGGGCGACATCACCGCCGTATGGGGTGGACACCGGATCGCCCTGACGGCGATCCGACCATCCCTGCTCCGCAGGAGTCCGATTCCTCCCCGGCCTGACGGCCGGGGCATCCTCGGAGGAACCCAGTGAAGAACCTCACCGACCGCGTGCGAGTGCTGGGCGAGGACCACCGGACACGCTGGCCTCCTGCAGTGGTCTCGCCTGCGCCTACGAGTCGGCGGGGGACCCGGGCCGGGCCATCCCCCTATTCGAGCAGGCCCTCATCGACGCCGAGCGGGTGCTGGGCGAGGACCACCCGGACACGCTGGCCTCGCGCAACAACCTTGCCTACGCCTACTACTTGGCGGGAGACCTGTACCGGGCCATCCCCCTGTTCGAGCAGACCCTCACCAACGCCGAGCGGGTGCTGGGCGAAGGGCATCCGATCACGGTGGCAGTCCGAGAGAATCCCACTGCGGCGATCGACCAGCGCGACGGCCCGCCGTAATCGCTATGTCTCATCGGCGACGGAGCCGCCTCACCGCGTCTCGGTGACTTTGGCCAGGGCCCGTGGCGCGTCGGGGTCCTGGCCCCGAGCCATCGTGACCTCGTACGCGAGCATCTGCAGCGGCAGGATCTGCAGGATCGGCTGAAGCTCCTCCGGCACGCCGGACGTCGGCAAAACGAACCCCGCGGAGGCCGCGTCGACCTCGTTCCGGTCACCGATGACGACCAGGTCGGCGCCGCGCTGACGCAGCCGGTCGAGAACCGGCTGCAGCGCTTCGCCGCCCCTGCCCTCGGAGACCACGGCGATGATCGGCGAGACGTTGTCGACCATGGCGAGCGGGCCGTGCAGCAGGTCCGCGCCCGAGAAGGCCAGCGCGGGGATGTAGCTGGTCTCCATGAGCTTGAGCGCGGCTTCCTTGGCTGTCGCGTACCCGTATCCGCGCGAGGTGAGGATCAGCCGCTCGGCGAATCGGTAGCGGGCGGCCAGCCGGGCGACCTCGTCCCACCGCGCGAGGATCTGCTCGGCGAGCTCGGGCAGCGCCTTGGCCGCCGCGCCATCACCGCCACGCAGCCGTTCGACGAAGAGGTACAGGGCCAGCAGCTCGGCGGTGTACGTCTTGGTGGCGGGCAGCGCCCGCTCCGGTCCGGCCTTGACGTCGATATGGAACTCGGCGGCCTCGTCCAGCGGCGAGCCGGGGTTGTTGGTCACCGCGAGGGTGATCGCGCCGGCCTCCCGTGCCGCCCGCGTGGAGGCCACCAGGTCGGGCGAGCCGCCGGACTGGCTGACGGTGATCACCAGGGTGTCGGTGAGGGCCTGACGCGCACCGTACGCCGTGGTGGTGGACATGGAGGTCAGCCCGGCCGGCTTGCCCAGCATCACCTCGACCAGGTACTTGGCGTACAGCGCCGCGTGGTCGGAGGTGCCGCGGGCGGTGAGCAGGACGAAGCGCGGGGCGCGTGCCTCGATCAGGTCGGCGATCCGATGGATCTCCGGCGCGCCCTGCTCCAAGAGGCGGCGCAGCACCGCGGGCTGCTCGGCCATCTCGGCGGACATCACACGGCCGGGGCGGTGCGGCTCGGAGCTGGCGGGTGTGGTCATGCGGCGGGGCTCCAGTCGGATGCGGGGTGCGAGGAGGCTGCGGCGTCGAGGGCGAGGATGACGGCGCCGGTGAGCGGCGCCGTCTCGGTGAAGTGCGCGGGCACCAGGGCCGGCGGGAAGGGCACGGCGCGGTCAAGGATGCGGCGCAGCCTCGGCAGGATGCGGTCGGCTGCGCGGGTCAGTCCGCCGCCGGCCGCGATGGTGTCCGGGTCGAGGGCGATCGCCAGGTTGGCGAGATGCACACCGAGGGTGTCCAGGGCATCGTCGACCAGTTCCGCCACGGCTGGGATGTGCTCGGCGAGGGCGAAGACCTCGGCGGTGGTCACGGCGCGGCCCAGCAGCGCGGAACCCCGGTCGGCGAGTGCCCGACCGGAGATGTGCTCCTCCAGGGGCGCGCGGCCGCCGCCGGCGCTCCGGATGTCGGCGGTGCTCAGCAACTGGGAGCCGATCTCCCCAGCGGCCTGGTGCGCGCCGCGCAGCACGCGGCCGCCGACGACGGTGGCGGCGGACAGGCCGGTGCCCACGTTGAGGAAGATGCCGCAAGCCGATCTGGCCAGGGCGCCCCAGCGGGCCTCGGCCAGGGCCGCGGCCTTGACGTCGGTCTCCACCGCGACGGTGGTGATGCCGAAGGCGGTGCCCAGCGTGGCGGCCAGGGCGAGCCGCTCCCAGCCCGGGTTGTTGGGCGCCAGCAGGATCCGGTCGTCCAGCACGATGCCGGGGGAAGCGGCGGCGACGGCACGCAGCGGGCCGTAGCCGTCGGCCTCGGTGCGGGCGATCAGCTCGCGTCCGGCTTCGGCGGCCCGTCGCATGACCTGGTCGGCCCCCTGGTCGGCGAGGGTGGGGATGGCGGCGCGGTGCAGCACGCTGCCGTCCGGGGCGGCTGCGGCGAGCGCGGTCTTGGTGCCGCCGAGGTCGATTGCAAGGACGTGGTACGGGGCCGGGCCGCCCCCGGCCTGGGGGGCGGCGGGGGCGGCTCCGGTGGTGCTGGTGGTCATGCGGGGAGCCGCTCCTTGCCGGCGTCGAGAGCGGCCGCGGCGTACTGCTCGTGGATCTCCTTGTCGCCGAAGGGCCAGACGCGCTCCTTGCGGGCCCAGAGCGTGAACGCGAGCCCACCGAGGGCAACCCAGGCCAGCGACCACTCGATGGGGTGCCGGCCGGGGGCGTTGTGATCGGCGCACACGTAGATGTAGATCCAGCCGGCGAAGGCCAGCACGCTGGGCAGCGGGTAGAGCCACATCCGGTACGGGCGGCGCAAGTGCGGCTGGCGCTTGCGCAGGACGGTGAGCGCGACGATTTGGGACAGCGTCTGCACCAGCACCATCACGGCGGTGAGCAGCTGGATCAGGGTTCCCATGTCGGTGTGGCGGCCGATCATGAAGCCCACGGCGGTGATGACGCCCATGGTGATCAGGCCGACGGTGGGGAAGCCGTGCTTGGGGTGCAGCCGGGCGAAGGAGCGGAAGAAGACGCCGTCCCGTGCCGCGTCGAAGGGCACCCGCGAGCCGGCCAGCAGACCGGCCAGGACCGAGGCGAAGGCGGTGATGAGGATCAGTGTCGTGACGGCCTCGGCCGGGCCGCGGCCCCAGGCGTGCTCCAGAATGACCGACGCCATCGACTGGTAGACGGCCGAGTGGGGGTCGAGCATCCGGTGCCAGTCGACCGCGCCGAGCACGCCCACCTGCAGCACCAGGTAGATCGCCATCACGCCGAAGACGGCGGTGACGGTGGAGCGCGGCAGGGTGCGTCCCGGGTTCTTCAGCTCGCTGCCGAGGTAGGCGGCGGTGTTGTAGCCGAGATAGTCGTAGACGCCCACCGCGAGGCCGGCGCCGAAGCCGGTCCAGAACTTGCCGCCCATCAGGTTGAAGGCGCCGTGGGGGTAGGTGAAGGCGTAGGCGGCGTGGAAGTGCGAGTACGCGGCGATCACCACGAGGAGCGCGGCGAGCAGCATGATGCCCCACATGATGGTGGCGAGCCGGGCGGCAGAGTCGATCCGCCGCCAGAGCAGCAGCACGATCAGCGCGATCAGCGCGAGTCCGATCAGGTCGCCGGAGGTCTGGCCCATCGACGGCCACAGGTAGCCGAGGTACTGGACGAGACCGACGATGCCGGTGGACATGATCAGCGGGATGAAGAGGATCGCCGTCCACACGAAGAGGAACGGCATCAGCTTGCCGCTGCGGTACTGGAAGGCTTCCCGCAGGTAGACGTACGTGCCGCCGGCTCCGGGCATGGCGGCGCCGAGCTCTGCCCACACCAGGCCGTCGAACAGGGCGAGCAGCGCGCCGGCTATCCAGCCGACGACGGCCTGCGGGCCGCCGAACGCGGCCACCATGAGCGGGATGGTGATGAACGGCCCGACGCCGACCATCTGGCTCATGTTCAACGCGGTGGCCTGGAGCAGGCCGATCCGGCGGGCCAGGCCGCCGGATGAAGTGGGAGTCGACACGAGGCTGCGCCTTTGCGGTGGGAGCGGGTTCAGGGGCTCGGCAAATGTAAGGCGTCCTTCCTAACAAAAGCAATATGCTGGTGGGAGAGCTCACTCCGGCACCGACCTGGCAGGATGGCGCCCATGCCGACGACGACAATGGACAGCCCGGACACGCCTCCCTTCAGCACGGTCATGCGCGGACCGGGCAGCATGCGGCAGGCGAATGAGTGGGTCGTCCTGGAGCACCTGCAGCGGCGGGCGCCTGCGTCGGCCTCTCAACTGTCGTCCGACACCGGACTGTCCCGGCCCACCGTCAACCTCGCCATCGCCCGGCTCGAGGCCGCCGGACTCGTACGCCAGACCGGGCTGCGCACCGGCCAGGCCGGCCGCGCCGCCCGGCTGTGGGAACCGGACGTGGACGCGGGGCGGGTGATCAGCGTTCACGTCGGGTCACGCTGGATCAAGTGCGCCCTCGCCGACCTGGGCGGGACCGTCACCGACCGGCGGCAGGAGCCGTCCCGGACCCGGAACGCGACCGAACTCGTCCACCAGCTCGCGCACCTGGTCACCGAGCTCCTCGACGACAACGGCGTCTCCCGGAACGACGTGTACAGCATCGTCATCGGCAGCCCGGGCATCTACGACCCGGCGTCCCGCCGGATGCGACACGCGGCAAACCTACCCGGCTGGGACCGCCCCGCCGTCGTCGAACTGCTCGCCGAAGAACTCGGCGACCGGGTCCGGTTCGAGAACGACGTCGACCTGGCGGCGCTCGGCGAGCAGGCCGCAGGAATCGGCTGCGGCGTCGACGACTTTGTCTTCTTCTCCGTCGGTACCGGCATCGGCCTGGGCGCGATCACCGGCGGCCGACTCCACCGCGGGGCGCGCGGTGCGGCCGGCGAGATCGCCTTCCTGCTGGTCGGCGACGACTCCGTCGACCCGGACGGCGCGGTCCGCGAGCGCGGCATGTTCGAGAGTGCTGCGGCGACCGACGCCATCGCCACCGCCGCCCGGCAAGCGGGACTGGGTGCGGACTGGTCGCCCGAGCAGGTCTTCCAGGCCGCGCAGACCGGAAATCCCGCCGCCGCAGCGATCGTGGAGCGGCAGGTCGGTCTTCTCGCGCGGGCCCTGGTCCCGGTCATCGCCCTGCTCGACCCGCAACTGGTCGTGCTGGGCGGCAGCGCCCTCGGCCGCCACGCGGCGTCCCTCATCGAGCCCCTCAGGCTCCGGCTCGCCGCACTCATACCCCTGCCGCTGCCCGAACTCGCGGCGTCGGCACTGGACGGGGACGCGACCGTCATCGGTGGAATCGCCCAAGCAGTCACCATTGCATGGCAGCGGGCGTACACCCTCTCGCAGCAGTGACGCCGGGCGCCGCAGGGACGGGCGCAGGACGACAGCGGAGAAGGGCAACGCAGGTCGGCTCGCCGCCGAAGCGTATACGGGTGTGACACCGGACGTCAGGGACGTCACCGGCACGTGCCAACTCATCGTCCGCTCGTTCTGTGATCCCTCCCGCCAGTGTCGGCGGCATCGGGATACACCACAGGCAGTCGTGCATGGTCGAGGTTTTCCACCACCACCGACGGCTGCCGGTGGTCCTCGGAACGGCTCACGGAAACACTCGCCCACAGCCACCCACCGCAGCACCGCCCGGTGGAGTCGGAATGCCACCTCAGACACAGCGGTTACTCGAAACATGCCTGGAGCGGGGCTGCAACGACCAAGGGATAACCGGCCATGGCCCTTTCCGTCTTTCTCGCCGTGCTTGCAGCATGCAGTAACGCGTTGGGAACAGTTCTGCAGCGGCAAGCGGCGCTGACGGTCCCGGCCTCGACGTCCCTACGCTTCGGCCTGATCCTCGACATATTGCGGACCCCCGTGTGGCTCGCGGGCATCGCCGGCGTCACCGCCTCCGCGATCCTGCAGGCGCTGGCCCTGGCCTCCGGCTCACTCGCCATGGTCCAGCCGGTCTTCATCCTCGAACTGCCGCCGGCCCTCGTGATCGGCGGCGCGGTCTTCCACGTGTGCCGCTCTCGCAAGGCCTGGTCCTCGGTGGCCTGCATCGCCGCGGGACTGACCGTCTTCCTGTTCTCCCTGGCACCTTCCGGTGGCAGGGACGCAGTATCCGGCCTCCGATGGGTGCCCACGCTGTTGATTGTCGGCGGCATCGCCACGGCACTCGTGCTCGCCGCCACGCGAAGACCTCTGGGCATGGGACGAGCGTCCTGCCTGGCTACCGGAGCCGCCCTCGGCAACGCCCTCACCGCCGCGCTCATGAAATCGGCAATGGCGATCCTGGGCTCTCAGGGCCTTGAGGCCTTCCTCCGGTCATGGCAGACCTACGGCTTCGCGGTGATCGGCGCCACCTCCCTGTTCCTGCTGGGCGGTGCCATGCAGGCCGGTCCCCTCATCGCCTCCCAGCCCGCGCTGACGCTGACCGACGCCGTGACCGGTGTCGCACTGGGCGTCACGATCTACGGGGAGAAGCCTCGTACGGGATTGTGGCTGGTGTCGGCCCTGACCGGATTCGCCGTGCTCACCTACGGGGTCCTCACACTGTCCCGCACACGGTGCCTGGCGAACTGCCTGAACGTGGAAGAAGAGCAGCCCAATCCCGTGGAACACGCCGCGGCCTAGGAACCGGAACCTTCTTGCCGCCCGGAGCCGCTCCCCGGTCCCGGTCAACCTCGGCCAGCCCCTCGCGTCGGCGCAGGCAGTCTTTGCACTCCCCTGCATGTGTCCGATCAGCCCTCCAAGTGATCAGCCCTCCAAGTACCAGACAGGGTGAGAGTCGCCCGGATCCTCGGCCGCCTCCGCGGCCGGTTCCTGCAAGATGGATCTAGCGCCGCATCAAGCAACGTTCGCCCCGTCTTGCCGGACGGGTCGAGGACAGGGAACTGTTGGATGTGGTCCGCGATCACGGGCGTCGAGAACTCCATGATCTTGGAAGCCCGCGCCTGTCATGTTCCCAGAACTCCGTCGAACTGACAGATCGTCACGAATCGGCGTCAAGCGAATTCAGCGAAGCCCTGGCTGCCCGCCCAACGACGAACACCCGCCCTTCCGTGCTGGAAGGACGGGGGTTTGCGGAGGTCACGGGGTCGAAACGGCGCTGCGGGGTGATCGGCGATCCACGTCCATGTGGTCCACTGCGGTGTCACGTGCCCGTGGCCGGGCGTTTTCACGCCCGGCCACGGGCACGTCATCCGCTCGCGGCATCCTCGGCCTCCCAGCGCAGAAGTTCGCCCGGCTGGCACTCGAGCACCTCGCAGAGCGCGGCGAGCGTCGCGAAGCGCACCGCCTTGGCGCGGCCCAGGTGCCCGCGGGGCCGCCGCCGACCACGAGCACGTCGGTGGACAGGGTCTGTTCGGTATCGGTACTCGTCATGGCATGCGTTCCTCCCCGGGACAGGGATCAGGGCTTGAGGCGGCCGGTGGCGAACATGGCAGCGGACCACGCCGAGAGCGCGGCGGCGAGGGCCCAGACCACGAGCAGGGGCCAGCCCGCGCCGACGTCGCCCTGGCCGAGGAAGCCGATCCGCTCGACCTGGACCAGCCAGAACACCGGGTCGAGGTGACTCAGGACATCCCAGACCGGTGGCAGCTGCCGTACCGAGTAGAAGACGCCGCCGAGGAAGCCCAGCGACAGCAGAACGATCGACTCCATGGAGTAGACGTGGTCGAGCGACCTGGCGAGGCTGCCCGCGATCACGCCCACCTGTGCGGCGACCAAGAGCACACCGAGCGTGCCGAACAGCAGCACGAGCGGGCGGGCGACGCTCCCGCCGCCGGTGAGCGGGAGAGCCACCGCCAGCACTCCCCCACCCACGACGGCGCCTCTGACGACACCACCGCTCACCAGTGCCGCGTTGATCTCCCGCCAGCGCAGCGGACTCGCGAACACGTCGTGGATGTACCGGTCGCGCCGGGCCTCGAACAGGCTGGTCGTCCCATTGAAGAAGCCGACGTTGACGATTGCCTGGGCGAAGAGGCCGGGCACGATGAAGCGGCCGTAGGAGACGCCGCCGATCGTGTCGACGTGCCGTCCGAGAGCCGACCCGAACGCGACGACGAACCGTACGGTCGACAGCACCGGACCGAGGACGCTGTAGCGCCAGATGGTCAGGAACCGCAGGACCTCGCGCTCGAAGAGCCACACGAACGGCGGCCGTTCGGACCTGAAGGGCTCGTCGGGCGACGGGTGAGCCGGCGGGGCGTCGGTGCTGCTCGTCACGCCACCTCCTCCCCGGTGATCACCCGGTCCGCCCGCGGGTTGCTGCGCGGGAGCCGCCACGCCGCCTCGTGGTGGCCGGCTTCCATGAGGAAGGCGTTGAGGTGAAGCGCCGCTCACCGGGATGGTCAACGTCGCCGGGAATGACGCCGTCCCGCCACAGGTCCCAGCCCGGACGCCCTTCGCGGATCTGCGCTGCGGTCAGGCCCTCATAGCCGCCGTAATCCCACTCCACCAGGTCAGGATCGGGCCTGACGCCGGCCAATCCCGCCAGCTCGGCCGTCCGCATGGAGCGGCTCAGCGGACTACTGAACACGCCGACCAGCGGGCGTCGGGCCAACCTCGAAGCGAGCGCCTTGGCCGATGCCTCACCCGCGTCAGTCAGCGCAATGTCAGTGCGCCCCGCGTGCTGGCCCGACAGGCTCCACTCAGTCTGGCCGTGCCTGATCAATATCAGCTCCCCCCGAGCGAGCACGCTATCTGATCGTGGAACACGGTGGGCCCGATGGCCCGCCTCCGCTCCCGCCATCTACCGCCACCAACTGGCCGAATAAGATGGCCTGTTAGCGGCCCACTCGAAGGAGGCGCCCCTTCCTTGACCTGCGGCTTTGAGGATCTCTCGCCGGTCAGCGAGCCAGTCGTCCAAGTTCTGCACAGGCCGTCCTCCGCACGCTCCCGGACCCGGTGCAAGGGATATTGACGCAAGCAGCACAAAGGGCCCCAGTCTCGCACTGCACTGCGGAAGTGCAGAACGACTCAACCCGCTTACCGGGCCAGAGGCATGAGTCGTTCCAGCTCAGGCGGCCTCGCTGTCAGCGCCCGCAGGGTGACGGCTCGACGGGCACCGCGCCCCGCGCCTTACGGGTGCTGGGCCGTGCCCGCCGCAGGCTGCTGCGTCCCGCAGTACCGGCACGTGCCGGCTGCGGCGGGAACGTCCTCGGAAAGGCAGGCGGGGCACGTCTTCACCGCACCGGGCTCCTTGAAGGCGGCCACGCCGCGCCGGGCCTGGAACTTCTTGTACGGCACGACGATCAGGAAGTAGACGACGGCCATGAAGATGATGAAGTAGATGACCGCCGAGATGAACGACCCGATGTCGAGGAAAGTCGCCTTGTTCCCGGGCCGCCCCAGCTGCCACCCGAGCCCGAAGGTCCGGCCCCCTTGCGCCCGCGCGATGATCGGATTGATCACATTGTCCGTGAACGATTTGATGAGGGTGTTGAATGCCAGCGCGACAATCAGCCCGACCGCCACGACGACAATGTCGCCCCGCATCAGGAAATTCTTTAATCCCCTGAGCATCTTGTCTCTCCGCGTTGGCACCGATTCAACTGATTGGTCAACAGAACGCTAATGACCCTGCGCGCTGTGCGGGGGTGTGACGCGCGGGAATCGCGGCATCCGGATCTCCTTCACCCGCTCACTGCGCGTCGTGCGCCGCCAGGTCACCGACCAGGCGGCGTTTCCCCCGGCACACTCGCACACGCGGTCAAAGCAGCCCACGCTGAACTCCTCGAACGCCTCCTGCCGCCCCGACGCCGCCGGGCCAACCCCCGCGTCATCAAACGCAAAGTCGCCAACTGTCCCTCAAACGCGCCGTCCACCACGTTCCGGACCGTTCACGCGTTCCGGCCCTCACCATCGTCGCAGCACCGAACCCAAACGGGGTAAGCGGACACCCTAAGTTACCGGCATTGAGGCTAGGTGTCGTCGGCCACATGCGGGGCGACCAGCTCAAACAGCGCCGCACCCACAGGAGAAGCCGGGAGACCCGATTGGCAGGCTCTGCCGCTCTGCCGCGGAATGGCGCAGGCTGGCAGGTGGACATTCATCAAGGGAGCCGAATAGGAATTGTGCGAAGCCTCTTCGAGTGAAAAACCAGAGCAAGGCGGCCCGACTGGCGGTTCGCTGGTTGTTGGGCGGGGCTCGAAACCATACGTTCAGCTCCAGCGCACAGCGGCGGCGCCCGTGCACAGAGTTCGTCCACACCTGTCACAGACCACGAAGCCGAGAGGGAACAGTCATGCGCCTGATCCGCTGTGCTCTCGCTGCTGCAATGGTGGCGACTTTCGCCTCAGCCATCGGCCTGCCCCTCTTCTTCACGGACTGGATGCACCAGAGTTCCGATGCAACGCGGGTTCGCATGGTCAGCGCCCACCGCATCTCGCGGAGCAAAGCCGAATCGCCCCAGCCACCCTTGACGAATCCGGGTTGGCAGAAATCAACGCCCCCCTGTTACAGCTACGGCGGCCCTTACTGCGGCTGGGTGGGGACATATTGGGGCGGCTGCGACGAGGAGTGGGGCCTGAGCTTCGGATTCAAAAGTCCTGATTGGATTTGCCCCCACGACCCCCGCCCGAGCCCCTCGGGCACAGCCAGTCCCTCAGACACGTCGGCCTCCGCCAAAAGCAGCAGTTCCTCGGCCACACTCAGTCGCTTAGCCAGGCCCAACCGCTTGGCCGGGCCCAATCGCTCGGCCCCCTCCAGCTCCACGGCCACATCAAGCCGCCTGGGCCACACCCGCCACCGCCAGGAGCAGAAGTTCCTCCTGACCAGTCCCGCCGAGAGACCTCCGGCGACCAGCAGCAGCGGCGGTGCGCACCCGCCGGTGGCGGTCGAGCCGCAGGCGTTGCCGGGGGAAGAAGACCTGCTCGGCTCTCGCCTCGATCTCCACACCGAGGTCGGCAGGCCGGCACCGGGCCGTGACAGCCAGGCAGACTGCACGGCGAGTCTTCTTCAGGCCGCGATTCCAGCCACGGAGGAATCCGTCTTCGCCTGCGACGGCCGCGTGGGCGGCTGGACGGAGCAGCGCGGATGCGGCGCCGACCCGGTGTGGTCGGCCCGGCCGCCTGCCCGGAGGTCGGCCGATCGTCAACGTCTACAACTGGGGTGGCAGTACATCAGGCTCGTGATACGACGTGATGTCAGGGACTAAGACATCGTTTCCTATGGCTGTCGGCAGGCAGTTGACAGACGAGACCGGAGCGATGTCAGAGTCTGCAGTTAGGGTTCGCGTCCATGGGCAT